>NZ_JBIIQN010000003.1:0-185702 GCF_044342065.1 Aquirufa sp. | reverse complement strand
GGGTTTGATAGGTAAGTAAAGTGGATTCACATAACGTGAACGATAATTATTCTGATTTTCAACGATGAATCTTGCGTGATCGATGTCAATGGTTAACTCCCGACCTGTCGAGTCAAAACTATGCTTAAAATTGAAGTTCGAGGCGTAATTAAAAAATGGATTATCTAAACTGTTATAGGTGTCTAAACGTGATAAAACCTCATTTTGGCTATTCATTTGTACCGTTTGGTTTAAGCCATTGTTCTGTGTCGTATAATTGTATCCGCCAGATAGTAATATTCCAAATGTTGTTTTGGGAGAATAATACCAGTCAACGCCCCCTTTTATTTGCGCATTTTTATTCTGGTTGGCATATAGAAAACTTTGTTCCCAATTTTCTTGCTGGGCCGTAAACTTCCGTAATAAATAATTCCGTTCCATACTTGGTCGGTTACCTAACGAGGCGTTACCAAACCAATTCCAACCGTTGTTTCGGTAATTCAAGTTGCCACCCAATGCCTGTCGGAAAAAGTATCCTTGAGCCGCGGTTGCATTCGCGGAACCATTCATTCCGATGTTGGCATTTTTCTTCAGTGTAATATTGATAATTCCTCCCGTTCCGGCCGCATCGTATCTGGAAGAAGGGTTTGTCATAATTTCCAAGGTGGAAATTTGATCAGCAGGTAAATTGCGTAAGTAATTCGCCAAATCACTTCCTGCCAAATAGGAAATCTTCCCATCGATCATAACGCTTGCTCCTGATTTGCCACGTAGGGAAATGTTACCATCTTTATCCACGATTACCCCAGGTGCCCGCTCAAGTACTTCCATGGTCGTATTACCTGCTGCCATGGCAGAATTCTCCACGTTGACAATCGTCTTATCCAGCTTTTTTTCGATGAGTGGTTTTGTTGCGCGAACTTCAACTTCGGCTAATTCTTTCGAAAGACTTAACATGGTCAGGATTCCCAAGTCCAAGTTGGACGTTTCGTTAATACTTGCCAACGCAATTTTTTGGGTAATAAATCCCGTATTTTGAATTTGCAAAACATAGTTACCCGCTGGGATTTTATTGAGCTTGCCTAATCCATTTTCATCGGTTAAAAAACCCTTATATAAGCTAGAATCGGGTAATTTCTTTAGTAGGGCACTCGCGAAGGGGAGGGCTTGTTTGTTGGCATCCTGCAATTGAAACTGCAAAGAATTTTGAGCAAAAATGGTACTCGAAATAAATAGTAGTAAAAGTATTAAACGCATGTAGGCGGATTGAATAAAGGCATTAATGAAAAAATCAAGATGCAAATTCCTTTAAATGCGTTGTATCGCCAACCAAAATGGGATGAGTGGCCAAAAAAAAAGCCTGAACGAATCAGGCTTTTTTGAAAGATTATAAAGGTCTTAGTCGGAAGACCATGCCTGGATTTTCGGTTCCTACGTACAAGAAACCATCAACTCCCTGTTCCACATTTCGCATGCGGCCTAAGTTGACCAATACTTTTTCTTGTTTAACGACCTTGTTGTTTTTCACCTCACAACGATTCAGGTAGTTGAACCGCAATGAACCCACCATCAGATTACCTTTCCAAGCTGGGTATTTATCCCCAACCACAAAAGTCAAGCCTGAAGGCGCAATCGATGGAATCCAATAGCTAATCGGTTGCTCCATGCCATCTTTTTTCGAGATAGCTGTGATGGGCTTGCCGTCGTAGTTGATACCGTAAGAGATGACAGGCCAACCGTAGTTTTTACCTGCTTGGATGATGTTGATTTCATCACCACCGCGAGGGCCGTGCTCGGTTTCCCAGATAGCACCCGTGCTTGGGTTTAGAGTCAATCCTTGTGGGTTACGTTGGCCATAGGAGTAAACTGTTGGATTCGCACTTTTTGCAAAAGGATTATCTGCTGGAATGCCACCATCATCTTTGATGCGGTGAATTTTTCCGTTGTCATTATCTAAACCTTGCGGGAAGACTTTTTCCATGCCACGTTCGCCTACACTGAAGAATAAGAATCCTTTTTTATCAAAGGCCAAACGAGATCCAAAGTGGTGGAATGTTTTGGTATAAGGCTTTGCTTCAAAAATTTCTTGTGATTCAACCCATTGGTTGTTTTTGATTTTACCACGTACGATAGCTGTCGTTGTTTCGGTTTGTCCGTTTTCAGTTCTGAATTTTGAATAAGACATATAAACCCAACCATTTTGTTCGAAATCTGGATGTAGGGTGATGTCCAACAAACCGCCTTGTCCTTTGGACATCACTGCAGGTATTCCTGAGATAGGTGTTTTATTTTGTTTTTGATCTACCAAATACAATTTACCTGAACGGTCTGTAATTAAATAATCAAGGTTAGGGAGCTGAGCAAAACCCCAAGGACTATCTAATCCTTTTGCGATGGTATCCAACTGGATCGTCATGCCATCGGATTTAAAGATGTTGCTGGAGGGTTTATTGGCAAATTTATATTGCTCTACGCCGGCTAGATTCTCAACGATTAGGTCTGCTAATTTTTCGATTTCTTGCGCTGAAAGAACTTCTTTCCAAGTAGGCATACCTAATTCTGGATAGCCATGCGTGATGCTAGCAAGAATTTGTTCTTTTTTATTACCGTGTTTCCATTGCCGATCTACAAAGGCTTCCACTTTCTCACCGTGACAAGAGGCGCAATATTGTGTATAGGTTTTCTCTGCAGGTCCGTCGATGGCAACTTGTTTAGTAGGGCTTTTACGCAGTGACATGATTGAAATGGCACTGATGGAGAGTAAGGCGAAGAAGAGTATTCTTTTTTTCATAGAGGTTTAGTATAAGGTGTTTCAAAGTTAAGGAAAGTTTTTAATTCCCTAGGACTTCAGCCTAGGGATTCATGCAAGATAATTCATTCTGAAACTCACCAGGTTAAAGCCCTGGGGTATATGTTCTTGCGGTTTGTATGACCGACCTAGAAATAATGAATAGCCCTTACGCGGTAAAGTTCGTTTTTACGCGCTTCGCGATAGCTGCCGTCGATGAATAACTGCAACCAAGCGATATTTTGGTCTGTAATCGTTTTACCTTGATATTCCGTAGAGGACCAGTATAGGTCGGTTTTATCGATTCCGCCAATTTTGTCAGCTTGAAGATAAATTTGATTTAGTTCGTCTTTGCTTGGTAAAAACCAATCGGAGTAACCGCCATAAATATAATTAGCGCAGAGTCTTGCGGCAGAATTTAGCGTACCACACATGCGGACAATTTCGGCAGAATTTGCTTTACCTGCACCGATATATTCGGCGCGGGCTCTGGTAATGGATAATCCTGGACATCCCCAGAAAGTTGATGTGCTGATATCTTCTGGACTAACTACGAATCCATGCTGTTCTCCCCGAACATAACCAGGATCCCCTTCTTTAAAGAAGTAAGTGATGATTCCTCCTTGATGAAATTCGCCTATTTTCAAGTTGGTAATGACAGGTACGCTGGGGTTGGGGTTTGCCGGATCAGGTGGAATTACAGGAGTGCTTGATAACGTAGTAAATTTGATTTGGTCTCCATAACTGACACCTTTATTGTTGATGGCATAGGCAACGATGTAATAGGTTTTATTTTCAGAAAGTGTCCCCAGGAAATAGGTGTAGGGCCCTTTTCCGATGGCCACCGGGAATTTAAGGTTGTTGATTGTTGGATTTGGAATAATACTCACGCAAAATCCTTTTTCAGTAACGGGGGTGTTTCCTTCATTGATGACATTCCCGGTTAGCACAGCGGAATTAGTGGTAATGGAGGTAACTGAAACCGTTTTTACAGATGCGTTGGTATATTCACCCGTTGTAAAAGCAATAGCTGCCCCATAAGCTGTCCCTTTTTTATTCGTTGCAAAAGCGCGCATGTAATAGGTGACACTCGTCTTCAGGTTGGTAATGACAAGTCTATAGGCACCTACACCACCGGAGATATTGAACTTTTGGCAACCGGTTAAATCTTCTGCGCTACTACAAAGTAAAAATCCTCGTTCGGTTATGTCTCCACCACCCGTGTCAAAAACCTCGCCTTGGAAATTGGCTGTGGTGTTGGTAATGTCTCTGACATGGATACTACCCACGATGGGGGGACTGTAATTGAAAGTAGTGAAACTTAATTCTTCTCCATAAGAAACGCCTAAGCTATTAATGGCATAAGCTTTTACGTAGTATGTTGTGTTTTCGTTGAGCCCATTTAGAAAATTATCAAACGGACCTTCACCTTTTCCGGCCGTTACGCGATTATCTTGAATGGTGGGGTTAGGTTTAATGCTGTAGCAGAATCCTCGTTCCGTGACGAGTTTTCCTCCATCATATCCTACAATTCCGGCCACCTGACAGGATGTGATGTAGACATTTTTTATTTTATCAGTACTTACTTCAGGTAGGGTATATTCGCGTGTTAAAAACGTTTTGGTTAGCCCTAGGGTGGTGGTTTCTGAATTTTTTGCGTAGGCAACGAACGAATAAAGTGTTTCAGCAGTCAGTCCAGTTACGAGTGCTGCAAAGTCTCCATTACCTGGACTTGCTGTCACTTTTTGTTTAAGCAGTTCGGCGGGTTTATTATGATCGGCATAAAAAAAGCCCCGTTCCGTGATACCCAATAAATCTTCAGAGCCATTATAACCTTGTAAGGTTACGGAGGTTGCTCGCGGATTTATGGCTTCCTTTGTTTGAACATTGGGAGCGATAGGAAGCTCCTCTTTTTTGCAGTTGGCAAAAAAGAAAAGAGAAAAAATTAAAACGTATAGGTTTATTAAATTGAAGCTCCGCATTTTACCAATGACCCAAAGTCAAGGATATTTTGCGGTAATATTAAGCAAAAATCTTGGGATTAAGGAAACTGTCCTGCCAGAGTGGTGTAAGTATAAATTGAAAAATTTGTAAATTGCCGTATAATAATTCAGTATGGGCAATGGGGCAACTTTCGAGTTCCCACTTTGTTACATGGAAAAATTAGAACTAGGATTATTTTAAAGCCTCACTGATATTTAGTGAGGCTTTTTTTCTAGGCTGTCACTTTCCCTATCGCGCAACTCACATAGGATTTGGCTTCCTTCAATAAAGTATTGTTCCCTTTTTCAGGATATCCCATGCCATCCACTTTTTTTAAGTAGGCTGTGCGATCTAATTTTTCACCTTGAATCGTGATTTTTTCCTCCTCAAAATTTATTTCCACGGATTTAACGCCTAGAAATGCCAAAAGTGCATTTTTGATGCCGCTCATGCAGCCACCACATTTGATGTTTTCAACTAAAAGTTCAAGGGTTTCCATGTTGGTCTTTGATTGGTTTATTCAAAGCTAACGAAGGGAAATTGCGCAGGACGTTATGAATGTCATGTATTATAAAATGGCTTTGATTTTTTCTTTAACCCCTTTCTTTAATCGATAGTTTATTAGGCGCTTGTCTTCTGTGTAGGCCGAGCGTTCGATGGCATTTTTGATGTTGTAGTAATAGGCCAACTTCTCATTAACCTGTTTGATGGTCATGAAGCGTATCCGGCGTTGGTTTTCTTGTGACTTGTTTCCGCATTCCAGGATTTCATTCAAATCGTTTGTTGGTATGAAGTTTTCACCTGCTTCCAGCAAGGCTTTTAGTAATTTTCTTTCCAAGGGGTCAAAGCTTGGTTCTAATTTGCTTTTTTTCTGGTAAATCCAATAGCCTAATGCGAGTACGATTAACGCAAGGATTCCACTTAGGTAGTATTTCGTGTAGTCTACTTGATAGAATTCTCCTAGGTAGACGGATTTTTTTAAGAGGCTATTGACCGGAATAATGGAAAGGGTTCCTCGATCGGAATAGTGAAAATATTTGATGGTGTCATCACTGATGAAATGGTTACCTCCCCCCTCAAAATAGACCCCATTATCTTTGTATTGATATATCGCGTTTTTGACAGGATCAATAATGAAGATGCGATCGCGTGCCATTTGAACAAAATGGGTACCGTTCCAATAGATTGTCCGGTGCTCGGCAAGTGGAATTTTAGTTGAAATATTGCCTAGTATTTCCCACGTTTTATTTTTGAAATTGAAGCGTTGAAATACCCTTAAATAGTCTATTTTTTCATCTTCTAAGAAGTTTTTATTATTTGAGCCGCCTGAATAAAAGGCGTCATCATGCATAGAATAACCTTGAAATCCATCCGAAATCATCTCTGGCCCCTTGTTTTTGGGACGCAAAATTTCCCATTCTTTGGTTGATTTATCATCAAAATAGGTAATGTGTTTGTTATAATTCCAAAAACCTTCGCCACCAATGGAGTAAAGGACATTATTTCGGTAAAATCGGGTAGCATTGAAATTATAACCACTGTGAACCGTTCGATCTATGCGTTTAAATTCAGATGTGGCAAAGTCAAAATCATAAACCAACCCCGTGCCTTGTATCAAAAACCTAACTTTTTGATTTGGTAAAATAAAATAATTTGAATGCGAAATCTTTGCGGATAGTAGTTCGATATCTCGGTCATCTATCAAAACCGCCCTTTGGATTTCCCACTGTTCACTATTTGTCTCTTTTTCTAGTTGGCGAGAATTTAAATTAATCCGATAGCGCAATGAAGAATGAGGTGGGAGCCAATCAATGAAACGATCGAGCGCTGTGCTGGTGATTGACAAACCAACCAACAAGGTAAGTATGAAGATTCGAACTAATTTATGCACGCTAATTCAATTATGTTGCAAATTAGGAAAATCAATGAATTATTAAGATTTCAGTGGTGATGAATTTACTGCGATACTAAAATCGACAGGGATTTATCGGGAATATGAGAATATACATCTTATTTTGCATGTGGCCATTGAAAAATTATGTTGACAGTATAGGTAAGGGATTTTGATATACATGTAGATTTGTTTTTCCCGTATAGTGCAAGGGGCAACTAGGTAGTTCGCGAGGTAATTTTTTCTAGTGGGCGAATACCAAGAAAGGCTTTAGGATTAATAAGAACTTTTATTTAAAATAGTAACTTGGTTACTCGTTTAGTCTCCTAATTCATGAACAAACGCCAATTTCTCAAATCAACACTCGGACTTAGCCTCACACCGTCGCTGGTAAATTTACTTCGCCAACCCGCTGCTGCGGATGATGAAACCTTTTGGGCGCAAGTACGAAGCGCCTATCGGTTGAAACCAGATTATATTAACCTTGAGAATGGGTATTATAATATTCTCCCGGAAGAAACCCTTGAAAATCACTTCAAACATATTCGTGAGATCAATTACCAGGGTGCTTATTACATGCGCACCGCGCAATTTTCGGATCGAAAGGCGATGAGCCAACTCGTGGCAGATATTGTCCAATGTCCACCGGATGATTTGATTTTAACGCGAAACACAACTGAATCATTGGATATGATCATCGGTGGATATCCTTGGCAATCCGGGGATGAGGCCGTTTTTGCCATTCAGGATTATGGTGCGATGCAAGATATGTTTGACCAAGTAGCGCGGAGGCATGGGGTCGTATTGAAGAAACTTTCTTTGCCCATGCACCCCGCCAATGACGAGGAAATTGTCAACCTGTACGCGCGTGCCATTACGCCAAAGACCAAATTGCTTATGGTCTGCCACATGGTGAATATCACAGGGCAAATTCTGCCCATCCGTAAAATTTGTGACATGGCCCATGCCAAAGGCGTCGAAGTCATGGTCGATGGCGCGCATGCCGTGGCGCACATTGAATTCAATTTACTCGACTTGCATTGTGATTATTACGGTGCGAGTCTACATAAGTGGCTTGCCGTTCCATTAGGCGTAGGGATGCTGTATGTCAAACCGGAACATGTCAATAAAATTTGGCCTGTATTTGCAGAAAACGAAAGTTCAGCCAAAGGCATCGAGCGCCTGAATCACTTAGGAACAAATCCTGTGCATGCGCATTTGGCGATAAAGGATGCGGTTCATTTTTATCGCCAATTGGGACCTGCGCGCAAGGAGGCTCGTTTGCGATATCTCCAACAATACTGGACATCACAAGTGCGAAATATACCGGGAATTAATGTGAACACCCCAGCTGACCCTACGCGCCATGGAGCGATTGCCAATGTGGGGATCTCCAAACTGAAGCCGGCGGAATTAGCCAAAAGGCTTTTGGATGAGTTCAACATATACACCGTTGCCATCGATGGGAATGACGTTCATGGCTGTCGGATCACGCCAAATGTCTTCACGAGCATCGCAGAATTGGATCAGTTGGTACGGGCATTAAAAGCTTTGGCATAAAAAAAGGCAGCTCTTTCGAACTGCCTCTGCTTGTTTTATTTCCCTTTTTTCTGAGCGGCCATCCATTCCATGATGCTAACGGGTTTTCCGTTAATACGCACGGGAGAACCATCTAAATCAGTCCGAGGTAAGTTTTCATGAAGGTATACCCATGACCAGTGCCCGTTGTATTGATAGCCATTTCCTCCATAGAAATTCGTGATATCATTTACGTGGTCATAGTATGTAAAGTGAACATTCTTCGCACCTGCTGCACGAAGACGATCGAATACGGGCTCAACGGTCAATTTTGGAATAGTTGTCATATCATCTTTGGAATGCACAAACCAAATCGGTACCTGTTTGATTTTCTGAATATCAGCATCTGCAATATATTCTGAGCGATAGGCGAGCGCACTGATATAACCTGCTGCAAAATAATCCGGGTACAACAAAATCAATTTCAAGGCCATATATCCACCGTTTGAACATCCGCCCACATAAATGCGGTTGGCGTCAATTTTCGGATTAGCTTTCACGTAATCCTTAATTAAGGCCATTAAGCCTTCATTGTATACATCGTTGTCTTTTCCTTGAGTTCCCACCCCTTGCGCATTGTGCATCCAAGCACCTGGGCATTGCGGTGATAATACATAGGCCCCGTCGAAAATGGACTGAATCGCTGCTGAGGCATAATTAGCCGCTTTATTGCCCAGTAAAGGAATCGTAGGATCTGTTCCACCTTCTCCTCCGCCATGCAGCCAAATAATAAGTGGAGCTTTTTCTCGGCTTTCTTTGGGTGTGAATGTCGCGTAGGACATCGTCAGTTTATCGTTATACGTGAATTTTTTTGTCAAGTCGAATTGATCTACCAAAGGCATGATTTTTCCGCTAGGGCTGTCCCAAATTTGTTGGCTTTTCGTATGTAGCACCATGATGGAATAATCCACCCAAACATTTCCTTTCCCTCTGAAATATTGAATGGGAGAGGAGATGGTCAATTGCGGACCCACAGCCAAAACCAAGGTAATGTTTTTGCCCGTTTTAACCCGATTTCCTTGTTCGTCAGAAATATAAGCCGTAATGACATCCCGCTTGTTTTGTTCATCATTGATTGGTCCTATGGCTGATTTTCTGGATGCAAAAACTTGGTATTCAGCAGGGTTTACTTTGGAAGTAGTATCGGATAAATTTAGGATGACTTTGTTCACAGCTGCACCCCAGTCAAATCCTTCTACGACGATTTTATAGGTACCTGTGGGTTTGGAAAATCCATTCAGGCTAATTAGGCCTAAAAAGAAAGCAATGATAAGTTTTTTCATGTGTAATAGGTTTATATAAATTATCAGCAATGATAGTGTTTAATTACCTATGATTCAAAAAAATAGCCCGCTAATGCGGGCCATCTGTTAAAAGGCTTGATTTACCGTGACGATGAGTGACGGAATTGCTGGCCTGGAGGGTGTCGAAGTGGCTGGCGAAAAGGCAAGAAATACTTGGGGATTTGTAACGCTCCACATAATTTCTATTTGATCGGTTGCATTTAAGTTTTGAAAGAAATTCCATGAGGCAACGCTTGCCGTCGTTCCTACTCCACCCGAAACGATTAGTTCAGTTGCTGATGCAGGCACATTGACTCCATTTTTGCGTAACCAAATTTTTAATCTTTGAGCGGCTGTTCCGGCGTTACGGTCTATTTGAGCTGAGAAATGAATATTATAGATTCCGCCACTGGTAAATCTTAACTGGCTATTGTTTTGCACAGAAACGCCTGATGCGAAATCAGTAGTATTTAATTGCATGGCCGTAGCAGAATCTGCTGCTGCGGCTATTTGATTCGTTAGATCATAAAAGCTACCATAGGTGGCAGGGGTAAAGGCTCCCGTTCCATTGCCTCGCACCAATCCCGTTAATGTACTTACACCTGTTCCTCCATTAGCAACCCCAATATTTCCAATTAATTTAGATGACTGCATGGAAACAATTTTGGCATCCGTTACATTGGCATCTACTATTTTGGATGTTGTGACTGTGCTATCTGCCAAATTTGCAAATTTCACTGCATTGGCCGCAAGACGCGGGACTGTAGCAGTTCCGCTTAAATCTCCTGCCAATTGAATCTTACCCAATAGCGTTGTGGTGGCATTTGGCGTTGTTTGAGCGTCTACATACGTTTTAACCGCACGCTGTGTGGGGTATAAAGTGTCACTTGGTGCAGCAGCCCCGAGGTTGACTGCAGTGCTTCGATTTGCCAAATTCTCTTTGGTTGATAAGCCTGGTACGGTTGGTGCCGTGGCTGTCCCCGACAAGTCGCCTGCTAATTGAATTTTTCCTAATTGAACGGTTGTGGCATTCGGTGTTGTTTGCGCGTCGATGTAGGTTTTAACTGCTTTTTGAGTTGGGAAGAGGATATCACTTGAATTGGCTGCGCCTAAATCGGTCGCAATGCTTTTATTCGCGGTGTTCTCTTTTGTTGCTAACGCAGGAACGGTAGGCGCTGCTGCTGTGCCTGATAAATCTCCAGCTAGCTGGACTTTACCTAAAATTAAGGTTGTGGCATCCGGTGTTGTTTGTGCATCGATGTAGGTTTTAACCGCTTTTTGCGATGGATATAGCTCATCACTTGAAGTGGCAGCACCTAAGTTGGTGGCGATTGATTTATTCGCCAAATTCTCTTTCAAGGCCAAGGCCGGAACGGTAGGTGCGGAGGCTGTACCGGCTAAATCTCCCGCCAGTTGAATTTTACCTTGAATCAAGGTCGTTGCTTCCGGTGTAGTCTGGGCATCGATGTAGGTTTTTACGGCTTTTTGGCTTGGGAATAAAACATCACTAGCGTTTGCCGCGCCCAAATTTGCCGCAGTACTTTTGTTTGCCGTATTCTCTTTCGTCGTTAACGCCGGAACAGTAGGTGCGAAAAAGGTACCCGCTAAATCACCTGCCAAAATAAGTTTACCAGCAATACTGGTAGTGGCGTTAGGTGTAGTTTGTGCATCCACGTAGGCTTTAACCGCCCGTTGACTAGGGTAGAAACCATCCGTTGCATTTGCACCACCAAGGTTCGTGGCAGATGATTTGTTTTGAAGTCTTTCGTAGGTGAAATTCAAATTCGTAATGACTGTACTAAACTCATTATTTTGCGTTACTAACTGGTCTAAACGACGATTCTGAATGTCGTTTAAAAGATTGATATCGCGAATGGATTGATTGATTACGGCAACTTGTGAAGTGGTTTGTGAATTTGTGGCTAAAATGGTTTGAATATCCTCTTTGTTTTTGGAGATGTCGGATTTTAATGGATCGAGATCCTTGATTTTAACAACTTGAATATCGTCTGTAAATTGAGATAATTTCGTGGGTGCTGAGCGAACGTTTTGGTATTCAACACTCTCAGCGTACAATGCGTAAGCAGAATAGTTTAGTGCTTGTGTGCTAACCGTGGTGAATGTTTTTCCTTTATCGAAACTGACGTCTACTTTGAGTCTTTTGGGATTTGCATCCCACAACACAGCGTCAAACGAACTGAATTTTCCTGGTGTAGTAAATGCAGAAGCGCCTGCGGTATTTCCTGTTCCAATATTCAAGTTGACCAGTCCATAAGTATCCGTTTTGGTACATTGAACTTCTTGGTATTCCAACAGCCCTGTTTTGCTCAATAAGCTAAATTTAACGCATACATCGCTGGAGCCGTAAGGAAGGTTTGAAATGGTATTTCCGGGTACGTCTAATGGGTTCGGATTAAGAATAACAGCTTGATAATTTAAACTTTTGGTTTGGCCTAAACCAGCATAAGCCAAAAGAGACAATACAAGAATATGTAGATATGTTGACTTCATGCTCATTATGGATTGATTTTAACACCTATCGATAGGGTGTTGGGCATTAAACGTAAATGATTGACTGGATAATCGGGCTCTTTAACAGAACTTAAGGCTTGGAATTTTACAAAACCACTAACAAATTTACTTAGGTGATGTACCAATGCTATCGAATATCCTCCGTAAATACGGATTTTCGAAAATTGGGTTTGCTCATCTAATGGCAGGTATTGATTGCCAATTAGCTGGTTTCCATTCCACATTTTGGCTACTGAAACGATACCTTTTATATCCAAGGAAATGGCTTGGTTGATGGGTATTTCAGGGCCTAATTCACCGATTATTCCTAAATGGTCTGTATTGTAACTTAATGCTATACCTTGTGTACTTCCTACGCTGTTGTATTGATTGTAGGTAAATCCGAAGGCATATTTTACCGTGGGAATGAAAAGGGGTTTGTCGTCAATGTCGCTTGATCCAAATAGTTTGGAAACCTTTAAAAGGACATTTTCACGTTTTAATTGGGCGTGTAGACCGGAGGCAGGATTTAGGTAATCAACTATAGTGCCGTTGAGATTTTGGTATTGGTATTTGGTGGCATTTCCGCCAACTTCAAATACCAATTCTTGAGCGTACGCTTGCTGAATAAACAGGCTAGCGAGCAAGATAAAAAGTATGCGCATGAAAGTGTTATAACGTTTAACGAAGATACAAAAAAACTTTAAGGCAAGTACTTATTGGCCTGAGGATTTTCCGGCTATGTAGCCTGTTGTCCAAGCTGCTTGAAAATTAAAGCCTCCGGTGATGCCATCGATGTCCATCACTTCACCTGCAAAGAATAGTCCAGGGCTCAATTTACTTTCCATCGTATTTACGTCTATTTCCGCGAGATCGATACCGCCAGCCGTCACAAATTCTTCTTTAAAGGTTGTTTTTCCTTGTACCTCATAGCGATCATTGATGAGCGTATTAATAAGTTTATTGGCATTTTTGCCTACCAAATCGTGCCAGCGGGCCTCTAGTTTGATTTCGTTTTTCTCTAACAGATAAAACCATAATCGATTCGGAATTGGGAATGGGTTATGATTTTGAATCATCTTGGCTCCGTGTATTTTTTGTATGTGGATGAATTCTTGACGAAGGACCTCTTCTTTAGTCTCATCCAGCCAGTTGACAAGTATTGAAAATACATATTCTTTTTCAGCCAGAACCCGAGCACCCCAGGCGGAAAGCTGTAAGATGGCTGGACCACTCATACCCCAGTGTGTGATGAGGAGTGGACCGACTCCTAAAAGCTTTTGTCCTTCGATGCGAACACGTGCTTTTTCGACTACGAGACCCATCAGCGCCTTGATGGGTTCTTTGGGCATATTGAAGGTAAAAAGGGAAGGGACGGGTAAAATGATGTTGTGACCAAAAGACTCGATGGCAGTAAACCAGGTAGATTTCGGTTGGCCCCCCACCGTAATGATTATGCGGTCTGTCTGATATAAATCGTGGTTGGTTTCAATGACAAAACCTTGATCTTTTTTTCGAATATTTTCTACGGATTGGTTGGTAATCAATTCAATGCCCAAGCTTCTGGCCTCATGTAGAAAGCAGTCGATGATGCTTTGCGATTCATTTGAAAGGGGGAATATGCAGTTGTCGGGGTAGGTTTTTAATGCCACACCGCGTGATTCGAACCAATCTACCGTGTCTTGCGCATTGAATTGTTCAAAGGCTTTGCGAAGAAATTTTTCACCTCGTGGATAATGTTCAGAAAGCATGCGGGAATTAAACGTTGCATTGGTCACATTGCATCGTCCACCACCTGAAATTTTCACTTTGCCAAGGAATTTACTTGTTTTTTCCAAGATGCAAACGTGTGCTTCTGGAAAATGGGTTTTGGCAGAAATGGCAGCGAAGAAGCCAGCAGCTCCTCCACCGATGATGGTAATTTTCAATGCGCTAGATGCTAATGAGCTGCAAGATACGCAGGGCAGCTTCATTTTTTTTATTCATAGCCGCATTTAAATTTAGTTGGACTATTTCGTTTTGGGCATACTTTTAGACTGTCTGATTTAATTTTCTATGTGATTATTTTATCTTATAATAGCTTACTGCCGTTTAATAAATTCTATAAAATTGAAATTAAAATAAATGTAATTTGGTGTTTTGAATCAATGCTGAGCTAATGCGGAAGTTTATTTGTTTTCTGAATTTTATCTTGCTTTTTTCCTGTTCAAAGGAAATAATCCAGCATAAATTAACGGTCGATGCAATGCCAACGAATGGCGGCACGATATCTCCACCCAGTAATTCATACGAGCGTGGTCAGTCTGTTTCGTTGAATGCAACACCTGCTTCAGATTATATATTCAAAGAATGGCGGGGAAGCATTACCGGTACACAAAATCCAATCACTTTTTCAATGGATGCAGATAAACAAGTTACTGGGGTGTTTGAAAAAAAGGCTGTCATCCCAACGGTATCGATTGGAGAGAATCCATTGAATTTATCAAGTACGTCGGCAGATTTTGTAGTTAAAATTATTGATAATGGCGGTGGCACAATAGTTACTTCTGGTGTTTGTTGGAGTACATCACCTGTTCCAACCATCAATGATTTTAAATCGCTAAATCTTGACAACAAGGTTAGCGAATCTACGCTATCTTTAAAAGGTCTTTTAGGCGGGAAAACCTATTATGCGGCAGCCTTTGCAACGAATGCTGCGGGTACCTCATACAGTGCTGTTAAATCATTTAAAACAGTAAATCCAATTTCAATCGGGATATGTAAGTTGCCAGAGATGATGACGCGCGGAGATGTAGGTATTGGTTTCCCTAGAATTGCTAATCGTATGCGTTCCACAGGTACGGTCAAGGTTAATGTTGTTTTTGTTGATTTTAGTGATGCAGTTGCGGTCAAATCAACAGAACAGGTTTTTAAGGTTTTATCTCCTACTGGAGAAAATTATTTTAATGCTGTATCTTATGGAAAGTTGAATATTCAGTTTAATCCTATTCATAAATGGTATCGAATGTCTAAAGGCTCAGGCCAATATGGATGGGATAATTTGACCTTTGCTTTACATAAACAATATATTCAAGAGGCGGTCACACTTGCGGATCCAGATGTCGATTTTTCTGGTGCAGATGCAGTTATCATTATCGCTAACCCAGATGCCACGAAGTTGAAAAATGGACCCGCAT
Source organism: Aquirufa sp. (assembly GCF_044342065.1). Classification (GTDB taxonomy): domain Bacteria; phylum Bacteroidota; class Bacteroidia; order Cytophagales; family Spirosomataceae; genus Aquirufa. The sequence continues at coordinate 170,513 of NZ_JBIIQN010000003.1, read as the reverse complement.
TAACAGCTTTTCCTGGTCAGGGAATTAAGGCCGATGGGCGGGAATTTTTGAACAGTGCAACATCTGGTTATGATTTAAATTTTTGGGGAGGTCTATGGTTTAATCATGAATTTGGTCATAATATGTCTTTGGTTGATTTATATGCATATCAAGGGAATCCGCATCGATTTGTAGGTGAATTCAGTATTATGGGATTGATTAGTGGCGCGGGGCAAGATTTGTTCGCTTGGGAAAAATGGATTTTAGGCTGGATTTCGGATGATCAAATTGTCTGTACCAATACCGTAAATAGTGCTTATTTAACTCCTATAGAAACAGCTGGTGGAATAAAAATGTTAACAATGCCAATTAGCAAAACAGCAGCTATCGTTGTTGAGAGTAGGCGAAAACTGGGATATGACAGTAAAATTAGCAAAGAAGGCCCCTTGGTTTATGTAGTAGATACCAATATCGCCTCGGGAACGGGAACGATTAAGGTTTTACCTATTAACGAAACCGATATTCGAAAATTATCAGCACCCTTGTCAGTAGGTCAAGAGATTTCATATCTCAATTATACGATTAAATGTATTTCTTCTGATTCAAACGGTGATCTGGTTGAGATAAAAAGCAAATAAATTTAGTTTATTTATCATAGGTAAATTCCAAGGTAATAATCGATGCCTCGGGTATATTTATGACTCCATTTTTAGCGAGCTGATAAGCTAAATTCTGATCAATTGAAGTGGTATAGGTTTTAATTTCCCGCGGCGTAAGTCGTTCAAGCTGAAAGGCTTTCCCTGCATTTACAATCACCAAAACAACCGTTTTCTTGTCCGTATATCCGGAAATTAAACAATCGGATTGATTGATGCTCGCTTCTATGCGTTTCATACCCGGACGAATGAATCTTGAATAATTGCCCAATGCCCAAAGTGTTTTGGAATCGTATAGTTCTGCATTAAACTTATTTGCGTCATTTTCCCCTTTTGTTTCTCCATTAAAGGTATAAATCAATCCATCTTTGAAGTCATTGGCGCTGACGGCTAGCCACCAGCTCCATGATGTTGCCTGCGCATAGGTTAAGTCGGCATGTATAACCTTAGCGACATACAATGCTGTTTTCATTCCCAAATCAACGCCATTTCCCCTAATTTCACCTGCATTATCTCCGAGAATGCAGTATTCCGATTGCCAAAAGGCCAGATTGTTTTCTTTGATTTTATCGTTTACCGCTTGACGGGTTGATAAGAGTCTATCTTCAGGCGATGTAGTAAAGTAACTATGTCCGCTGATGACGCGTTCTACAGATGTCAGATTCCCTAGGTAGTTGGAAGATTCGGGTTTGAAAAAGCTTTCGATTTGACCATCTTGTTGCGGCCGATTGCTTTTCGGGTCAACTAAATAATTGAGTTGCGCTGCTTCCGGAATGATAATGCGCGTTTCGATTTTCGATTGTTGAAATTTTTCAGCCAGTTTTCGCGTCGCCCAAGCCAAATCTGAATTATTGATGGGTGTACCTTCTTGCGATGCTTCACCTGATTTATCTGGTCCCCAATCCCACTGGGGTTCATTGAATGGACTTACATAGGTGAATTTAAAATGCGTAGATACCTCGGTAAGAAATGATGTCCAAGCGTCAATTTTTTCTTTATTAAAGTTCCACTCACCTAATTTTCCACTCCCAATCGCAAGGCCATTGCGCGTCATTTGGACGGGCGAAGAATTCAAAAAGCCCAACGTATAGGGCACTCCGTATTTCTTTGCTGCTTCCAAGAAAAACTGTTGGCCCTGCTGCTTCGTCCAATCATATTTTCCGTCTGTCAAAAATGATTCGGCTCGCCTCCATTCCGATTTTATTTTACTTTGATTGGCTTGTTCTGAGCTCCCTGCACCGATATTAAATCGCCATAGCGAAAGTCCGATTCCTTTGGGCGTACCTGATGCGTCTGTTTCCTGACTAAATAGCCATTCAGCGATTTGCTTTTTTTTCTTTTCAGGATAGTATTTCCCTACCATGGCCATCGACCAGCAGTCGGAAGCCCCAAAGCTATGCATCGTCTGAAAGGTTTTTTGGGTATCGAATTTGATTTCTTGCCCCTTCGAAGCAAAACTCACTAAAATTAAAAAAAGGCTAAAGTACTTTTTCATCTAAATCGGGTAGAATCGATGACCAAACATAATCCAGCTTGAAAGACCACGAGCGCTCCGGTTCCATACCAAAACCACTCGCCACCCTGCAATTTGCTAATGCCTGCATCGATGGCAAGCGAAAGTCCAGATCCTGTCAGGATTAAGCCACTGGTGGCTTGTAATACCCAACGTGTTGTCGATTTATTTTTCATTTTTTGATAAATTAAGTAAGCTGGAATACAACGGTTTTCTTCGGTAAGATTCATCAAAAAGCAGCGGGTATTCTTTGGGTCTTTTGAAGTACCCGCGAAGCCAAGAATCTTTATCGCCTACGTTCCAGAAGGTAATTCCATATTGCTGTTTTTTAGGGATGCTTTGGTAAGATTGAAAGATGAATTCATATTTATTTTTTTGAGCCTCTTGGGCTGATTCAGTATAGACAAACGTTGAATCATTTTTGGGGTTAACGGCGATATCCAATTCCGAAAAATGAATGGCAAGTCCGGTTGCTTGTGACTGATGAATGACGCTGGCTAATTCTTCATTTTTCGAATGTATGTTGATATGCATCTGTAGCCCTAAACCATGAATAGGTATTTGACGTGCTTGAAGCTCTTTCACCAAATTCAATATGGCTTGCATTTTTTTAGGTTTGCCATCTTGTCCATAGTCATTGTAAAATAGGATGGCATTTGGGTCAGCCTCATGGGCCCATTGGAAACTTTTGGCAATGTAATCGGGGATATTTTTCGACCAAATCGATGGGCGCAAGGTCCCATCATCTAAGAAGGCTTCGTTGACTACATCCCAACCGGTGACTTGGCCCTTGAAATGTTTGGCTACTTCCTGTATGTGGTTTTTCAACATATTTTCCCAGGCCTGTGCATCACCTGAAAATTCAGTCATCCATTTGGGAACTTGATTATGCCAAACCAACGTATGGCCATGGATGCGTTTTTGCGTGGCCTGAGCAAATTTCACAATTTCATCCCCTTTGTTGAAATCAAAGCGATTGGCTTCCGGATGTACCATCATCATTTTCATGTGATTTTCAGCAGTTACGCTATTGAACTCCGTTTTTGCACGGTATTCGTAGGATTCGTTTTCGGCTAATAATCTTGGATTTAGTGATGCTCCTATGGGAAAGGGGAAGTGGTCTGTTAGAAAAGATTCCTGACCAAACGAAATTTGACCCAAGCAGATTAGCAGGCCTAAAAGTATATTTTTCATAAAATAGGTTTTCCGAAGATACAATTTTATGTGATTCCTTATGACTTGGCCTTCAAGGTAAGAATCATTTTTCGACAATATTAGATTTATCTTCAGATCATATCGTATACATACCATTCGTTACGTACATCTACCTGAACGGTAATGCCGTTTTTATGCCAGGATCAATTAACCCTAAATCCGTATATTGCTGAATAGCTTGAGGAAGCTGTTTCATCTGTAGTTTTGACCATCCAGTAATAGGTGGCTGCCGACTTTACTGGAATGCTCAGTGATTCCGTTTTGATCTTTTGTGCTGTGACTTCGCGGTTCTTCACTTTTGCGATATCAGTATCTACAAAAACCTCATAGGATAAAAATGAATTACCTGAATCCGGATCCGATCCAGACCATGTCAACTTTACTTGCCCTGCCGTTGCAGTAACTTGCTGGCCTGAAGCCGGAAATGTCAAACTTGCCGGAAAGGGCGCATAGCTGGATTGTCCTGCACCGCTTAAATAAAACTTCCATTTGGCGGAGCCTGTAGTTAACGCCGACTTATTTGATTTAGATATTACCTGCCATTCATAAGCGACACCTGTTATAAGGGTCACGTTTGCGGGGCTGGTGGGAAAACTTTTCGTTTCTGTGAAATTGGTTATCAAATTCGTGATTTTTAAATCATAACTCGTTGCGGATGCCACGGGTGCCCAAGTGAATTGAACTTCGTTTCCACTGGTATTGGTTCCTAGCAAGCAGACGGTATTGTTGGCCGGTTTGCTCAACTCCACCGCATCTGGTGCTTTTTCCGGAACGGCTGGAGTAACCATGGGCTCGTCTGTCTTTGCGTTACATGCCCAAACGAATAATGCCATGAGTAAAATGCGCAGGTTATTTCTCATAGTTTCATCAGTTTAACTTGTTGTTGGACTGTTTGTCCTTTCGCTTCAAGCAAGTAGGATCCAGCCGGTAAATGGCTTACATCCAACGATGTGATTCGATTGATGTCTAAAGTATAAGTATTATGAGACAATGTGCGACCTTGCAAATCATAAAGCGTAATTTCCACGCGAGAATCTCGTCCTGCCACATAAACGTTGACAGGTCCTATACAAGGATTTGGGAAGCATTGAATTTGTTCTGAACGGAAAATCTCTCGATTGAAAACGCCTTGGCAGTCTTGAGAAGTCCAAACGCGAATTTTATTGATTCCTTTTTCTAAATCGATGGACCAGCTTGACTCCTTCACCTCAACGGTTTTTGAATTTACTTGAATAAAATAAGATTCAGCACCTTGCAAAGCCAAGCTTATGCTTTGCTGATCTGGACTCGTGCTCGCTTGAACAATCAAAGGAGCCGGTTGTTTGATTTGAATATCAAATAGCTGAATATATTCTTTTTGGCCTTCGATGCTGATGGATAAATTATAATTTCCAATATCTAAGTTGTCCAAAGACTGTTTAGCTCCTGCCACGGCTTTGAGTGATTTTGTAAAGCCCCCAGGGCCTTTGATATCCACAAAATAGGTAAATTTCGTGTCCTTGAAGGTGATTTGCATCGCTCCATTTTTTATGCCTGGGCAGGTGGTCGCCGTAGCCTGAATGCTATAATTATTCGTGGCCATAGTAAATACGGGACAACCATTTATGTCCACCAAAGTTCCCAATGGTGTATTGGCACATTGGTCATACAAATCAGGTACACCGTCTGAATCTGCATCAGCAAAGGTGTCTTTAATGAGTTGTATTTTCTCAAATTCGCGATATAATATCTGATTATTATTGCTTTTGGACGAACCCATCCATTGATTCAAAATGGATGAATACACTTGACGATAATCAAATTGAACGGGTAAATCATCGTTCATTTTATACTCTTTTGGAATCACCGGATTTGTTCCAATCATACCGCCCAAAACAGCATTGCCAAATACAAACATCGGTGCTACCGTTCCGTGATCGGTCCCCCCGCTATTGTTGGAATGAATGGTACGTCCAAATTCGGATAAAGTTACTCCCACAACCCGGTCCCCGAGATTTTGCGCATCCAGGTTTTTCATAAACGTCACGATGGCATCATTGACTTGCTTCAATAATACCGCGTGCATGCCTTTGGTGTGGTCGCTTGCATCAACTTGTTGGTTATGGGTATCAAATCCACCAATCCGTAGCATGTATACCCGTGTATTCAAGCCACCTGATATGAGTTTTTGGATAATTTTAAATTGGTTGCCTAAATCATTTTCTTCGAAGGGAATGGGGGTAGTTCCTTTTCGGAAAGCTGATTGAACAACTGCGCCATACTCTTGAGATTGTCTTCCAATCAATTGTAAATAAGCCAAACGAGACCCTTGTAAGGTTTCGGGATAGGTATTTACGAATGGATTCATCAACTTATAAAAGCTGTCTGGATTACTATAGATCAAACTTGTGAAGGAGTTTTGACCTTGAAATAACAAGCTGGCTTGCCAAGAAATTTCGATCGACAGTGGATGTGGAAAATTAGCGTTGGGATAGGCCTGGGGATAATTAGGGTGTTGGGATTCGATATACCGAGCCATCCATCCAGAGGGCACATTGATGTCGGAATCAGAGCCCGACATCCAAATATCAGAAGACCGAAAGTGTGAATAATTGGGTTTAGCGTAACCTACCGACTGTATAATGGCTAATCGTTTTTCGTCGAGTAAATTGTTCAATCCGGCCATAGCAGGGTGTAAACCTGCAGACGTGCCCTTTATGGGTAGTATTTTGTTTTCTGGCAAGATGACCTTGGGTCTAACTTTCTGCAAATTGGCATATTGATCCAAAGGAATGACGGTATTTAAGCCATCATTTCCACCATCAAAACGCAGGATGATCAAAATTTTTCCTTTATCAGCGGTATTGGTTAAAAGCTCGCTTTGCGCAAACGCTTCCATTCCCGGGATGAAGGCTGGCATCGCTGCCAAATGGGCCATATTATGTAAAAAGTTACGTCTATTCATGGCTCCTTAATGTAAATGTGTTTCGCCAAATTGGAAAATTAATGTCATCGCTTGTGCAAGGCGATTCTGAATTACCTGTCGGTTTTCAGGCGTAGGATTCCCAAGAAAGGTATACCAAGCTCCAGTCCAATAATTGGTGTTGGTATTACCTTGCATAATCTTGTCAATAATCAGGGTTCGATTACTTTTTGAAATGGGAACATTAATTAAGCGTTCAATTAATTGGTCAACTAGCACGTCCAATTTCTCGGGATTTTCAAATTGACGAACGTATTCAGCTAAATCTACACGGACTAACATCCCTGTTTTGCTTGCGTTATTGTAATGTAGCCAATTGCCCCAGTTAAAAATGGAGTCGGTATATTGGGAGCGTTTGATAATGGTTTCTGAATTAATCCAAAACAAATCAAAGGCGGGTGTTTGGTAATAGGCAGGCCAGCCGGCTACATTGGGAGGGTCCCCAAGGTTCATGCCCAAATTACTCATTTGATATACGAGGCTAACGTAGCGCCTATATTCGTAATAAATTTCATCATTGCCTTTGATAAAAGGAGCAAACTTGTTGTCCAATAAAGGCATATCAAATTCTTTGGATAGGCCGAGGACAAAATCCGCGGGTGATTTGATGATGGCATTGTAATGCATGGAATCAAAGAAATGCTCACTGGATAATAAAGTTCGAAGCACTGGGAGGATTTCAAATTTGGCATCCCGGAAAATCTTGGCTAGTGGGGCAATAATTATTTCCTCGGTGGGCCCATCGATTATGGGATTGACGAAGAAACTGTAGATACGCCGACAAATATACAGAGCAATTTCATTGGTGTCGAAAATCATATCGATGGCTTCTCGTAATTCTCCATCGGCCCGATCTGGGTCATTTGATCCGGAAATTTTCCGATTACCATAAAAAGCGGAGAATTGTTTTACGCCGGTATCATGATTCCAATAGCTATTAAGGACTTCCGTTCGCCCTTCTTTTTTTTGTGATTTATCCCAATCAAAATACCATCCGGTTAAAAGGCGGGCCATTTCAGACACGTCACTTTCGGTAAATTTGGAATTTGGACCCTTGCCTACGGTGAATAATTCTTGTAACTCGCGGGCATAATTTTCATCAGGGGCTGCTTTGTTATTCTGGTTCCCATTCAAATAAACGAGCATGGCCGGGTCTAGGGTAATTTGGTAAATCAATTCCTTGTAGTTGCCTAAAGAATATTTGAATAAGGTATCCAAATATTGAAACGCAAACTTGCCAAATCCCGAATCTGTGATAGAAACAACTAATATATTATGGTAAAACAAGACCATTCTCCAGTGAATCGAAGTATTTTGCTTGGCTAATTGTTTGACAAACCAGGCCTTGGTACATTGTTTTCTTGTCCCCGATAATATGCCATCATCTTGAATAAATTCGGGTGCGGTGACCCAAACGCTACCTTTGGGGACATCTGCCTTAACCGCAGCTTCGTTGTCCATGATATCCAAGTAATAGTCGTTTATCGGCGGAGAGAAGGGTTTTTCTGGTGTTAATATTAGGTCAATGCATTGCTTCAGATTTAGATTTTTGATTTCTTGGTAACTCTTGTAGCTAAATCCAACAAGCGTCCGATTAAGCAAATGCATTTTTTGTGCTTTGCCAAACTCCCCTGCGTACGGAGAAAGTCCTTTTGTAGAGCCATAGGTGCGATTTTTACGAATACCCACGGTGTCTAAGCGAATGTTCTCTTTCGTAAATAAATCGACTAAATCAGGTGTTTGGCCCTTGGGTGTTTTCTCGTTTGCCATTTATTATTTCCTAAATAAGTTGTTTCTTGCAGCTATGAAACGCAGAAACTTCATTCAACATCTTTGCCCGGCGCTGACTGTCGCGCAACTGGCGCTCCTAAGTTCTTGTCAAGAAGAGGCGGAAACAGTCGTTCCTGCCACATCAGAAGATGAAAAAGAATTTAAACGTGTTTCAGCTTTATTTAATGACGAAGGCTTTTTGATTGAGGGTAAAAGTGTATTCGTCAATTTAGCGCATAAAAACTTCAGTAAGTTAGCAGATATTTCAGGTTTTAGCAATGTCCTTGAGGCAGGAATACTCTTAATCAAAACCGATAATACTACCATAAAAGCTTTTGATAATTGCTGCCCACATCAAGGTGCTCGAGCCTCTTGGGTTGTGGTTAATGGGCGCTTTAAATGTGAAAACCACGGTAATTCATACAATACCTCGGAAGTTAATTTAGTTACTTGTAGCTCCAATAGCATCTCAGGAGGACTCGTTCGTTTTCCCGTTACGCTATATAAAACTTATTTAAAGGTCCTAAAATCATAAACATTGCGTTTAAATCAGTGGCTAGATTTTGTGCTTGCTAGTAACTTTCTGTTAACTTGCTTACTATTAAGCAATTATGAGTGTACTCGAATGTTACTAAAAACCCTGAATCAAATGAAAAAATTGCTACCAATCATGCTGCTTTTGGCTTTTTTGTCGCCTATTTCCATGCTGGCACAAGGCCCCAAAGTTCTCGTTGTAACCGCCCATCCGGATGATGAGACCGGATTTTCAGTCACCATGTTTAAGATTACCCATGAATTAAAGGGTACTGTGGATATGGCCGTTATGACTGATGGGGGAGGAGGCTTTGCTGACTCGCAATTAGGTGCTATGTATTATGGACTAAACCTTACGGATTCGGTTGTTGCGCGGACTCATTTGCCCATGTTGCGTAAGCAGGAAATTTTGAATGCAGGTAAGATTATGGGGGTTCGAAATATTTATTTCATGGAGCAACCGGATGATTGGTATACCACGGATCCGACGCCTTACATCTCAGGGAAAAATTGGGAGATACCCTATGTGGAAAGAAGAATGGACCGTTTGTTAGCTGATCGTGCCTATGATTTCATCATAACGATGTTGCCTCATGCAGGTCAGCATGGGCATCATAAGACCGCAGTCCTAATGGCATTACGAGCAGTTCAGCGATTTAAGGGTGCAAATAAACCCATCATCATTGCCGGTAGTCCGCAATCTGCCACATCCAAGCCTGTCGAGTTTAGCATGTTGGAGGGTTTCCCAGAGACTAAAATCAAACCTAATTCACCCGTATTCACCTTGAATCGAGCATTTAAGTTTAAGGAAAATGATAAAGTAAGTTATAAAATTGTCGCGGATTGGGTGATTGCGGAGTATAAGTCGCAAGGTGCAATTCAAGAAAATGGAATACACAAGACGGATATGGAGACCTATCGATACTTTGATGTAAATGATTCAAAAGGAATTAAAGACGTTCAAAAGCTTTTTGATGATTTGGCTAAATCGGGTTTTGCTGCACCTTCAAAATAATTTAAAATTTCATGACCCAGTAGGAAATTTTTCACCCCACCTCAACACGTTGTTTTAATCAGTAAATGAGTTGAAATAATTTGTTCAGTCGCGGTATTTTCTTGTTTACTATACATAGTTACCGTTAAATAATTAATCTTATTTTATTTTGGATTTTTTTAATTTAAATGATAAATCGATAAGGTTTGTTATTTATTACGATTAAATCCATAAAACATATCCAATAAGTAAACGCATTCAAAATGAACAAGAAATATTTAGCATATGCTTTAATAGTATTAGGTGCTGCCGATTTGATAATGTGGGTAGCAAATGATTTTTCTTTTGGTTGGCTCGAGTTAGTTGTTGGTGTAGGTGTCATATCCAAGTATGGTGGATGGTTAATGATCTTAGCAGGTTTTTGGCTTTACAACCAACAAATAGCTTTGGACAAATCTGAAATTGATTTACTTACAGATTTAGATGATGGCGAGGAGATGTTGTTCAAACATGTAGGTATGTCAACAATAATTACCTTGACAAATAAGAAAATCATTTACAGAGCTCATAATTTGGAGCAAAAAGTCATTACTAATAACAACGATGTCATAGAAGAAGAGAAGGCTATTTTTGAGTATAATAATATGGAAACTGTACGTGCAGTTAAGACAAAAGATACTGGAAATTCTAAGTTAGCTAGGGCAGTAAGTGTTGAATTCGGAATTCAATTGGTGATGAAAGATGGCTCAATTAAAAATTTGCCAACTTCTAAATCAGAGTTGATTTGTGCACATATAATGAAACATTTAAAATAGAATAAGATGAAGTATTTACTATTGATTTTGGGATTATTTTTGTTCGTAGGCTGTAAATCAGAAATGGATAATAGTATAAAAAAGGGGTATTTTGATGATTGTCAGAAGGCTACGGTGGAGGAATTAGTTGATGGTTTTTTTGCCAATCCAGAATGGGAAAGTTTTGTATCTCCTGATGACAACAAATATCATTTGAATGTATCTGGTGAAATAACTTATGAAGATAAGCCTGCAAATGCTGTTATACAGTTTGAGATAAATGATGACAAAACGTGGGAAATTAATGCATTTGAAATAAATGGGGAAGGCCAAACAGAGGACATGATCAGTGATTTAGTTGTTGGAATGTGCAATGAAGCTGATGAAAAAAAAACAGGTAAATAAATTTAATTGATATTAGTTGAGCCTAGAAACAACTTTAATAAACAGGGTTAATTCATAGAACCATATCTACGAAAAAATAAACTTGTTAACTATGAACTATTATTTACACGTACTCCAAAATTATGCAACATTTAAAGGCAGAGCTAGAAGAAGCGAATATTGGTACTTTACCTTGTTTAATGCATTAATTACATTTGGCATAGGCTTAATAGCGCTTTATACGAGTGCTTACCTTTCAAATATTTACACACTTGCTACGATTATACCCTCTATTGCAGTCGGTGTTAGAAGAATGCATGACGTAGATAAAAGTGGCTGGTTTATTCTAATTCCATTTTATAACCTGTATTTAGCCTGTACGGAAGGAACAAAAGGTGCTAATTCATATGGGGAAGATCCGAAAGAACAAAAAGTATAGCTTTAGTCAATGTGATTCTTTAAAATGATTTATCAGTAAAATTGGCCCAAAATGGGCCAATTTTATTTATAATAAGTGGTACCGTTTAATAAATACTAATTTTGATAAATTGATAGAAATAAAAAATTAAGTATTTTGTATTTTTAGGTCAATTTCCTATTGTTTTTGCGAAAATATACGTATTTGTTGGTATGCTTATTTCTTGTTTCCATGCAATGTTTGGGGCAAGAACTGGTGGATATTCCTATTACAGGAGATTGGGAAAGTGCAGGTTCTTTGTATGAAAATGAAGAGCTCATTGTTGAGGTTGATTATAAATTATCATTACTAGCTTGCGATAGTAAATCAGAATTTGGGAATTCAAACCATTTGTATCGATTTCGGATTACTTCAAAAAAGCCGACTAAGCAAATCGAAGACAAGTTCTTGTCATTTATTTTGATTTTTCAGGATTGTCAAGGCGTAGTTATCTGTAAAACGGCTAATGTCAACATAGGTATTCGTCGAAAAAATGATGTTTGGGATGGAGTTCAGCCTTTAGCTGATCCGAATGGGGATAATTCGTTTGTAGGTAAAAAATTATTGGTTCCTTTCGGTGAGGTGCGAATAAGCAAGCAAAAGAATTCTACCAAGGATGGGGAGTGTTATGCGAAAGTCGCCCATTTATTAGAGAAAAAGAAAGTAGAAGAAAAGCCTGCTCCACCTAAGGAGCCCGAAAAGGAGGATGTTGAAAATCCAATGATTTCGGATAGTCAATTTTATCCTGAAATTAAAATCATCAAGGACGCGAAGATGCGTATTGAGCCGGATGTGTTCTCCAGTGCGGTGGGAACCTTAACGGCATCTAAAAAAGTAGCGCTTATAGGCCAAGAAGATGCTTTTTGGAAGATAAAATTCAAAGATCGCGAAGGATACATTTTGATTGCGGATCAAAATATTGATGAAAAAGATGCTCGTGCTAAATTGCAGGCAGCATTTGCAAAGGAGCAAACAGAAATCAATAAGTTGGCGGAGGCGCAAAAACAAGCAATGGAGGAGGCCAAACCGCTTTCACAACCTGAACCACCAAAAGCGGTGGCACAAGCTACGCCAACTAAACCCATCGAAAAGCCAGCACCCCTTGTGCTGAAAGTGGATGAGGTGATCTTGTTAAAGGATGTAGGCTTTAAGACGACGTTGATTCAAACGAAAAAACCGACGATTATTCCTAAAGATGAGGTGATTAAGGTGACAGGTTATGATTCGAATCATTGGCAGATTCTCTACCAGGGGAAATTGGGATTCATAGTGGATGAAGCCCAACTATTTGTCATAAAACGAAGTGTTTTAAGTTATAAAGAGCAATATGAAGCTAAATTGAAGCAGTTGGCTGCGGAATCGGAACCGGTAAAAACTACCCTTAGTCCAAGTCCACAACCCAATAGTGTTGTTTTGGATCGGGAAGCGAAATTACGTAAAACGCCTGAATATGGATCAGCGGCAAAATCGATTGCTGCCTTTGAAACCATTCAGGTCGAAGGATTTATTAATCGTCATTGGAAAGTAAACCACAAAGGGGAGGTCGGTTATATGGCGGATGATATGTTGTATTTCAAGGAAACGGAATACCTACTAACGCTTAAAGCCAACCCACTGAAGCCGGTTGCCAAACAACAGGAAGTTGAGGCAGATTCTGATGTGCCGGTATATCCTGGCGGCTTGGTAGAATTAAATAAAGACATTGTTTCAAAAATGGAATATGATTTTAACTCGCGAAAAGGTAAGGTGTTGCGCGTATTGTATGAAGTGACTGTCAATGAAAAAGGAATGATTGAATCAATTACGACGGAAAATTCAATTAGTTTGGCAATGGATGAAGTTGTGGCAAATGCCGTTAAATTAATTAAACCATTTAAACCAGCAAGGAAAAATGGGGTTCCGATTAAATCCAAGCTAAAGTTTACGTTTGAGTTGAAATAGATGAAATCGGTACTATCTAAGGGATACAAAGCAAAAGGGCTGCATGTTTCGCTCAACTATTAAAATCGTATGAGTTACCTAGGACATGTATTTTGAAAAAAATACCTCTTGAAAATAAGTAATAATCTTAGTATTGTCCTTTTCCTACCACTTTTAACTTCACCGCATATTGTTTTCTTCCATCCATGGAAGTCCATAAACCTGTTACCGTTTGCCCTACGCTTTTATTCCAGTCGTAAATCAAAAAATAACCAGTTTCTTTGTTATTAACTCGCTCAACGATAATGCCCTCTTCTTCTGAACAAAGATCAATGTATTTTTTATTGGTTCCGTAATGGTATTTACCAATCACAAGACATCTGGAGGCTCCTCCATAAGGAACAGCAAGTGTCATGAAAATATCATATTTGCCTATGGTCCCTTTGAGTTTTGTTTCCTCTGTCCAGATTGTTTGCGCGTTGGCAAAGATTGAAATGAATAGTAGCCCCGTTACTAGTAAATACTTTTTCATATACGTTCGAATTATTGAATTACAAAAGCAAAGTAAAGGATAAATTCTTATTGAAGTTCAATTAGATTGGCCTATTTATTATATGGTATTTTATTCAAGTTGGCTGTGCCAATACCCCGGTTTAGTTTACATCCCTACGATTAGTTCTATTTTTTGAATTAACTCTTTGGCCTATGGGAAGCCAAATAAAATCAATGCGCTGAAGTTGAGTTGTTCCATTTTCAGTATTTGGAACAAATTACGTAGTTAGCTGCGTTTAACACGCTGTTTAATTCACTACGTTCATGCTTCAAAATATAAACTAAACGCATAAAAAAATGAAAAAATTATTGATGATGATCGCTCTTGCGACAGCGATGTTTGACTGTAACCCCAAAACAGAAACAAGTAAATCAGGAGATGCTACATCGGATGCACTTGGTGGAACGATGACCAGTTTGGATGATAAATCCAAAGCGATTGAAGCCCAACTGAAAGCTTACGCCGATCAAGACACCACTTGGTCAGGTGATGCATTTGCGGATAACATTCAAGTGTATTACCCAAGTGACACGCTTGTGGACATTCAAGATAAAAAAGCATTTTTGGCCGATTTTAAGGGCCAATATAAAAATTGGACAAATGTCAAATTTGATCGTCTTCGCGTCATTACATTGAAGTTAAATAACGGAGAGGTATGGACTAATGTATGGGGTGTGATGTTGGCAAAAGGCAGTTTTACTGGGAAAGATATTTTAATTCCATTGCATCGTGCGATGTTGTGGCAAAATGACAAGGTTGTTCGTGACATCCATTTGTATGATACTAAATTGATTATGGAGGAGTTAGCAGCCAGAGCAGCTGCTGAGAAATAAAGCTATCAATTGTGATAAAGTTTGAGGGAAGGCAATGGCCTTCCCTTTTTTGTATCCCAATGTTCGATGCGAATCGGATGCAATTAAAACTTGAATGCTGTTTGATATACTGATGGGGGCCTTGAAAGGTATTTTGATTTTTAGCTTAACTTATAATTTTATTGGGTAATTTCACTTTACATACTTTTAATATTCATGGGAAAATTATGTTTGGTGGGTTGTATTTTGCTTGGATTATTTTCCAACGTATATAGCCAAACGATTCCTAAAAATAGCTTACTCATCAACAAAGCCTGGTGGTCAAAAATGAGCGCCCAATACCCGGGTTTTCATGGTACCCAAAGTAGATGGATTTCAACAGGCGATTTTAATCGGGATGGATTATCTGATATTGTATTACAGTTTGCTGCCGTGGGGACAAGCAGAATGTTTTGGCAAGATTCCATAATTGATTCCAGGAAATTCAAAGCCGTTTTTTTGAATCGGGGCAATAATAATTTCGAATTAGATTCAAATCAAGTATTCGATTTTAAAGGTGGAGACGATGGACACATCGTGTTGGATGTTAATGGAGATGGGTTTTTAGATGTTTATCAACCAACGGACAATTGGCACGGTTCTCGTTCATCCATGCCCAAGTGGTATGATTCAAGCGAGAATATGGGTGAATTCATGTTCATAAATAAAAGCAACAAATCCTTTGAAGGAAGTTTTTTTAACGATACCGGTGGGTCAACTAGGCATTATCAGGTTATAGATATCGATCAAGACAAAGACGACGAATTGGCGTTTTTAGGCTTGGTTGATGAATTGCCTAAATCGATTCCCATGCGGTATCCCCATGAGGATTCAATTCAGGTTTTTGACTATAAGGGTAAATTTCAGCGAAAAACACTTCAGCTTTTTCAGCGAAATTCAGCCGACTCCCTTTTTAAAAGCCGACTTTTTGTGCCCATGTTTTCCCAGCAAGATACTTTGTTTGGAATACTTAAAGATCCAAGAAATGAATTAAGGAGTTCTCCCTTGGATATGTTTGGGTACATAACCGCCAAGGAAAAAAAGGCGATTTCTAAAATAGCTATACCTCAAGGATTGTCGCGTAAACCTTTTCATAATACAGGCCGACAAGGTTTTGCTCAAGATCTTGACGGGGATGGGAAAAACGAATATTTATTTTCTTTTTGGAAACAGAGCGATGAAACTACCTATGCAGTAATATTTAATGAAAACGGTCAGGACATTAGCCAACGGTTTTTTGCAGATAGCCTCAATTACAAAATAGGTAAAATTAGATCGGGTATCTCAGATGTCTTTGATGATATCAATCATGATGGCTACATGGATATTTTGCCAAATCATGGAATTGGATTTATCTACCAAAATCAATTTTCATATTTTCTTTTTAATCCAACCACAAAAAAGTATGAAGTAAAAAAGCTGCATAGCCATCCTATTTTGTTTGACTCTGACCAAACCAGAGCAGATTCATTGGGTTTTTGGCCTCATTATGATTATAAAACACACACATCATTCTTGCAATATTTTGATAAGCGGAAAGATCAAGACGCCATGTTTACCAATATCATCGCCTATAAAATGGATTGTGATTTTATCGAAAAGCCAAGGTTGACTTATTCGACAGCTGGTTTATGTCTACAAAACGATAGTTTATTGGTAGGCTTGAAAAAAATAAATGTTGGGTCAAACTATACATTTACATTTAATAGCAAAACTTCAATCTTTGATCCTAAAACGAATGCCTCCAATTTGAAAGAATTAGGAACTTTCTTCATAACAGAAAGCAGTAGGGATGGCTGTGTGTTAAGGAGCGATACCATAAACATTACGAAGAAGCGTATTCCCGTTGCCCCTGTGATTTCGAACTCATCTCCCCTTACTCTTTGTGCAGGCAGTACTGTACTTTTGAAAAGTAGCAGCTCCTTGAATCAATGGTACCGTAATGGGAATCCTATTCCAAATGCTTTTGAAGCCAACTATTTAGCCAATGTAGCCGGGGAATATAAAGTGAAAGCCATGGTTGACGGTTGTAGTAGCCCCTTGAGTAATCCAGCAAGTGTCGTGCTTATCCCTGTTCCTGGAATTCCATCCATTACCCAAGAACCCAATGGTAGTTTAACATCGAGTTCCAATGAATGGAATCAATGGTATTTTAATGGACTTAAGATTGATAATGCAAATCAAAAATCGATTATCCCAACCCAAGGTGGAAACTATACCGTTAAGGTTGAGTCTCCCTGTGGCACAGAGGTCAGTAAGCCCATGGTTGTCATCATAACAGCCACGGAAGAAGTGATATTGAGTCAGGTTAACGTATTCCCCAATCCAATTTCCCATTATTTTAGCGTCAATTTCCCAACCGAGTTCGGACGAACGGTACAGGTTAAAGTAGTTGATCATTCGGGAATGATACGTATGATAAAATCAATCGTTGTTAATGGTGAGCAACTTGATTTAAGTCAATTGAATGCGGGTAATTACCTTTTGCAAATACTGTCGAATGATAATTCAAATGCCAAGTCAATTAAAATTAGTAAACTGGGGAGTTGAATGGAATTTTTTGGGCGACTTCCTTACGCATATTCCCATGATAAAATTTGGATTAGAGGCACTTGAATTTTAAAATTCCGGTCAGGTTTTTAAATCATTTTTTTTACCTTTAATTCTTACCTCCATCAACCCCATGAAAAAAATCACCCTACTATTCCTATTCATATCCCATATCTTTTTTGGTCAAGTTCCTAGCCCCAAATCTCATTTTGGATTTTCAATCGGAGATAATTATCACCTAGCTACGTTTACGCAAACAGAAGCCTATTTACTAAAGGTAGCCAAAGCTTCCCCACGCGTAAAATTGCAATCCATCGGGAAAACCGAAGAGGGTCGAAATCAATACATGGTGATGGTCTCTGATCCTAAAAACATCAAGAATTTGGCCAAGTATAAGTCCATTTCTCAGCGCCTCGCTCGTGCTGAAGGACTTAGTGAATCAGAAGCTAAAGCCTTAGCCAAAGAAGGGAAAGCCGTTGTTTGGATCGATGGGGGATTGCACGCGACCGAAACCGTAGGGATTCATCAATGGATCGAATCCATTTATCAATTCACCACCCGTAACGATGAGGAAACAAAGCGTATTCTTGAGAATACCATCATCCTTTTTGTGCACGCAAATCCGGATGGGCAGGAGTTGGTGTCCAACTGGTACATGCGCAAGGCAGATACGTTAAAGCGGTCCACGGAATTCTTGCCACGTCTGTATGAAAAATACATTGGCCATGACAATAACCGGGATTTCTACATGATGAATATGAGCGAGTCGGCGAATATGGCACGCCAACAATACATTGAGTGGATGCCGCAGATTCTCTATAATCACCATCAAACAGGGCCGGAAGGAACTGTTGTCGCTGGGCCACCATACCGGGATCCATTCAATTATGTCTACGATCCATTATTAGTTACCGGAATCGATGCCTTAGGTGCAGCGATGAGCTCCCGTTTAAATGCGGAAGATAAACCGGGGTATACCATGAAATCAGGATCTGTTTATTCTACTTGGTGGAATGGCGGACTCCGTACAACAGCCTATTATCACAACATCATTGGTCTATTAACGGAGATTATTGGCGATCCTACGCCGAAGACCATTCCGTTAGTTCCCAATCGATTAATTCCCAATTCCGCGACACCTTTCCCCATTACGCCGCGTAAATGGTTTTTCAAAAACTCCATCGACTATTCGCTTTCATTGAATTATGCGGTGCTGAATTATGCCACACGCCACCGCGAAGAGGTACTGATGAATATTTACAAAATGGGTCGTAAATCCATTGAGCTTGGTTCGAAGGATTATTGGACGCTTTCGCCCAATAAAGTGGAGAAATTAACGAGCCTTGCTGGTGGTAACCTTAAGTCCAAAAGTGATAGCTTATTTGCTGTCGTATATGCTAATCCGTCAACTCGTGATGCCCGTGCCTACATTATTTCGGCGGATCAATCAACAACGCGTTTGGCTTTTGTGAATATCTTGATTAAAAGTGGAATCCGTGTAGAGAAGGCGACCCAGGCTTTTGAAGTTAATGGAAAGAAATATCCGCAAGGTTCTTTTGTGGTTAAAACCAATCAAGCTTTTCGTCCACATGTTATTGATATGTTTGAGCCGCAAGACCACCCAAATGATTTCCAATACCCGGGTGGTCCTCCTGTTCGTCCATATGATTCAGCGGGCTGGACACCTGCTTTTACCATGGGTATTCAGTTTGACCGGATCTTGACTGACCTCGATGCTCCCTTGGAAACGATTCCATACGGTCAGTTGCAAGTTGCGAGTCCCACGTTTGAAACGGCTACTTATTATGCATTCCCTACTTCAGATAATGCTTCATTTACCTTGTTAAATGATTTATTAAAAGCAGGTGTTGAAGTGACCAAAACAAAAGATGCATTTTATGTCACGCACAGTTTAGCTGCTTCATCAATCCTTGCGAAGGCAAGCGTGAAAATTACACCTTTGGTAAATTTACCAAAGCAAGATTCAAAAAAAATCGGCGCTAAGCGCATCGGCCTTTGGGATGTGTACGGTGGCTCAATGCCCTCGGGTTGGTTACGTTGGATATTAGAACAACACCATTTTGATTTTAAGTTGGTATTTGCCAAAGAAATCGACAAGGGCAACCTGAAGTCTAAGTATGACGCACTCATCTTTGTTACTAGAGCCATTCCAAGTTTGAAAGCTGAAGCGCCAAGCGAGTACATGAGTAGGGAACCCGTTGAAGCTGATATTCCTACGGAGTATCAAGAGACGCTGGGAAAAATAACGGCGGCAAAATCAATCCCAAGTTTACGTGCATTCTTAGAAGAGGGGGGAGACATCATTACCATTGGGTCTAGTTCAAACCTTGCTTATCATTTAAATCTGCCCGTAAAAAATGCACTGGTTGAAATTGTTAATGGCAAAGAGCGCGATTTACCAGGTGAGAAATTTTATATTCCAGGTAGTGTGATGCAAGTTGCGGTGGATAATGAGGTGGAGGCCAACTGGGGGATGACGTCTAAAGCAGATGTATATTTTAGCGCCAGTCCGGTCTTTAATTTGTCGGCGGAGGCGATTGCCCATGGCAACTTAATTCCACTGGCTTGGTACGCTTCTGATAAAACCTTACGTAGTGGGTGGGCCTTTGGTCAGACGTATTTGCAGGACGGGATAGCTGCTTTTCAAGCCAAAGTAGGCAAGGGTAATTTGTTTGTCTATGGTCCAGAAGTTACTTTCAGAGGGCAAACGCACAATACCTTTAAAATGGTGTTTAATCAATTGTTTGAGCACAAATAGGTATTTGGTACAGGTTATGCGTTACTCCCTAATGCCGTAAGGATATACCGAGTCGCTCCAATGGTGTGGGTAGTTTCTATGGTTGACTAGGCTGTTTGGAGGTATTTTTCTGTGTATTTGTCAATAGACTGTTACTACATGATATTATCTCTTGCTTAGTTAGCTTTAGACAAATCCAATAGCTCGATATTTTTGAAATCAATTTCTTGGCCTTCACTCTGCAGCGCTATAAATCCACTGCTTAATAGCTTTCCATCGATTTTCAGCGCAGGGTTATAGCGATTAGCAACGCCTCCCCCAATCTGCGGTTGGCTATATTCCAATACCGTTTCTCCATTTATTTTATGCGTAACCAAAGAGTCCCCGCGCACAATTAATTCAGCCGTAATCCATTGCTCATTTTCAAATGTTTTGGAACTTGAATTGATGCAATGGCGGGGATCGATTCTGCCTTGATAAACGACGTCAGTCCCGGGTGAACACATATTTCCGGTGGGTCTAGGCTTCCCATCTTCCAAAATTCCCAAGAACTGCATTTCAACGGAGATAGGCCAATCTTGTTCTTTCGGCATGGTGTTGGGATCTTGGGAATGAAACATGACACCTGAATTTCGCTCGGTATAAATGGGAGCATCTTTTCTCCAAACCCCGGTAAAGCGATATTGCATGCGAAGTATATAATGTGAAAAAGGTTTATTGAAGTACAAATGCCCATAACGTTCATTGAATTGATCGTATTGGTCATAGCGAACTTTGATCATGCCATCTTCCACTCGAAAGGTGTTTCCGTAATTATCGCCAACCTCGTGATGGTGGATTTTAACTGTCCAATTTTTGAGATTTTTCCCATTAAATAGTTGAATCCATTTTTCTTTTTTGGGTTTTGCTTCTGATATGAAAGCAAGGCTATAAAGTGCAATTACGAAGAAGATGTTTTTCATAGGAAAGGATTATTGATTGAAAATAAGGCAATTACGTGTAAAATAAAATTAATCTTTCCGCTAATTAGGAAACTATTCTATCTACTTGCTGGTTTAAATGCTATTCGTACTAAACGCAATTTAACATGAAAGCATTTTACGTTATTTCGGGCATTGGTTTAATATTCCTTATGGTACAATCATATAAGGTTGTGAGTAGTAATCTTAAGACAGAAAATCAAAAATACAGGTTGGTTAAAAAGGAAGCGCAATACGAGATTAGGTTTTATCCTGCTGCTACATTTGCCAAAATCTACAGTTCCGGAACCGATTATAAGTCGGTGGCCAACAGTGGCTTCAGGAAATTAGCAGGCTATATTTTTGGAGGAAATGATCAAGGAAAAAGTATTGCGATGACCTCGCCAGTACGCATGGAAATGCGTGAGAAAGGTTCATCGATGAGTTTTGTCATGCCTGAAAAATACCAAGAATCAGATTTGCCAAAACCGAAGGATTCTGGCGTTCACATCGTAAAATCTAGCCCACAGTATGTGGCCGTTATCCGTTTTGGTGGCTATGCAGATGATGAAAAGATAAAAGAAAAGCGTGATCAATTACTTCAGTTAATTCAAAGTAATGGAATAAAAGTTGCTGGTGATTATACCTATTTAGGTTATAATGCCCCTTACCAGTTTTGGGGAAGAACAAATGAAGTGGTCATTCCCATCGAATGGAAAGAATAAATTCTTTTCAATCAGTACGAATACCATTTTCCTAATAGCTCTTAAGGATTTTTATTTTTCGACAAATAATAAAATAGATTATCTCGCCGGTAATACAGGGGCTCTTTCTCCGTCAAGGTATGATATTCTTCCCATGAAATATCCATATACTTTATGAGTAATTCGGCATAATGCGCTGCATACAAACGGGAGAATTCAAAAATCTTCGCTAGGTCATCGTGGTGTATATGAATACCAATAGGACTTATGCGATAGTAGCTAAGGTTATTGCAATCACAATCCGTATTGAAGTGTAAATGAAACGCAATGGTGTTGTTTAAATCTCCATAAGCTTTCAGCCAATCAAGTACATGACGTTCTATGCTCATGTCAAATTTGGAATAATCATCAAGAGCGAAATACGCATTCCATCCTTGATCATGTGTAAATTGGTAGGCTGAAATTAATGCATCATACAAATAAATGAAATGATCGAATCCCTCATAGACCGTCACAAGTTGGTCTGCCTCATCAAATAAATCTTGATGTTTATCCAAAACAGCTTTCAGCTCATCTAATCGGTAGTTTAAAACATCCCCAGTTAAGATGTCATCATACGCCTGGTCGCAACGATTAAATAGATCCGTATAAGAAGGTGGTGCTATGAAATCCTCGCTGGCATCTAATCCCGGCAACCACTCAAAAGGGTCTTCATGGCGATTGTAGATTTTATTCATTTAAATTTTCCCCGTGCCATCACATGTTTTACAAACTAATTTTTCTTCTCCATTACATTCTTTACAGGTAACATTCCCTGTTCCTTTGCAAGGTTCACAATTGCCAGAGCCCTCGCCTGAACAAAAATTACATTCGGAAGTCCCTGAGCCACTGCATTTTTGGCAAGATTGGTCAATATATTCACCTGAGGCAATGTCCAACTTTCGCTCTTTTCCTGAACCAGCACAATTCGTACAAGACATTTCTCCCGCACCCTTGCAATAAGAACATTCATCTATGCCTGTACCTTCACAATGGGAGCATGCGGTTTCCCCATTTCCTTCGCAGGTTTGACAAAATACCTTACCTTCTCCTTCACAAGTGTCACAGGTAGAATTACAAGAAATGAGCATGCTGCAACAGCAAATTAATAGGAAAATGGGAAGTTTACAATTCAACATATTTTGAATAAAAAATGAACTCGATTAGTAACTTGATATACCAAAGGCCTAAGGTAAGTCCTTGATTAGCTAATTTTCATCTAGTTATTAATTTTTGCAGGTATTTTAAAATGTAACTTATTTAACGGTAAATATTTGATCTTGGTATGTTAAGCGAAAGCTTCATTCAGCGGATTGATTTAGCAAAACCAAGCAGTTTGAATCTGTCTATTGATTTCATGCGTTCCATAGTGTTAGTAAGAATATTCTGCTATTTTTGAGACATATTCATTGTCAAATTAAATTACCTAATATGAAAAAAATAGTTTTGATATGCATTGCCATGGTCGCATCGTATGCTGCCAAATGCCAGAAAGTTTTTTCTGTTGATTATGAAAGTCAGGCTGACGTTAAAGTATTCGTGGTCAATTATGAAAGTCAAGCTGATTTAAAGGTATTTAAAGTGAAGTACGAAAGCCAAGCTGGGCCCAATGATGGCAAATGGTTTTTTACAAATTATGCGAGTCAGGCTAAGAAAAAAATCTATTTCGTCCGTTATGAAAGTCAAGCGGATTTGAAAGTGTTTTTTGTCAACTATGAAAGTCAAGCTGGTTGGAGAAATTCATCAAAGCAGCATTTATTGTATTGATGATTTGACATGCATCAGTTTATTACCTGATGCGCTGAAACACTTGAGATAAGAAAGTACTCATATTTCTAATCTAGAGGCTTAGGTGAATCATTCGTTTTGAGTTTCATTTGGTGGTTAACATTGTTAAAGGCTGATCCTTGATGGTTATTCAGTACTTATTAGGAGAGGATTAGTTTCCGTAATTCATTATGTAAAATGAAAAAGTACATATTCGTTATAGTTTTACTGCCTATTTTATCCACATCCATTTTCTGTCAAGTAAATAAGCCCAAGACATCTTACGAATTATCAAACAGTCCACAATGGTTAAAAATTCCGGGTGGATTTGCCTCATTTGCGCAGTTTGACTACAACAATGATGGGCTTGATGATGTAATGCAATTTCAGGGTTATGACTTATCTGTTCCCTATGCTTGGCCAGGTCCCGCTTTTTTTAAAAATTCTCAACGTGGACTTATAGAGGAAAAAATACAATTGAATAATAAAAAATTATTTGCTGGTAAAACACTTGTTTCTGACTTTAATGGGGATGGTCGATTAGACGCATTTTTACTTACTGGAATGGATCCAGCTGGTTGTGTAAATTGTCCTGATCCTGTATTTCCTCTTTATTCAATGTTGAATCTTGATGGTAAATCATTTAAAGTAGATTCCATTGGATTTTATGGCGTTTGGAGAAGCGGTACTTCTGGGGATATTGATAATGACGGAGATGTTGATGTTCTTACTTTTTCAACGCACCATCAAGTAGCTAAAGGTATCTATAACCGTACCCTACTAAATGACGGGAAGGGTAATTTTTCGAATAAGCCTTCAAATTTGGACACCATTGGCTGGGTTGATCGAGTTGAGTTAATTGATATGAATAAAGATAATTTTCTTGATTTGGTTTTGAACGATGTTTATTCACCCACGAATAACTACGCAAACAGATTCAGAATATTATGGAATGATGGGAAAGGTAATTTTAATCAAAATAATGGCGTCTCTATTTCGATTCCCAATGATTTATATGTATTGGATATCAATGCCCATGATATAGATAAAGATGGCATTAATGAGGTGATCTTACCGATGAATGATGCAAAGGCGAATTGGAGTATAAAGGTTTTCAAATCAACTGATCTAAAGAATTTCAGCGATTTTACTAATCAACTGATGGAGAATGCCACATTTTTGAATTCCGCTATTTGGGATGAACCTATTTCAGTTTTTGATTTGGATAATAATGGAAAGGTTGACATTGTGGTAAATGATAGAAATTTAAATTTGAGGTGGGAATGGAACGGGCTTAAAATGGTAAGAAACAATTGTCATAATGCCATAAAGCCCATTTTAAATACCTCTAAATTTACATTTTGCTCTTCTGACACTTTAAGATTGACTGTAATAAATAACGTAAAAAAAGATAAGTATACATGGTATGTTGGAAATCAAGTTGATTCATCTAATGTAATTACGAAGCGATTTGTCAACTCAAGCAAAGTATTCGTTGTGAAAACGGATAGCTTAGGGTGTGAAACTAAATCAGATGAGATGGTCTTGACTAAATTAGATACTCCCAAAGCTCCTACGATCACACGAGAGGGGAATACCACCTTAATTTCTTCTGCCTTAGCTGGGAATCAGTGGTATCTAAACGGGACTATCCTCAAAGGTGAAATAGGCCAAAAAATAAACGCATCGGTTAATGGTTTGTATAGTGTCAAATACACAGATTCTAATGGATGTATATCAGAGATTTCATTGAGCCAATACGGATTAATTACCGCAATGCAACTAACAGATAATAAAGTTGCCCTTTCGCCCAATCCTTTTGATCAGTCAATAAAAGTTACCTTTCCTGACGATTTTGGCCTGTTGGTAAAGGCTGAAATTCATGACGTAAAAGGCGTGATTGTATGGAAAAAGGAATCTGTCAGGAATTCAGAAATTTTAGACTTATCCAGCCTTTCGGTGGGGAATTATGTAATAAACCTAACATCCCTAATTAATGGCCAAGTTAGTTTACTGAAGATAAGTAAACAAAGGTGATTAATCAGGTTTTAAATGATAACTTTTTGATTTGTATATTAAAGGATATACTTAAACAAAATGTAAGCCCGGCTACTTCAAAAGTAATCATGCCCTTGTCCTCAAGTCCACTTGTATTTGAATTTGAGGGCTTTGTTTTATCAAAAATAAACCTGCGATAAATCAATTAAAAGGCTTTCCTTATTTTCCAAATTATAATTTAGGCTCCCATCCTTTCTCGTATTCGCGGCCCCATAGTTTCATTCCTTCTTTATTTAAAATATGCCCATCAGTAGGGTTAACTTGGAATGATTTCCCAATTCGATACGAAATGTTGGCATAATGACACATCATTTGACTAATGGCACCTTCCTCGATTGGAGAATTTAATTTGGTCTCTGTTCCACGTATGACATTAAAGAAATTCGCTACGTGCGAATCCGTCATATCCCCGCCACCGCCTAAGGTATTGCCTGCCTCTGTCCCACTCGATTTACTGTCTTTGATTTTCTTACCAAGACGATCAAAAAGGGTATACCCTTGTCTATTCACGAATACTGATCCTTCGCTACCGTAAATGATGGTTCCTCGGTCGCTACCATAGGTTTGATAGCCAGCCCGACTTTTTCCATCCCATTCGATAATCTTATTCCCGGGGAAACGGAATTTTGCTTCCATGGTATCGTACATCGTCCAGCCATCATTTTTGAAATGACGCTTTGCCGCTTCTACTTCCACATGCTCGGGGTATGTTACTTGCAAGGCCCAGCGCGCTACGTCTAATTCATGCGTTGCATTATTACCGGTCTCTGCTGTGCCCCAATGCCATCCGTACCAGTGCCAATTATAATCCCAAGTTTCAGATGTGTATTCCCGATGTGGCGCAGGTCCTTGCCATAATTCCCAATCCAAACCTTCTGGAATGGGTGCTTTTTTTTCATGTGGCACCTCGCCACGTTGGTTAGAATAAAATGCGAGGGCTTTATAGACCTCACCAATGGCCCCATTATGAATTTCAGCGATGATTTCTTGCGATTCTTTCGCAGAGCGCTGTTGGTTTCCCATTTGCACGACCTTACCGTATTTTTTTTGAAAGGCTACAAGCAATTCCCCTTCACGCGGATTTTGACTACAGGGTTTTTCAATGTAGACATGCTTACCCGCTTGCATCGCCATCCACGTTCCCGGAGCATGCCAATGATCCGGTGTTGCGTTAAAGATGGCATCCACGGATTGGTCATTCCAGACCTCATGAATATCATTCACCAAAGTAGCTTTTCCACTCACCTTCCCTTGTAAATCTCGTCCTACCTTTTCCCTTTGCTTTTTCATTACGTCACAGATGTACGCAAGATCAACATTGTTCTTTTTGTCTTTTAATGCATCGTAATAGGCGCTAACCCGGCGGCCGCAACCCATTAAGGCTACATTCAAGCGGTCGTTAGCCCCAATAATCCGCGAATAACTTTTAGCGCTGAAGGCATTGTGAATATTTCCTAAGCTGATTCCGGCGGCACCTAAGGCTACTTGTTGGATGAATTTTCTACGATTATTTAGCATGAATGTAGGTTTAATAGGTTTTTAAAAATGCTCCAATTTACAGGTGATGGAGTAGGTTTTGGAAAAATAAAAATAGGAAATTTTACTTACCAATCGTTCTGATTATAAAATCATTTTTTAATTTTTAGTTGGATAACAAGTACACATGCGGATGTAATTGAAGTCTATGGCAGGGTAATACCCCATAGGTCTTGAAGGATTCATCTGCCACTTTTTCTTCAGAGCTATATTTAGTATGTTTAACAAATCGTGCCCAAACCACCGTGTAAATTCATATGAAAAAAATCGCTTTATTACTCTTGTTTGCTTCTCCCGTTTTTGCTCAGACCAAATCGGATTTATCAGGAGCCGCTCAACTATTTGATTTGACTTTTACCACTCAAGAATTAGATACGCTGTATTCAGATGTGATGGATAATTTAGCCAATTACAAGGCGATGCATGCACTTTCCTTGAACAATAATGTGCCGTTGAGTTTATGGCAAAACCCCAGACTTCCGGGTATGAAATTTGATCAAAAGCAAAGGCCGGTTGTTTGGCCTGTCGTTCGAGCGTCTTTACCAAAAAATAGGAGTGAGCTCGCTTTTTATTCGATTGATCAACTAGCTTTTTTGATTAAATCCAAGCAAATAACGTCTGTTGACCTAACGCAGTTTTTTATTGAGCGAATCAAGGCACATGCCGCAAGTTTGCAATGTGTGATCAGTCTGCAGGAAGATATGGCACTTGTACAAGCACGCCAGGCCGACAAAGAGATTTCCGCGGGAAAATACCGGGGTTTATTGCACGGAATTCCTTATGGATTGAAGGATTTATTTGCCGTGAAGGGGACAAAGACAACCTGGGGAGCAGCACCCTACAAGGATCAAATGATAGATGAGGATGCTTATGTATATACTAAACTGAAAGATGCGGGCGCCGTGCTTGTTGCCAAGTTTACGCTGGGTGCATTAGCTATGGGGGATTATTGGTATGGCGGACGAACAAAAAATCCATGGAATTTGGCATACGGGTCCTCAGGTTCATCGGCTGGTTCAGCCTCGGCTACGGTGGCAGGATTAGTGCCTTTTGCGATTGGGACAGAAACTTGGGGAAGTATTGTTTCGCCTTCGACTACTTGTGGGGCGACGGGTTTACGGCCTACTTTCGGCAGTATCAGTCGGTCAGGTGCGATGGCCTTAAGTTATAGTTTGGACAAGGTAGGTCCGATTTGCCGCTCAGCGAATGATGCAGCGATTGTCTTCAATTATTTACATGGAACGGATGGCAAGGATATGGCCGCGGTGAACATGCCTTTTAATTACCAGGCAAATCGTTCTTTGAAAGGAATGAAGATTGGATATGCAAAGAATTATTTTGATAAGATTACCGATACGACACGAAGTGAATGGAAGGTTTTGGCTGATTTGAAGAAACAAGGGGTTCAATTAATGCCAGTCGATTTCCCTGATGAAAAAGCCTATACATTCAACATCATGGATGTGGTGATCGGTGCGGAATGTGCAGCGCAGTTTGATGAGTTGACCCGTAAAAACATCGATGATCTTCTGACCCGTCAAACCAAAAACGACTGGCCTAATCAATTCAGGACGTCTCGATTTGTTCCTGCTGTGGAATACATCAATGCGCAACGCCACCGGTATTTGTTGATGCAAAAGGTGAATGAAGTGGTCTCGCAATTCGATGCCATTATCTGCCCTTCGCGGGGAGGTGGGAATCAGTCGGCAATCACGAATCTCACCGGCCACCCGGTAGTTTGTGTTCCTACGGGCTTTGATGCAAAAAACAATTTGCCAACGGGCATATCTTTTGTAGGGAAGTTATACGACGAAGGCACGCTCTTGCGCATTGCGCAGTTTTATCAAGATCACACGGGGCATGAGGAAGTAAATCCGAAGGGGTTTCAGTAGGTTGCTAAATAATAAAAACCACCTTACATGAGGTGGTTTTTATGGTCCGACGGGCTGAGCCGACAGGTTTCTTGTGAAATTTAATTGGAATATAATAACCCGAATTTGGCTAAGATTTAAGTTTAAATACAAAGCCGATTTTTTCAGGAGGGGTGGCTATTTATTGTTTCAATTTGGTCGTATCTACGCGGCTAGGGGTATCTTTCCCTGAAACAATACTAGTAGCACTCTTGGCGATTGCCTTAATTATCTCGGTCATATTATCTAGGTCTAACGTTTGCACTTCATCGCTTGGCTTGTGGTAATTAGGTTCACTGTCCATCTTAGACGTAGAAATAGTATGCGCAGGAACGCCTAATTCGGCTAAAGTCGCATTGTCTGAGCGGTAAAATAAGTTTTGATCTAAGTAAGGATCGGGATAAAAAGTAAAAGGTGATCCTATTAGGTTTTTCTTCAAAATTTCACCCATGGAAGATTTCTCATACCCCGTGATGTAGGCGCTATTTTTACCCCATTTACTTTCGGTTCCAATCATCTCCAAATTAAACATAGCCACCACTTGGTCTGGATTAAATTGCTTCGAGAAATAAACACTTCCGTGGCCACCGCTTTCCTCCGCAGTAAATGCAGCAAAAATCAGTGTGCGTTCGTTGTTACGCGTTTTAGCGTAGTATTTTGCCAACATCATCATAGCTGTTGTTCCAGCAGCATCGTCATTTGCGCCGTTGTAAATTGAATCTCCTTGCACGGCTTTTCCGATTCCTAGGTGATCATAGTGGCCCGAGAAAATAACATATTCATTCGGACGGGACTTTCCAGGTAGGATACCCACGACGTTAGCTAACTCAAGACGTTCTACTTTTTGGGTTGCAGTGATCTTAAATTTCGAAGGCGTGGTATTCGCGATTACGAAAATAATGGTGGCTTGCGTTTCCCTTAGCGGGCCTCTGCCAGAAAGACGTGGAATGTATTTAGCAAAGCTATCATGCAAGAAAGCGATGGTGGGTTTTTGAGCATTCATAATCTTGTAAGCATTTTGGCCAAAATTGTCTCCCGCCTGAATGCTTACCACTTCGTAACCCGATTTTTCGTCAAGCTCAACCGATGACTCTTTGGAAATAATTGCGATATTTTTTGCCTCTATAGCTACGTCATCCATGCTTCCAGCAGCGGAAATTAGCGAAGACTTGAACATAGGAAAAGTCTGTAAATAGGTCCCGTTGGTCTTTTGCAGTTTTGCCTTTTCAAATATTCCGGCAATGAAATTTGCGGCCTTTTCAATACCCGGCGTAAAAGGTTTTCTGCCTGCAAGCTCGTCTGAGGCTAAATAAGTTTCGATACGCTCCGTTTCTGCCCGCGTAATAATTTTATCAATTTTCTGCGCCTGAACCAGTAAGGGTAATGCTAATAAGGTAAATAAGATTTTTTTCATCGTATACTGTTTAATCAGACAATATTACACAATTACCTGTAGAAAGGCTTTGCTAGTTTGGGAAAAGGATTTCAGTTAGGCTGACTGGACAGATTAATCAAATGACTTTCTGAACGGATTAATGATTGATGATATTGTGCCATTTTTACGAATATGCATATCAAAATCAGCTCGTTGTCATTGTTGTTATATTGAATAAAAATGAAATTTTCATAGTTTTTTTTGAATTCATTATATTTTTCTAAATTCACAATATGGTATTTGGCAGAAACTAATAAATTCGTTTTGCTTTTGTACATTAATTAAAGCTCTCAAACCTATATAATACGTATAACTACATGAAAATAGTATTCGCTATTTTGCTCCTTCTCCCATTTGGTTTATTTTCAAATACAAGGACCGACAAAGATTTAGAAATTGGAAACTTTTTTATTTCGCATTATAAAAGAGATTTCTTGAATTCTTCTTTTGGAAACTATGTCGTATATCAAGATAAGGATGGTGTCATTTATGTAGGTAATGTCAAAAACGGATTAATCGAATTTGATGGACAAAGAGTTAGGAGGGTTTTGCAGAATGGAAAGCCGTTGAATGCTTTTATTCGTGATGCTGAGGCAGATTCAAAAAATACGCTTTATGTAGGATTTGCCGGTTTAAATTTTGGTTATCTACAAAAAAATAAATTTGGTCAAAATGAATACATCTCTCTCTCCGAAAAATTACCCAAGAAGGACGAGATGACAGCTTCTTTATGGGGCGTAGCCATACATCAAGATACCGTATTTTTTCAAACAGAAAATGCAGTTTATTTATTTAAAGACAAAAAGTACTTACGTGCATATAAGTTTAAGGAAAATGTTCATATCATACTCAGTTCACCTGATGGCGTGTATTTGAGAGTTTGGGGCAAGGGCTTGTTTAAATTCTCCCAAAAAGCTGGATTTTCAGTTATAAAAGGTTCGGAAAAGTTGTTTGCTGAAAATCGTATTGAAGCAAACTATCAATTGGCGAATGGAGATCACCTCTTGGTCTCGAGAAATATTGGATTAATCAGGATGACGAAAAAAGGTGAATTTTTGCCTGTGAATAATCCTTATGCCAATCAATATGTCATAGAAGGGAAGTCCTACATCAATGATAAGGTTATGCGAAATGGTAAGATCGCCATTATTACCACAGACAAAGGGATCTTATTTTTAAATCAAGACTTAAGTACAAATGCTGAGGTAGGCAAGAGTTCAGGTTTATTTGAAACGGGCATGTATTTCGCTACACAAGACCGCGTGGGGGATATTTGGGGGACAAATTCAGGCCTAACTAAAATTTCTTTTGATCCTTCTTTGACCAACTTTTCTTCATTAAACGGAATTGAAGGTGGTGTGTCGGATATCATTAGACATCAGGGGAAATTAATCATTCGTACTTTTGATGATTTATACCAATTCATTCCCAAGAAGTCGATTACCGAAACGTCCGTTTTTAAGTCATTGGATGTTAAAGAGTTGGGTGGGACGTTAAGTGTTTTTGATGATCAAATTGTCAGTACAAACAATTTTTCAATAAACGCTATTTTAAATGGGAAGAAGATTAAAATTTCAGATACCTATCGAAGCTCTGAATCCATGCAATCGAAGCTGAATCCTACCCTTTTATTTAGTAGCAACACTGCCTATGGTCTTTTATTGCATCAATTTAATGGCCGAGTATGGAAAGAAATTAAAATCAAAGGTGGAGAAAAGTACAGTGGTAGAGAAATTTTTGAGCCTGAGCCTGGGAAAATATTTATATCTACGCGAAAAGGAATCGTGATGTTCACATACGATTCAACGGGCCAAGGTACATTTACTCCTATTAGTCAAGATAAATCATTTGCTAAAACCAAGCAGTTAAAAAAACTTTTTTATTTAAACGAGAAGGTTTTGGCTGCATTAGATTCTTCAAATAAAACCTTTATTGTTGATGTCAAAGCAAAGAAATTGAAATTTTCGGGTTTTAGCTTAGATGCTATGGTTTCTAGTGAACTAGCAAATTACGCTTTTAACAAGGAGGCTGGTTATGGTTGGCTTATCTGTCAAAAAGGATTGTTTAAAACCTATTTTGATATTAAAAAAGGCTTTACTTTTCAAAAATACCCTTTTTACAAAGTGGATTTAGATGAATTGAGTTACCAAATTTTGCCTGAAGGAAGTGGTGACGACGAAGTGATTTGGATGGGTTCGCAGGATAGTAAATTATATCGATATGTTCCTTCATTAGCTTTAAAAGAACCCGTTCAAAAATTTAAAGCTTTAATTCGCTCTATTTCTTCCAATGGGGAACTTATTCCAATCGTTCCTGAAAAACTTCCTTTTGATCAAAACAACCTGGTATTTGAGGTAGCCTATCCTTTATTTGGAACTGAGAATAAAACCACTTTTAGTTATTGGCTTGAAAATCAAGATGATACGTGGTCGGCTTATACGAGAGACTCTAAAAAAGAGTATACCAATTTAAGAGAGGGCTCTTACGTATTTCATGTGCGCGCGATGGATGCTTCTGGTCATGTTAGTGAGGAAGCCAGTGTTGTAATCAAGATTTCGCCGCCTTGGTATAGGACGATTTTTGCCTATTTAGTTTACTTAGGAATATTGGCCTATCTGTTTATTTTATTTGGAAAATACCAAGCTAATAAATCAAGAGGCAAGGCGGAAGATGAGCGAAGAATTGCGGAGTTAGAGGCGGCCAAAGATTTACAAAATAGAATGTTACCTAAGACCTTGCCTAAGGTGGATGGTTTAGAAATAGCGAGTTACCTTCAAACTTCATCCGAAGTAGGCGGTGATTATTATGATTTTCATCCCCAGCCTGATGGTAGTTTGGTCGCTGTCTGCGGGGATGCCACAGGACATGGAACTGCGGCGGGTATGCTTGTTTCCATTACCAAAGCGGGTTTGATAGGCCTTCCACTAGATGAGCCTAATAAAATGCTTTATGATTTGAACAGACTTGTTAAAAAAGTAGATTTGGGAATTTTACGGATGAGTCTAAATATTACCCACTTTAAGGGTAATAAATTGAAACTCAGTTCAGCGGCGATGCCTCCATGTTATTTGTATGTAGCCAAGAAGAAATCCATTGAAGAAATACAAATTAGTGGCTTGCCTTTAGGCGGATTGTATGGGGCTACTTTTGATATGGAAGAACGCTCATTTGCTAAAGGGGATATTTTTGTCATTGCATCCGATGGTTTACCTGAAGCACCTAACTTAAGCGGTGTTCAAATTGGTTACCAGGCCGTTGAAGATTGCATTTTAGCGAATGCTGATAAATCTGCCGAAGAAATAAAGGATGCTTTAGTTACCTTGGGAAGTGATTGGTTGGCAGGTCAAACAACGCCTGACGATATTACTATCGTAGTATTTAAGTGTGTTTGATGCCTTGATTTATATTCTTAATGGGTGAATGGCCTATTTGAAATGATTTGACATTTGTTACAATTAAAAAAATACTTGACATAGTTTATAAAAATGAAAAAATGGACAAACCGAAAATTGAATTAAAACTTCCGATTGTTGCTAACATGGAATTAGTAGCAATTAATACGGCTGAGGTTGTTGCTAAGCACATGGATTTGAGTGAAGAAGCAGCAGCGGAGATTAGTATGGCACTTATTGAAGCATGCATAAATGCATTTGAGCATTCTCGTGCACAAAATAACGTATTTATACATTTTATTTTGGAGGATGATTGCTTAGTGATTAAAGTGATAGATCAAGGAATTGGTTTTGATAAATCAAAGGTAGAAATTCCTAAAATTGAAAATAAGTTGGGCACGGAAGAACGCAAGCGAGGCTGGGGCTTACAACTTATAAAAGAATTAATGGATTCCGTTGAATTTGAATCCACCAAAGAAGGTACAACCGTAACAATGACAAAAAAGAAAGAATCATGAGCCAATTTAACGTAAACATAGAAGCACAAGACGATTTAGTAATTTTGATTACTGAGGGATATTTGAATAATGAAGGGGGTGAAATAATTTCAAATATTTGTAATGAAAACATTTCAAATGGGAAAACGCGCTTTTTATTGGATATGGCCCAGACGAAAGTGGTCAATAGTATTGGCGTATCTATTTTGATTGAAATTATCGAAAAATTGCAAGAAGTGGACGGGAAATTAGGGTATTACAATCTAGCCCCAATCGTAGACAAGACCTTTAAAATTATGGGGCTATCGAAATACTCATCTGTTTATGCAACCAAAGAAGAAGCTCTAGCTGATTTTTAATTTCATGTTTTTCAAATTCAATGAAAGCTTTATAATAATACCATAATAGGCATGGTAGGTATTTGCTGCGATTAAACTACATTCATGAATAATATTGCTTTCAAACAGCTCGAATTAGAAACATTACTAGAAATCACCAATACGCTGATTGAACATGAGCATGTAGATGATTTGTTACAAGACATCTTAATTCGTACGTGCGGGATTTTAGATGCATCCTGCGGGTTTATTTTGATTGAGAAAAAAAATTCAGATTTATTTATTCCAAAAGCCGTATTTAATTTGGATGAAAAAGTTCTTTCTAAGATAATTTTTAATAAAAAGAGAGGATTTTTAAATTTGCTCGCAACTCAACAGGAGAAATTTGCCTGTAATTCGATTGAGAATATTCACCTTGAGAAACTAGAGAAATCTTTTGCTCTTGCTGCCCCCATCATGGGGAAAAATCAATTACTTGGTTCTATCATCATTTTTGACAAAGAGCTTCGAAATGGTAAGTCCGATTTTTCAGCCGAGGATGCTGCGATGCTTTCAGCTATTTCTGTGCAGGCTAGTGTAGCGTATAACAATACATTTTTATTGGATACCCTTTTAGAATCGAAACGATTGAATGATAACATCATGGAGTCGATTCATACGGGAGTAATTACCACGAATTTGTTTGGTGAAATTGATTATGTCAATAAAACAGCGGAGAAAATAGCGCATATTTCAACTGATGAATGCATTGGTAACCATTACCAAATCATGTTTGAAAAAGATCCTGATTTGATCGTTCTGCTAGAGAAAGTTGAACAGGAAGTCAGCGTTTATTCAGAACAAAACTTTTTAATTAAAATAGGGCTGGAATCAGTTCATGTCAATTTGACTATCTCTCCGTTGATCGATGATCAAGGCGAGCAAATTGGAATGGTTATAGCCATGGAGGATATTTCTTACCTCGATAAAATTAAAAGTACGTTTAAGAAATATGTTTCAAAACAGATTGTTGATAAGATTTTAGAAAATGAAGATTTATTGAATTTAGGTGGACAGGAGTTAACCTTGACTACGATATTCACCGACATCCGCGGTTTCACTAATATGAGTGAAAAAATGGATCCGATTGATGTAGTAAGGACACTCAATGATTACTTTGATTTGATGATTGATGTAGTTTTTAAATACAATGGTACGCTCGATAAGATTATTGGTGACGCTTTAATGGTTATTTATGGGGCGCCTATTTATGGCCATGACGACACCCAAAGAGCCTTGTTGACCGCCATTGAAATGCAAAAATTACTCATTGATTTTAATGCGGGAAGAATAGAAAAAGGGATGGATCCCATTGAAATTGGCATTGGAATCAACCGAGGAAAGGCGATTGCTGGAAACATTGGATCAAAAGATCAAATGAATTATACCGTTATTGGTGACGCGGTCAACCTTGCTTCTCGCTTGTGTTCCAATGCTGATGCTGGGCAAATTCTAGTATCCGAATCAGTTGTTGCCGATGTTGAACATTCAGGCCTTTTTGATTTTCAAAAGTTGGAGGCTATCAAAGTAAAAGGTAAGGCACAAGAAGTTCAGATTTATGCGCTTTCAACTTGTTTTGCAACGCCAAGAGTCTTGGAAGTTTATGATTTAGTAATCAACCGATTGCTTATCAACTTATCGCCCGACTTATTTTATCATGCTATTTCACATACCCTTGATGTATTTATCAGTGCCCGAAAGATTGCTGTTTCTGAGGGAATAGGTGAAGATGAATTAGAACTGTTATTGGTTGCTGCCCTTTTTCATGATACCGGTTTTTTAGAACAGGCGGCTGGTCACGAGGAAATTTCGTGTCAAATGGCCAAAGACCATTTGATTCCAATCGGGTTTTCAAAAGCTGAAATTGAAAGTATTTGTGGCATGATTAGGGCCACTAAAATTCCTCAAAAACCTCAAAACTTGCTGGAAGAAATTTTGGCGGATGCCGATTTAGATTATTTAGGTCGAGCTGATTTTTTTACGATCGGCAGTCTATTATTCAACGAGTTAAAAGCTAGCAATGTGGTCAATGAAGAAGCTGCTTGGGATCAGATACAAATTAAATTCTTAGAAAATCACCATTATTTTACGAATACAGCACGCAATTTAAGAGCGGAGCAAAAAGAAAAGCATTTACAAATTATTAAATCAAAATATTCATGAGTTCACATTCAACCAGAGAAAACATTCAAGATTTTATTTATTCTGTTTCAGGTATTTTATTTGCTGGATTTGCCTTAAAGAGCTTTTTGGTGCCTAATCATTTTTTGGATGGCGGTGTAACTGGAGTAGCACTTTTAATTCATGAAACCTATCATATTCCCATTACCGTATTAGTTATATTGTGTAACGTACCTTTCATCATAATGGGAGGTTATTTAATTAGCAGAAGTTTTGCAATACGCACCTTATTAGCTGTGATTGGGTTGACATTGGTGCTAACTTTCGTTCCGTATCCTGTTATTACTTCAGACAAATTGTTGATTTCAATTTTTGGGGGTCTCTTCTTGGGTTTGGGTATTGGCTTGGGAATGCGTGGAGGATGTGCTATCGATGGGATTGAGGTATTGGCTTTGTATACTCTTAAACGTTCTGGTTTTACAATCGCTGAAATCATTTTAGGAATTAATGTCATCTTATTTTTGATCGCTGCCATTGGTTTAGGAATGGTTACCGCACTTTATGCGATGTTGACCTATTTTATCGCGACGCGAAGTATTGACTATGTGGTAGAGGGCTTGGAAGAATACATTGGGGTAACAATTATTTCCAAAAACCATGAAGACATCAAGAAGGCTGTGGTGATGCAAATGGGGAAAGGAATTACGGTTTATAAAGGTGAGCGAGGATTCATGAAAGACAGTTTTGATACCAGTCACCCTACGGATATTATTTACACCATCATGACGCGTTTTGAGGTTAGGCACCTGCGAAATTTAGTACTTGAATTTGATCCCAATGCCTTCATTTTTACGAATATTATTAAAGAAGCGGCAGGTGGGGTTTTATTAAAAAGAAAAGGGGATCATTAAATCACTTGATTTAATGCTTTCCTAGCTACGCTTAAATCAAATCAGGATTTCGTTATGTACTATTTTTTAGATTCTGTGATGTGCGTAAAATACCAGAAGTCTAGTATGGAGGCTTACGATTATTATTAGTCATTACGTTTTTCATTGAACCTACCGCTGAAGATAACTTTGAACGCGGTAGTTGGAATGTTTTGCATGTCAAGCATAACCAAAATCAAATATTCCGTTTTTTCGGTTAAGGTCAATTACGGTCATTGAAATGGCAATGATTACGAATACAAGGGATTATTTAATGACAAATTACAAAAAAATGTAAAGCTAGCCTTTGGCATAGGGAGCTACCAAACGTAAAAATAATTTATAAAAGAATGAGAAATGTTTTTAATTTATATAAATCTACATTTCATTCGTAATACCCGCTAGTTATCCCATTCTTTGCTAGCTCTGCCGAAAAAAAAACCACCTCGTTTGAGGTGGTTTGTGTGGTCCCACTAAGATTCGAACTTAGGACCCCCTGCTTGTAAGGCAGGTGCTCTGAACCAGCTGAGCTATAGGACCGTTTAATTGGTCTGCAAATATTCACTTTTTATTTTTTTTATGCAAATGTGCTCTGAAAAAAAGCTGATTTTTTTTCATGTGAAGGCGCTTTTTATTGATTATCTGCTTGAAACACACCATCTTTACAACTCAATATTTTTTGTATGGAATCACTATTTAGCCTGGATAATTTAGTTAGTTTATTGACTTTGACCTTTTTAGAGATCGTCTTAGGTATCGATAACATCATCTTCATATCCATTACTGCTTCTCGACTACCCAAAGTAGACCAACCCAAAGCAAGAAACATCGGTCTTTTCCTGGCCATGATCTTTCGCGTTATCCTTTTGTTTGGAATATCCATCTTAATCTCTTTACAAAAACCCTTTGCGCATATCGACTGGGGCTTCCTTAAAGTAGCCCCCAGTGGCCAAGCCATTATCTTGTTCATAGGAGGTTTATTTTTGATTTACAAAGCCACCAATGAAATCTTTATGAAACTTGAAGGGGAGGAGGAAC
Source organism: Aquirufa sp. (assembly GCF_044342065.1). GTDB lineage: Bacteria > Bacteroidota > Bacteroidia > Cytophagales > Spirosomataceae > Aquirufa. The sequence continues at coordinate 131,861 of NZ_JBIIQN010000003.1, read as the reverse complement.
ACATCGCACAAAGTGGTAAAACGGTCAATAGCATCGCGAAGGTAGTTACGCAAATTGCTTTGATTAACCTGGTTTTTTCAGTTGACTCCATACTTACCGCAATTGGTCTTTCAGATAACATGATGGTCATGATTATCGCTGTGGTTGCCTCTGCTGTTATCATGATGGGGTTTTCAGGGCCTGTTGGTCGCTTTGTAAACGATCACCCTTCTTTGCAAGTGCTCGGTCTTTCTTTTTTGATTATGATTGGTTTTATGCTCATTGCAGAAGCAAGCCACGGATCTGAATTAAGTATCTTAGGAAACAATATAGGCCAAATACCTAAAGGCTATTTGTACTTCTCTATTGCATTCTCACTATTCGTAGAATTTATAAACATTCAAATGCGTAAGCGTAGTAATAAGAAGGTGGAAATTAACGATTTGAAGAATCAAGCTGAGAAGGAGGGAATCATATAGGGATTGAAATTAAGCATGAAGAATTAAGAGCTAAGAAGAAAAAGGTATTTTTATTATTTCTTCTTTTAAAAAAAAACAAAAGCCCGGGAAATTTTCCCGGGCTTCTTATGGCTTATTACTTCACTCTTATCTCTTATTTCTTTCCCCTATTTCACCTTTTTCGCAACCCCCAACAACTCTTTAGCGCCACCTTGAGGTAATCCCAAGATTTCTTTTTTGATCTTGCCTGAGGCATCTAAAAACAAAATGGTCGGGTAACCCTTCACAGGGTACATATTCGCTAAGGCTGGGCCTTCTCCTGCTTCCATATCCACGCCAATAGAAACGAAATGCGCATTGATGTAATCCCCCAATTCTTTGTTAGGGAATACTTTGTTTTTTAAAACCTTACATGGACCACACCAAGAAGTGTAGGCGTCTAGCATAACCATCTTCTTCTCTTTCTTCGCTTTCGCTAATGCCTGACGGAACGTGCCTTCAAAAAAATTCACCCCATCTCCTTCAGCGAAGGCTGGTAAGGATAACATCAATGCAAGTAAGAAAACAAATAAGTTTTTCATTTTTATTAAGTTTTAATTGGTTAGTTACATACGGCCCCAGACTTTAGTCTGAGGTCCCTAGGCTAAAGCCTAGGGTTATAAAATGTTGCTTTCATTTACTTCAACGTCCAACGTTAAATGTCTATTGTTAAATTCTTATAATTAATTCCAGAGGAATTAATTATAAGAATTTAACATCACCGGCATCACCAATAGCAAAATATCCTCCGCCTCATCTTGATCCGATGGGATGATTAATCCTGCCTTGTTTGGCTCACTCAATTTGATGTCAACAAACTTGGACGACAAATTGCCCAATAATTCGGATATCAATTTCGCATTGAAACCAATCTCCATATCCTTGCCAGCGTAATCACAGGTCAAGGCTTCATTCGCCTCATTCGAATAATCTAAATCCTCCGCCGAAAGGGTTAATTTATTAGATGATAATTTTAACCGAATCTGGTGAGTTGTTTTGTTTGAATAAATTGAAATACGCTTCACAGAACTCAAGAATTCCAAACGATTAATGGTTAAGATTTCATTGTTTTCCTTCGGAATCGCATTTTCATATTCTGGGAAACGCTCATCAATAATCCGACAAATCAACTGGAAGCTTTGGAAACTAAAGAATGCATTGGAAGAACTGAACTCAACCGTTACGGGGGTTTCTTCAGCGGGCAATGTCGACTTCAACAATGACAAAGCTTTCTTAGGTAAAATCAATGAACTACTGCCTTCCGTTTTTAAATCCGTTCTGCGGTAACGCACCAAACGATGTCCGTCCGTCGCAACAAAATTCGTATGATCGCCCATCATCTGAATCAACACCCCCGTCATTGCCGGACGCATATCATCATTGGATACCGCTAATAACGTATTAGCAATCGCCTCACCTAAAGTTAAGGCTGATAAGGATATCGATTGATTTTTCGCTACTTCTGGAATACGTGGGAAGTCAATGGGATTTTCTCCACTCAACTTGAAACGGCCATTTTGTGTCGCAATTTCTGCCCCAAATGTTCCCTGGTCTGCACCGATGGTAACCGGTTGTTCAGGTAAACTGCGAAGAGTTTCTAACAATAATCGAGCCGGTAAGGCAATCGAGCCGTTCTCAAATCCCTCAACCTCCAAAGTTGTGGTCATTACCGTTTGTAAATCGGACGCTGTTAACATCAATTTGTTTCCCTCCAATTCCACTAAAATGTTTTCCAAGATAGGAATAATTGGATTGCTAGCTACCACCCCATTAATGGCTGATAGTTGCTTCAATAAGACGTTGGAGGCTACTAAAAATTTCATTGCGTATTAATTAATTATTGATGTTGAATTCAGACCTTGAAGTTAAATTAATTTGGCTACAAAGCCAAGCGTTTAAGCTCCGTATTTACGCTTACGGTAAAGAATTACCAAAAGACTGATGACAATCCCAAATACCACCGGAACTCCCACATTCAGGAACTGGTAAAAGCTTCGCCGCGCCTGTACTTTTGCCTTATCCAATGGACGCAAACGGATGTTTTTGTTTCGGGCCAATAAAGCCTTTTGGTCATCCAGTAAATAATGAAATGCATTCAAGATGAAATCGCGATTCGCAAATGTATGCTTCATGAAGGGGTCATAGCCAAAGGGTGCAGGCCCCTTGGTGTTTGGATCGATTCCATTCAAGGCCAAATCCCCATCACCCACCACAATTAATCCTCCAGCCTTTTGACCTTTTGTTACGAAACTTTTGGCTAAGGTATCCTGTGGCAATGGTCGATTCATAAAGGTCGATTGAAATTGACCCTCCAGTAAATACGCGATCACCTGAGAACCCGATTGATATTGAGCTGGGTTGAAATCCTTGCCCGAAGATGCAAAGGGTAGGGTAGCCGGTGCCTTTTGTATCTGTGTATACGGACTTGTCGATAACAAGGGTGTCTTCCTCAAGCCACTGCTGCCGGAAACGGTATCAATACTCGACACCATCTTCCCGTAAATTGCATCCAAATTCTTCGTTATCACCGAGGATGGATTTCCTGTTAACAAAGGAAATGCTGGCCAGGGCATCAATTGCAAATTGGCCTTATCTCCAAAATTCCCCACTTCCAACGGGATCATGCCACTCAATTGACCATCCTTTACCCAGTTGGCATTCAAACGCAATCCATACCGATATAGCAACTCATTTAAACCCACATCCATCACAGAACTCACCAAACCTTGGCCTTCAATCGTATCCACGCGAACTCCTTCCAAAAAGAAAATTCCCTTTCCACCCTTCACCAGAAATTGGTCAATTTTATATTGATCCGATTCACTGAATTTACGGTCTGGTTGGATTAAACATATCGCATCTAAACCTTCCAAGGTCGATGAAGCACTTAAGTCTACGGGATATAAATCATAGGATTTACGCAAATTAGCGATAAGCCCTAATTGGCGAATGGCTGGGACCCGACTGTAATCCAAAAAGAATCCGATTTTTTTGCGTTCTGTTTCCATCAAGCTTTGGATTCCCTTCATGATTTCATATTCAAGCCCCTCCACCGACTGGTTTAATACATCCTGTGAGGATGCCAGTTGGTTTCCCTTCAATAATAAAACCCCCGTTTTTTTATCCCCTTTCTCAATGACTATTCCTGGGAATACCATTTGTTGCACCTGCTTACCTCCCGCGTTGTTAACGACGTTAGTCGGTGGTAAACCCAAAGAATCAAGTAGAAATATCTCTTTCTCCCTTTCGTCGGTATTCGGATAGGCATCGTAGATGTTAACCGTCTCTAGGCTAATCGTTTGTGGACTATTTCGCTGTAGATCATGTAAGATGTCCAAGCTCGCTTTTTGAAGCCTCTTGAAGCCGCCCGGTAAGTCATTACCTTCCAAGTAAATTTTGATGTGAATAGGGCCATCTAAAGCTTGTAATGTGGCGATGGTTGATTCACTTAAGGTGAACTTCTTTTCCTCGCTTAAATCCCAGCGCATATAGATATACGGGCTCACCAAGAGCAAAAGTAGCCCTGCTGAAATACTTAATATCCAAGCACGTATATTTCTTTTCATCGCATCTAAACAAGAAAAGCATCCCTTACAGAATGCTTTTCTTATATGGGCTAAGTACTATTAATAGAACTTGTAACGCTTATCTACAATTTTGGCATTATCCTTAATTGCCTCATTGATATAGAATGATGAACGCTGAACACCCATCATTTGAATTTGGTTTTTGAATTGTGAATAATCCGCTAATGCCGGAGCCGCTACTCCACCCGTTTTTTCAGCGATGAATACACCATTGTCTCCAACGAAAACAGAACTCCGTTTTCCATTTTTCAAACCTGCGATACGACCTAAAGCCACAGCATCTGGGCCTGCTGTATTCAACATTCCAGCCGCTAATGTTTGATCTTGTATCGTTTCAACCAAAGCCCCTGCACCGTATTTTTGCGCAATTTGCTCTAACGTCCCCTTAATGCCTGCTAATTTCTTTGAGATTTGCTGTCCCTTCAATTCATTACGTACCAAGGCAGTTAATTCGACACGGAAGTCTTCAACCGTTACGTTTTCTTTGTCTGTTTTCCCAGTAAGGAATGCAACAATGTATTGATTATCTTGCTCAAATACTTTCTTAGAACCATCGCCTACAGCCGTGTTCTCATCGAATGCCCAACGAACAATCTCGCGCGCATTAGCTAAATTATTAATCGCTGACGCGTTTTCTTGTAAGCGATCTGCACGCATCATGATGATTGATTTATCTTTTTTCAACGCTGCTTCAAATGCGCCTAAGGTTCCGTTGGCATTAGCAAAAGCATCTGCTTGGGAGAATACCCTATCCAATGTAGCTTGAGTAGGCGCAATTGTTTTGTTGATGGCTGCCAACTTATAGCTCGTATTCGTCTTCGCATCTGTTACTTTGACAACGTGAAATCCAAATTCAGTTTCAACTACAGCGGGCATTAAACCAGTTCCGTTAAAGCCAAACAATACTTTTTCGAATGATTTAACCATTCCGCCATTATTTTTAAAATAGCCTAAATCACCCCCATTTTGAGCAGTACCATCCATGCCATTCATTTGAGCTAAAGTTTCGAAGCTTCCTCCTCCTTTAATCTGCGTCAAAATAGCTTCAGCACGCTGTCTAGCTTGAGCTTTTGCTGAATCAGATTTGTTAGCTGGCGCAATCAAGATGTGGCTTGCACGCATCGTGAATAATGAATCTTTCTTTACACCCCCGTATTTATAGATTGAGTAAGTTAAACCTTCCTTGAATGGACCATAGATACCGCCCACTTGGAATGTTGGCAACATCGATTTTACCGCTTCTGGAATTTCAGCATACGACATAAGGTAAGGTGTACGAACATCTGAATTCAACATAGCAAAAGCGGAATCATTGGGTGCAACCGCTAAGTCTTTCGCTAATTTTTTGATGGATGTGTAAAACTCAACCGTATCCTGTTTCGTAGGAATTACCGGGAAAGTAGCATATTGAATTGAACGTGTATTTGTTCCTTTGAATTGGTCTTTATGCTTCGATAAGTATTCTTCTAATTGCGCATCGGTAACTTTAACAGTAGAATCTGAGATTGAAAAGAAGGGTACAAACAAGAAACGTGCATTGAATTTCGCTGTTTGAGCTTGGTATTCTTTTGCCGCATCTACTTGTGTTACATAGTTGGATAAACGCAATAAACTTTCGTATTTCGAGCGGATACGATCTTGAGAAATTGATTTTTCAAATGCTGCCCACGCCTGTTGCTGTTGGGCAGGCATCGTTTTCAAATTCTTCAAAAATTGGATCACAAAAGTTTTATCAAATTGTCCAGTTTGTGGATTTGTAAATTGTTGGCGAACCGATGGGTGAATGTAATTCCCCTGAACCATGTCGATCAGCTCTTCTTCAGAAACCTGTAAACCCAAGGCATCAAATTCTTTCTTGTATGCGATATCTAAAATGAATTGGTTCCAAACTTGGTCACGGATAGACGCAGCCTCTTGCTCAGATGGGCCTTTGCCTGTTTGAGCTGTATAATTTGCTGTTGCCTCTTCCACTTTCTTTTGGAAGTCTTGAATCATGATGCTTTCGCCCGCGATTTGACCTACTTCCTGTGAACTTGAACCAAATAAGGATGAATTGCCTTGGAAAATATCACTTCCCACGAGAAACAACACTAAACTGATCGCGATAGCCGCTGCCGCAATTCCTGATTTCTCTCTAATTTTTGTAATTAATGCCATTGATACTATTATCTAATTGTTTTGTACGCTTTTTTCTATTTATTTTTAGACTTTGTCTTAAACAAAAGAAACGCAAAATAATCACATTTCTAATCAAAAAGCAAGTCAATTGTAAACTAATCTAGCCCTTCAATACACGTTTCAAACTTTCAAGGAAACGATCTGCAATCGCTTGGTCAATTGCCAAACTGGGTAATAAACGAAGCGTATGCTTCCCAGCATAGCCCATGAAGATGTGGTGCTGGTGTAATAAAGCATCCCGAACAGGCCCTACGGCCTCTTCTAACTCGATACCGATCATTAGCCCACGACCTCGAATTTCTTTTATCCCTTCGATTCCCATTAGTTCTTGTTCGATGTAGGACCCGATCTGGGTCACATTAGCTAATAAATTTTCTTCTTCAATAATATCCAATACCACATTCGCTGCCGTACATGCCAAATGATTTCCACCAAAGGTCGTACCCAATAAGCCATAGCTTGCCTGAATATGCGGTGCGATTAAGACACCGCCAATCGGGAAACCATTGCCCATACCTTTTGCTGTGGTCATGATATCAGGATGAATTCCTGCATATTGATGGGAAAAGAATTTGCCCGAGCGTCCATAACCACATTGTACTGAATCCAAAATTAATTGGGCTCCTGTTTCATCACAACGTTGACGTAATGCGTGTAAAAAGGGTGTTGAGGCAACTTGAATACCTCCCACACCTTGAATACCTTCCACAATTACAGCAGCCGTTTCTTCCGTGATCACATCTGCTAATCCTTCGATTTGATTAAAGGGATGGAAGGTGACATGGGAGGTGTCATTAATCGGTGCAATAATACTCGGGTTGTCTGTCACGGCAACTGCCCCAGCCGTTCTGCCGTGGAATGCCTTGCTAAATGAAACGACTTTTTTACGTCCTGTATGAAAGGATGCCAACTTTAAGGCATTTTCATTGGACTCGGCTCCTGAATTAGTTAAGAATAATTGGTAGGTCGGGTAGCCTGAAACGCGTCCCAACTTTTCAGCTAATTCCGCTTGACCCGAAATAACAATTGAGTTTGAATAAAAACCAATCTTGGATAATTGTTCCGTCATCTTGGCCACATATGTTGGGTGTGAATGTCCAATCGATATCACCGCATGCCCGCCATATAAATCCAAATATTCTTGTCCATTTTTATCCCAAACCATACTTCCTTGCGCTTTTACAAGTTCGATAGGATACAATGGATATACGTCAAATAAGTTCATAATATCAGTCGCTAGTCTCTAGTGGCTAGTTTATATTTTTAACTCTTACCTCTCAATTCTTAACTCTTAATTCTAATGTCTAATTAGACGCGAAGTATCGCGTCTCTACAATCCCCCTTAATGGTCTGACGTCCAACGTCCAATGTCTAATGTCCAACGTCTAATGCCCAACTTCTAATGTCCAATTGCCTTCAATCCTAATCCCGCCGTTTCTGGCCAGCCCAACATTAAATTCATATTTTGAACGGCTTGTCCGGATGCGCCTTTGATGAGGTTATCAATGACTGAACTAATCAATAATTGTCCATCATGCACCTCCAAATGCAAAAAGCATTTATTGGTATTGACCACTTGTTTCACGTCAACTGCTTGAGGACTAATGAAAACAAATGGGGAATCTTGGTAATAGGTTTCGTATAGTTCGATTGCCTCTTCTAGCGTTCCAGTGAAGGCGGTGTACACATTGGCCATAATTCCACGAGAAAAATTTCCGCGGTACGGGATAAAATTTACCTTGGGCGCTGGGGCTTTCGCTCCTAAAACCATCCCAATCTCCGTTAGGTGCTGGTGCGTAAACGCTTTGTAAATACTGACATTATTATTTCGCCAAGAAAAATGACTCGTTGGAGATAAAGCTTGTCCCGCACCGGTTGACCCAGTCACGGCTGAAACATGCACATCTGATTTCAATAAGCCTGCCTGCGCTACAGGCAATAAGGCCAACTCAATCGACGTTGCAAAACATCCTGGATTGGCGATTTTTGTTGCCGATTTGATTTTATCTTTTTGGAATTCCGCAAGACCATACACAAATCCTTCGGATTCATCTCGAAAATCTGTGCTTAAATCAACGATTTTGGTATGCCAAGGAATCTCATTAGCTGCCAAAAATTTCTTTGACTCGCCATGACCTGAACATAAGAAAAGAACATCAACTGGATATAAATCAGCACAAAAACGGGCACTCGTCGATCCCAATAGATCCGTATGCACATCAGAAACTAATTTACCCGCTTGCGATTTGGACATGATGCATGTCAAATGAACATCAGGGTGATTAACCAAGATTCTCAATAATTCACCACCTGTATAGCCTGCAGCTCCTACGATTCCAATTTTTGCCATTAGTTTGATTCGTTTACTTTCCGATGAATCATGGTTTGGTTCGACACGATTTTCGAGAATCCTCTCACATCGTCTCCCGTCCACGCCTTGTTCATTTCTCCATAAGCACCGAAAGCCGATGACATTAAGTCAAATTTCGACTCAATACCCGTTACCTGGAATTGATATGGCGATAAAACCACGTTTACGGTTCCGGTCACATTATCCTGCGTATCGGCTAAGAAAGTCTCGAAATTACGCATGATAGGATCCAAGAATTGGCCCTCATGTAACAAGCTTCCATACATATCACCAATGTTTTGTTTCCAATACAATTGGTGCTTTGTCAACACATGTTTTTCTAATAAATGATGGGCTTTGATAATGATTAATGGTGCTGGAGCCTCAAAGCCCACACGTCCTTTAATTCCTATAATGGTATCACCTACGTGAATATCCCGACCAATGGCATATGCACCTGCACGCGCCGTTAATGCGCGAATTGCGTCTACTGAACTTGCGTATTTTTCGCCATCTAAACCGACCAATTGGCCGTATTCAAACTGCAAAGAAATCTTACTTGGTTTGGTCTCCGTCAATTGAGTAGGCCAAGCCTCCTCTGGCAAATAGCCATCAGAAGTCAATGTTTCTTTTCCTCCCACGGATGTTCCCCAAAGCCCTTTGTTTATCGAATAGGTTGATTTATGCCATTCTTGTACGACACCTTTCGATTTCAAGAAGTCAATTTCAGCCTCACGTGATAATTGTAAATCACGAATTGGCGTGATTACTTCACATTCGGGGGCCAAAATACGGAAAACGACATCAAAACGAACTTGGTCATTACCTGCGCCTGTACTACCATGCGCAATGGCTTTTGCACCTAATTTTGCCGCATATTTAGCTACAGCTGTAGCTTGAAAAACACGCTCAGCAGAAACCGATAGGGGATAGGTGTTGTTTTTCAATACATTACCAAATACCAAATACTTGATACAATCTTGGTAATATTCTTCCACTACATCTAACGTAACATGTGAAGTAACGCCTAATGAATAGGCCTTCTCCTCGATCGTTTTTAATTCCGCAGGTGAAAAACCTCCGGTGTCGACGAGGGCTGAATGTACCTCCATGCCGCGCTCCTCTGTTAAGTATTTGACACAAAATGATGTATCTAATCCGCCACTAAATGCTAAAATCACTTTCGGCTTGCTCATAATTTATTTGGATTTCCCTTTTTTGTGAAAAGGCATTAATAATTTCTCTTTAAATTTTTTCAATTGGGCGAAATCGGCTATGTTCTTTAAAAAGATCCATTTTTCATCCGTATCTGGCTTGGTGCCACTTTGTGCTGGGTCAAAAATCATGCCAGTGCATAAGCAAATTTTGCGTTCAGTACGCGTAAGGATATCATAATTCACACAAGATTGACATCCTTTCCAGAAATTATCATCTACCGGTAATTCAGAAAAGGTTGTGGGCTCATAGCCTAAGTCTGAATTGATTTTCATGACGGCCAACGAGGTCGTAATACCTATGATTTTAGAATCAGGGAAACGCTCTCGGGATAATTCAAACGCTTTGGATTTTACGGCTTTGGCAACGCCATACTGCCGGTGGCTCGGTTTGACAATTAAACCTGAATTGGCCACAAATTTGCCATGTTGCCAGGTTTCGATGTAACAAAAACCTACAAATTCACCCGAAACATCATCCGTAGCGATGATGGCCTTGCCTTCTGACATTTTTTCTTTCAGGTACTCAGGCGTACGTTTGGCTATTCCTGTGCCGCGGGCTTTGGCAGATTCTGCCATCTCTTGGCAAATGGATTCAGCTAGGTCAAAATGGGCTTGACTAGCGATTTGGACAGTATATGAATTCATCAATGGAATCAAGTATAAATGAAACAAATAGGTAAATCAATCTCGCAGGGAAATCATACCCTGAAGATGAATCGTCGTCGTCGAAGTGACGTGACTACATACCGATTTGAATTATTTATCTTCATATTACTTGAGAATAAGCGTGATTAAACGCTAATTTTGTCTCGATTTAGGGGGTAAATTTCAGTAATTCAATGGTTAAATCCCAACAATCACCTGATTATTTCATGGAAAATGATAATTCATTAACAGCAGAAGCCTTAATTTATGCCTATACTTCGGGCGTATTTCCGATGGCGGAGGCGGATGGAACCATCTACTGGTATCGCCCTGACCCGCGTGCTGTTATACCTATTGATACCTATAAGCCAGCCAAATCCCTGAAGCCAGTCATCAATCGTGGTCAATTTGAAATTCGAATAGATACGCAGTTTGAGGCGGTTATTCGGGCTTGTGCTTCGCCTAGAGCGTATGAAAAAGAAACGTGGATTTCGGAGGAGATTATTCAGGCCTATGTAGAATTACATCACATGGGATTTGCTCACTCGGTAGAATCGTATCTAGGAGGCGAGTTGGTCGGTGGTTTATATGGCGTGCATTTTGCCTCTGCTTTTTTTGGAGAATCTATGTTCATGAAGGTTTCCAATGCCTCCAAAGTTGCCTTTCATCACTTGATGGAAATTCTCCAAAGCAATGGATTTACGCTATTGGATACGCAGTTCATGAATGATAATGTTGAACGCTATGGGGCCGTCGAAATTAAACGTTCGAACTATGAAAAGTTGTTAAGTGCAAGTTTGCAAAAAGCATGCGAATTTAAATTACCTACTAAATAGCCTAAATTTCATCAGAAAGGCCTAAATTGTTTCAAATTTTATAAATCATGTCGAAGCCTATTCTCGTAATTAAGTTTGGTTCATCTTCCATTACACATCGCAATGGGGAGGTGAATGAGCAGACGCTTGAGAAAATTGCGGCGCAGGTGGCTAGTTTGCAAAATGATTATTCGATCGTACTTGTATCCAGTGGGGCAGTGGCCGCAGGAAAAGGGTCATTGAAACAGTATAAAGGAAGTTTATCAGAGCGAAAAGCTGCAGCGGCTGTTGGAAATCCTTTATTAATTGCCAAATACAATCAATATTTTCAAAAATACGGCATTGCTATCGCCCAAAGTCTCTGCGAACGCCAGCATTTTTCGAACCGCGAATCATTTTTGCAGCTCAAGGAAACCTATCAGGAGCTTTGGCGAAATGGTATCATTCCCATTGCGAATGAAAATGATGTGGTGAGTAATGTGGAGTTGAAATTTTCCGACAATGATGAATTGGCAACGTTGATTGCAACAGGTTTTGGAGCTGAAAAGTTGTTGATTTCCACTTCGGTTGGCGGACTACTTGATGAAAATGGGCAAGTCATTCGCTATGTTTCGGAAATCAATGCATCTATTTTAGATGTTGTAAATTCGGATACATCTACTACCGGTTTGGGAGGCATGATATCCAAATTAACCTTCACGCGTTTGGCGACTCGAATGGGAATCAAGGTGGTAATTTTTGGTTTGGATCAAGCGAATGGTATTGTAGATGCATTACATGAAAAAATTGGTTCCGTTTTTGAACCCCAAGTAGCGACACTTTCTGCTCGCCAAAAGTGGTTAGCCTCCGGCAGTGTAATTTCAGGAAGAATTGTATTAGATAAAGGTGCCGTAAAAGCAATCCAAAACCGCAAGAGTCTTTTGTCGGTAGGTGTAATCGAATACATCGGTGATTTCGAAAAAGGCGAAGTCGTTGAAATTCTTGATCCACTCAAAAATTCGGTTGCCATCGCAAGGACACGTTACTCCAAAGCAGAACTAAGTGGATCATCCGAGGGTAGGGAAGTGGCAAATGCGGATGATATAGTGGTCTATTAGACATTAGACAATGGACGTTAGACTTTGGACTTCAGACGTCAGTTTGATGGAGTTTAAAGTCAATTCTCCATGATTATAGGTAAGTTGATTTTTTTCAACTAATTATCAGCTTTTTAATTCTTAGCATTCGCTAGTTTCTTTTCCTTTGGCCCGATGGAAACGCAAAGAAAATTCGAAAACTTGTTGGTCTGGCAACGCTCAGTTCTATTGACCAAACAAATCTATTTCCATTTTCATTTATTGGATGATTTTGGATTTCGGAATCAGATTACCAAAGCTAGTGTGTCAATTTCAAACAATATTGCAGAAGGATTTGATCGTAAGTCGGATCGGGAATTTAAGCGTTTTTTATCGATTGCTTTAGGCTCCCTGAGTGAAGTTAAGTCCATGGTTCTAACGGCTTTTCACTTAGATTATATAACTGAAGAAGACCAGCAGGAATTAGTTAGCCAATTAGACATCATTGGTAAAATGACAAATTCCTTGATTAATTTCTTAACCAAGGAATTAGAGAAAAATAAATAAAATATCGGATATGATTTAACACCCGACGTCCAACGTCTAATGTCTAACGTCCAATGTCCAACGTCCAACTTCCAATGTCCAGCGTCTAACGTCCAACGTCTAGCGTCTAGCGTCTAACGTCTAGCGTCCAAGGTCCAAGGTCTAGCGTCCAACGTCTATTCAATTACCACCGCTTTCCCGCTCTCAACATCGGCCTCCACAGCTTTGTATTTTACGTTTTCTTTGATGCTTCCATCTTGATATTGAACGGTAACGCGTTGGTTACGGTCAGCAATCTTAATCGCCTGGCGAGGTGCAACACGTTCTACTTGGCCCGCTGATGGATCGTGATATCCAGGCTCATCTTGCGCACCAGCCAATCCGCCCAATAAAGAAGACAAGGCCTCATCTTTGCTCAATTGCAATTTCGGTGCTTTCTCTTTCGGTGCTTTGGGAGCCGTTTGATTCGTCGATTGTGCAGCTGGAATTTCCGCTTTAATTACGAAACTGATGGTATCAGAATTAACGCGTGCTACAAAGCGTTGGAATAAATTTACGGCCTCAAATTTGTAAATCAACAAGGGATCTTTTTGCTCAAATACCGCATTTTGCACCGATTGCTTCAAATCATCCATTTCGCGTAAATGCTCTTTCCATTCTTGGTCAATCAGAGTCAACGTGATGAATTTCTCCATCTCTGAGATTACCTCTTTGCCTTGTGTAGCCAAAGTTTTATCAGCATCAACCACCACACCGGTAACCATATGTCCATTGGAAATTGGAACCTGAATACCGGAGAATCCTTGACGTTTTGCTTCTTGTGCAACTTGAATGACTTGTTGGGCAATCACCTCATTTTTCGACTTGTAATGTACTTCAGCCGCTAAGAACAATTTTTCGGTACGTTTATCTAGCGGCAAACGGTTAAATTCTTCAACAGAGTATGGCGGTTCGATACCCAATAATTCAATTACTTTTAATTCAAGTTCCTCATAATTTGGATAATTCGAAGTAATGTCTTGGCATACATCGAATAAAATATTGATGATATCAAGAGATAAACGCTCTCCCAACAGGGCATTTTGGCGACGCTTATATATAGCATTTCGTTGGTAATTCATCACATCGTCATACTCCAATAAACGCTTACGTATACCAAAGTTATTTTCCTCTACTTTCTTTTGTGCACGTTCAATCGATGAGGTAATCATCGAGTGCTGAATAACTTCTCCCTCTTCCATGCCCAAACGATCCATCACTTTCGCAATACGATCTGACCCAAATAAACGCATTAAATTATCTTCCAACGATACAAAGAATTGAGAAGACCCCACATCCCCTTGACGTCCCGCACGACCACGCAACTGGCGATCTACGCGGCGAGATTCATGACGCTCTGTACCAATAATTGCTAAACCACCGGCTGCCTTCGATTCCGGACTTAACTTAATATCCGTACCACGCCCAGCCATGTTGGTTGCAATCGTTACTTTACCGGATTGTCCTGCTTCTGCTACAATTTCCGCCTCACGCGCGTGCTGTTTGGCATTCAAGACATTGTGTTGAATCTTGCGAATATTCAATAATCGACTTAATAATTCCGAGTTTTCAACAGAAGTTGTTCCCACCAATACCGGCCGGCCTGCAGCTACTAATTCTTGAATCTCTTCTGCAACTGCATTGTATTTCTCCCGCACCGTGCGGTAAACTTTATCCTCTTGGTCCTTTCGCTGGATAACACGATTTGTAGGAATAGAAACCACATCCAGTTTATAAATCGTCCAAAATTCGCCCGCTTCCGTTTCTGCCGTACCCGTCATACCACCTAATTTGTGGTACATACGGAAGTAATTTTGCAAAGTAATTGTCGCATAGGTTTGTGAAGCATCCTCCACATTCACCCCTTCTTTGGCCTCAATCGCTTGATGTAATCCATCGGAATACCGGCGTCCTTCCATAACACGGCCCGTTTGCTCATCGACAATCTTTACTTTACCCTCAACTAAGATGTACTCCGTATCTTTTTCAAATAACGTATAGGCCTTTAACAATTGGTTTACTGTATGAATGCGCGATGCTTTCTCATTGTATTCCACTATTAATTGCTCCTTCTGTGACAAACGCTCAGCATCAGTAAGGGCTTTGTTTTGCTCGATTTTATTCAAATCGATTGATAAGTGAGGCAAGACAAAGAAATTGGGATTTTCGGTATTCCCACTCATAAAGGCTAAGCCTTTTTCTGTTAATTCTACTTGGTTATTCTTCTCCTCAATCGTGAATAAAAGGGGTTCGTCTGCCTGTGGCATCAATTTTTGGTTTTCTGCCAAATAGATCGATTCCGTTTCATTCATTAGTTGTTTCATGCCGTTTTCCGACAAGAATTTAATCAAGGGTTTTGACTTAGGCAACCCTCGATAAGCACGGTACAAAGCTAATCCGCCTTCTTTTTTATCACCAGCAGCGATGGCTTTTTTAGCTTCTACCAAGAAGTTTTGAACGATTTGCTTTTGAGCTTCAACCAGTTTACTTACGCGCGGTTGGAAAGCCTCAAATTCCTGCTCATCTCCTTTTGGTATAGGTCCTGAAATGATTAAGGGGGTACGTGCATCATCGATTAACACGGAGTCAACCTCGTCCACCATCGCGAAATGATGCGGTCTTTGAACCTGATCTTCCAAGCTGCGAGCCATGTTGTCACGCAAATAATCGAACCCAAATTCATTATTTGTTCCGTATGTGATATCAGCCCAATAGGCTTGACGGCGCTCATCTGTATTCGGTTCGTGCTTATCTATGCAATCTACTTTCAAGCCGTGGAATTCAAACAATGGCGCATTCCACTCTGAGTCACGTTTCGCTAAGTAATCATTTACGGTTACCAAATGTACTCCACGTCCCGCTAAGGCATTTAAATAGGTAGGTAGTGTTGAAACTAACGTTTTTCCTTCTCCTGTGCCCATTTCCGATATCTTTCCCTGATGAAGTACGACACCACCAATCAGCTGCACGTCGTAGTGGATCATGTCCCATGTGATTTGGTTTCCGGCGGCAAGCCATTGGTTATGCCAAATGGCTTTATCCCCTTCGATGACCACATTTGCTTTCTTGGCAGCGATGAATTTATCCTCAACAGTCGCTGTAACGACTAATTTTTTGTTCTCTGTAAAACGACGAGCCGTTTCTTTTACTACCGCAAAAGCCTCAGGAAGAAGTTCCAACAAAACAACTTCTAATGCTTTATTTCGTTCTTCGGTTAATTTATCAATCTGGGTAAAGTAGGTTTCTTTTTCATCTACATCCTCTGTCGCATTGCCTTGCTCACGCAAGGAGGCAATTTGCGTATCGATATCTGACAAAAAATCTTGAATACGTTGTTTGAATTCAGAAGTCTTAGCACGAAGTTCATCATCCGAAAGAACTTGCAAGCGCGCATATTCTTCTTTGATTTTTTCTACAATCGGCATGATTGCTTTGATGTCACGTTCTGATTTCGTGCCAAATATTTTTGTAATGCTTTTGCTTAGTATTGAAAACATGGTAAAATAGAGCCTATCTAGGCTTGGTCATAAATTAATTTGCAATTTACCAATTTGAATTTTTATCCTTGCTATGTTATTAGAATTAATCCAAAATTTTTACGGAATTCAAGTCATAATTCATTTGCTTTGTAGCTCAATCTAGAATTTATATGGCTGATTATCCGATTCCTCCTCGTCGTACACCGCGTAAAAAATTAAAGATGCCCATTTTTGGGGATATGTTCGGGAGTTCCTCTGATAGTGGAGGTACTAAAAATTTTTCTACCTATCTGTTTATTTTGGTGGGTTTAGCTTTGTTAAGTCAAACCATTATACCATCATTGATGGCAGAGGACGTTTATGACTCAGAATCTGAAGTGCTAGAAATGGAACTTGATGGAGCAATCAGAAAAAAATACGCTGATGCGAGCGATAAATCCGAAACGCATTACATCTTGGTTGTCGTAGAAAAAGGCGGTAAACGTAAGAAACTGGATCTTTATCGAGCTGACTCTACTTTTTTTGAGCATGTTGCTGTTCCTCAGCGACTTAAAAAAAAATCGGGTAGTTTGAATGTGCAGGTAACCCGATTCTCTAAGCCTGATACATTGCTTAAAATTTTCTTTAAGAAATA
Source organism: Aquirufa sp. (assembly GCF_044342065.1). GTDB lineage: Bacteria > Bacteroidota > Bacteroidia > Cytophagales > Spirosomataceae > Aquirufa. The sequence goes on along the minus strand of NZ_JBIIQN010000003.1, from coordinate 114,840 downwards.
ATAATTATCACTTTTTTGATAATTATAAATATCCAATTATATTCGGGCAAACAACTCTATTCAATATGCCCAATTTGACCGTTGCAAATGCGAAGCATTTGTTAGCCCGTTCACTTTTTGGTTATTCAAAAGATCAATTTCAGCAAGCTATGGGCTTCGGAACGTTGGAGGAATTGGTAGATCGCGCATTACTTTCATCAAATCCACTTCCAGCGGCCCCCGGTGCTTGGGTAAATACGACCCCAGCGCAAGCGCAACAAGATTCGGGTGATGCCGGTAGATGGTATCGTGAATTAACGTATTGGTGGTATGAACGTATGTTTAATGAAGGATTAAACATGCAGGAAAAAATGGTGCTTTTTTGGCATGATCATTTTGCCTGTGAGCGCGACAAGGTCAACTATCCTCAACACATGTATCAGCAAAATCAGCTGTTTCGCAAATTTGCTTTTGGGAATATAAAACAATTGGTAAAAGAAGTCTGTGTAGACCCTACGATGCTTATTTATTTAGATGGCAACAACAGTAGAGGTACTGGTCCCAATGAAAATTTTGCCCGTGAACTTTTTGAGTTGTTTGCTCTGGGGATAGGTAATTACACGGAGAATGATATTAGACAAGCTGCCAAAGTATTATCTGGATGGCAGGTAAGAGGTCTTTCAGCTGCTTTTGACCCTAACCGTTGGCATAAAGATGCATCTGTGACCATTTTTGGAAAAACAGCCCAATTCAATGTTAACACATTGGTTGATTGGGTATTTGAACAAAAAGCTTGTGCGGAGTTTTTATGTCGCAAAATCTACAAAGAATTTATTTATCATAAACCCGATGAAAAGTTTGTTAGTCAAATGGCAACCGTGCTTCGGGCGAATAATTATGAAATAAAACCTGTGTTACGTTTCATGTTGCTTTCAGACCATTTTTATCAAGTTTCAATTATGGCGAGTCATATTAAAGATCCTCAAGAATTGATGGTAGGGACTTTGAAGGCTTTGCAAATAAAAACACCGGATTTCATTAATCTTTATGATATGTCTAAAACGTTGCAAATGCAATTGTTCCAACCGCCTGATGTGGCCGGTTGGCCAGGACAAAGGGAATGGATTAGTTCGACCACGTATTCCTACAGAGGAGGCTTCACCGACTCGATTTTAAGTGGTAGGCGATTTAATGGTACAGCTGTTAAAGGAAAACTGGAGGCCTTAGCCTATGCAAGAAGTTTTGCAAATTGTGAAAATGCGGCTTTGTTTGTTAATGATGTTATTGATACCCTAATTTTATTTCCCCTATCGCAATCTAAACGCCAATTCTTGTTGGATACATTACTCGATGGTACCATTGCGGCAAATTGGTCAACCTTTACGCCACAAGCCGATGCCCGTATTTTGAGGTTGTTAAAAGCAATCATGCGTTTACCTGAATATCAACTGAACTAGGCTATGAAAAAACAGATAAATCGCAAAGCTTTTTTACACCAGATGGCCGTTTTGTCGGGTGGTGTTGGAATTGGTTTAACTGGTGTAACCGGTAAGGCTTTTGGACAAATCCCGGCTGCTCATGCGGCAAATGTTCAAGCGGGAAAGGTACTTGTTATCATCCAACTTGGTGGTGGGAATGATGGGTTAAATACGGTAATTCCCGCTGAGGATGATATATATCATGCAGGAAGACCCACCATTTCTATAAAAAAGGAAGTTGCGTTAAAACTCGACCAAGGGATGTATTTGCATCCATCAGCGGTAGGGATCAAAAGACTTTACGATAAGGGTCAGGTCAGTATTGCGCAGAATATTGGTTATCCCAATCCCAATCGATCACATTTCCGCGCAACTGATATTTGGAATACTGGGTCAGATGCAAATACGCTCTGGGATGAAGGATGGGCAGGCCGTTTTTTACGGACTCGGTACCCCGAATTCCCCGTTTCTTACGCAAAGCATCCTATGGCTGTACAATTGGGCTCTGTAGAGTCCCTGTTGTTTCAATCGGATCAAGGTGGATTTAGTACGGTTTTTGAAGATCCTAATTTGTTTTACCAACTAGTCAGTGGAACACCCTCTGATACCGATATTCCACCGGCTACCTTGGCTGGTGAGGAACTCGGATTTTTGAAACAGATTGCTGCCGCTTCGGTACAATATGCAGGTGTCATACGTGACGGGGCTAATAAGGGCAAAAATTCTGTTACTTATCCATCCACGAATTTAGGTAGGCAATTTGGTATTGTATCAAAATTGATTTCGGGCGGGTTGGAAACACCCGTTTATCTGTTGAATATCGGTGGTTTTGATACGCATGCGAACCAATTAACCCAACATGCGAATTTGTGGAAAACGATTTCAGATGCCGTTACCACTTTTCAGTTGGACATGGATAATCAGAATCTCTCAGATCGTATTAGTATCATGACGTTCTCTGAATTTGGTCGACGTGTGAAACAAAATGGTACAGCTGGTACAGATCATGGTACAGCAGCGCCCATGTTTTTTATTGGAAAAACTGTACGAGGAGGCTTGATTGGAGCAAATCCCAATCTGAAAGTATTGGATAGCAATGGTGATATGAAGTTTAATTTTGATTATCGACAAGTTTACAGTACCGTTTTACGGGATCATTTGGGACTTGATAATGTTCGAACCCAGACAATTTTCCAATCCACCTTTGAACGATTACCAATCTACAAGAATTCGACTGAAGTATTACCAGATGCAGCTAAAATGGAGTTAATGGTGCCGTGGCCAAACCCTGCCCGTGGCACAACCCTTTTGCAATATGGTGTATTCGAGGAAGCAACGATTTCTTTGGCATTATTCGACTTACAAGGTCGGGAGCTCAAAATTATCGATGCGGGTCTACGGAAGGTTGGATCATATTCTGCACGGATTGATTTACAAAGCTATGCTTCAGGGCACTATTTGATAAGTCTGAGTTCAAATCGTGCTGAGCGAATTACGCATCAATTGGTGATTGAATAGATTAATTGTTATCTTCGAAACTTGAATTTGACACAACAATCCTATGTGCCTATTCGTTGTTGGTAAAAAGCTAAGTAAATCTATGTTTCGATTCTTCGTTGTCGCGTTATTGTTGGTCGCTTTGTGTCAAACAGATTCGAGTGGTCAAATGTGGTTTTTAGGCCAAAAAGGAAAGAAAAAATCGCCATTCCCGGTATTCAAAAAACACACATCTATGTCTTTTGGTGTAGGTTCATCACATTATTTAGGTGATTTGGTGCCTATTGGAGGGATAATGTCTGTCGGGCTACAAACAACGCGTTGGAATTTAGGTGTTAATTTTACCCGTCACCTTTCGCCTAATTTCAGTGCAAATTTGGGGCTTAATTATATTCGAATTGCTGGGGATGATAGCTATTTTTCTTCACCGGGAATCTTTGAGACTAATTTCAATCGAAATTTGCATTTCCGAAATGATATCAAGGAATTATCTTTGGTAGGGATTTATGAAATTGGAGGAAATCCAGAGAACAATTTGAAACGCAATGCGGTTTCTCCCTATGTTTATTTGGGTGTTTCGGGTTTCATGCATTCGCCGGACGCTAGAACAGCAGCATTTGTCGATGGGACAGGAAAGTTAGTTCAAGGAAGTTGGTTATCCGAAAGTGGAGGAGGTTTGTTGGACTACCGAAATGAAGGCGTTGAGTATTCACTTGCCAACGTGTCAATCCCCTTTGGCGTCGGTTTTCGATACAAAATCAATAGTAGCATAGATGTTGGTTTTGATTTTGGATATCGAATCGCTTTTACGGATTATTTAGATGATGTAACTGATAATCGGAGTTCGGTTGTACCAGGACCGTCGATGCTGTATACGGATCGTTCCGGTGAATCATATGCCGCTAATACCTTGATTAATCGAATAGTTCGCGTTCCTGGTGCTCCTAAAATTTCTACTGGCCCGGACCAATATTTTACTACACAGGTTCGAATTATCTATCACCTGAAAAATAAAATTGATTGCCCGCCCTTGCCTAATTAATGAGAACCGTTTTCATTCTTTTCTTTCTGCTTTTTGGCGCTTTTTCGTCAATAGCACAACGCTGGTCAATGTCTGCTGGTGCTGGGACAACTTTGTATAAGGGAGATTTATCGAATTGGCATTTGAGTCCTCGTTTATCCCAACTAAAAACGCTAAATGCAGCGGTTAATTTTCAATTACGATATCAACCCAAGCAGGCCATAGCCTACCGGGCAAGGTTAAATTTTACTGGATTGGATGGGGATGGGGCAAATTATCCATTACCCAGTATTTCTTATTCTACGAATCGTTTTTCAAGTCCTTTGATTGAATTTTCGGGATTGGTTGATTATAACCTTAAGGATTACCAAGCTAATCGAAATATTCGAAATTGGACACCTTACATCTATGGGGGGCTTGGTTTTTTATTTGTTAGTCCGGAGGGGAATATTCCCAATCCTAAGACCTATTTTACTTGGGCAATCCCTTTTGGGGTGGGCGTAAAGGCACAAATAAATAACCGAATTGGATTACAATGGGAGTTCGGGACGAGTAAATCCTTATCGAATATTTTGGATGGCCAGCCGGCTTGGGGAGAGCAGGCAAGAATTTTCACCTTGAATAAATCTGATCAATATTTACAAAGTTCATTGTCATTAACCTACTCATTAATTTCTGTTTATTGTCCACGGGATTAAAGTTTTGAATAAGGGGCGGGATTCGTTATCTTTGTCTCTTGTATTTTCTATTAACTGCGTTGTGAGTCAAAAATTAAAAGATTCTATAGATGTAAACAATCTGCCGGTGCATGTCGCCGTTATCATGGATGGTAATGGGCGATGGGCAAAACAGCAAGGCTTTAAGGATCGTATTTTTGGTCATCGGCATGCTATTGCTGCTGTTCGGGAAACTATTGAAGGTTGTGGAGAGCTTGGAATTAAGTATTTGACCTTGTACGCATTTTCAACGGAAAACTGGAATCGTCCACTCGCGGAGGTAAAGGCTTTGATGAGTTTATTGGTTAGTGCGATTCATGACGAGTTACCTGGGATGATGAAGAGTGAGATTCGCTTGAAAGCGATAGGTGATATTGAGAGTTTGCCTAAAAGTTCTCAGAAAGAATTACAGGCCGCCTTGGATCTAACAGCAGATAATCAAGGATTAACGTTGGTTTTAGCTTTGTCATATTCCGGTAAATGGGATTTAACGCAAGCCACACAAAAAATTGCATTGAAGTTGGCAGCTGGAGAAATTAAGCCAACTGAAATTGATTCGAATTTAATTAACGAACATCTTTCGACGGCTGGAATGCCAGATCCGGATTTGATGATTCGGACGGGTGGAGATCACCGAATTAGTAATTTTATGCTTTGGCAATTAGCCTATGCGGAATTGTATATTTTTGAAGAGTTGTTTTGGCCAGATTTTAGAAAAATCAATTTGCATCAAGCGATTGTAGATTTTCAGATGCGTGAGCGTCGTTTTGGTAAGACAAGTGAACAAGTTAAACGTGAGGGTTAATCCCGGGTAATGAAAAAAGACATTTACATGAATTTTCGTAAAGAATCAAAAGGGTTTCGGTTGTTGCAGGCATTTTTGCTTGGATTGATTCTTTTTATAGCTCAAACTGCACAAGCTCAAATTTTGGGTGGTCGTCTGTTTAGTACTTCCAGTGCACCCGCATCGACTTTTTCTTGGTCGGATCCCAAGGAATATGAAATTGCTGACATTGCGGTAACTGGTTCTCAATTCTACGATGGAGCTTCCATGATTAATATTTCGGGACTTCAAAAAGGTGATAAAATTAAAGTGCCGGGTGATGCTGTGGCTACTGCTATCCGTAAAATTATGGATCAAGGGATTTTGGAAGAGGTAGAAATTTTTGCATCCAAAGTGGAAGGCGATAAAATTTGGCTTCAAATTGAATTAAAAGAACGCCCAAGATTGTATGCCATAAATTACGTAGGAATACGTAAAGGAGAACAAGAAAGTTTAAGTGAGAAGGTTAAGACCTATAAAGGAAAAATCATTACAGAAACGCTTAAAAAGAATTTAGAATTAGCTATTCGTAAATACTATCAAGAAAAAGGGCGTTTGAATATAAAAACAAAGTCCACAATTCGTGTGGATACTTTACGTGGAAATAACGCCACATTGGTTGTCAACATTGAGAAAGGAGAGAAGGTAAAGGTTCGTAAGATTGTATTGAATGGAATTGATGAAAAATCACGCAACTTGATTTTACGCAAGATAAAGAATACAAAACAAGTACGTTTTGGTCGGGTGTTCAAACCCTCCAAATTTGTACCTAAGAAATGGGATGAGGATAAGGGAACCCTGTTAGATGCGATGAACAAATTGGGTTTTCGTGACTTTCAAGTTAATGGAGATTCAATCGTAAAGGTTGATCAAAAGTTGGTTGATTTATACATAAACCTCGTTCAGGGTAAAAAGTACTATTACCGTAATATCAATTTTGAAGGAAATTACATTTATCCCGATTCAGTCTTGAGTATGGTATTGGGCGTAAAAAAGGGAGATGTGTATAATACTGAGGAATTGGACAAGAAAATGCAAGGAAATCCTGGTGATGACTTGAGTTCGGTCTATATGGATAATGGGTATTTATATTACAATGCTGAACCTGTGGAGTCTGCTATCGAAGGGGATTCTATCGATTTAACCATACGAATCAGTGAGGGTAAACAAGCTACCATTAATAAGGTAATCTTAAATGGTAACACGAAGACCTCAGACCACGTGGTTATGCGTGAAATTCGAACCCTTCCTGGTCAGAAATTTAACAAATCAGCAATTATACGTACGGTTCGAGAACTTTCAACGATTGGATATTTTAACCCTGAAAAAATCACGCCTAATCCACAACCTCGTCCAGATGGAACGGTGGATATTGAATATAATGTAGAGGAAAAACCATCAGATCAGATTGAGTTGTCAGGTGGTTGGGGAGGATTTATAGGTTTCGTAGGAACCTTGGGTGTGGTATTTAATAATTTCTCTGCGAAAAACGTTGGGAATTTGAGTGCCTGGCGACCTTTACCTGCAGGAGATGGTCAAAAATTAGCGGTACGTTTTCAAGCGAATGGCGCTGCTTATCAAAACTATAGCTTTACGTTTACTGAACCTTGGTTGGGTGGAAAGAAACCTAACTCATTCTCTATTTCGTTAAATCGTAGTGTATCGTATCCATATAAATTCAGAAACGCAGGTTTTGGTGGAGGTGGTTTCGGTCAAGGCGGATTTGGTGGAGGCGGATTTGGTGGTGGTGGATTCGGTGGTGGTTTAGGCGGCTTTGGCGGTGGCGGTTTAGGTGGTTTTGGTGGAGGTTTTGGCATGAATTCATTTTCAGTTCCCGATTCTTTAGTAGATGCCCATTTTAATGTAAACTCGATTACCTTTAGTTTAGGAAAACGCTTGAAATGGCCAGATGATTACTTCTCGCTAAGTAATTCATTAGCATTTTCTCAATTTGATGTTGATCGTTATTATACATGGGCTTATCCACAAGGTTTGTCGACCTCTATTACTTTAATGACCAACTTTTCTCGGAATAGTATTGATAATCCCACATTCCCACGTATGGGGTCAAGTTTCTCATTCAATGCTTCGCTAACTCCCCCTTTCTCCTTGTTAGGAGGTAACAAAGATGGAAGTTTAATTGAGTACCATAAATGGATGTTTGATGCGAGTTGGTTTACTCCATTATTTGGCAAATTGGTTCTACATACACGAGCGCATCTCGGATTTCTGGGATCTTATGGTGGAGCGCCCACCACGCGATTTGAACGTTTTGATTTAGGGGGCTCTGGTATGGTTCAAGGCTTTGCCTTTAACCGGGATATTATCGGTTTACGTGGATACAAGGATCGTGTAATTGGACCTTCGGGTTCCTATGGTAATGGGGGTGTGGCCTACAACAAATTTGTTATGGAGGCGCGTTTCCCAGTTTCATTGAATCCTTCAGCGACAATTTTCGTATTGGGATTTGCCGAGGGAGGAAATAACTTCGCTTCAATGACAGACTATAATCCATTTAATTTATATAAATCAGCAGGATTCGGAGCGCGCATATTTATGCCGGCATTTGGAATGATTGGTATTGATTATGGTTTTGCTTTTGATAAGCCACGACCTGGTGATTCAGATTTTGGCCGACAAGCATTTACATTCTCAATTGGCCAACAAATTCGCTAGTCAATATTATCAATGAAAAAGTCAATTTTTTTCTTAATTTTGGGAATTATGTTCTTGGGTCAACGGACTTATGGACAAAAGTTTGGCTACATCGATACGGAGTTTATAACCAGTAAAATGCCTGAGTACCAAAAGGTACAAGAGGTTTTAAATGAAAAAACAAAGGCTTGGATTAAAGAAGTAACAGATAAGCAAGCTTTAGTAGTCCAAATGGAGAAAGAGTATCATTTGGAAGAGTTGTTATTGACCGATGAGTTACGCCAGCAAAAGCTTGCTGCCATTAAGGCAAAAGATCTTGAGCTAAAGAGCTTTCAAGAAAGGGTTTTTGGTGATGAGGGCGAATTGTTTAAAGCCAAACAAAATGCCATGAAGCCGATATTAGATGAAATATCAAAAGCTTTGGAGCGAGTAGTTCGTCAAAAACGATTGGATTTTGTCTTTGACAAGGCAAATGACGGTTTAGCATTAATTTATACGAATCCAATTCATGATTACTCTGATTATGTTTTGGAAGAATTGGGATTGGAGTTAGATCCGAATTTAAAGAAATAATAAGATTATAAAACAAAAAACAACTAGATTAAATTTTTATGAAAAACAAACTATTCTTAGCTATGAGCCTTGTGTTCGGAATGGCTATTTTACCGGCAAAAGCACAAGTTAAAATTGGATTTATTAATGCTGATTACATCCTAAGCCAAATGCCTGAAGCTAAGCAAGTGGAAGAGGATTTGAAAAATACGCAAAAGCAATATGAAACCCTTTATCAAGGTAAAGTGAAGGATTTTCAGGATAAATTGGCGGTTTTTGAGAAATTAAATGCGGATCCTAAAACAGCTGATATCATCAAGCAGGACAAGGAGAAAGAATTACAGAATTTGCAAACCTCTATCCAAGAGTTTCAGCAAAATTCTCAAACGTCTTTGCAAAAGAAGCAAGCACAATTGTTACAGCCCTTGTTGAAGAAAGTAGAAGAGAACATGCATGCAGTAGCGAATGAGAATGCCTTCACTTATGTATTCAACTATGATGCAGGAATGGGTACAGCTCCAATTTTATTGCACTACCCTACAGATGCTAATATGTCTGATTTGGTATTGAAGAAAATGGGTATTACCCCTAAGCCGGCTACAACACCCGCTGCTGCTGCTCCAGCAAAAAAGTAAGCCCCGGATTTTACTGGAAAGCCCCGATGCAAATCGGGGCTTTTTTTGTTGAACTTCTAACGAAGCGCTTACCCCTCTTCATTCTCACCTCTTACCAAAAGTACCTTACTGTCTGCAAGATAGATGTGGTTAGAATAACCCCCAATACGATATATTGAAACTTCCTCTCAGGAATAAAATGAAGTACCCTTTTGCCGGCATAAGTCCCCAAAATTGAAATGGTTATCAAGAATGGAATATAAATGATATGTTCTTGATGAAAATATCCGCTCATTATATAAACGATTGCCCTGCTCGAATCTACCCCCATGTCAATTAATGCTGATGTAGCAATGAAGGCATCTTTTTCGAGATTAAACGCCGCTAAGGTGATGCCGCGAATAGCACCCCCTGTCCCAATTAAACCCGCTAAAAAGCCTGAAAGAGTTCCACCTAGGTATAAGTTGGTATTGGATTCCTTAAGACTTTTATGGCGGCCAGTCATTAGGTAAATAGCGAGTAACAAAATGATGATGTTCATCCCAAACTCAATTTCTTTTTGTGGAATGTAATTAGTCAGCCAAGCGCCAAGCGTAACAAACAAGACGGCTGGGATACCCAATCGAAAGGCAATCTTTTTGTTGATTCCTTTTTTGAACAGTACTATTTTAGAAAGATTGCTAAATACATGAAATACGGCTGTGATGCCCAAGACAATTTTAAAATCGAGGATAAATGATGCTAAAGGAACAAACAAGATTGATGAACCAAATCCAGAGATGGTTCCTATGATTTCAGCAAGGAGGGCCAATATAAAGAATATGAAATATTGCCCCATGGTTTATCCTTATTCTTTATCTTGCTGAAACAATTGATTTTGGAAAAACAAGATAATGACTACGCCACAAAAAATGGCTGCATCTGCGAAATTAAATATCGGTGTTGAGTAATAGGTACCTCCCCAAATAGGTATCCAACTAGGTAGAACGCCCTCCCAGAAATCAAAGAAAAACATATCAATCACTTGACCATGAAACCATTGCATAGGCGCTCCTACTGGTGCATTATTTAATAGAACCCCGTAAAATACAGAATCAATTAAGTTACCAATAGCCCCCCCTAAGATCAAGGATGTGCAAATTAATAAAAGTGGTTTCGACTTATTAACCGTTAATTTGTATAGAAAATAACCTATCCCAAACATTGCTACTATACGAAAGCTTGTTAAAATCAATTTCCCATAGTCTGACCCTAATTCTATGCCAAATGCCATTCCAGGATTTAAGGTATAATGAAGTTTAACAATCGGGCTGATGAGTTCTATTTGACCATAATACCCGGGATCCATAAAATTATGTACGGCCATTTTGATGGCTTGATCCAAAAGGATGATTAGTAAACTAAGTAGGAAATAGCGGTAATTCGATTTCATTATACGTTTTTTCTGCGATTTACTTCATTGAGTAATAATGTGAATTCCCTTGAAGTTTGGCCTGCAATGGAGCTATTCTCCTCCGCGCGTCTAAACAAATAAGGCATAACCGATTCCACAGGTCCATAAGGTACGTATTTAGCTACGTTATATCCTGCTGATGCCAAGTTATAGCTGATATTATCCGACATGCCAAGTAGTTGGGCAAAGTAGATATTTTCATGATTATGTGGAATACCCCTTTTGGCCATCTCTTCGATTAAGAGTTTACAACTATTTTCATTGTGCGTCCCTAGGCAATAGTGTACATGATCGAGATGGTCTAAGCAGGTAAGCATACCGGCATTAAAGTCAAAATCTGTATGTTCCTTGTCTTTGTGCAAAGGTTCAGAATATTCTTCCTCATGCGCACGTTGTCTTTCTTTTTCGAGGTAGGCGCCCCGTACCAGTTTAACCCCTAAATAATAGGATTGCTCTTTTGCAATTTGAATGGCCTTGGTCAAATTGCCCAACATATCAACTCGGTACATCTGGTAGGTATTAAAAATTATGGCGCTCTTTTTATTAAATCGCTCCATCATTTCATACGTTAAAGTGTCGATGGTATTCTGTATCCAACTTTCCTCTGCATCGACAAACAAGCGGACTTGTAAGTCGTGTGCAGCTTGACAAATTTCAATTAAAATTTCTTTACTATGCAGAAAGGCTTCCTCATCATCTTCTGATAAGCCATTCTCTGTTTGAAATTCTTCCAAAAGTTCCATTTGGAATATACCTGTCATTTTAAAGACTGCGAAAGGAATTGCTTGATTATCGTGTGCCTTTTGGATGGTTTTTAAAATTTCTAATTTTGTATTTTGGAAGGATTTTTCATTTTCTTCACCTTCTACCGAGTAATCTAAAATAGTTCCGATCTTCCCTGAATGTAGATGGTCAATGGTTTGTTCGCAATCTTGAATCGTTTCACCGCCGCAGAATTGTTCGTAAATCGTCGATTTTATCAGTCTTTTGATAGGAAAATGAAGGAAAAGGAATAATTTGATAAAAAAAGTCCCTAACTTTACAAGCCAATTTTGATTCATTAAGGCAAATATCCAATAGGCCTTTTTGAGTTGGTAATTGGATTTAGAAGAAAAGGCAATTTTGGTGTCTTCGAACGAAAGCTGAGACAAGTTTGAAGCGTTTGGTTTGTTCATTGATTTCGAAATAGCTTGCAAATATAATAGAATTAATAATCCGTTGAATCGGTGAAGTATAAAATAAAATAAACAAAATGTTTGGGGCGTAAGCCTTGTAAATCCGAAAATTATGAATGCCAATTTAGACATTGTACCTATGCAAGAATGGATTCAGACTGGTGGAAAGCCGTTGATTATTGCGGGTCCATGTTCAGCTGAAACTGAGGAACAAGTATTAGAAACTGCCCGTCGTATCAAGGCTGAAGGTTATGCACATATCATGCGTGCTGGAGTATGGAAGCCTCGTACGCGTCCAGGAAGTTTTGAAGGTATGGGTGAGCCAGCGTTGAAATGGCTAGTTGAGGCGAAAAAAGAAACTGGTTTGCCATTGGCTATTGAAGTTGCCACTCCAGAACACATTGAATTAGCTTTAAAATACGGTGTTGATGTTTTGTGGATTGGAGCGCGTACTACGGTAAACCCTTTTAACGTCCAAGATTTAGCGGATGCATTGAAAGGAGTGGACATTCCCGTATTAGTTAAAAATCCAGTGAATCCTGATTTGGCTTTGTGGGTAGGGGCATTTGAACGTTTACAAGGTTCAGGTATTAAGAAGTTAGGTGCCATTCACCGGGGTTTTTCAAATGCGCAAGAAACAAAATACCGTAATTCACCTATGTGGGCCATGGCAGTTGAATTGAAGCGTTTGTTCCCTCAAATGCCACTTATTGGTGATCCATCTCACATGGCTGGAAAGCGTGCTTTGTTGATGGAATTATCCCAACGTATTTTGGATTTGAATTACGATGGAATGATTATTGAGACACACCGTGATCCAGATGCAGCATGGTCTGATGCATCTCAACAAGTGACTCCTGAGAAATTAGGTGAAATGTTGCGTGAATTAGAGGTTCGTAACGCAAATTATGGGGCTGATTTTTCAGATGAGTTGGCTAGTCTACGTGAAAAGATTGATAACATTGACCGTGAGTTAATGGAGGTATTGGCTGCTCGTATGGCAGTTGTAGAAAAATTGGGCGAGTACAAGCGTGATAATAATGTGGCTGTACTACAGTTAGACCGTTGGAAGCAACTACACAATGACCGTGCAAACCAAGCAAATGGATTAGGTTTGTATCCTGAATTTATTGAAGAAATGTTTAAGTTGGTTCACCTAGAATCAATTCGTAAGCAAACGGAAGTGATGAATTCTGCAACGGCTTAATCTTACCGATTGAATATCAAGGAAAGTCCCTAGATCGAAGTCTTGGGGCTTTTTTTTAGCTAAACAATTAAGAATTAAGTGTTTTTTGACCTCATGATTCTCACCACTTACCTGCTTACCCGATAACTTCCCCAAACCACCAATCCCATTCCCGCACAAACAAGTAAGGAAGGCAATCCGTGACCTAACGCTATTTCAATCGCGATTGAGAATAAAACCGCACTATTCCCAACGGCCCCCACAATGCTGGTTTTTTCATGTAATAGCGCTTGGGTGGTATAGTATTGAACTCCCAAAGCCAATAATCCCATAACGAGAGCTTTTAGCCATTCAAATGCAGTAGGAGTCACCCAATATCCGGTAAAAAAACTATTTGGCATCTTGCCGATAGTGCCTAAACACAAGGAAATGGTCGATGCAATTAATCCTGCTCCCATAAATGATACCACCACCCAGCGAGAGTCATAATATTTTTGGGCCTCTTTGATAGCTAGGTATCCGAGGGCAGTACCCATGGCATAGATTATTCCGGTTGCATGATTAAACCATTCGCCCGTAGCCTCTGGCTGAAAAATCAAGAGTATGCCTAAAAAACCCACGAATAAGAAAAACACTTGACGACCAGATAACCGCTCGCTCGGGAATATCAAGAAGCTGAAAATCGCAATAAACAAGGGAAAGGCTTGACCGTAAGTATTTGTAAGGGAAAGGCCTAAATGTTCGAGCGTGTAAAAGAGGCAATACAAGGTAAAGGCTCCTAATAGGCCCCTAAGGATAATGAAGTAGAGTTTTCCACCTTTTTGAACTCCTGGCCGTCGGTATAAGCTTATCAATAAAAAAGGAAGTCCTACCGCACTTCGGAAAAACACCAATTCCACAGAACTGAAACGTTCGCTCATGGATTTAGCAAGTGCCGACATCAAAGCAAAGCATAATGAAGAAAGTAGCATGAAACCAATGCCCTTATTTTTATACCAAATCTGATGAATTTTTTTACGCATGAAAAATAACGATTCCGAATATTCCTGATTCGAGATTCAGGCAAATTTTGGTAACTTGCATCTCTTATTTCAAAGGTATGATAAAAAAAATAATTTTTTCTCCTGATGCGCCTGCAGCAATTGGTCCATATTCTCAAGGTGTTGAAGTCAATGGAACCGTTTATGTTTCTGGTCAAATTGCATTAACAGTATTTGAATCTGGCGCAAGCATTGAAGAAGAAACGGATCAAGTAATGAAAAATTTGGGTCATATTTTGAAAGCTGCTGGATGTTCTTACGTTGACGTGGTTAAATGTTCCATATTTGTTAAGGATATGAACAATTTTGCCAAAATTAATCAAGTGTACGGCGCGTATTTTCCAGAAAATCCTCCAGCCCGCGAAACAGTAGAAGTAGCCCGCCTACCCAAAGATGTCCGAGTTGAAATTTCTTGTATTGCCTATAAATCATAATTTATGTCTTCAACTATTCGCGTTCGCTTTGCCCCTAGTCCCACGGGACCTCTACATATTGGCGGGGTTAGAACTGCGTTATATAATTACCTTTTCGCTCGAAAAATGGGCGGAAAATTCATTCTTCGTATTGAGGATACCGATCAAACTCGTTTTGTTCCTGGTGCTGAGCAATATATTTTAGATAGTTTAACCTGGCTGGGAATAAGCCCTGATGAAGGGGTAGGAGCTGGCGGGCCGCATGAGCCTTACAGACAAAGTGAGCGGAAGGATTTGTATATGGTTTATGCTGATCAATTGATTCAAGAAGGAAAGGCTTATTATGCTTTTGATACCTCTGAGGAATTGGATGCGATAAGAACCTTGTTTGAAAGCAAAGGTTCAGCCTTTCAATACAATGCGCTGACGCGTGTTAAATTGCGAAATTCATTGGCCATGCCACCTGCAGCCGTGCAAGAGCTACTCGATTCAAATGTACCCTATGTAATTCGATTAAAAGTGCCGGCTAAAGGAGAGGTGCGTTTTCAGGATTCTGTGCGCGATTGGGTTCATGTTCACACCTCAAGTATTGATGACAAGGTGTTAATGAAATCCGATGGCATGCCTACATATCATTTGGCGAATGTCGTAGATGACCATATTATGGAAATCACCCACGTAATTCGAGGTGAAGAATGGTTGCCTTCCGCACCCTTACATATTTTATTATACCAAGCATTCGGTTGGACTGCGCCACAATTTGCTCATCTGCCGCTCTTGTTAAAACCAGAGGGGAATGGTAAATTATCTAAAAGGGATGCGGATTTAGGTGGATTTCCAGTCTTTCCAATGGAATGGAAGGATTCTCAAACAGGTGTCATTTCAAAAGGTTTTAAGCAAGAAGGCTATTTGCCAGAAGCGACCTTAAATTTCTTAGCCTTTTTAGGCTGGAATCCAGGTACCGAACAAGAGTTGTTTAGTTTAGCGGAATTGGTGGAAGCCTTTTCGTTGGAACGTATTAATAAGTCGGGAGCCAAATTTGATGTGAATAAGGCAAAGTGGTTTAATGAGCAATATTTACAGCTACAAGCACCCGAAGAATTGGCTAAGCACTATTTAGGGAATTTGCCGGCTGAACAAGGTTTAGCGTTTGTATCCTTGTTTTTAGATCGTATTACTTTTCCTCAAGAGTTAAAAAGCTTGGTTGATCAATTTATTGAACAACCCGCAACGTATGATGAGGCTGTCATCCAGAATAAATGGAATGCTGAAGCTGAAAAGGGGTTACGTTTGATCGAGCAGGCCTTACCTAGTGTGCTTAATTGGCAAGTTGATGAAATTAAACATACCATTCATACGGTCCTGGAAGGGGCTGGAATCAAAATGGGTAAAGTAATGCAAATCTTGCGAGTAGCTTTGAGTGGTAATGGAGCAGGTCCTGATTTAATGATTTCCATGCAACTTTGGGGGAAAACCCAAGTTTTAGAGCGTTTAACTGCTGCATTACATGTTTTCCCAAAAAATTCTTAATGAAAGCGAAGCCCAAAACCAAAGCTCCTAAAGTACATCCAGATTTAGCAGGATTTGAAATGAATATAGATTCACTTGGTCAAATTACAACGAATTTAGATCGAGATACCTTAAATGCTTTTTTGGATAAAGAGATGCCTGAGGATAAAAAACGAAGACCAAAGAAAAATGAAGGTAAATAAGGAAGATGTTATTAAAATTGCTCATTTAGCCCGTTTGGATTTGAAAGAATCTCATGTAGCTGAAATGCAAGATTCCATAAATAAGGTGTTGGATTGGATGGAAGCATTGAATTCGGTCGACACGAATGGTGTTCCACCTTTGGCCCACATGACCTCGGCGTTAAATCATTTTAGGGAGGATAAAGCCATAACAAACCTTTCGCGAGAGGAGGCTCTAAAATTAGGGCCCGATACGAATGAACAATATTTTAAGGTCCCGCAGGTTATTGAATAATTAACCTATGTAGTATTCTAGGGCTTTTTTCATCTCAGCCTTAGAAACGGGTATGTCATAGCCACAGTCACCAATGCCGGTCAATAGTGAAAAGCGAATTTCCGAGCCCTTATTTTTCTTGTCTTGCGCCGTCAATTGAATAATTGCTGGAATTTCTGAAGGCTTGATTTGAATGCGACCATAGGTTGCAAATAACATGGTTTCAATTGCCTCTAATTCATCTGCTTGGATTAAATTTCGCTGATATGCCAAATAAGCCTCGGTAATCATCCCTACCGCAATAGCCTCACCATGTAGTACGGAACGTTTACCTAAGCCTAACAAATAGGTTTCGACCGCATGACCCAATGTGTGGCCAAAGTTCAAAATTTTTCTTAATCCCTTTTCTCTAGGGTCTTCTGCCACTACGGCTTTTTTGATTTCAACTGAATGTGCAATTAAATCGGCTAAATCCACTTCATCAAAATCTACATGGGAAATAACATCCCACTTATCTGCATCACGAATCAAACAATGTTTGATAATTTCAGCATAACCCGAAAGCTTTTGGCGCTGCGGGAGGCTTTCGATAAAGGTAGGATCAATTAATACCGTTTTAGGCAGTTGGAATACCCCAATGTGGTTTTTTAATCCATGAAAGTCTATTCCTAATTTACCCCCCACACTGGCATCTACTTGTGCCAATAAAGTGGTAGGTATTTGTATAAAATCAATACCACGCTTATAGGTAGAGGCGCAAAATCCTCCCATATCGCCAATTACCCCACCCCCTAAATTAATCAGCAATCCATGACGATCCATATTAGCTTTTGTCATCGCTGACCAGATTTTCTCACAGGTAGCCAAGGTTTTGTTATCCTCTCCGGATGGAATGACAATTTTGGTAAACTTTTTTGGCAGAAGATTTTGAATCAGCGGCAAGCAAAATTTTTGCGTCTTTTCATCTACAATCACCGCGATATGTGAATGATCGTGATGGGATAAAAATGTAGTTAATGAAGCAGAAATAGGGCCGATTTGAACTGACATAGTTGATTTAATACAATGGAAATTCAAAAATACGATGATTTTAACAAAATTGACCGATTGTAACCTTAATTTTGGTTTTGTGGTATGCTTTTTCTTACCTAATTTTGTCGCTGCTTGGGAGTACCCAAAACAACGAAATAATATGAGAGAAATTCAATACAGAGAAGCCTTGCGTGAGGCTATGCAAGAAGAAATGCGTCGTGATGATACAGTCTTCTTAATGGGAGAGGAAGTTGCCGAATATAATGGCGCATACAAAGTATCTCAGGGTATGTTGGACGAATTTGGTCCAGACCGCGTTATTGATACACCAATCGCCGAGCTAGGTTTTGGTGGTATTGGGGTAGGCGCTGCAGCAAATGGTTTACGTCCTATTATTGAGTTTATGACGTTCAACTTCTCATTAGTGGCCATTGACCAAGTTATTAATTCTGCTTCTAAATTGATGTCGATGTCGGGTGGTCAATATTCTTGTCCAATCGTATTCCGAGGTCCTACTGGAAATGCAGGACAATTATCATCACAACATTCTTCCAACTTTGAAAATTGGTTTGCCAATACGCCCGGTTTGAAAGTTGTGGTTCCGGCCACACCTGCTGATGCGAAAGGATTGTTAAAAGCATCCATTCGTGATAATGATCCTGTAATTTTTATGGAATCTGAGTTGATGTATGGTGATAAAGGATTGGTTCCAGATGGCGAGTATTTGATTCCAATCGGTAAAGCAAATATTGTGAAAGCGGGTACAGATGTAACGATTGTTACCTTTGGAAAAATGTTATCACGTGTCGTTTTACCTGCTGTTGAGGAATTGACCAAATTAGGGATCAATGCGGAAGTAATTGATTTACGTACTGTTCGTCCCATTGATTACATTTCAGTAGTGGAATCTGTTAAGAAAACGAATCGTTGTGTAGTTGTGGAGGAAGCAAATCCACTTTCTGCGATTTCATCTGAAATTGCCTATCACTTACAGCGTTGGGCTTTCGATTACTTGGATGCTCCCGTTGTTCGTGTAAATTCCCGTGATTTACCTTTGCCGTATGCACCTACGTTAATTGAAGAAATTTTGCCTAATGTGGCTCGTACGATTGATGCAGTTAAAACGGTGATGTATAGAAAGTAAGTCTTTAGCCGAAGGTTACAAATTCTAAGAATAAAAAATTAAAAGCCCTACTTGGAACTCCAAGTAGGGCTTTTTTAGTTGTCGAAAATGGACTAGCAGCCAGTGACTGTTCATAAGCGACTGATTACAACACATATATGAACCTCGATCCATCTACATCAATGCCCTCAAGCTTTGTACGACCTTTACGTGCTTCTAATAATTCAGCAGCTTCCTTCGGGTTATTAACAGCCTTGTCGTTTATCTTGGTAATGATTGAACCTTTTGATAAACCATACATTTCTAATCGGCCATCTGGTAAAACTTCTATCACTTTAACACCCGAACTTACGTTGAATTTCTCCTTATCAGAACTGCTTAATGCGCCAAATTTAGCACCTAAGAATTCAGATTTGTAGGAATCACCTGTTTCGCCTTTCACAATCGATGTATTGCCATCTTTGTTTTTTAGCGTAACGGTAAAATCTTTGGATTGCCCATCACGATTTACCGTAACGTTCATTGTTTCACCCGGACGCTTACGGCCAACGATTTCCATCAATTTCGCAGTAGATTTGGTTTCAATTCCATCAATTTTTGTAATGACGTCGTTGATTTTGATGCCCGCAGTTTTAGCTGCTGAGTTTTCAGAGAAACCTCCCACATAAACACCAGTGGACACTTTTAAATCTTTTTCTTCCACTAATTTGGCATTTACTTCCAAAATACTCACACCTAAGAATCCGCGTTGGACATTGCCATACTTGATGAGATCTGTGGATACTTTTTTAACGATACTCACTGGAACTGCAAATGAGTATCCGGCGAATTGGCCTGTACGTGAATAGATGGCCGTATTGATACCAATTAACTCACCTTTAAGGTTAACCAAAGCCCCACCTGAGTTGCCTGGATTTACCGCTGCGTCAGTTTGAATGAAGGATTCCAATGGGTTTGCCGCACGGTCATCGTCGCGGTCAATGATATTTTGACGTCCCTTTGCTGATACAATACCCGCGGTCACCGTGGATTCTAAGTTGAATGGATTACCTACAGCTAATACCCATTCACCCACTTTTAATGCATCTGAATCGCCAAAAGTCAAGAATGGCAAATCGGTTGCCTTGATTTGTATTACCGCTAAATCTGAAGCAGGGTCTGTAGAAATCACTTTCGCTTTGAATTCTCTTTTATCATTCAACATGACTGAAATTTCACTAGCTTCTGCCACCACGTGATTGTTGGTTACGATATACCCATCAGCACTGATGATAACGCCCGAACCTGATGCTTCAGCTTGTTGTGGTGCTTGTCGACGCCCCCCTCCGCCAAATGGATCACCGAATCCTCCAAACAAATCATCAAATGGACTCGAATATTGGCGTTGTCTTTGTTCCATTTTTGTCTTTATGTGCACTACAGCAGGCGTAGATTTTTCAGCAGCATAGGTGAATTCACCCGGACTTCCTGCGGCAGAAATATTGGAAACGTTACTACTAAATGCGGATGGGGAATCACTAAAATTTGATTGATTCCCTAAATTAAGTAATTGATATGCCCCTAAGGTTACTCCGCTGGATAAAAGGGCGATGACTACGTAGGATTTTAACTGATTTTTCATTTCCATTTTGCGATTTATAAAAGGGTTAGCATTTGATTTGCGAATTTAACGTAAAATTTGTTTGATTTTTCAACTTTAAAATTCGAATTAACAACTTTTAAGAATTCAAATCAACTTTTATTTGCGAACAGAAATGGCTATTTTTGTTGCTTCATTTTATCCCATATATTCTGATGATTCTAAGTGAACAAGAACAGCTGCGTCGACAAAAGCGACAAGAGTTAATGTCGTTGGGAATTGACCCATATCCAGCAGCGGAGTATCCGGCGAATGTACATTCTGCGGAAATACTTGCGAATTATTCGCCTGATAAAGGAAATTATCAAGAAGTTGTTCTTGCCGGTCGCTTAATGGGTTTTCGGATTATGGGTAATGCCTCTTTTGCGGAATTACAAGATGCGGGAGGAAGAATTCAACTGTATTTCCGGCGGGATGATTTATGTCCCGGGGAAGATAAAACCTTATACAATACGGTATTTAAAAAGTTATTGGATATTGGCGATATTGTTGGGGTAAAAGGATATGCATTTACTACGCAAGTAGGTGAGATTTCGGTTCACGTTCAAGAATTTACTTTATTGTCAAAGGCGCTACGTCCTTTGCCGGTTGTTAAAGAAGCAGACGGTCAGACTTATGATGCATTTTCTGATCCAGAGATGCGTTATCGACAACGCTATGTTGATTTGATTGTAAATCCTCATGTCAAGGATATTTTTATTAAGCGGGCCAAAATCATATCAACCATGCGTTCGATGTTTGATGAGCGAGGTTGGTTAGAGGTTGAAACACCTGTTTTGCAAGCTGTCCATGGTGGTGCAGCTGCCCGTCCATTCAATACGCATCACAACACGTTGGACATGCCTTTGTATTTGCGTATAGCAAATGAACTATATCTGAAGCGCTTGATAGTTGGCGGTTTTGATGGGGTTTATGAATTTGGCAAAATGTTCCGAAATGAAGGAATGGACCGAACGCATAATCCGGAATTTACTTCTTTGGAGTTTTATGTAGCTTATAAAGATTATCATTGGATGATGGATTTAACCGAAACCATTTTCCAAACTGTGGCTCAAACTTTGCATGGTCAAACTAAGTTGCGGGTTGGGGATAATGATATCGAATTTGCTGGGCCTTATCCTCGATTGACGATTTCAGGTGCAATCCAACAATATGCTGGTGTGGATGTTGATGCGATGTCGGAAGATGAATTGCGCCAACACTGTTTGAGTTTAGGCATGGAGGTCGATGCACAAATGGGGAAGGGGAAGTTAATTGATGAATTATTCGGTGAAAAGGTGGAATCGAATTTAATTCAGCCAACATTCATTACGGATTATCCAGTAGAAATGTCTCCATTAACCAAAAAACACCGTTCAAAAGAAGGCTTGGTGGAGCGTTTTGAATTATTTGTAAATGGGAAAGAAATTGCGAATGCCTATTCGGAATTGAATGATCCAATTGACCAAAAGGAGCGTTTCGAAGATCAATTGCGTTTGGCTGAAAAGGGTGATGACGAAGCGATGGCGATGGATTTTGACTTCTTGCGTTCTTTGGAATATGCCATGCCACCAACATCGGGTATCGGTATTGGAATCGATCGATTGACTATGTTGATGACGAATCAAGTGTCTATTCAAGAAGTTTTGTTTTTTCCTCAAATGCGCCCTGAACTTGTTAAAGAAGTTTCATCCGATTCAGAGTTTGCCAGCGTAGGCGTTCCCGAGGTTTGGATACCGGCTTTACAGAAAATGGGCATTTTGACATTAGCTCAATTAAAAGAAGCTAACCCGAATAAAGTCTTCAATGATTTGGGTGGTTTGCGAAAGAAATTGAAAATTGATGCGGCTTTGCCCACGAAAGACGAGGTAATTGCCTGGATTTCTTAATACTATGAAAAGTATAAACATAAAAAAAGCCTTCTAGATGAAGGCTTTTTTGTTTCTCTTTAACTAGAGATCAATGGGGCAATAATATATATTGAAATCTACTGATTTGCTCTAATCAAATTAAACGAAAGAAAATTAGATTTTCTTTACGTTGATTGCGTTTGCTCCACGCTTTCCATCAGTTACCTCGTAAGATACTGAATCGTTTTCGCGAATTGTAACACCTGAAAGGCCAGTTACGTGTACGAAAATGTCTTCGCCTGTTTGATCATCAACGATGAATCCGAAGCCTTTAGTTTCGTTGAAAAATTTTACTTTACCAGTTTGCATAAAAATAATGTTAAAAATTAATACTCAATTAGATTGTTCCGCGCAAGAAGACCATTGTGAACTTTAGAATCAAAAACTATAAATAGAGGAAGATACTAGAGAAATGTAGTCTGAACTATGGTTGAATTAAATCTTTTAAGTACTCAAATGTAGAAAAAATAAAATTGTATGCAAGCATTTTACAATTAATTATCAGTTTGCTGAAAATTTAATTTAACTTTTTTAATAATTTATAGCACTTTATTTATATGTATTACTTTTTTCTTATAATTAATGAAAAAAAGATAATTTTGTAATTCAAAAAATGAAAGTTGATGTACAGAGTAAAATACTTCGTTGAAAATCAGGCCTTTGGAGTTTGTACGCGCTTAGGAGAAAAGTTTAAAATATCGACAAGCAGCATTCGCTTGTACTTTATTTATACTTCTTTTTTGACATTAGGTTCGCCTATAATTATCTATCTTTTTATGGCATTTTGGATGAATATTCGTCGTTACTTGCGCCAACGAAATAATCCATCTGTTTGGGATATTTAGAATTTTAGATCTGAAAATTTCGTAATCTTTTTTACAAAGTAGTCCCATACGATGCTCCCCGTATAACTTATTACCTCTTTTTTCTGTAGTTCAGGCGGTATATTTTCTTTGTTTTTCTCGAAAAGTACATAGCCATAAAAATCTTTATGAGCTTTCAATATAGCGAGTATTTGTTTGAATTCGCCTTTGCTTAAAAATTGAACACCAGCTAATCCATCTAAAACCATTCGCGTCAGCAGTATTCTGAACCGCTTGGTGGGTATCAGGTTTTTATAGAGTAAGATTAAATTGTTTCTAAAATTCAAATACGTTTTTTTCGGGTTTCCTTGAGCTAATGTTCCTCCCCCTACATGCAGAACTTCGCTATTTGCCACCGCAGCTATGGCATGGCCGGCTCTTTGTAATCGCCAGCAAAGATCTATTTCTTCCATATGGGCAAAAAAAATAGCATCAAGTCCTCCTACTTCCCAGTAAGTTGAAGATCGCACCATCAAACATGCGCCCGTCGCCCAGTTTACGATGGCACTCGCGTATTGCTGTTCTTGATTTTCTATTTTATCAAAAATTCGTCCACGACAAAATGTATACCCATACCTATCCCAATATCCACCTGCAGCGCCTGCATATTCAAATTTATTGGGTTCTTCATAGGATAAAATGAAGGGTTGTGCGGCAGCAACATGGGGGTTTGATTGAAAATAGACTAATAAATGGTGAAGCCAATTTGCTTTAGGTTCGATGTCCGAATTCATTAAAACATAATATTCTGCCTCTATTTGTTTTAATGCGTAGTTGTACCCCCCCGCATAACCCAAGTTCTGGCTTGATTGAATAATCTTAACCGTTGGGAATTGACTCGTAAGGATTTCAATGGAATCGTCCACAGAACCATTGTCAGCCACATATACATCCCCTTCAGGGCTTGTGGCGATTACTTGCGGAAGGAACTTCGATAGAAATGCACTTCCATTATAATTTAAAATAACAACGGCTACCGACATGCTTGCAAAGGTAAGGCTTTTCGTTTAATTAGAATTTCTTTAATAAAGATGTATTTTTGTGCTTCATTACAACAAGCAACTAATTTATATGATGTGGTCTTCCCTTTTTCGTAAGAAGTCAATTGATAAAATAATTTCAGACCAACAAGAGATTGAAAGGTTAGAGGGTGGTCAAATGCATCGAAATTTAGGCGTACGTGACTTAACATTCATGGGGGTTGCTGCCATTATTGGCGCTAGTATCTTTTCAGCGATTGGTCAAGCTTCTGCTAATGGTGGGCCAGCAGTATCCATGCTTTTTGTGTTTACTGCATTAGCATGTATGTTTACGGCTTTTTGTTACGCGCGTTTTGCTGCAACCGTTCCCATCAGTGGAAGTGCTTATACTTATGCATATACCAGTCTCGGTGAAATTGTGGCCTGGATTTTAGGTTGGAATTTATTACTGGAGTATGCCATTTCCAATGTAGCCGTTGCTATTTCTTGGTCAAAATATTTTGTTGATTTATTGGAAGGTTTAGGTCTTCATGTCCCCGAGTTTTTAACGATGGATTACTTGTCGGCCAAAAGAGCCTTCTCTGAAGCTGAACCTTTACTTCAATCTGGTCAATCGCTCCAGGCATTGTCGGTAAATGTACGTGAGGGATACTTGGCATATGAGTCTGCACCGACCATATTTGGTTGGCATTTTGTTGCCAACATTCCGGCTTTGTTTATTACGATTGCCATTACCTATTTAGTTTACATAGGAATTAAGGAATCAAAAAATACCAATAATATCCTTGTTGTATTAAAATTATTAGTCATTGCCATCGTAATTGGTGTGGGTGCATTTTACGTTCAAGTGGAGAATTGGACGCCTTTTGCTCCCAATGGGATTTCTGGTGTTTTGAAAAGTGTTGCCGCTGTATGTTTTGCTTACATTGGATTTGATTCCATATCCACCACGGCGGAAGAATGCAAAAATCCCCAACGCGATATCCCCAAAGCTATGATGTGGGCTTTGATTATATGTACCGTTTTATATGTTTTGGTCACCCTAGTATTGACAGGTATAGTTCCTTCTCATATGTTGGCTGGAATTGAAGATCCATTAGCTTTCATGTTCATGAAAGTAAATTTGCCGGGCGTTGCAGGTGTGGTTGCGGCGAGTGCTGTTATCGCTTTAACTAGTGCTTTGTTGGTATATCAATTAGGCCAACCTCGTATTTGGATGACTATGTCTCGTGATGGTTTGTTGCCAAAAGCTTTTTCTCGTATTCATCCTAAATATCGAACTCCTTCATTTTCAACCATCATGACGGGAGTATTGGTGGGGGTACCAGCCTTGTTTGCGAATTTGGAAGAGGTAATCAATCTAAGTAGTATTGGAACCTTATTTGCTTTCGTGTTGGTTTGCGCGGGTGTCTTGATTTTAGATTTGGATCCAGAAAATCAAAAGAAATCGAAATTTAAAATTCCGTACATCAATGCGTCGTTTTGGATAGGTTTGTGCTGGATTGTTGCTTTGTATTTATCCTTACCCGATTCTGCTGCTTGGACTTCTTGGTTGGAAAGCTATTTCCATGGAGATGCCAAAGCAGATCATTTGATTATGACAGGCTTCTTCGTTATTTGGGGAGTGCTATCTATTTATTGCTTTACGCACAGGCTTTCTTTGATTCCCGTTTTGGGGTTATTGGTCAATTTGTATTTGATGACCCAAATGGGTGCAACCAATTGGGAGCGTTTTGCTTATTGGTGCCTAGCTGGAATATTAATCTATTTTGGATATAGTTACCGGAAGAGTAAGTTAAATTAGGTAAGAGTTAAGAAGTAAGTGTTGTAATACTTCTTAACTCTTACTTCTTAACTCTAAGTTTTTCTAGTCATTACCTCTTCTATTCATTAAATTAAGGTAGTACAATAACTGCGCGAGCATACCGAGTGCAGCGACTACATAGGTCATAGCAGCCCACCAAAGCGCATCTTTAGAAAGTTCATATTCTGCTGGGGTAACAATATTGTTTGCCTTTATCCATGCTAATGCGCGATTCGAGGCATCAAATTCAACGGGCAAGGTAACAAAACTGAAAAGGGTAGCCAAGGCAAACAAGGCCACGCCGATAGCTAACACCGTATTATTTCCAGTAGAATACAATAACATCATTCCTGCCATTAATAATAGTGGCATAAACCCATTTGCGATATTTAACATCGGTACCATGGCACTTCGGAACTGTAGGAAGCTGTATGCTTTGGCATGTTGAACAGCATGTCCGCATTCGTGCGCAGAAACCGCCGCCGCCGCCGCATTACGACCATAATATACATCGTGGCTCAAATTAACCGTTTTGTCTGCCGGGTTATAATGATCCGTTAGTTGGCCTTCAACAGTGATGACACGAACATCACGAATTCCGTGATCTGCCAACATCCTTTCGGCAATTTCTTGACCGGAGAGATTGCTTTGCAGCGCAGTTTCTGAATACGTTTTGAATTTAGATTTTAGTCGCCAAGAGATAAGCATTCCTAGGACACCAAAGATGATAGCAATAATCATATGTTTTAGTTTTTAAGTTTTTGAATAAGATTTGTGGTTGAATATGTTGGAACTAGTGGTATTGTTGTTACTTTTCCTCCGTTGGCAATAACCTCTTTGGCCCCTACAATAGTTTCGATGGAGTAATCATCGCCTTTAATAAGTACATCGGGTAACAATTCATTAATCAAGTTTAATGGGGTTTCTTCATCAAAAATAATAACCAAGTCAACAAATCCAAGCGCTGCCAAAATTCTTGCGCGCGCATATTCACTATTTACTGGTCTTGTTGGGCCTTTTAGTTGGCGCACAGAAGCATCTGTATTGACACCTACAATCATTTTACTCCCACAAAGTCGTGCTTTTTCTAAATAGTCTACGTGGCCAAGGTGAAGAATATCAAAACAGCCGTTGGTAAATACGACAGTTTCATTTTCTTGTTTCCATGTGGCTCGCCTCGTTTTTGCTTCAGCCAATGTGCAAATTTTATGACTCGATTCCTGCATTTTTTTTGGGTAAAAAGAAGGTGATAATAAAACTTAATCCGCCAAATAACAAGATGGTTGCCATTTGAGTTCCATGGAAAAAAGTTGCTAATACTGTTGCGTCTTTCAACGGAATTAAATAAAAACTCAGAGCAGAAGCCACAAGACTATGGTAAGCTCCGATTCCTCCCTGTGTAGGGGTTGCCATACCAAATGTCCCCATAACCAATACGGTTAATCCTGCCGATAGGCTAAGTGAAGAACTAATAGGGAAAGCGAGTAATAATGTATAGGTATTTGCAAAATAGGCAAGCCATATCAATAGTGTATAGAGTATGAATTTAGAAGGATTTTTGACCTCTTTTATGCTAAGAATGCCCACAAACCAGCCGTGAAGTAACTGACCTACCTTATTTGTTAGGACAAATTGATTCCATCGAATCATGAAGCGATCACGTAATATCCAGATTAAACCCAATAGGGTTATGGCTCCCGCACCCATACTCGCTAAAAATGTAGTTGAGGGAAGCTGAAAGTTGGGGAATAGGAACTGTTGAATCGGTTTCCATTCGATGATAAAGGTAAGGCCAACTAAAACAGCTAGGGCTAATAAGTCAACGATTCGTTCCGTAATGACTGTTCCAAATGACTTTTCAAATGGTATATTGGCTGTTTTCTGAAGCGATCCACAACGTGAAACTTCACCCATCCGAGGAACAATAAAGTTGGCAAAATAGCCAATAAGTACGGCTGAGAAGGTTCGAGTAACTCCGGGATTATACTGCATCGCCTCAAGCAACTGTTCCCAGCGCAATGCTCGAAATAGGTGAGAAAGCAAGGCGATGATAACCGAAACAATAATCCACTGATAATTAGCTGTTTGTGCTGTTTGGTAAATATCTACCCAATGTAAATCGCTTTTTGAAAATGCCCAATAAAGCAGACCGCTTGCCAATAAGGTGGATATAGAATATTTAAAGAGGGCTTTTAGCATGTAATCTTGTGGATTCAGATGAATTCAATAGGCAAAATAAAGACCTTTAATTAATAAACGTGCGGATTTGTGGTTAATTTTTTATATTTTTGCATTTGTTTTTTGGGATAAAATCCCCTAACTAATTTTAGCATGTCTAAATTACGTATTCTTTACGTTTCCAGCGAGGTTGATCCCTTCCTCAATACTTCCAAAATAGCTGATTTTGTTCGCGCTTTACCTACAGCAATGCAGGAGCGTGGTATGGAAATCCGAATTTTGGTTCCCCGTTTTGGTTCGATTAATGAACGTAAAAACCGTTTGCATGAAGTCGTTCGTTTATCTGGCATTACGATTCCGATGGGTGATGACGAAAAGCCGTTAACCATTAAAGTAGCCAGTATACCTGCAGCAAAGTTGCAAGTGTATTTTATCGATAATGAGGATTATTTCCAACGGAAATATGTATTGACTGATAAAGAAGACGCTTTTTATGAGGATAATCATGAACGAGCCATATTTTTCTGTAAAGGTGCTTTAGAGACGGTTGTTAAGTTGGGTTGGTCGCCTGACGTCATTCATTGTAATGATTGGATGTCAAGCTTTGTGCCTTTATACATTTCTTCATATTACCGTAGTCATCCGATTTTCAAAGATTCCAAAACAATATTTTCTCCTCACAATACAAGCTTTGATTTTACGTTCTCAGTCGATGATTTGAAAGAGAAAGTTAAGATTGGCGATATGGATGACGAGCATTTGTCAAGTTTAGACGCTGGAGATTATGCTTCGTTCATCAAGATTGGGGCTGAGTTTGCTGATAAAATTGTTTCTTTAGAAAATGCGGATAACAGCCGTATTCAACTTATTATTGATGAATTTCAAGATAAAACCTTCCAAAATATTGCCGATAATGACCTCGATTTCTTCGAAAAAACGTACATTGAATTGGCCGGCAACTAAATGGTTAGGTATACTTTTCCTTTTTCTCGCTTCTTGTGATGCGCCTAAAGAAATTGGTGCAGATTTGTTTAGCGTAGAAGTAGGTCTAAATTTCACCGATACCTTGCGAGTTAGTGGAAGAACGGTTTTGATGGATTCTATCCAGACCGGTGGGAATAATACCTTGCTAGTTGGTTCATTTACGCATCCTGTCTTAGGTACTTTTGAGTCCTCCGCATATACACAAGTTACTAATGCAGATTCCTTGGTTGCGACAAATGTTTCTATCATGGATTCATTGAAGATGCACTTAGTATATAAAAGTTTCCAAGGCGATACCAACCAACTGCAAACAATTCAAGTGTATAAATTGAAGGATAGCTTAAGTATTTCGAAAGAATATTTTTCAAATACCTCTTCAGTTGCGGTTCTACCTGCTGTGGTGGGAAGCCATACTTTTCTACCAAATGTTGTTCGCTCAAAAGCTTCGAACGGGGATTCATTGAAATTGGACACCTTGAGTTTTCATATGTCAAAAGCTTTAGGGAATGAATTGATTTCAAAATTTTCTGATAAGACCCTAGCTGGTGGTGGATTTGCTTTTCGTAAATCATTTCCGGGTTTAATGTTTAAGTCTAATTCAGTTTCAAAATCGGCTTTGCTTGGATTTACTCCTACCTATTCTCGGATGACTTTGTACTGGCATAATCCAAATGATACGAAAAAATACAAATTGGATTATTATTTCAGTTTATCAAGCTCCATGTTGGCTGAGGTGCAAGCCCGCTTTAATCAGTTCAATATTAAAAAAACCGGTGCATTAGCTGCGCTCGTTAAATCTGGTGATTCTGTCCCTGCCGCTGCTACGGGTCAAATGACCTATGTGCAATCCGGTTCTGGATATGTCACTAAATTGGATTTTCCAACGCTTATGAATTTAAAGGGCAATCGTAATGTTGCGATCAATAAAGCTGAATTAGTGTTACAGGCTGAAGATGGTTCTGATGTGAATCAAATTCTTAGTCAATTAACCTTATTGCAAGTGGACTCCAATAATCGACCTATTCGTAATTCCTTTGGTTTGGGCTATGTGATTTCTGAAGGCGCCGCTGGTATTCAAACTTCAAACTACAACCCTGTATTGAAGACGTTCACATTTAATGTTACAACTGAGTTACAGTCTATTTTAAATGGTCGTAGAAAAAATCTTGGATTTCTTGTTACTCCTTCAATTACAGCTAGTCAAACTGGATTTACCAAAATGACGAGCGAGTCTGCTCGGTTTGTTGCACTCAGTGCATTAAAGTCAAAAATCCGGATTTATTATTCTTATATTGCCAAATAAAACTTGGTACTATGTCTACCCCGAATCAAGATTTACGGGTGAGTTATGTTCAAACTGATTTGGTTTGGGAAGATCCTATCGCCAACTGTGCCCTACTCGAGGAGCATCTACAAAATTTGCAGGGGCAAACAGATGTTATTGTCTTGCCTGAAATGTTTAGTACTGGATTTAGTATGAGTTCAGTAGGTGCCGAAGTTATGGGGGGGCCAACAGTTCAATGGATGAAATTACAAGCCAATCGTTTGCAAGTATTAGTCATCGGAAGCCTTAAGATTAAAGATGGTGGTAAGTTTTATAATAGACTACTCGCAGTTCATCCATCGGGCAAAATTGATTCTTACAATAAGCGTCATTTGTTTCGAATGGGGGATGAGCATTCCTTTTATTCAGCCGGAGATGCAGCTTGTTTGATTTCGTATAAGTCGTGGTCGATAGCTCCTTTTATTTGTTATGATTTACGTTTTCCAGTTTGGTCACGCAATGTAAATTTATGCTATGATCTAGCCATCTATGTAGCGAATTGGCCTGCATCTCGTGGCTTAGCATGGTCCAACTTGCTACGTGCGCGTGCCATTGAGAACTTAGCATATGTCATTGGTGTGAATAGAATCGGAGTAGATGGAAATCAATTGGCTTATGCTGGTGCTTCTACTATTTTATCTTATACAGGTGAAGATATGTTGCCATTGACTGCCATAGAATCCATTGAAACAAAAACCCTATCTTCTCAAGATTTGAAGGAATTTAGAGCGAAGTTTCCTGCGCACTTAGACGCCGATTCGTTTAGTCTTTTACTTTAGTCTTTTCTTGAAAAAATTGCGCGATGCCGCCTTTAAATGCTTTTGCTTCTTTCATGCTGCAATCAGCTTGTAGAATTCCTTGGTTTATTAGTAGCAAACGGTCGCAAATTGCTTCCACCTCACTTAATATATGGCTTGAAAATAAAATCGTTCTACCAGGCTTAAGCGATAGAATCAATGAGCGGATTTCTTCCATTTGATTTGGATCCAGACCGCTCGTTGGCTCATCTAAAATCAATATGGATGGATTATGCAAAATAGCTTGAGCAATTCCCACCCGCTGTTGGTAGCCTTTTGATAAGGTATGGATTTTTTTGCTTTGCTCTTGGCTTAGCCCAACTAATTCGATTACTTCATTTATTCGTTTATTTCGAATGGCAGAAGGTATTTCTTGAACGGATGCAATAAATGTGAGAAATTCCTTAATATACATGTCGAGGTATAAGGGATTATCTTCCGCTAAATACCCTACTTTTTTTTTGATGATGGGGGAATTGGACTGAACTAAATCTCCTGCCAGATAGGATTCGCCTGAGCTAGGTTGAACGAGACCTACCAGCATTTTAATGGTGGTAGATTTTCCTGCGCCATTTGGACCTAAAAATCCAACAATTTGCCCTTCTTGTGCGTTAAATGAAATGGCGTTGACTGCCAGTTGGTCGCCATATTGTTTGCTGAGGTTTTTCGCTTCAATGGACATGTTGTAATCTTTAATTTTATCTGACAAAGGTAGCTAAAATGGGAACTATTTCTGCTTACCTTTGTGTTTTCGTTTCAAAAACAAGGAATAATGCAGGAGGAAAGTATACGTTTGGATAGCATAGCAGATGCGATAGAAGATATTCGTCAAGGGAAAATGATTATTGTAGCTGATGATGAAAATCGGGAAAATGAAGGTGATTTGATTTGTGCATCGGAAGCGATTACGCCTGAGATTGTTAATTTCATGATTCGTGAAGCTCGCGGCTTGATGTGTGTTTCATTAACGAATGATCGTTGCGCTGAATTGGGCTTAGAAATGATGGTTGATCAAAATACAACTTCTCATGAGACGCCTTTCACCGTTTCCGTTGATTTATTAGGACATGGTTGCACAACGGGGATTTCAGCTCAGGATCGTGCTAAGACTATAAAAGCTTTGGTGGATTCTACTACGCGCCCAAGCGACTTAGGTCGTCCCGGTCATATTTTTCCTTTAAAGAGCCGTACAGAAGGTGTTTTGCGCCGTACTGGCCATACGGAGGCTTCCATGGATTTTGCCAAATTAGCGGGATTCAAACCATCAGGCGTTTTGATTGAAATTTTGAACGAAGACGGGTCTATGGCTCGCCTACCTGATTTGCGAAGTATTGCTGATAAATTTGATTTGAAGTTAGTTACTATCAAGGATCTTATTGAATATCGATTAGCGACCGAATCATTGATTCAGCGTGAAATTGGTGTTGACATGCCAACCGAATGGGGCCATTTTGATTTAATTGCCTACAAGCAAAAAAATACGGGAGATACCCATTTGGCATTAATAAAAGGAACATGGGAGGCAGATGAGCCCGTTATGGTGCGCGTTCACAGTTCTTGCGTTACAGGAGATATTTTCGGTTCTTGCCGGTGTGACTGTGGTGACCAATTGCATAAAGCGATGGAGATGGTAGAGTCTGCAGGTAAAGGGGTTGTGCTTTATATGTTCCAAGAAGGCCGTGGGATTGGATTACTGAATAAACTGAAAGCCTATAAGTTACAGGAACAAGGGCGTGACACAGTGGAGGCTAATTTGGAATTAGGTTTTGCAATTGACGAGCGGGATTATGGGGTAGGAGCTCAAATTCTTCGTGATTTGGGGATTCGAAAAATTAAATTGATTTCCAACAATCCGAAAAAGCGTGCAGGTTTATTGGGTTACGGATTGGAAATTGTCGAAACGCTGCCCATTGAGATTCAATCAAATCCGCATAATGAGATGTATCTAAAAACAAAACGCGATAAAATGGGTCATACCATTTTAAATAAATAAAAAAAGGCTCCGTTAATCGGAGCCTTTTTTGTTAGTTATTCCCCAGAATGATGGGTGTTGATTTATTTCCCATGATAATGACTTTCGTGTTGGGTGATTTGGCGATTTCTTTTTGGGCAATGATGGATTCATATTGCAATTGCTTGTCACTCAGGCCTGTTGACAATATTTTTTGATAATCCGCGATGCCTTGCGCTTCAACACGTTTACGTTCTGCTTCCTGTTTTTCTTTTAAAAGAACGAATTGCATTTTCTGTGCATCTTGTTCAGCATTGATTTTCGATTCAATGGTCTGCTTTACCGAATTGGGTAAGTTGATATTGCGTATTAATAATTGTTCCAATACAAGTCCACGTTTTTTGAAATTACTTTCAATGTCTTTATAAATACGGGTTTGAAATTCATTGCGTTTCAATGAATACAGAGCGACTGCATCGTAATAAACGGCATTGTCACGGATCATGGTTCGCGTTATTGGGCGAACGACCTTGTCTTTATAATCTGGGCCGATTTCCTGAAGGATTGTTGGCGCCTTTGAAGGTAAAATGCGATATAAAACCGTCAGGTCCACCACAACTTCTAATCCATCCGCCGTTAAAACCCGGATAGCATCGTCACCTTCTTTATCCCCTTCATCATGAACGCCCGACATGGTATAATTTTGAGTTTTGGAATCAAAAATGGTAACGCTAGCCAGTGGATTAACCAAGTTTAGGCCGCTGGATAATGTGCTTTCAGAAACTTTACCGAAAATACTTTGAACACCGACCTCGCCTGCATCGATTTGCTTGATGGTTGAACTGCTAATGCCTAATAGTATGAGAACGATGGCCACATTTCGAATGGGATTTGAAAATTTAGCAAAAACGAAATTGGGATTGTTCATTGTTCTGCTGGCGATGAATAATAAAGCGCCAAGAATGGTTAGTAGCATGTTTTTGTTTTTTAGTAGTCCGAAGGTACATATTTCTTAGCGTTTAAAATCAAATTTGTTCTGTCGTTTTTCGCTAAAATATAGCTAATTTTGAAGATGATTCAGTTGAAGCACTTACATAAAGAATTTGAAGGCCGGGTTGTTTTAGATGGTATAGAAGCTAGTTTTCAGCCTGGAAAAATCAATATGGTCATCGGAGGAAGTGGCACAGGTAAGAGTGTATTGCTAAAATGTATGATTGGTATCCTTAAGCCTGAAAAAGGTCAAGTGCTTTATGATGGTCGAGATTTCCTAAAAGCAGATCAAGATACGGTTAAAGCTATTCGCCGCGAAATGGGTGTTTTATTTCAAGGAGGGGCCTTGTTTGATTCAAAGACCGTACTTGAAAATGTTCGTTTTCCCCTTGACACTTTAACATCACAAACGATCGAAGAAAAAAATGCGCGAGCGATGATGTGCTTACAGCGGGTAGGTTTAGAAGATGCTGCGCATCAAATGCCGTCAGATATTTCGGGAGGTATGAAGAAGCGGGTTGGAATTGCAAGAGCCATTGTGATGAATCCAAAATATTTATTTTGCGATGAACCTAATTCAGGATTAGATCCTTTAACTGCGGTTAAAATTGATTTATTGATTCAAGAAATTACGAAAGAATTTAATATGACGACCATCGTTATCTCACATGATATGAATTCAGTGATGCGTATGGGCGAATACATAATGTTTTTGAAGGATGGTGAAAAGCTCTGGGATGGTAGCAACCAAAACCTACTTAGTACAGATGTCCCTGCGCTTCAAGAATTTTTATCGACCAAACTGACTTAATATGCCCTCGGTTAAATCGGCTCCTCGTGTGTTTGAACATGTATCCCTGCTTCCGTATAATACATTTGGTATTGACGTTGCTGCACGCTATTTTGTTGAAATCAATCATTTGCAAGAATATATTCAACTTGTGGAGGAAGGGAATTATGCACATATCAAACATTTGTTTTTGGGTGGGGGAAGTAATTTACTATTGACACAAGATGTGAATGCCTTGGTAGTCAAAATCCAAATGAATGGCATTGAGGTTATAGATGAGGATGCAGATCATGTTTGGGTAAAGGCTGGTGCTGGGGTTGTTTGGCATGATTTAGTTTGGTACGCCGTGGACCATCAATGGGCCGGCATTGAGAATCTAAGTTTAATTCCAGGTACTGTGGGTGCGGCACCCATGCAGAATATAGGTGCGTATGGCGTTGAGATTAAAGATACATTTGATCATCTTGATGCCTTAAATTTAGTAACGATGGAAGTCGAGCGATTCGATTCTGCCCGTTGTGAATTTGGTTACCGGGAAAGTTATTTTAAACATGCTGGTAAAGGAAAATATCTTATCGCATCAGTTAGTTTTCGCCTGAATAAAAAAGCCCAGCCACAGACTTCTTATGGTGCTATACAAGCTGTTCTGTCCGAAAAAGGCGTCAATTTGCCAAGTATTCGTGATGTTGCTGAGGCGGTTATAGCGATTCGAGAAAGTAAATTGCCGAATCCAAAAGAAATTGGCAATTCGGGCAGTTTCTTTAAAAACCCAACCGTTTCAGAACCGATTGCTAATCAATTGATAGATCAATATCCAGGAATCCCGCATTATCCGGTCGTTGGAAGTACGGATGTTAAGTTCCCTGCTGGATGGCTTATTGAGCAGGCGGGATGGAAAGGGTATCGGAGTGGTGATGCAGGCGTGCATGCCAAACAAGCTTTGGTTTTGGTAAATTATGGAAAGGCAAACGGATCTGAAATTCAAGACCTTTCAGAGAGAATAAAAAAATCGATTTTGGAAAAGTTCGGTATCGCGCTAGAGACTGAAGTAAATATAGTATAAAATGCAGTTACCCACAGTAGAAAATTTAGGAAAAGGGCCATTCTTTTTAATGGCAGGAAGTTGTGCTATCGAAAGTCGGGACTTGGCATTTGAAATTGCCGAACGCATTGATGTAATTACGAAGTCCATGGGGATACCTTTTATTTTCAAAGGTTCCTACCGAAAGGCTAATCGGACTAAAATTGATTCATTTACGGGTATTGGTGATATTGTCGCGTTGGAAATTTTAAAGGAAGTAGGCGCGCATTTTGACTTACCTACGGTTACTGATATTCATGAAAGTTCCGAAGCAGCGATGGCTGCGGCCTATGTAGATGTCTTGCAAATTCCAGCATTTTTATGTCGTCAAACCGACCTTCTAGCTGCCGCAGCTCAAACAGGGAAGGCGGTTAATATTAAAAAAGGCCAATTTATGTCAGGCGCCTCGATGAAGTTTGCTGTCGAGAAGGTTTTGCATGAAAACCCTGCGGCTCAAGTATACTTAACTGACCGTGGTAATTCTTTTGGTTATGGAGACCTTGTGGTTGATTACCGGAATTTACCTGAGATGGCAAATTTTGGTGTGCCTGTCATAATGGATTGTACGCACTCTTTACAGCGACCTAATCAGGGGAGTGGGGTAACTGGCGGCCAACCTGCTTTGATTGAAACCATTGCTAAGGCTGCCATTGCGGTTGGAGCTGATGGCTTATTCATTGAAACTCACCCGAATCCTTCCGTTGCAAAATCAGATGGAGCCAACATGCTTCCTTTGGATCAGTTGGAAGGTTTATTAGAGAAACTATTGAAAGTCAGGGAATCCATCGTTTAGGGTGCATAAGTCATCTGAATTCCAATATCGGTTTTGTGCGATTTGGGGATAGCATCTAATCCGGAACCAATTACATTTTTTTGAAAGTAGTCACTTCTTGCTATTTTTAGCGCAAAGGAAAGCTTATCCCTACTTTTGAGTTCAATCAAGCATACATTTCGGGTACTTGGGTCATAGTAAGCAGGCAACAAAAAAGAATAGGGTAGGCTAGGTTCATATGCATAAAGTCTTGTATCATAACTTCCTGACCAAATCCATGCCGTTCGTAGTTGTATTTTGATACGTTTGAAGTGGTAATTGAAATCATTTAGCATCAAATAACCTGATTCATTTTGCTCTTTGGATTGAAGATGTGCCCACATGATTCTACCATGCCAATCTACTTTATGTATGGGCCTATTCCAATCAACACTTATTTGATATAAATTCTGCGGAATTAATCCATTGTTTCGGCTATTTAGGTATTTATGAGTCCATTTTACTTGTGCAAAATAGTGACCTAGTTTACGGCGGTCCCATTGAAAGCGACTCAAAAATTCCCAACCGGTTTTTTCAGCAGCCCATTGACTTGAGCTAGCTTTAGGAAAACGAAATAGGTCTAAATAGCTTGAAAATCGTTGGTATTTATTACGCTGGAATTGATGTCCAACATACACGCCCCACTCATTTTTATTGTTAGAACTCTCACTAATTGCATTAGCCATAGGACTGAAATAACCTGCTTCATATACTCTGATTATGGCTGATAAATCTGTTTTTTTATCGATGGCCCATGACATCGCTTGAATCATAGCCCATGCGGAATTGGCGGTATAGGCAACTTCCCCGGATATTCGAACATTAGCCTGTTGTCGAATATAGCTCAGCGATGTATTCATGAGTAAATCCCCTTGCCAATCTAATGGATTACTCGGTTGAAACCGATAATTCCATTTCGTCCAAGTTTGTGCGATTGCCACATCTAGGTGTTTCCCTATATATCGAAGGTTAGCGCCCGCTGCTAATTCATGTAGCTTGTTTAATTGGCTTATTTCAGTTGGCGTCCGATGTAAGCCATCAAGCTGAAAAGCTCGAAAATATTGTCGGTCTTTAACGAGTATGAGATCTTTTTTACGTGAAGAAAAAAATAATTGACCTTGGATATTTTGAAAACTTGATTGAAGGTTAAGTCCTCGGTAAAATTCGCTTTCTCCTGATGAGGTATAGGCAAGCGCACCTCCATGAAATTTTTGGGTAGCTCGAATGCTTTCATAACTCTTCCCTAAAGAAAAGGAGCCGGATTGAACCAGTCCTTGTCCCCATTGATTAATGTAGTCGCCTAGAATTAATTTGTTATGTCCTTTTCGGTCTTTGAGTTCTATAAATGCACTACTGAAATCCGAGTAAAGAAGTTCGCCTGCATCTTTGCTTAAAAGGAATCCTACTCGAATGTTTGAATTCCAAGTTCCTCTGTATCGCAGTAAGGTACTGTAAGGATTTCCAGTAAAGCGTACTTTGCTTCGGTTTGTAGGCTCAGAAAATCCATTTTTCTGTTCTATTGTTCTTTCAGTTCGCAGAATGATTTGATTCTTGTTGTTTTCTGATTGATGCCAACTAGAGGTTTTAGATTTGCATATCAGTAATGGCTGTAAAATCCTTAAGGTCGCAATGTCCCAATGGCGAATGGTTTGTAATTCGTAAATCGAAAGAAAGCGACCTATTTGTTTTCGGTGTAACAGGAAAGCTCCAATTTGATTCGATTCAAGTATACCCAAAGCAATGAGTTCAGATTCCTCAACTTGATTGATATCAAAGGGATTTTGCTGGTAAAATGCGATTATCCCTTGTTTTTCCTCAGTTAGTATAAGGGGATTTTGTGCAAAGAGGGTAGTTGTAATAAGCAGATAAACAAAAATGAGCTGTTTCAAGTTTTTTTTTCTTGAAACTAGCTCATGATTATATTTTTAGAAGGACTAAAACTGATAAAGAAAATCAATTAGCTGAATTTCCGTTCGATTAGTAAACTTAACTCATTCCAGGCGGGTGAGTCAGGTAAGTTAAAGCGTTGATTAACCTCTGATTTCCATTGACTAGGACTAGCTTCAAAATCAATAAATTCAATAAATTGACTAAACTGATCAGCATTTCCATCAAATAATTCTTGAATAAAATTCAGTCGTTGAAACAAGGAAATGCTTTCCGCTAGTGATGAAGTCATTTGGTTGGCAACCATATTTTTCAATGAATGGTCGTCTACTTGAATGGTGTCTAGAACCTTTTCTTCAGTCGAGTCCGCTAACATGTCTTTTATGCTTTGCGTTTTGGTCTCTTCGGGCGTTAAATCACTTAACTCAGGCAATTCATTTGAAACTTCAAAATAATCTGGAATCGATTGTTCGATGGGTTCTTCTGTGGGATTTTCATCTTCCCAAGCTACAGCTTGCAAATCAGATACCTCTATTTGTATCTCAGGAACAAAATTTACCTCTTCTGTTTCGTCTTCAATTGCTGTCCACGCGTCTTCGGTAGATTCTACTGTTGCTGAAAATTCAATAGATTCTTCTTCTTCTTCTTCTTCTTCTTCTTCTTCTTCTTTGATTTCCTCGAGTGAATCGGAAGGGCGCTCATAGTAAACTTCCGCATTTAAAAGATCAGCAAAAGTTGGTATTTCAGTTTCTACAGGAGTAACTTGACTACTAAGTGCTTGTATCCAATCCATCCAAATTTGTTCTGGCAACTGAACTTGCATCAAGAGCGTTTGCGATATGGAATTCCATTTTTCTTGCATGCGCATATTTGACCAATCAAAATTGGGCAATTTCTCCTGCACATCAGCACTATTCAATTGCAGCATTAACTCCGCTTGAATGCTTGCAAGTACCAAAGGATCACAATCCAATGATAGAATCTCTTGAAAACTTAATAGGGTGTCTTTTGGGTTCCAGTAATGTAGAAATATATTCGGTTTCATACGCTTATTGATTGATTTTTAGCGCTTCACAAGCTTTCATAGCTGCATTTTGCTCGGCTTTTTTCTTTGAATAACCTTTTCCTTCGGCAATTTTTTCGTTCTCCAGTAGGACAAATGCTGTAAATTCTTTGTCGTGATGAGCGCCCTCTTCATCCAGGGTAAATTGCACCTTTTTTCCTTCTTTTTGTGCCCATTCGATAAGAATAGATTTGAAGTTGGGATTGTTTTGCACAACCGTGTCCAAATCAAAGTATTGCGCAAGGATTTTTTGTGTTACGAATTTCTGCGTAAATCCAAAGCCTTTGTCTAAATATACGGCACCAATAAAGGCTTCTAAGGCATCTCCATACATACTGGAGCGAGACAAGGATGTTTTTCTTTGATTTTCGTATTCGATAACTTCTTCTAAGCCTAATTTTCTTCCCAAGACATTAAGCGACTCCCTACTTACCATGCGGGAACGAATTTCAGTTAAAAAACCTTCATCCTTGAAAGGGAATTTTTTAAAAAGATAGGCTGCTGTAATCATACCTAAAACGGAATCGCCTAAAAATTCCAATCGTTCGTTGGACTCTTTGTAAGATTTCGCAACTGATTCGCGTGAGGCGGAGGCATGCAAAAAGGCTAATCTGTATAATTCGAGATTAGACGGATTAGCCCCTATAAGGTGTTTGACAGATTTATAAAGGTGTTTCTCGCGTTCATCTTTGGAATTTAGGCCGAACCAGGATACCGGAGAAAATACCTTCATAAATTAGATTTTTCTAAAGATGACAGTTGCGTTATGGCCCCCAAATCCGAAGCCGTTACTTAAGGCTACATCAATTTTACGAGCTTTCCCTACATTTTCAGTCAAGTCAATGCGTTGATCAATTTCTGGATCACGGTTGAATACGTTAATGGTAGGAGGAACAAATTGATTTTTAATCGCCAGAACCGATGCTACGGCTTCTACCGCTCCCGCACCACCTAATAAGTGGCCTGTCATCGATTTTGTGGATGAGATGGCCAATGAATAAGCATGCTCTCCGAAACAATCAATGATGGCTTTTATTTCTTGTGGATCACCTATCGGTGTGGATGTTCCGTGGGTATTGATGTAGTCAACCTCCTCAGGTTTGATTTGTGCATCTTCCAATGCATCAATCATAGATAATAAAGCACCGTATCCATCTGGATGTGGGGCAGTAATGTGGTGGGCATCGGATGAAAATCCTCCCCCAATTAGTTCAGCATAAATTTTTGCACCACGTGCTTTCGCGTGCTCATATTCTTCTAATACCAAGGCACCTGCACCTTCACCAACGACAAATCCATCGCGATCAACGTCATATGGACGCGAAGCCGTAGTAGGATCATCATTTCGAGTAGACATGGCGTGCATGGCAGTAAATCCACCTACTGAGGCGATCGTTACGGGTGCTTCTGACCCTCCAGTAATACATACGTGAACACGTCCCGTACGAATGTAATTAAAGGCATCAATAATCGCATTATTGGCAGATGAACAAGCCGAGACCGTTACGTAGTTCGGTCCACGAAATCCATTTCGGATGGAAATTTGTCCAGAACTTGAATCTGCAATCATTTTAGGAATAAAGAACGGATTGATTTTAGGAGTACCATCCCCTTGACCGAAATAAATCATTTCATCTTCAAAGGTCTTCAATCCACCTATACCCGATCCCCAAATAACGCCAACCTTATTTAGGTTTAATTTCTCCATATCAAAACCAGCATCAGCAATAGCTTCGTCGGAAGCAACTACCGCATACTGTGTGAATGGGTCCATTTTACGCGCTTCTTTGGTATTGATGTAATCCTCAACCTTGAAGTCTTTTAACTCACAAGCAAAGCGCGTTTTGAATTTTTCAGCATCAAATCGGGTAATGGGGGCACATCCACTTTTTCCAGCGGCTAAACTTTCCCAAAAAGTATCAACTGTATTTCCTATCGGTGTAAGAGCTCCTAGGCCCGTAACAACTACGCGTTTTAACTCCATGTGTGAATAAATAGACTTTGTAAAAATAAAAAATGTCAATTAGCCAAGGGTTCAACTGAGGAAAAATCCTTAGGAATTACCAGGTACTAATTGACATCATTATGATCGTGTGATTCGATTACTTTGCGTTTTCTTCCAAGTAAGCAACCGCTTGGCCTACTGTTTGGATGTTTTCAGCTTGGTCATCTGGGATAGAAACATTGAATTCTTTTTCAAATTCCATGATCAATTCTACCGTGTCTAAGGAGTCAGCTCCCAAATCGTTTGTGAAAGACGCCTCAGTTGTAACTTCTGATGCCTCAACACCTAACTTCTCAACGATGATGCTTTTTACTTTTTCTGCAATATCTGACATTTTATAAATATTTTGGGGTTCAAAAACGTTGCAAAGATTAGAATTAAATGTTAGAAAATCAAACAAATTTTATTCCATTTTGCACTTTAAAAGTATTTATTGTAATAATTCGAATTGTTTTTATAAAAAAAATGTGCACCCTAGGCTGTTTTAACTTAAAAACAGAGTGACGCTGCACCTAAAAGTCCCGCATCATTTCCTAATAATGCCTTTTTAATATTTAACTTTTCTAAGTATGCTGGTGTTAACCAGTAGTT
Organism: Aquirufa sp.; assembly: GCF_044342065.1. Classification (GTDB taxonomy): domain Bacteria; phylum Bacteroidota; class Bacteroidia; order Cytophagales; family Spirosomataceae; genus Aquirufa. The sequence continues at coordinate 72,491 of NZ_JBIIQN010000003.1, read as the reverse complement.
CAATTGGCGCTCCATACTCGGTATAATGAAGTCAAATGATGCTGATAATCCACCGCCGATAAAGATGTTTTTTATATCCAAAATACGGATTAATGATACCAACATATCACCCAATAAACTTCCTACTTCATCCCATATCGCAAGGGCAAGTGCATCACCCTCTTCAGCGGCAACAACCAAGGCCGTCGTTGATATAGTGCCGTCACTGGCAAGTACCGTTTGGCCCGTATAATTTGCACGCATTTCAGTAGCGAGTTGTAATAACTCTTTCTTTCCTACGTTGCGTTCTAATACCTTTCCATTTTTTGATGGTACGTGTCCAGGCTCCATGGCATTGCCATCCCCACCTAAGAAAATTTTACGATCTATAATAGCTGCACCTCCAACTCCCGTACCTAAGGTTATGAAGACAAAATCTTCGGGCATCGATTTTTTTTCTGGTGAGAAATAAAACTCCCCTAATGCTGCAGCATTGGCATCATTTTCCATGAAAAATTCGTGTTCTGGAAATCTTTTCTCCAACATGTCTATCATGGGCGAACCATCAATTTCCGGAATTGCTGTAATTTCAATTAACGTACGGCGATTTTTGGTTAAAATACCGGGTAAACCGATGCCAATTTTTTTGACATTCTTATGTTGGTACAATTGCAAAGCAATCGCATCGGCTAAACGATCCAAAAAGTGGTGCGATTCACGCCACGTGGCTGTGTCGTAACTTTGAAAATTATTGATTTGGCCTGTATCTGCATGAACGATACCCATTTTCACACCGGTACCACCTACATCAATGCCTAAATATTCTACTGCTGACATGCTTTGCTATTAAAATGAAAGTTCAATTTCTTGATTTTTCATGTCAATTTCAAATCTGCTAGCACTCAATTGTAAATTCGCTCCAATTTTTCCATGATTTGCGTAACACCTGGGCAGATTACCGCATTTTTTTGGGTTAGATTCAGGATGCCCAACATGTTTTTCCGGTCGGTGTGAGGATATTCTCTACAGGCTTTTGGGCGGTACTCGTAGATTTGGCAGGTATTATCTTCTAAAGTCAAGAAAGGGCAGGGTGCCGCTGGATACACCCAGTCGCCGTCCGCATCTTTAATTAAATACTGATCTAGAAATTGAGATACTTTCATTTTCAGTAAATGAGCGACGCGCTGGATGTCCGTCTCATTCCACATCGGGCTGGTTGTTTTGCAACAATTCCCACAGGTCAAGCAATCTAGGTTTTCAAAAACCTGTTGATGCGCCTTTTCAAATTGAATATCCAGATCTCTCGGCTTTTTGGCCTTGATTCGTTGGAACACCTTTTTAAAACTCGGATCTTTTGGCATGTTAGATGGATGCTTGAAAACAGGCTCGGCAACGTGCTTGGTAGGACTCTGTTTCACCCAACAGTACCGTTTCTTCTTTGTCGACGATGCGATATGAGTAATGAGCAACATCACCACATTGAACACATACCGCATGAACTTTGGTGACATATTCCGCTATAGCCATTAATTTTGGCATAGGGCCAAAGGGGATTCCTTTAAAGTCCATATCTAAACCTGCGATGACAACACGCTTACCTTGATTCGCTAAGGAATCAACTACTTCAACGATGGATTCATCAAAGAACTGAACCTCATCTAAACCTACAACATCGCAATCGCCCGCTAATAATAAAATTTCACTTGCACTTAAAACGGGCGTAGACCGAATCGAATTTTGATTATGTGAAACAATATCTTCGTCGTGATAGCGCGTGTCTGAGGCAGGTTTGAAAATTTCTACGCGCAATTGAGCTATCTTCGCCCGCTTTAACCGGCGAATTAGTTCTTCTGTTTTACCAGAAAACATGGATCCACAAATCACTTCAATCCATCCTAGGGATGGATGGTTTTGGGATGAACGTGAATGAGTAGGTTCTAAAAACAAGGGCGTAAAAAGCCCCTGAAATTTCAATCAGGGGCTATAAATGAAGTGTTATTTCGAAGAAAAAGTAGCAGAGAAATATTCGCGGTTCATGCGTGCAATATTCTCTAGCGAAATACCTTTAGGACATTCCGCCTCACAAGCACCTGTGTTAGAACAAGCACCGAAACCTTCTTCATCCATTTGAGCAACCATCGCTTCTGCGCGTTTCGCAGCTTCTACTTTACCTTGAGGTAAAAGGGCTAATTGCGAAATTTTAGCTGAAGTAAATAACATCGCTGATGCATTTTTACACGCAGCCACACATGCACCACAACCGATACAAGCCGCAGCCGCAAACGCGTCATCCGCATCTTCCTTCGGAATAGGTAGGCTGTTCGCATCTTGTGCATTACCTGTATTCACCGAAACGAATCCACCTGCTGCAATGATACGGTCAAATGCCGAACGATTAACGACTAAGTCTTTGATAACCGGGAATGCACTTGCTCTCCACGGCTCTACGGTAATTGTTTCGCCATCTTGGAATGAACGCATGTGTAATTGGCAAGTCGTCACACCACGGTTAGGTCCATGCGGACGGCCATTGATGTACATCGAGCACATACCACAAATACCTTCACGGCAATCGTGGTCGAATGCTACCGGATCATCTCCTTCTTCGATCAAACGGTTGTTTAACACGTCAATCATTTCCAAAAATGACATATCTGTGGAGATGCCGCTTACCTGGTATGTTTCGAATTTACCAGCTACGCTTGCATTTTTTTGTCTCCAAATTTTGAGTGTCAGGTTTAAATGTCCTTCCATTGTATCGAATTATTTATAAGATCTTTGAGCAATTTTGATGTTTTCGTATTTCAATTCTTCTTTGTGAAGCTTGAATTTCGATTGTTTTTCGTACTCCCAAGCAGCTACATACGCGTAGTTCTCGTCATCACGAAGGGCTTCCCCGTCTTCCGTTTGGTATTCCGTACGGAAGTGACCACCACAACTTTCGTTGCGATCTAGCGCATCTATACACATTAGCTCCCCTAATTCTAAGAAATCAGCCACACGGCCAGCCTTCTCTAATTCAGGGTTCAGGTTATCGATCTCGCCAGGAATCTTCACATCTGACCAGAATTCTTTCTGTAATGCTTGAATCTCTTTGATGGAAGCTTTCAAACCTTTTTCGCTACGTGCCATACCGCACTCATCCCACATAATTTTTCCTAAACGCTTGTGGAAGTAATCAACGGGTTTCGAACCTTTGATGTTCATCAAAGTCTCTAAACGATCGCGTACTGCTTTTTCAGCTGCAACGAAATCTTCAGAATCCGTTGACATAGAAGGGGTACGAATCTCAGAGGCTAGGTAATTACCAATGGTGTAAGGAATCACGAAATAACCATCCGCTAAACCTTGCATCAAGGCTGATGCTCCTAAACGGTTCGCGCCGTGATCTGAGAAGTTAGCTTCTCCTAAGGCATATAAACCTGGAACAGTCGTCATCAAATTATAATCTACCCAAAGTCCACCCATGGTATAGTGAACCGCTGGATAAATACGCATCGGTACCTCGTATGGATCCTCACCCGTAATTTGCTTGTACATATCAAACAAATTACCATATTTCTCTTTTACGACTGCCTTACCCATCGCTTGAATCTCTTCATCGGATGGATTGTGCATGTTGTTTTTATTTGCTTCTCCTTTTCCGTAACGTACAATCGCCGCTGCATAATCTAGGTAAACTGCCATTTTGGAAGCACCTACACCATAACCTGCATCACAACGCTCTTTGGCTGCACGAGACGCAATATCACGTGGTACTAAGTTACCAAACGCTGGGTAGCGACGCTCTAAGTAGTAATCTCTTTCGTCTTCAGGAATCTCATTCGCCTTGCGGGTATCGTTTTCCTTTTTAGGAACCCAGATACGACCGTCATTACGTAATGACTCAGACATCAAGGTTAATTTCGACTGGTGATCACCAGAAACCGGGATACACGTCGGGTGAATCTGCGTGTAACAAGGATTCGCGAAGAAAGCACCTTTTTTATGTGCTTTCCAAGCGGCTGTTACGTTCGATCCCATCGCGTTTGTCGACAAGTAGAATACGTTTCCGTAACCACCTGTACAAAGCAACACTGCGTGTCCGAAGTGACGCTCTAAAGCACCCGTAACAGAATCACGCGCGATAATACCACGTGCTTTCCCGTCGATGGTAACCACATCAAGCATTTCGTGGCGTGTATACATTTTTACGTTACCCATTCCCACTTGACGTTGTAAGGAAGAATAAGCACCTAATAATAATTGTTGGCCTGTTTGTCCCGCTGCATAGAACGTACGTTGAACTTGCGTTCCACCGAATGAACGGTTAGAAAGCAATCCGCCGTATTCACGTGCGAAAGGAACACCTTGTGCCACACATTGGTCAATGATGTTTCCCGAAACCTCAGCTAAGCGGTGCACGTTTGCTTCACGAGCTCGGTAGTCACCCCCTTTGATGGTATCGTAGAATAAACGGTAAACCGAGTCACCGTCATTTTGGTAGTTCTTTGCTGCATTGATACCACCTTGTGCGGCAATGGAGTGTGCACGACGTGGCGAATCTTGGAAGCAAAATACTTTTACTTTATATCCTAACTCAGCTAATGAGGCTGCTGCAGATGCACCAGCTAAACCTGAACCCACAATCACAATTTCTAATGAACGCTTGTTGGCCGGATTAACTAAAGGCACGCTTGAGCGGTACTTGGTCCATTTTTCAGCCAGCGAACCTTCTGGAATTTTAGCGTCTAATTTTGTCATAACCGTATCTGCTGAGGAATTATTGAATCAAATTAAAATAGAAGGCAACGGGCATAGCGGCAAATAATGCGGCGATAACAATGGAATAAATTGCCCCAATGGCCTTAATCGTAGGCGTATATTTTGGGTGGTTCCAACCCAATGTTTGGAATGCACTCTGAAAACCATGTAATAAGTGATATCCTAGGGAAATACAACCAAGCACATAAACGATAACGACGATTGGGCTTTGGAAGACAACTTGCATTTCGTTGTATAAGGTATGTGACTCTGTTAAGTCGTTAGTCAAACGGGAGAAATACCAGAAATGCTTCAGGTGCATAATTAGAAATAACAACAACAAAGTTCCTAAAAGTCCCATGGAACGCGAGTACCATTTGCTGTTTGCTGCACCGTCCACAACCGCATAAGCGACTGGACGTTTTTTCTTATTGTCTAACCATAGACGAAGGCCATCAAAAACATGCAACAATAAACCTCCAAATAAAACGATTTCCATCGTTCTGATTATTGGATTATGTGCCATAAATTCAGCACCTTCATTGAATGTCGCACCTTTATCATTTAAGAAAATGGTTGCATTCAAACCGCAGTGAACAATGAGAAAGCTAATCAAAAATAGGCCTGTGATTGCCATGAGAAGCTTTTTTCCAAGGGATGAATTAAGAGATTTTGCTAGCCAAGCCATAAATAAGGTTATTAGATTAAAGTAAAAATATTTTGAGCGATTGTTGTTTTCAACTCCGCTACTGATTTTTAGCGTTCAAAACTACAATCCAATCGCTTGTCAATCAAATTAATCACGTAAAAAAATGGTTTTTTTTACGATTTTAATTTTGCATTAGTAACTTGCCAACTGACTTGAATGTTTTATGCGGAAATTTATTTTAATCATCTCTATGCTACTTTTTTCTTTAAGCGCTGTTCAGGCGACGCACTTAAAGGGAGGTGAGATAACCGTTAGACGTATATCTGATAAAACATTGACTTATGAATTCACTTTAACGACGTATACTGAGAATAATCGAGCGAATCAAGATCAGGAAGAAGTGAATTTTTGTTTTGGGGATGGGTCTACGATAATCAAGGCTAAAAGATGCTGTGGTACTCCCTTGGATATAGGCAATGGAACACTGAAAAATCTCTACAAGGTTCAGTATACTTATCCTGCCCCAGCGTTATTTTACAAGGTGTCCGTAGCAATTCCAAACCGTAATGATGGGGTAAGGAATATGACTCGTTCAGTGGAGGTTTCTTTTTATGTTGAAACCATTTTTTCCATTAATTCAGGTTTAGGCCAAAATTCAACTCCATTGTTATTGAATCCTGCAGTTGATTTAACGGCAGTTGTAGGCCAGCCTTTCATACACAACCCCAATGCGGTAGATGCGGAGGGGGATAGTTTGGCATACCGATTGTCAGTTTCTCGGACAGGTGATTCTGAAACCTGTAATCCTTCAAGTCGCGGCATTACTGCTCCTAATTTTAGACAACCTAATGAAGTTTCTGGCATTCCATCTTCTTTTACAATAAATGCAAGAAGTGGCGATTTAATTTGGGACTCACCTCAAGAATTGGGCTTATATAACTGTGCATTCATAATTGAGGAATGGCGTAATGGGGTAAAAATTTCCGAAACGGTGCGTGATATGCAAATTGAAGTAAAAGATGTGGATAATAAAGCTCCCAAAATTACCGTTCCACCCAATGTATGTATTCAAGCCGGTACATTAATCAATGAAAGTATTACTGCGATTGATGTCCCTTCTCAATCAGGAAGAGTCGACCCATTGACCTTGTTTAGTTCTGGAAATGTGTATGCAATGGATTCTGACTATGCAATTAAACAACCGTATGCGACTTTCGCTTCCATTGCTAGACAAAATTCCCCAGCAAGGGGAACATTTAGGTGGCAGACTGAATGTCAACATATTCGTAAAGAAACCTATGATGTTTTGTTTAAGGTTGAAGATAATCCTCCTGTTTCCGTTGGGAATGGGGTAAAATTAGTGGATAGCAAGCTGTGGAAGATTCAAATAATCGCTCCGGCACCTAAAGGCTTGAAGGTTGCGCTTCAGGGTACCAATGCACTTTTGACCTGGAACTCATTTAGTTGTGCTTTGACAGGAGCCAAGACTTTAATTTATCGCAGGACGGGTGCTTGTGGAGCCGTTGTTAATGCAGCTTGTTCAACGGGGATGACGGCAAATGGCTTTGTTAAAATTGGTGAAGTGGGGATTGATCAAAACTCCTTTGTCGATAGAAATGGGGGAGAGGGATTAATGAAGAATACGAATTATTCATATGTATTGGTTGTTGAGTTTCAAAATGCCAAAGGGTTTTTAAACTATAGCCCGATGTCGGAATCTGTTTGTGCATTTATTGCATCTACTGCCCCTTTAATGACTCAAGTAAGTGTTATAAAAACGGATGTGACCGCAGGTGAAATGAAGGTTCAATGGACAAAACCCCTGAAGTTGGATACGGCTATTTATAAATCGCCTTACCAATACCGATTGAAACGTGCCGAGGGGCTCACAGGAAGTCAATTTGTTGAGGTAGGGGTTACTGCTGATACGATTTTCCTAGACAAGGGCATGAATACACTCGAAAAAGGATACCGATATCAAGTTGATTTTTATTACACTGCTAATGGAGCACTAAAGCTGTTGGATAGTCCAGCACCAGCAAGTTCTGTTCGTTTGATTGCGCAAGCAGCGGTCAAATCCATCAAATTAGCTTGGACTTCAGTGGTACCGTGGTCGAATGATTTTCAGGTTCATCGGATCTATAGAGAAACGTATCCCGGTTCAAATAAATTCAATCAAATTTCGGATGTGTCTGTGGCAGGACCAAGTTCTTTCCAGTACACCGATTTGGGAACTGATTTTATTTCAACCGATGGAAAATTGGATGTAACGTTTTCTGCAGATTCCACCTATTGTTATTATGTACAGACGGTTGGTAGCTACGGTGATGTGTTACCTGCCAGAAGAATAGAGAATGCATCGCAACGAATATGCATCAAACCCTTGGTGCAGTTAGCCGCTCCTTGTCCTCCTGTTTTACAAGTTAGTTTACCAGACTGTGGTGTTCAAACGTCAAATTGTGAGTCTATTTCGGTCTCGAATCTATTGACATGGAAACCGGTTGTATCAGGGACATGCGACCCTTTCATTGAAAAATATCGAATTTATGTTGCCAAGTCATCTACTGCACCATTTACCAAAATAGCTGAAACGGAATCTTTGGAATTTTTGGATAAGAACTTAATATCACACATTGCGTGTTATTACGTTACGGCCGTTAGCCAAAATGGGCTTGAGAGTCCTAAAAGTAATGTAGTTTGTGTGGATAATTGTCCTTCATTTGATTTACCTAATTTATTTAGTCCAAATGGCGACGGGAAGAATGATGTATTTCAAGCCATGTATTGCCCTCGGTTTGTGAAGCAGGTGCGGGCTAAAATTGTGGATCGTTACGGGTCTTTGGTATATGAGTATGCGGGTGATTTACCAGGATTTGGATGGAATGGACGATCAAAAAGTGGGCAGCCAATGGCGACAGGAACGTATTTTTATACGGTAGATGTAGAATTTGATGTAACGGATGTTTCAAAGTCTAGTAAACAATTAAAAGGCTGGCTCGAGCTAGTAAGATAAAATGCTAGTAGTTATTGATGGCGATTGTTCATTCTGCTTATGGGCATCTCGTTGGTTGCGTCGGCTTTGTAAACCCGGATTAACTATAGTTCCTTTAAATAAGGTTTCTGAGGAGGTATTACTAGCGTGGTCAAACGATCCGAATTGGTCGGTTGACAGCATTAAAGTGTTAACAAATAATCAATTGTTTATTAAATCTGCGGCGATAGCTAAAATTTTACAAATAGCTCGTTGGTATGCTCAGCCCTTGCGATTGCTATTCTTTTTACCTGAACCACTGCTTGATGTTGGATATGATTGGGTAGCTCGTAATCGCAGGACTAAGGGAACAGATAAATCATGCGAATTTATTTCGATTGATACACAGGAATCGTTTGTTGGAAAAAAGTAGGTGTTAAAGCAAGGTGCCAACGTTCCGCAGCTTCTTCAAGTCCAGCAAAGTTGAAGTGAATACCATCCCAACGATATGCTCCACCTACCACGGTTTCTAAATCTGGACCCAAGAATGTAAATGGAATTTCCGTTAGCATTCTTTTTTGCGCTGATTTAACTCTTGAAACTTCAATGATATCGAGGTTGGTATTTGACTTTGCAATGACAAAGGTGAGTTTTGGCGCCGACAATAATTCTCTGGTTTTATTGATGTAGGCTCGGGTGCTTTCGATAATTTGATTTTCTGCGATTGTATAATCGTTCTCTCCATGCATTACCAAGACTGCCCTTAAGCCCGTTTTAGGAATATCATTAATGAGTCTTTCTTCAAAAAAGAAAAATGGGTGCCTGTTTTTCCAATTAAATATTGGGCTTTCAAATTCTAGTCCATAGGCGGATTGCCCCCATTGATACGAATTGCTACCGCCTATGCCCGTATTGTAAACCATGATAGGTACTTGTAATTTTACCCGAAGTTTGTCAGCGAATCGCCCCCAAAAACCATCAATTCCATTCTGGGTGGGCCATTTGATAATTTCACACCATTGTTGGTCATAGGCAGTTATGGTGTAGGGCATTTGTCCTTCAGCTAACGAATGGCCAACTATTGCGAAAATCTCGCCAACTTTAAAGTTCCAGGGCAGCAAAGTATCTTTTAAAACAACGTTATCTTTTTGTAGGATGATTTGTGGATAATAGCCTCCACCTTTTAAGGTAAATCTGCCACTGAAGGTGTTTGATGAACCTGGTGTTAAGGTTAGCCAATCGGTTTCTTGTCCCCCAAAGTAGTTTTTGAATTTGACTTTTGCGGATGTAAATGGGGTAGTGGAATTTCCTACGATTAAAATTTCACCTTCATTTTTATCATTCCTTTGAACAAACTTGCGTGTTGATTTTAAGTCCAAATCTACAATCGTAGGAGGCTCTTTGACAGGCGTAATTATTTCCTCAGGTTTGCAAGCGTAAAGTGTCAATATCAGCAAAGAAAAAATAACGTTAAGTGGTAATTTGTTCTTCATGTGTTTTATTTCAAACCGTAACAATGAAATTTAACAATTGTTTATCTTTGTAGAATAGTGAATTAGCGACGTCAAATTTATAAAAAAATATACAAATGAAAGCATATGTTTTCCCGGGTCAAGGGTCTCAATTTCCAGGAATGGCGAAAGATCTTTATGAAAATTATTCCACTGCAAAGTCAATCGTAGAAGAAGCAGATGCCGTATTAGGTTTTTCGCTTTCTAAAGTGATGTTTGAAGGAACTGAGGAGGAGTTGAAACAAACCCGTGTTACTCAACCCGCTATTTATTTGCATTCGGTACTGGTAGCGAAATTAGGAAAAGATTTTGCGCCTGCATTGGTTGCAGGACACTCATTAGGTGAGTTTTCGGCTTTGGTAGCTGCAGGAGGATTAGCTTGGCAAGACGGATTACAGTTGGTATACAAGCGCGCCTTAGCCATGCAAAAGGCATGTGAAATTCAACCCAGTACGATGGCGGCTGTTTTGGGTTTACCTGATGCGACGATTGAAGCAATTTGTAGCGCTTATGGACCTTCTGTTGTGGCAGCAAATTACAATTGCCCGGGTCAAGTAGTAATTTCAGGTTCAGTGGAAGGCATCGAGGCGGTGGGTATTCAATTGAAGGAAGCAGGCGCTAAGCGTGTATTAACTTTACCGGTAGGTGGGGCATTTCACTCGCCATTTATGGAGCCGGCTCGTGTGGAATTGGCAGCAGCGATTGAAGCGACTGAAGTATTAAAACCGATCTGTCCGATTGTTCAAAACGTAAATGCACAGGCATCACAAGATCCCGCGATCATCAAAGCGAATTTAATTGCTCAATTAACAGGAGCAGTTCGGTGGACCCAGTCGGTCGAAACCATGGTATCAATGGGAGCATCTGAATTCATCGAATGTGGACCAGGAAAGGTATTACAAGGCTTAGTGAAAAAGATTCATATAGATGCACTTGTGTCATCGATGGAATTGGCCTAATTAAATCCTTGCTAATGAGGTGTTAGGTACTCGCTTGAAGAAATAATTCGTTTTTTTTAGAACGATGTTTGATTTTTTGGGAGCAAGACCTTACTTTTGCATCACTATTTGGTATTGACCTATGGTGTAATGGTAACACACCAGTTTTTGGTTCTGGTTTTCTAGGTTCGAGTCCTGGTAGGTCAACAGATTAATAAATCAAAGCCTTCTACATTTTTGTAGAAGGCTTTTTTTATAGCATCAGTAGCATTTGCTTCAGATTTTTATCACTCCCAGTTTTCCTAAAATCATTACTTTGCTTTCCCCAGGTCCAAATTGTCATCGGAAGGGTAAAGCCCTGTTGAAATTCTTCTGGGATTCCTGTATTCGTTGTCCCTCCTTTAATCGTACTGATCACAATAACGCCATTGGCACCGCGCACGCCATACATGGCGGTTTGAGAAGGATCCTTTAACACCGTAACTGAGGCAATGTCACCCGGATTAATGGAGTTGATATTCCCACTAATAGGTACACCATCGACTACATACAGGGGACTGTTCGCGTTTATTGAACCAATTCCCCGAATTCGGACCATGGCCCCGCCGCCAGGTGAATTGTCATTTCCAATCGTCACGCCCGATACTTGACCTTGTAGTTTTTGATTGACAGTGGCAACATTTACTTGGTTTAAGGTTTTATTGTCAACTTCATTAAGCGATTTTATTGAGGTTACCTTGTCATAAACTACAGGTATTAATTGCATACCAATCCCCGCTTCACCTTGTGTGTTTCGGCCTTTGATAAATTTAATCTCTTGAATTTGTTTCAAAGGAATAGCTGACGTATCCCTAAATTCTAGCGGATTTACCTTGTCGGCTGGTTCATGCCATATCACCCAAAGGGTATCTTGTCGAATGGATATTTGTTGACGATCCCCATGAAAATACTTTTTTAAAATACTTTCCGCAGTTTCAGATTGTCCGAATAGTTGGAAGCCCAAGAGCATCAAGAAGCATAATTTAGTTTTCATAAATTTAATTCGCCTAGCTTCTCATACGAGAGAATCATCGAACGAACGTTATGGTAGTTTATTTTCCAATTAGTTGCCATATGACGCCAAATAGGTTCTCCTTCCCGGGTCATCAAAGGCCACCATTCACCGGTGTTTCGGTTAATCATTTTATCGAATACAAATCGATGCACTTGCAGGTATGCCTGTAGAAATTGCCCATCCTTTGTAATAAGGTAGGCATCCAACATCCCAATCAGCATTTCTGCCTGTTGCCAAAATTCCTTTTCTAAATCCGTAGGCCCTCCACTATGTGAGCCTTCAACATACACACCTCCGTTAATCCAGTCAATTCCATTTTCCATCGAATGGTAAAATGCCTTTTTGATGTTGGCCAAATAAGGTGTCGAATCAATTTTTCCCACCTTCAGCGCATGCATTAAAAGCCAAGCAAATTCTGAGTTGTGACCATAAGATGTATTGTCCACTGCTGATGCTTTTTGGCCCCCATCCTGAAAACGATCCCAACCCCATACAATATCAAATTTAATCTGTGGTGCTACGCTCCAGTCTGCCCAAAACTGTGGAATACCGGTTCCCGTTGCGGGGTCCATGATTTTGTATATCAAAATATCAATCGATTCCTTCAATTTTCTTCGATGAATATCCTTGCCACTCGCTTCATACAAGGTGGTGAAAGCTTCCATCAAATGCATGTGTACATCTAAAGTTTTGCGGTCCCCTCCGGGAGCCCCCGGCCCCATCATCGACCAATCCTCCGCAAAAAATTCCCAATACCCCCCGTAATGGGTGTCCACCGCATATTTTTGGAGTAAATCAAAGACCTGCTCCGCATATTCCAATCCCACGGGATCTCCAGTGGCTAAGGTATATTCGCTAAGCGAATAGATGGCAAAACTATGGCCATATCCGATTTTCTGCTTGTTTGTGGCCTGACCAGCACGGTTCACCATCCAATAGAATCCGCCATGTTCGCTATCCCACATCTTTTCCAACAGAAACCTTACCCCGTGCTCAGCCATTTCCTTCATCACTTCCCCACCAAATCCATGTCGGTAGGCCTGAGAATACGTAAAGACTGATCGCGTCATCGCAATCAACGATTTTTCATCTTCCCCCGAATCCTCCCCAAATTCATTGAAATGCGTAATAAATCCACCTTGCGATTTATCCACCGTTCGTTGAATCCAAAAGGGCAACAAAGCTCCTTCAGTGTATTCCTTTATTTCAGTTCTAAGCGATTGAATGTCCATGATGTAATTGTCTGATTGCGTCCGGACTCGCGGAGCCGGTTTCGCCTATATGATGAATACTTATATGTACGGCCAAGCTGGCAAATTCACAAGCTTCCTGAATGGAAGCCCCTGTCGCTCTAGCTGCTGAAAAACCAGCTACCACCATGTCACCTGCACCAACGGTGTCGATGGGCCCTTGTATGGGTATTGCTCTTTCCCAATGAAATTCGGTGGGTGATGCATAAACCATCCCTTGATCCCCGAGCGTAACGAGTACCGGTTTTTGCCTTTTGGCTGCCCAGGTCTTAATGCTCTCTTCCACCTCGCTACTTGTCCCTATGATGTTTTGTAATTCAGCTTCATTAACCTTTAGTAACGTTTCTGTCGCAAAAGCTCCTAAGCTTCGTAAGTCGGCAATGGCATTTGAACCAATAATTTTTTGCAAGTTTCTTAAATTTGCTTCATCAAGTAAGGGAATTTGGAATTGTTCATTGATGATAATCCAATCATATTCCTTTACATGCTCTGAGAGTGCATCAATAACCTCCGGTGTGAATTGTTGGAATCGATGATTCCTCGTTCCAAAATCCAATCGTCTATCTTCCACTTCCTGGCGCATCGGTTTGCCGTAGGTAGGTGTATCGATTTCGTTTTTGACCTTCAGTTGATGGGTGTTTATTTGTAGCGATTGGGCAATGTATTCCATTTCTCTACCAAAAACATCGTTTCCGCGCAGTCCATATGCATCAACTTGGGCACCGAGTTGGGCTAGGTTTTTTGCAACATTGCCCGCACCACCTAAATAGGTTTTGGCTTTGGAGGCATGCTGAACCTCTTTTCCTGTTTCTACAGAAATTTCTGCCGTTTCAGGATTGAAGACATAATAAAAATCCAACGCAAAGTCACCGATAACTGCGATGCGTAATTGGCTGATTTGGGACAAAATGGTCTCTAATCGTTGGAAATTCATGCTGTCAGGTTTGATTGTGGAAATGTACAAAAAAAATGCTTTGAGGCAAATAGTTGCACACGTTCCTTTCGTAGCTTTGGCAATCCTATGAGGTTTGCCAAAGCTAAGGTTTTGGAATGAAAAATTGGGATGTAAAACTGATAATTTCTCCTCAAATTTCTTTAATTTTGGGCTTCTTTTTACCTTAATCTGTTAAGTTTTGGCATTAATTAAATCTATTTCCGGCATTCGTGGTACCATAGGTGGAAAACCGGGTGATGGCCTAAGTCCTATCGATGTGGTAAGCTTTGCTGCGGCATATGGTTCTTGGTTGAAAAGCACCAAACCCGCATCCAATCAAATCGTTTTGGGACGTGATGCACGTATTTCAGGTTCCATGGTGTCCTCTTTGGTGGCAAACACCTTAATTGGATTGGGATGGGATGTCTTGGATATTGGCCTATCTACTACGCCTACTGTGGAACTAGCTGTGCCTTGGACTCACTCGGCGGGTGGCATTATCATTACTGCCAGCCATAATCCTGCTCAATGGAATGCGCTCAAGTTGTTGAATGCTGCCGGTGAATTTATTTCCGATGAAGATGGCAAGGCTTTATTGCTGTTGGCTGAAAATCAAGATTTCAATTTTGTTGAGGTAAACGATTTAGGTAAAATCACAGAAGATTCGAGTTTCCTTCAGCAACACATCGATCACGTATTGGGTTTACGATGGGTGGATAAAGCCGCTATTCAAGGTAAAAACTTTAAAGTTTTAGTGGATGCGGTCAACTCAACTGGAGGCATCGTAGTGCCTCAATTGTTAAATGCCCTAGGAGTCCAACACGTTGATGTGATTTTTGGTGAACCTAATGGTCTCTTTGGACATAATCCAGAACCTTTACCAGAAAACTTGACGGCTATGATTGCTAAAATGAAATCGGGCCAATATGATGTAGGAATCGTTGTAGATCCTGATGTGGATCGTTTATGTTTTATATCGGAAGATGGAACACCTTTTGGTGAAGAATACACGTTGGTTGCTATTGCAGATTATATTTTAGCCAAAGAAAAGGGGAATACGGTTTCAAACTTGTCTTCAACGCGTGCCTTAGCGGATGTTACTGTTCAACATGGTGGAAATTATTTTGCGGCAGCTGTGGGTGAAGTTAATGTAGTGACCAAAATGAAAGCGGAAAATGCGATTATCGGGGGTGAGGGCAATGGGGGAGTTATTTTCCCAGAATCACACTATGGTCGAGATGCACTCGTTGGTATAGGATTGTTTTTAACACATTTGGCCTATAAAAATAAAACGGTGAGCGCGCTTCGGGCTGAATATCCAACGTATATCATGTCGAAAAATAAGATCGAACTTTCGGCTGACTTAAACGTAGATTTGATATTAGCCACAGTCGCAGAACAATTCAAAGGGGAACGCGTCAATACCATCGATGGGGTGAAAATTGATTTTGCCGATCGCTGGGTACATTTACGTAAATCCAATACGGAGCCAATCATTCGGATTTATTCTGAGGCTCCTACGGAGGCAGAAGCGAATGGGTTGGCCCAACAAATTATGCAGGTAATCGAAGCGATTGCTAGCAAATAATATTAACATGACATCAACAACGAAAACACCTATTTACCTGGATAATGCTGCTACTACCCCGGTAGACCCGGCGGTTTGGAAGGAAATGCAACCATTTTTGGAGCAGTTTACCGCTAATCCCTCGTCGATTCACTCGCATGGCCGACAAGCCAAAGTAATTGTAGAGAAAGCAAGGAAAACCGTTGCGACCTTATTAAATGCATCCCCTGCCGAGATTTTCTTTACATCTGGAGGTACAGAGGCTGATAATACCGTTATTCAATCGGCCGTGTTACATGGTGGAGTAAAAACGATTATTACTTCCCCTTTGGAACATCATGCCGTATTACATACAGCGGAGGCATGGGAAAAATTAGGTTTGGTGCAAGTGAAGTTGGTTCAAATTAATGCCCAAGGTGATATCGATTTAATACACCTAGAAGGATTATTGGCAGATTCTCCCAATGCCCTTGTATCCTTAATGCATGGTAATAATGAAATTGGCAACCTGTTGGATTTAAAGTCCGTGGGTGAATTGTGCCAAAAATATGGAGCGATATTTCACTCCGACACCGTTCAAACGATGGGGCATTTTAGTCATGATGTACAGACTTTGCCTGTTGATTTTTTAGTAGGGGCAGCGCATAAGTTTCATGGGCCAAAAGGAATTGGCTTTCTGTATGCAAGAGCTGGTGCTAAATTTCATCCCTTAATGCACGGAGGGGCACAAGAGCGAAATCAGCGCGGAGGCACGGAAAATGTATATGGAATGGTGGGGTTAGCCAAGGCGTTGAGCTTGGCGTATGAGCACATGGATGAACACATGAAACATATTAAGTCTGTCAAATCATACTTTATCGAAGGTTTAGAGGCTCGTTTTCCTGGTATTCAGTTTAATGGTCGTTCGGGTGAAGTCGATAACAGTTTGTACACGGTATTAAATGTACGCTTTCCCAATGTTGCTGATGGTGATATGTTGTTATTTCAATTGGATATTGAGAAAATTTCTGCTTCAGGGGGAAGCGCCTGTTCAAGTGGTACATCGGTAGGTTCGCATGTACTTTCGGCATTAAATCCAACGGCCACGGGAGCTGCGATTCGATTCTCGTTTTCTAAAAATAATACGAAAGAGGAGATTGATCGGGTGTTGGAGGTGCTCGAGGGATTAGTGAAGTAATCGCATAAAGTTCCCCAGACTAAAGTCCGGGGTTTCTGCAATCATTAACCCCAGACTTTAGCCTATAGAATAATCTAATAAGCTCTTGCAAATAGCACGCGCTTACTTGAAGGCTTACCAGTCAAAATACATGTCCCAACTTCTTCTTTGGCATCTAGCGGAATACAACGAATCGTTGCTTTTGTCAATTCCTTGATTTTTTCTTCAGTTTCTGAACTGCCGTCCCAGTGAGCTGAGATGAATCCACCTTCTTCTAATTTGGCATTAAATTCTTCCCAGGTATTTACTTCGTAAGTTTTCTCTGTACGGAAAGCCAAAGCCTTCGCATAAATTTGCGTTTGAATATCGGCCAAAGTATCTAATACGACTTGTTCAATACCTTCGAAAGGCATACTGGTTTTTTCTCGTGTATCGCGACGCGCTAACTCGATGGTTCCATTTTCCATGTCACGATTTCCTATCGCTAGACGAATAGGTACACCTTTTAATTCATATTCAGCAAATTTAAATCCTGGACTTTGATTATCAGAGGTATCAAATTTGACAGAAACGCCACTTTTTCGAAGTGATTTAACCAATGGATTTACTTTTTCAATGATGGCGTTTAATTGTTCTTCGCCTTTGTAAATCGGCACAATAACTACTTGAATAGGCGCTAATTTCGGAGGTAAAACTAAACCTTGGTCATCTGAATGCGCCATGATTAATGCTCCCATCAAACGGGTAGAAACGCCCCATGAGGTGCCCCAAACATAATCCAATTGGTTTTCTTTGCTTAGGAATTTTACATCAAAAGCTTTGGCAAAATTTTGGCCCAAAAAATGGGATGTTCCTGCTTGAAGAGCCTTCCCATCTTGCATTAAAGCTTCGATACAATAGGTTTCATCTGCCCCAGCAAACCGCTCATTGGCTGTTTTTATCCCTTTTACCACCGGCATGGCCATGAAGTTTTCTGCAAAGTCGGCATAAACGTCCAACATTTGTTCGGTCTCTTCGATGGCTTCTTTTTTCGTTGCGTGTGCGGTATGACCTTCTTGCCAAAGAAATTCGGCAGTACGTAAGAATAGACGTGTACGCATTTCCCAGCGAACCACATTGGCCCATTGGTTAATTAACAAGGGCAAGTCTCGGTAGGATTGAATCCAATTTTTATATGAAGACCAAATAACCGTTTCGGAGGTTGGTCTTACGATTAATTCTTCTTCTAATTTTGCTTCTGGGTCAACAATGACACCCCCACCATTGGGGTCATTCTTCAGTCGGTAATGAGTAACTACTGCGCATTCTTTGGCAAAACCCTCCACGTGAGATGCTTCTTTTGAGAGAAAGGATTTTGGTATAAAAAGTGGGAAATAGGCGTTTGTATGGCCTGTCTCTTTGAACATATCGTCCAATGCACGTTGCATTTTTTCCCATATGGAATAGCCATAAGGCTTAATTATCATACAACCTCTAACGGCTGAATTTTCAGCCAAATCAGCTCGCTTGACTAATTCATTATACCATTCAGAATAATTTTCGGCACGCGATGGTAAGGATTTACTCATATTTTTTTGTAGAATCGTACTAGGTGGGTATTTATTTCGTTAATTTGTGTGTTGTTGACTTTGAAACTTTTTTCAAAGTTCGATGGTTAAAATTACGAATTAAACCATGAACTTAAAAATACAAGCTTGAACACAGATCTTAAACCATTGATAGTCATGAAAAACGTAGGGGTTACTTCGGTATTGTTCAGTATAATTTTTCTATTAAACGCTTGTTCTGTCTCACAGACAACTTTTGTTTCTGATGATTTGTATGACAGTTACCAGAAATCGGAAGCTCGGGTTGCCAAGCAAAAGAAGGCCGCCTATTTGAATTTTGAGGATGATGCACAAATCATTCAGGAGGATGAAGCGACCGTAATTCAAGAAGATGAGGATGTTAACTTTTTGAGTTCGAGAGCTGTTTATCAACAAGGGTTTAATTCAGGATTTAATCAAGGTCTGTTCACATCCAATCCTTGGAATAACTGGTATGCTAATCCATACATCAATTTTGGTTTTGGATTTCCGAATCGTTGGTATTCCCCTTTGCAAGCTTGGCGTCTACATGATCCCTTTTATTCGGGATTTCCCATGGGTGCGAATTTCGGGTTTTTTGGAGGAATGGGTTTTTCTAGTTTCAATACATTTGGTTTCACTAGTCCTTATGGGTTCTTTGATCCGTTTTATGGTTTCGTAGGTCCAGGTATGATGTTTGGTAATGGTATAGCCTATAATTACTACAACGGTTTTGGTCAAAATTATTTCGGAGGTAATAATTTCCGACCAAACGTAGTTAACAACCAGGAACCCGCTCCGCGTTACCTTCGTGGGCCACGTGATGCAGGTTCAAGTAACCGTTATGGAGGTGAGAATTATTCAAATACGCCACGAGGAGGAAGCAACACCTACAATACACAAGGTACAAATCAACCTCGTGTAAATTCTTCGCCAAGCTATACTACTTCACCTGTTCAGGCTGCGCCTCGAAGAAATACAAATGTTGAATATCGTCCATCTGCTCCTCAGCAGAATTATGGTCAAAGTCGGACAGAATCTTACAGTGCACCATCTTCCAATTATTCCAGCGGAAGTTATGGTGGTGGAAGCTATGGCGGTGGAGGTGGCTCATCGAGTGGGGGATCATCAAGAGGACCTAGATAATTGCACATGAAAAAAGTATTATTTATTTTCTTGCTAGCATGTGCCGGCTTTATTGGATATGCACAAGTATATACTTATCCAATGTTGGCAAAGCAGTTTTCAACCTCCTACGTAACAGGTTCAGCAAGAATGCAGGGCATGGGTGGTACGCATAGCGTGTTAGGTGCGGATTTAAGTTCAATTGCGGGAAATGCTGCAGGATTAGGCTTTTACTCGCGCTCTGAAGTTGGTTTAAATCTTGCGATCATGTCGGCAAATACCGATGCTACTTATTTAGGTCAAGCGACACAAAGTACTAATTCCATGATTCATATGCCTAATTTTGGTGTAGTAATATCAGGTGATTATTTATCAAGTTCTTCTTGGCGTGGAGCCTTTGGTATAGGATATTCTCGGCAGGTGATTATTTCACAACCTTTGTCGGTTGAAGGTACCAATAATCGAAGTTCTTATCTTGACTATTTGATTCAAAAAGCTGGAGATAAGGGAGCTACGGGGGCAAGTTTAGATGATGAGTTTGATGCCTTCTATGTGACTGCAGATAGTCCCGAGGCAGCAGCATATCAAGCTTATTTGATTAATCCAAATGCGAGAACAGGCGGGGCTCCATTTGAGCGTTACATGCCGAATTTGCCTACGCAGCAAAGCATTCAGACGGGTAATACAGGATCGGTTACGCAGTGGGATATTAGTTATGGTGCAGCTTATCAAGAAGAATTATATGTGGGCTTAGGTCTTCATTTTACGCGATTAAATTCAACGCAATCGCAATTATTGGAAGAAGGATTTCCTGGAAACAGATTTGTTTCTAGTTATACCTTTAATGAGCAATTGATCACGACGGGATCTGGGATTTCTGCGTCGCTAGGTGTTATATACAAACTGAAGCCCAACCTTCGTGTTGCTTTAAATATTCAATCTCCTACCTATTATGATCAAATAAATGAACAGTTTACAGGTAATATTTCACCAAAAATTGAGTCAATTCCAGTTCCGGGGGGCTTTATTACCGGTTTAAAGCAGCCAGTTAAGTTGACGCCGAATGAATTTACGTATCAATTAGCTACCCCTTTCCGACTTTCGGGTGGTATGGCCTATTTTTTTGGAAAGCGAGGCTTAATTAGTGCGGATGTAGAATTTGTTAATTTTTCGGGCATGTCGGTTGCGTCTGCAGAGTTAGGGCCATATGCGAACCAACAATTCAAAGATAAATACAACAAACAAATTTCAAAAAATTTCCAATCGGCTTTGAATATGAAAGTAGGTGCTGAGTTTCGGGTTACCAGTTCTTTAACTGTCCGCGGTGGTGCTGCGATGTTTGGGAGTGGTTTTTCAAGTACTTACGATGTTATTGACCGAAATCAATTGCAAGTTTCTGGTGGTTTAGGTTATCGGACCTCTGCTTATTATATTGATTTTGCTGTGGTTCAAAGAACAGGGAATGATGCCTTCACGCCTTATGTACTAAAAAATGCGACCGATTATGCATCAGCCGCATTAAAATTTACTAACACACAAATTACCCTTGGAGGTGGGTTATTTTTCTAAACAGGAAGGTATTGGTCCAGTAACCAGAGTAATTGACTTACTGTAATTTCACCATCCACCTGAATGTCCGCTTGTTGGTAGTCGGATAAACGCTCCTCAAATGTCTTTTTAATTGATGCAATGACTACCTCTTCGCTTTGGCTTTTATCCAATAACGGACGATTATTTCCTTGCGCTTTATACAGGCGGTTAGCTAAATCATTAACATCTACATTTAAGAAAATACTCACACCATTTTCCTTAATGAAATTCATGTTATCATTAAAACAGGGGACCCCACCACCGGTTGCAATGACCATCGATTGGTTAGGTTGAAAACTGCGTAAAATCTTCTTTTCTAATTCACGAAAATGCGCTTCTCCAAAGTTTGAAAAAATCTCTGAAATCGTTTTTTGTTCACGAGTCTCAATCAATTTATCCATATCTGTAAAGCTATACCCTAAACTTCTAGCTAATTCTTTTCCTAATGTACTCTTTCCTGATGAGGGCATTCCAACTAAATAGATATTCTTCATTCTAGCACTTATTGTTTTAAATGTTGTTGAATATCATTCGCATCTGGTAGGCTATAAGCCGACCACTTTCCTTTCACGGTTCCTTGACTAACAAGCCAAAGTCCAGGGCTAGATCGAATGATGGTTTTTAATACTTTTGTATCCGCTGATAAAGCCGGGAAGGCCAATTGGTATTCATGTCGCAGGGCGTTGACCTCCGAATCAGCTGATGCACTTACCAACCATACCGGTATTTTTAGCGATTTAGTTAATTGACTGATGGATTCAAATGCAGCTAGGTGCGTATGATGAACATTCGGCACGATGACCAACAAATGATCTCCGCTAAATATTTTTTGTGTATAATCAGTGGTGTCACCATCTATCCATAAACGGTAATCGGTAATTAAGGGCCTGGCTTCTTTTTCATTAATAGCTCGCATGGAGATAAACACGGCCTTAGGGTCAGTAGGCATTTCACTTAATTCAACATCCTGACCATCGATTTTGTAGGTATAACTAAATTTTAACTCTTCACGATTCTTCATGTTTGAAGGAACATGTTGGCCTACCGCATAGGGTAAGCCATCTTGGATTGGCAAATAAAAATAACAATAAGTACCCAAGCCAACACTCAAAAAAGCTGATACTAAAACCCATTTTCCTGTTGATTTACTTTGCTTTACCTTATCAGTCAAGAAAAGGCTCAATGTAAGTATTAGCAAGAATATGTCTTTGCCAAAAGACGTCCAAGGCGTTAATTTAATCGCTTCTCCAAAACATCCACAGTCGGTAACTTTATTAAAATAGGCTGAATAAAACGTTAAAAAACTGAAAAATACCAGGATGCCGACAAAACTATACAAGGTTATTTTGGTCTTGTAATTCAATGCCAAGGCAATAGCCAATACAATTTCAGCACTACTCAATCCAATAGAAAATAGGAGTGCTTGCGGGATTAATACTTTCCAGAAACCAGCCATCCAAGGAAAATCAACCGAAAACACGTCGAAGTATTCTTCGAGTTTTAGTTGGGTTCCTATGGGGTCATTTAATTTAATTAGTCCGGAAAATAAAAATATCCCGACCAATACAAACGTGGCTATGTTGCGGTATTGCTTCATTTGATTTATTGCTGTTGAGCCATTTGCATTTGCTTTTCCTCTTTGAATTTAATCAAACAAAAAACAGCATAATTGAGCATATCTTGGTAGTTGGCCTCTACACCTTCAGAAACAAGCGTTACGCCTTGATTATTTTCAATTTGTTTGGTACGAAAGATTTTCATTAAGATGAGATCTGTCATACTACTTACCCGCATATCACGCCAAGCTTCGCCGTAGTCGTGGTTTTTATTTCGAAGTAATTCAAGGGTTGTTTCAACCTGCAAGTCGTAAAAGCCACTGAGTTCTTCTGGAGAAAATTCCATTTGATCAGAAGATTCAAGTGATTTTTGAATTAATGCGATGATGCAATAATTAATAATTCCGATGAATTCTCCTTCGATTCCGTCTTCGATGCGTTGCGCCCCTTTGTCTTGAATGCTTCGGATGCGCTGTGCTTTAATAAAGATTTGGTCAGTCAAACTAGGTAGTCGTAAAATTCTCCAAGAGGTACCGTAATCTTTGTTTTTTTTATCAAACAAGGCTTTGCAGTATGAAATTACTTGGCGATATTCGATTTCAGTTTGGGAAGGCGCGGAGTCCTTATTCATACGGATTGGTTTTATTACTTATAGCCTACAAAAATATTTAAATTATCCTAAATTTCATTTGATTTGAACGCTCTTTTTCCATCTTTTCAAACAATTCGAGTTAAAGGCCGAATCCTGCGTCTGGATGAGCCATGGATCATGGGGATTTTGAATGCGACTCCTGATTCTTTTTATGAAGAAAGTAGAACCTTGGATGTTGCAGTATGTATTGAGCGTGTGGCAGAAATGATCGTAATGGGTGCTACTATCATCGATATTGGAGGTCATTCTACAAGACCAGGAGCCGAGCCCGTCTCTGTATCTGATGAAATCGACCGGGTGGTGCCTATCATTTCGAGTTTACGTCAGCATTTTCCATCGCTTTTGATTTCGATTGACACCTATCGTTTGGCCGTTGCGCAAGCCGCGATAGCAGCAGGGGCGGATATTTTCAATGATATTGGTGCAGGTCAAATGGATCAAGGGATATTTGCATGGGTTGCCCAAAATCAAGTCCCTTATATTTTATCACACAGTCGGGGAGCCTTTGATCAGGTTCATGAGGTTCCCAACTACCAAGATGTTGTATCAGATGTTTGGTCTGATTTAGCGCTAAAACTCCAGCACCTACGTACTTTAGGCGCTAAAGATGTGATTATTGATTTAGGCTTAGGATTTTCGAAATCCATCGATCATAATTATGCATTGTTGGCAAATTTATCTGCATTCAAAACCTTGGGTGCGCCTATTTTAATTGGAGTTTCACGCAAGTCGATGATCTATAAAACCCTCGGAATTACAGCGGCAGAATCTCTTAATGGGACCTCTGTTTTACATACGATTGCCTTGCAGCAGGGTGCTAATGTTTTACGTGTGCATGATGTGGCAGCGGCCAAAGAAGTGATTACACTAGTTTCTAAATTGCAATCCAATGGATTATCCAATTTGGTTTAATGGGGTGTGGAAGCCTGCCAATGAGGTAGTTGTTTCGGTAAAGGATATTGGCTTTTTAAGGGGTTTTGGAATTTTTGATTTTTTCCGAATCATGGATGGAAAGCCTATTTTTTTAGCTGATCATCTCGCGCGTTTTCAACGTTCGGCGGCTAAAATTGGGTTGCTTTTGCCATATTCCACAGATGAATTAGCTAAATGTATACATGAACTAGCCGCCATGTCAGCGGATTCTTGTTTAGGTGTTAAGATGGTTTTAACTGGAGGGGAGAGTTTAAATGGATATGTCCCAGCGGAAACGCCTAATTTGTGGATTTTGCCTGGGGTATTTCAGTTTGCGGACCCAGAAAAAGGGATGCGCCTACTGAGTAAAGAATTTGTCAGAGAAATGGCGGAGATCAAGTCTTTGAATTACGCCTTTGGCATTGGACATATACCAGAAATGAAACAAGCTGGTGCGGATGATTTACTTTATTACACAGTCCAGCATGGCGTTTCGGAATCCACGCGGAGTAATTTGTTTTATGTTAAGCATGGGGAGATTTTTACCCCTGATCTTTATATTTTGGAGGGTATTACCCGTTTGAAGGTATTAGAAATCGCTAGATTACATTATCCGGTGCATGTTCAACGCTGTACGTTGGAAGATTTTTTATCAGCTGATGAGGTATTTACCACAGGTAGTACGAAACGGGTGGTACCGATTTTGGCTATTGATGGTCAGTTGATTGGTTCAGGGGAACGCGGTCCAGTGGCAAGGCATTTGTATGATGCGTTATTATCGCTAGAATGTTTGTAGAGACGCGATACTTCGCGTTTTTTACCAGAATAAGTCTAGGGTTATAAAATCGAACAGACGCGAAAAATCGCGTCTCCACAAATTCCAATGTCCAATGTCAAACGTCCAATGTCTAATTTGGCCTAAAAGCTTTCATATTCGCCTCATTGCATGCCAAGAAAGGCCCACCGATTAAATCGATACAATAAGGAATCGCAGGAAATACAGCCTCCAAACATTGTCGGATAGCCTTGGGTTTACCTGGAAGGTTAATGATCAAGGTTTGGTTGCGGATACCTGCCGTTTGTCTACTTAAAATTGCGGTAGGGACATATTGTAAACTTACCTTTCGCATCAATTCGCCAAAACCTGGCATCATCTTTTGGCAGACAGCTTCAGTAGCTTCGGGGGTGACATCGCGCAAGGCTGGACCTGTGCCTCCAGTTGTAATTAAGAGGCAAACTTCCTTGCTCATTTCAATCATTTGGGCTTCTAATTGTGCTTGCTCGTCTGGTATAACGGCATACATTACCTCGAATGGAGAAGTTAAATATTCATGCAATAACTCCACAACGGCTTTGCCAGGTACATCTTCGTAGATACCAGCGCTTGCTCGGTCAGACACATTTATTACGCCAATTTTGATCATTTTTTATAGGCTTTAATCCTTTTTTCCATTGGGATGGGTTCATCAATTAAATCACGAATGACAATGGATGCGACCGCCCCGCCAAAAGCTGCTGGTAGATAGGATATGGTGCCGTATGCCGATTTCTTGAAGTTACTTCCATCCGTTAAAATCAAAGATTCATCTTTGACTTTTTCCACTGAAAATACGGCTTTGATTCCTTTGCCAACCCCCATTTTACGAATGCGTTTCCGGACTAATGAAGCCAAATAACACTCACGTGTATCCAATAAATCAGCTGTACGCAATTTGGTTGGATCCAATTTCCCACCGGCTCCCATAGAACTCGCAATTCGATAACCTAAATCATAGGCTGTTTTAAGCAAGGTAATTTTGGGCGTTACCGAATCAATGCAATCCATCACATAATCAAATTGCGTTTGCTCTAATAATTCCTTGGCAGCCTCCGGGCTTAAAAAAGTCTCAATACTTGTGAGTCTTAATGCTGGATTGATGGCCAGTAAACGTTCTGCCATGATTTTTGCCTTGGAGACGCCATGGTTTGTGGCTAATGCTGGTAATTGACGGTTTCGGTTGGTAGGGTCTACCACATCGCCATCAACGATGGTCATAGTTCCTACGCCTGATCGGGCGATGAATTCTGCCGCAAAGGAGCCGACGCCACCCAAGCCTACGATTAATACATGCGCGCGTTGAAGTTTTTGGATTCCTTCGGAGCCGATTAATAATTCGGACCGACTGAGCCAGCTAAGGTCATTTTCTTGTAACATTAAGCAATTTCTTCCTTGATTTGGTATTGAGTTGTTTTATCGGTATTCGTGATGAGCAGTTCGCCCAAGAATCCCGCAACGAATAATTGAACCCCTAATATGATAGCAACTAAGGCTAAAAAAAACATGGGATTATCGGTCACATTACGGTATTTTAGATTATTCGCTATGTTGTATAGCTTCTCGCCGATTACCCAAAATGTGATCATTGAACCAGCCAAAAAGGATAAAATACCTAAACTCCCAAAAAGGTGCATCGGTCTTTTACCAAAAGTTTGTACAAATGAAATGGATAATAAATCCAAAAAGCCATATAAAAAGCGTTCTAAGCCGAATTTGGTTACCCCGTATTTTCGAGCTTGGTGTTGAACGACCTTCTCACCAATCTTTGTAAATCCATTCCATTTGGCCTGAACCGGAATATAGCGATGCATTTCGCCATATAATTTGATGGTTTTTACGACTTCTAATTTATATGCTTTTAATCCACAGTTGAAATCATGCAAATAAACACCCGACAGCGCGCGAGTAGCAGCATTATATAGTTTCGTCGGGATGGTCTTTGAAATAGGATCAAAACGTTTTTGTTTCCAACCTGAAACCAGGTCAAATCCATCCTCTGTAATCATGCGATATAATTCAGGGATTTCATCCGGTGAATCCTGAAGGTCAGCATCCATGGTGATAACGACTTGGCCAAGTGCTTTTTGAAAACCTTCATGCAAAGCTGCAGATTTACCATAATTACGGGCAAATGATATCCCTTTAACCGTATCATATTGTTTCGCTAAGTCTTGTAGGACTTGCCATGAATCATCCTTGCTGCCATCATTAACAAAAATCATTTCATACATGAATTGATTTTTTAGCATAACTTGATCAATCCACGAACATAATTCTGGGAGCGATTCAGCTTCGTTATAAAGCGGTACTACAATGGATATTTGCAACATAGTTGGACGTCAAACAGACAAAAATACAAATTTCAATGGATAAAATTAGTCGAAAATTAAATAGTAGGGTTTTAAGAGGTTTATGAACTCGGTCGTATAACTTTCATCGGCTTTTTTAATGCTCAAATTTTGTTTTACGCTTGGACTTTCAAAAAATGAGCCTTGGGCCATCAATCTTAATGTTTCACGACCCGCTTGATGATGAACACTACAGACTTGATTAATATAAAGTCCTAGTTTCTTAGCCTCTGCTTCGAATTGTTTCATACCGACTGGTGGGTAAAGTACCGTGAATTTACCTTCTGGAATTAACAATCGGTGAATTCCTTCCGCTAATTCCTTTGGACCTAAGGTTTCACCGTGCATTGCCAGATTTTTTGAGTCAATACTATTTTTCAAATGATTGATGAAGAAGGGAGGGTTGGCTATAATGAAATCATATTGCCCCGTAGCCCTAGCTAAATCAAGGGAATGTATCCTGATGTTTGATTTTTCAGCAACATTAGTTTGCGCTAATTCTGCAACATCCGCTTGAATTTCTATGCCGGTAAACTGGCAGTTCGGATGGGCTTGGGCCAGCATGCATACAAGGAGTCCACAACCAGTACCGATATCCAAGGTGTTGTTTTGGGGAAATTGTGCCGACCATGCTCCAAACAAGCAGGCTTCCGTTGTTATTTTTAAGCCTGGATTTCCATGTGCCAGCGCGAATTGTTTAAAGTGAAAAATGGATCTATTTTCGGCCATAGTCTGCTGGATTTTCACCCCAATCTTCGGTTTCCCATTTCAGTATTTTCGTCGAATATGCATTGGATTTTAACCATTCAATGGCTCGGTCAACTAAAATAAATAAATCCTCTGTTTGAGCGTTACGTTCCAAATTGGTTTTAATTGCCTTGTTTCTAACCCAGGCGATGGCAGTGCGTGAGTCGGAATACAGCGGGAAAGGACAATCCAATTTTTTGAGGTAGGAGAGACCATGAACGATAGCTAAGAATTCGCCTAAATTAACTGTACCTACGGGAAATGGGCCACGTTTGAATAATACCTCTTTTGTGGCCGTATTAACACCTTGGTATTCTAATACTCCCGGATTACCCGCACATGCCGCGTCAACGGAAATACTGGGGACGATGTAATTCCCTTTGATTCCTGATGGCTTTAACGTTTTTGAAGCTTTGGGGTTTATACTCGCCCAGTAATTCTTTTTTGAAGCCACTTCCGCCTCCTGCCTTGACTCAAAAGATTTATATTGCGCATTTGGGAAACCTTTGATGTTTTTCTCCGTTTCAGCCCAGGTGTCGAAAATACCCTTTTTGTGGCCTTCCCAAATCACATAATATTTTTGCTTTTTGGCCATTATCCTATTCGTGTTTTGAATATTTTAATGGCAATAGCAATCAAAATTACACCAAAAACCTTGCGTAAAACCTGAGTGCCTGCATTACCCAATTTGTTTTCTATCCAAACACTTGAACGCAAAACGATGTATATAAAGATTAGATTAATCAAAATACTGACCATGATGTTTTCCTCTTCAAATTGGGATTTTAGCGAAATAAGGGTTGTCATAGTACCTGCTCCTGCGATGATAGGAAATGCCAATGGAACAATGCTGTGTGCTGAACCTTCTTGCAGCTCTTCGGATTTAAATATATTGCGTCCCAATGTCATTTCTAAGCCAATTAAAAATATGATGAGTGCACCTGCCATGGCAAATGAATTCGTATCTACTCCCAAAAAGTGCAAAATCAATTTCCCCGCAAAGAAAAAACCAATCATGATGAGTCCCGAGACCAGGGTGGCCTGCTCTGCATGAATGTTCCCATTTTTTTTACGTAAGTCAATGATGATGGGAATGGATCCCAAAATATCAATGACCGAAAATAAAATCAGAGAAGAAGATAAGATTTCTTTAAAATTAAAGTTCATGATTTAAAAGCTTGATGAGTGTATGAATATCTATTTCCGTATGGCTAGGGAAGTTGGCAATTCTTACTGTATTCGTCTGCCATTCACCATATCCTTTCCCCAATTCAATATCCGCTGCGAAACATTTTTGTTGGATACGCTGAATATTTTCTGCTTCTCCTTCCAGGGCAAGTACCGTCGGTAATCGTAAATCAGGATTTTTAATCAGGAAATCTAAGCCACATGCGTGATTTTCTTCCCAAAAACGCTCCCAAATTTTCATTTTATCTCGCGTCTCAAGATCTATTTGTTTGATATTAGGTAGAAGATGGGTTAATCGATTAAGTAGATAAATCCCAAGCACGTTAGGTGTGTAGTGCGTTTGGAATCGCTGGCGATTTTCTTCCATCAACAAGACATCATTGTAATGCGATTTTTTTCCTAGTTTTTCCGCCCGTTCTAAGGCTTTAGGTGAACAAATCATAATGCCTAGCCCTGCGGGAATTCCCATGCATTTTTGGACAGAGGCCAACCACACATCAGCTTCTTTCCATTCGAGTTCTATACCACCCATGGATGATGTAGCATCGACTGCAATTAATGCATTTCCGTAAAGTTTACGCGAAATCGCTTGGCCTGTTCCGTTGGATGTCTCACTTTGTACCAAACAAATCGTATCAAAATCGGTAAGTAATGGAAGATTGACCGAAGCTAAACTTGTTTGAGAGTTAAATTCAATTGATAGGGATGCTGGATGGATTTGTTGGGTATAGTGCGCCCATTTTTTTCCAAATGCACCATTGTATAAATGAAGCGACTGTTTTTCAATTAACGACTGCGCGACAATTTCCCATGCTTCCGTGGCTGATGAAATAAAATAGATCGTGTAGTCTGTGGGAATATTCCATTTTTCATGAAGAATTTCCAACGTGTCTTTTAAGAGTGCTTCGAAACGCGCACTTCTATGATTTATGCTCACAATACCTTTTTCAAAGGCTTCCCGGATAAAATCCAAGACCTCAGGATGTACCTTGGAAGGACCTGGGTAAAAGGAGAGCATATTGTTTAGATGAATGATGTTAAAGCTAATTCGTATCCTCTTAAGCCAAAACCAACGATAATTCCTTTGGAATTTGGACTCAAATAACTGTGACCTCGGAAGGATTCCCGAGCATGTACATTCGATATATGAACTTCAATAACAGGCGTTTTGATTGCTGCTACCGCGTCACCTAAAGCAATCGATGTGTGCGTATATCCTCCTGCATTAAAAACAATCCCATCAT
Organism: Aquirufa sp.; assembly: GCF_044342065.1. Classification (GTDB taxonomy): domain Bacteria; phylum Bacteroidota; class Bacteroidia; order Cytophagales; family Spirosomataceae; genus Aquirufa. The sequence continues at coordinate 41,995 of NZ_JBIIQN010000003.1, read as the reverse complement.
AACTAAATCCTAGCTCATGTAATTTATTAATCAATGCTCCTTCCTCATTGGATTGAAAATAGGTGATATCCAACGTTTCTTTAAATTTTTCAGTTAAAATCTCAAGAAATTGCTCGAAGGTCTGGTGGCCATAAATTTCAGGTTCTCGCGTACCTAATAAATTTAAATTAGGGCCATTTAGAATTAATATCTTTTTTCGTACCATGGTTCAATGGATGTGCTATATTTCAAATTTAGCCTAAATTTACAGGAATATAGCAATATTGTATTCATGTGGTCCACGGAAATCCAAGCATTTGGGAATTATTTAAAGATTGAGCGCGGCCTATCGCCACATTCTTTAGATGGTTATGTGCGTGATGTAACCAAATTTGCACAATTTTATAGCGACTCAGTGGGCCACTCAATTCGCCCAGAAGCGGTTGAAGAAAATCAAATTCTTGATTATTTTAAAATCTTACATGACTTGGGAATTGAGGCAAGTAGTCAAGCACGTTGTTTATCTGGCCTTCGCAGTTTTTTCAAATATTTATCAATGGAGAACCCTGATTTTCGCGACCCAACCGTTCATATCAAGTCTCCGCAAAAGGGCAGACATTTACCGGATACCTTGTCTTTTGATGAAATTGAATCAATTCTGGAGTCCAATGACATGTCAAATCCCCAAGGAATTCGAAATCGAGCTATGTTGGAGTTCTTATATGGTGCTGGTTTGCGCGTTTCAGAATTGGTTTCCTTAAAGTTAACCGATATTTATTCTGATTTAGGCCTTGTTAAGGTGCGAGGAAAGGGCGACAAGGAACGTTTAGTTCCTGCTGGGCGTGATGCGTTTCGTTTTTTAAACCTGTACCTAGAGGAGGTGCGAAATCATGTGGATTGTAAGAAGGAGGCACAAAATGTGGTCTTTTTGAATCGGCGTGGTGCCGCGCTTAGCCGCGTCATGGTTTTTATCATTTGCAAGGATTTGGCGGCTAAGGCAGGAATTACCAAAACCATCAGTCCGCATACTTTCCGTCATTCCTTTGCGACCCATTTAATCGAAGGTGGTGCTGATTTACGTGCCGTCCAAGAAATGCTCGGTCATGAATCTATTTTGACTACGGAAATATATACGCACTTAGATCGCGCATACTTAAGTCAAATGGTGCACGATTTTCATCCCTTAAATCGCCGGTCAGAAAATTAATTTTCGTCCGGATACGGAATAAAGACAAAGTTGGTAAACTGCCCATCTACCACAAATAAACAGGCATATTCTTCCACATCTTTAAAGTTCTGTACAAACAATTCGATGTTTTCCTCTGCGATTAATTTGCGTTGAACAAACTCCTCCATCATAGATGCATGGTAGTTCCACTTGTTTTCATTCAATTCGGCCACCGCAATTAGCATTTGGCCAATTTCGATGGGCCTTTGCGAACAAACAAATACAGGGAAATCAGAGAATCCACGCTTTTTTATTTGGTATGCAGCCTCCTTAAGTGTATCGGCTACACGCACAAAATCACTTGATATTAATCCTAAATATTTCCCATTTAAATCAGGGGAGTTAGGGGCGTTGGATAGGGCGGTGTAATCTTCAATCATCGGGCTAATAATAAAAGTTGAATGTCTTTTAATGGTTTTTTGTACAATTTAGCGATACTTGCTAGCGTAACGTGTCCTTTGTAACAGAAAGTTCCTTTCATGAATGATTTACCTGCCCAAAGCATTTCCTCCACGCCACCCGTTTTACCCGCTTTTAAAACAAAAGAGGTTAATAAATTGCTCATAGCAATGCTCGCCGTTTGTGATACCAATGAAGGAATATTAGGAACGCAATAGTGGCTTATACCAAATTTCTTGAATACAGGTTTTCCTAAACTAGTCAATTCGGATGTCTCAAAGCACCCCCCTTGATCGATGCAAACATCAATAATCAATGTTCCCGGCTTTAATTTGCTGACCATTTCTTCGGTGACAACGCATGGTGTCACTCCTGTGTCGGAACGTAAGGCTCCCACAATAACAGTGGCCTCTTGAAGGGCTTGTGGCAAATTCTCAGAATCGATTACTTGAGTTACCAGCGGAAATCCCAACGTATGTTTTAATCGTTGAAGTTTATATATGTCTTTGTCAAATACCTGCATTTGAATACCGGCATGCCATGCGGCACGAGCAACTTGTTCAATAACATGCCCTGAACCAAGTAATACCAATTTGCATGGGGGAACCCCTGTCACGTTTCCCATTAATAAGCCTGGGCCTTTATGATTACTTAGTATGCCACTCGCAATTGGTAGGACTAATTGGCCTGCAATTTCAGCCATGATTTTGACGAAGGGATATCCACCGGCATTATCTTCGGCATATTCCAAGCCAACAGCAATCAATTGTTTTCTATTGATTTCATCTAATAACTCTCCAGAAAGCTGGTGTTTTGATGCACATGAAACAAAGGATTGACCTGGCATCATGCGACCAATCTCTTCTAACGTAGGTGCATTGATTTTTAAAATTAAGCCTCCTTGCCATATTTGTTGGAGGTCTTCTGTGACACTAGCTCCAGCTAATAGGTAATCCGCATCTGAAAACCCAGCTCGTTCCCCAGCGCCATGCTCAACAATGACTTCATGTCCGTTAGCTACTACTAGTTGGACCGCTTGTGGTGTTAATCCAATGCGGTTTTCATGCGCGCTTGTTTCTTTTGGTAATGCGATTTGAATGCTTTTCGCATTTTGTTTGGTCCAACTCATCGCCTCCATCGGCATAATGCCCTGTTGGGAGAGTAATTCGTGAAATGGATTTGTTGTGCGCATTTTACCAAATAAGGGTTAAATTTCTTTCGTTTTCATTGATGGCCTCTAACTGAAAATTCACGTGAGGGAAATCCCACAATGCTTCAGCCTGCTCGGGCCACTCAATAATACAATAATTTCCGGAATCTAAATATTCTTCAATGCCTATTGCTAAGGCCTCTTGAACATTTTTTAATCGATATAAATCGAAGTGATATATACGTTGCCCTTTCTTATTCAGGTATTCATTGACTAACGAAAATGTTGGGCTTTGTACGGATTCATCAACACCCAATTGTTTAACTATTTCTTTCGTTAAGGTTGTTTTCCCTGCGCCCATTTGTCCACGAAAAAGCCATACCTGAGGAGCGTCTTGCAAAGCAAGTATTACCTCACTTGCTACGTTAGGTAAATCCGTTAATGTATAGGATTCCCAGGTTCTCATAGATCGATATCTCCTAATTGAGGGCGAATGAGAATTTCTTCCAAAACAGTAGAAGGACTCATTTGATAGGCTGAAAATATTGTTTGCGCCACATCATCTGCTGGAATAAAACGAGATTCAGGTAGTTCAACACCATCCCAGGAAGGAGTCAGCGTTGCCCCAGGTAAAATGGCCGTTACTTTAATACCTTGTGTTTTCAATTCCTCACGTAATACTTTAGTAAATCCTAGTAAGGCAAATTTACTGATGCAATAGGATCCTCCTAAGGTGTATGCCGTAATGGAGGCGGTTGAACAAATATTGAAAATATGGCCTGCTTTTTTGTTCTGAAAAGTTGGCAATAATGCTCTTGTTAAATGATAAGCGCTATATAAATTAGTCTCAATGGTCTTCTCAAGTAAATTATCTGCTTCGTTTTGAATTTGTCCGGGAATAAATACACCGGTATTGTTTACGAGGACATCAATTTGATTGCTTTGTTTTAAAATCCAATGGGCAAAATTCCCAACTTCTTGTTTGTTACTTAAGTCGGCAGCATACGTATGTAAGCGGTCAGTACCCATTTCAGATTTTAGTGCGTCCAATTTCTCTTGATTTCGGGAGCAGGTGTAAACAGTAAACTGTTCAGCTAAAAACTTTTTTACCAGTGCTTTGCCAATTCCTTGGCTTCCACCACTTATAACTACGGATTTGTTCATTATCTTTGAGACTTAGCGCGTTCTTAAATTCAAACGCATGTCAAAATTAGGCAAATATTTAATCTTCCTGAGTAAGCTTTTTACAAATCGTGAGAAATTTCGGGTGTATTGGACATTAACGATGCAGGAATGTAAGGATATTGGAATTGATTCCATGTTAATTGTTACGATTGTCGCATCATTCCTAGGGGCCGTTACTTGTGTGCAAACTGCGGCCAATATGGATAATCCGTTTGTACCAAAATACATCATCAGTTTAATTGTAAGGGATTCGACTATTTTGGAGTTAGGACCTACCATTACCTGTGTGGTTTTAGCCGGTAAAATTGGTTCAAATATTGCAAGTCAATTAGGTACTATGCGTATATCAGAACAAATTGATGCTTTGGAGGTGATGGGAATTAATTCCTCTTCTTATTTGGTTTTGCCTAAGATGATCGCTTCCATGGTAACTTTTCCGATGTTGGTAACACTTGCCTGCTTCTTGGGAATATATGGCGGTTATTTAGCTGGTTGGTTGACGGGTTCAGTAACCCAACAAGATTACATTTACGGACTTCAATTCGCCTTTAAGCCGAGTTATGTGATATTTGCCATCATTAAATCTGTGGTATTTGGGTTTTTGGTTGCAACGATTGCTGCTTTTCAAGGATTTTATACCAAAGGGGGAGCCTATGAAGTAGGAAAAGCAAGTACCGCCGCTGTTACAAATTCTTGTATTGCAATTTTAATTGCTGATTATCTTTTAGCCCAATTGCTGGTAGGCTAAATTCGTTCAATAAAAACTTCGGTTGTTAAGCTGGACAAGGCTGTTCCTCGGTAGCTTCCATAAACAGGAGTGATTTCCTCGGGCAAGCACGAAGCAGCAAGGGGGATATGATTTCCAGATACAACCTCATGTTGGGTAGGATCATACCCACGCCAACCACCTCCAGGAAGAAATACTTCTACCCAAGCATGTAAATGATGTGTTTGATTTGGAACATCTACGGGCGATGCGCCAGTGTAATAGCCCGAAACAAAACGGGTAGCTATTCCCATAGCTCTACAAAGTGCGGAGAAAAGAACGGCGTAATCTCGGCAAGAACCTTTACGACTAACTAACGTTGTTTCTGGAGTATTGGGGGCGCCCTCTTCTCGAATTTCGTAGGCGAAATTTTTGAAAATAAATTCATTGATTTGCATTAAAAATGCGGAGGTTTCATATTGAACCTGCGAAGCCAGTTGGCGGGCGGTGTGTTCCACCACATTACCTATACCCTCAATGCCTAGATATGGACTTAACGTTTTTACATAGGCCTCAGAATAGCGCATAGGTAAGCGTTTACTTTCAAAAGGGAAATAGACGAAATCAAAAGGGTTAAATTCGGTGGTTTCCACTTGCGCTTGCATGTGGATTGTTAGGTAATTGGTAGGGTCCTTGAAAAATAAAATATTTTGAATATTACCTTCGGGATCCAGGTTTTTGGAAATCTGAACAGGAACAGGGTCTATGCTAAGCCCAAACGATTTTACGCTTAGCAAAGAGCTTTTTCGGGGGTGTAAATACAGAATATGTGGATCCAGGGTAACTGGTTCGCTATATTGATACTGAAGCCTATGAAGGATTTTAGCGATCATTTGAGGGCAAGGTCAGTAAGCTCTTCATCCAATATTCTTCTATGGTTTCTAGGGAATTTCGCAAAGCGAGATTCCAATCATCCGAAATCTTCTGCATATCCTCTTTGTAAAGGCGAATTTCCTTCGCTTTAAAACTTCCTTTTTCATAAACGACCACATCGATTGGATAATCGACATCATTTGTACTGACTTGCGTAGCATCAAAGGAAAGAAAACCCATTTTCAGGGCATCTTTTAAAGGAGTCTCAAAACTCAAGTTTCTATTGAGTAGCGGTTTTCCATAATTAGCATTGCCGATAATTTGGTATTTTAAACCATCATTTATTTCAATCCAATTTCCTTCGGGAAAAATTAAAAACAACTTATGTTCGCTGTCTTTGGGCATTTGTCCTCCTACGATAGCATGTAGATTAAAGTTGTAACCTTCTTTTTCAAGTGAATCACGGTCTTCTTGTGCGACTTGTTTTAGCATTTGCCCAAAAGCTGTTGCTGCTTGAAACATGTAATCATAGGATGATTCCTCGTCATCTATTTTTTGATTAAAATACGTCACGGCCTTATCCCTAACCGAACGAAGCCCAGCTGTCATGATAAATAAACTATGTTCATTGATCTCGTGGATAGAAATTTTCTTATTGGAGTACATTTCGTTTCCGGCAGTTATGCGCGTGTCTGCAATGGCAATAAGTCCTTCCTTGACGGTGATTCCTAAACAGTATGTCATATAATAATGGCTGGCAAATGGGATCGCAATATTACAAATTAAAATCGAGACCCCGGATTAACTCACGGGTTTCAGGTCAAAATAGGTATTGAAAATGGTTTGGCCGATTTCGTTGTTTTTTGTTTGGAAGTTATCCAAGAATTGATGCAAACCTGTATCAAGGATATCATCTATTTCCGTGAATTGAACTTCTGAAAGTAATTTGGAAACCTTTTTCTCTGCTGGGTTTGAATACCCGCTTTCAAAGGATGTACCCGAAATGGCATATAAGGAAACCTCGGCTTCTTGCAGACAGTGTACGACAGATCTTGGGAAACTCTTTTCCAAAATGAGGAATTCGACAATATTTTTGGGGTTGATTATCTTGTATTGTTGGCGAAACATGTTGTAGGCCGAGTTGGATTTCAACACAGCTGACCATAATAATAGGTCCAATGGCGATCCTATCGCGTCAATATCCGGGAGAAGTGTAAAATATTTAACATCAAGGAAACGGGTTGTTTTATCTGCTCGCTCTAATAACTTTCCTAATTGACCAAAGTGCCATCCTTCTCCGCGTGTGATGGTGGAATCAACAATACCATAAAACAATTGACTTCCTGATTTTATCTCTTCAAGGAAACCTTGATAACGGGATATCTCCCAATCTTTACTTCCTTCTACCCGGTCTTTGACTTTCCAGTATATTTGGTTTACGTATTCCCACATCTCGCGCGAAATACTTTCTCGTATTGTGCGTGCATTTTCACGGGCACTATATAGGCAAGACAAAATGGAATTGGGGTTACTTTCATCGAATGTCATGAAATGTAAAACATGCTCCCGGTTGGCGGTTGGATAATGCTCAAAGAAATTATAGTGATCCGCGGTCGCTACAATGAGTGGTTCCCATTGTTCAGGGACGTTGGGTGGTAAGTCCAATGCGAGATTGAAATTAACAGAAATAAAACGCGCATAATTGTCCGCGCGTTCAATATACCGGTTCATCCAATAAATGGAGTTTGCTACACGACTTAACATAGAAGTACGATTGGTTAATGCTTGATTAGCCTGTTAAGGCATGTTTAAAATTAGCCTTTTTTTTGATTTGGCATATCTGCTGACTTGTTTATTTTACAATGTCATAGGAATCTGCAGATAATCCTTGTTTTATTCCCATAATCGAGGGGTATTTTGTATTTTTGTAGCTTCAATTTATTGACATTTTTATATGTTTTATCAATACCTCATTAAACCTTTCTTTTTTCTCTTTGATCCAGAGCGCGCGCATTATTTGTTAGCGGATTTGATCAAGTTTTTTATGAGAATTCCGGGGGTGCCTGTTCTCTTTCGATGGATTTACGGATATGAGCATCCTCAATTAACGCGTACGGTTTTTGGGATTGAATTTCCTAATCCGGTTGGCTTAGCTGCCGGATTTGATAAGAACGCGTTATTGATTGATGAATTTTCAAATTTGGGTTTTGGGTTTATTGAAGTGGGAACGGTTACTCCAAAGCCACAAGATGGAAATGAGAAGCCTCGTTTATTCCGTTTGCCAGCGGATGCAGCTATTATTAATCGAATGGGATTTAATAATGATGGATTAGCCGCCATAAAGCAACGCCTTCAAGTACGTCAATCGAAGATTATCATCGGTGGAAATTTGGGGAAAAACAAGTTGACGCCCAACGAGGAGGCAGAGGAAGACTACTGCCTTGGGTTTGAGGCATTGTATGAGGTGGTGGATTATTTCGTTGTTAATGTTAGTTCTCCCAATACACCTAATTTAAGAGCATTGCAAGAAAAAGAGCCTTTGCGCCATTTGCTTATTCGATTACAAACCTTGAATGACGAAAAGCCAAAACCAAAGCCGATACTCTTAAAGATTGCTCCTGATTTAAGCAATGACCAACTAGATGATGTGATTGAAATCGTTATGTCTACTGGTATTGCGGGCATAATTGCTACCAATACTACCTTGTCAAGGGAAGGTTTATTGTCGGCTGATACTTTAAAAAATGAACAAGGTGGATTAAGTGGTAAGCCGGTGCAAAATCGTTCGACGGAGGTGATAGCTTACATACACCAAAACTCAAATGGGAAGATACCAATCGTTGGGGTAGGGGGAATACATTCCGCTGAAGACGCGATTGAGAAAATTCGGGCAGGGGCGAGTTTGGTTCAGATTTATACGGGTTTCATCTACGAAGGTCCTGGTTTGATAAAAAAAATCAATCAAGGAATCGTTCAAGAGGGACTTTAAAATTGATTTTGTAAATCGAATCAAAAAGTCGAAATTTATATGTTTATAATGATTGTTTAGTAGATGGCGAAGAAGATAGTAAATCCCACAAGTACACTTCAAATTAATTTTGATTCTGAAAATCGTAAACCTCAAACGCCTGGCGAAATTGCCTATCGTATTCGGTTGATTTTCGGTGCCTTTTTAGTTCTGGTAGGTTCACTATTGCTGTTTTCATTTGTCTCTAGCTTTTTTGTTGGCGTATCAGATCAAAGTGAAGTCTCGGAGGGCGCATTGGAGGTAATTGCAGGTTCGGATATCCCTGTAAAAAACTGGGCTGGTTTGATAGGAGCTAAAATTGCTCATTTCTTTTTGTTTAAAACTTTCGGTTGGTCATCCTTTTTATTAGTGCCCTTGTTTTATTTATCAGCCATCAAATTATTGTTTAAAAAGGAGTTTTACCCTTTAGATCGTTTGACTTGGCAGCTTATCTTCTACATTATTTGGGGAAGTTTATTGGCTGGATTTTTTGTGTTTCAATTGGATTTGCCTCATTCGATGGGTGGTGGTATTGGCTATTTTGTAAGTGAAAAGTTGATTCAATTGATTGGTTATCTTTCCGTTTTTGCCATTGGATTTACGGGTTTGGTGTTTTTTATTTTGTTTTACCAGTGGAATCCGGCTAAAGCCAAAGTCCAAACGGCAGCATCAGGTGGCGCTATACCTACGGGTGAGTCAACGGGAGAGGAAGCCCTTTTTGACGATGATGATGATTCATCATTTCATGTTGACAATGAAGATTTAGAGGAGTATCGTCCACATGTTCCTCCAGTAAAAGTGGACGAAGAGGATGAGAATCTATCCGCTGATTTGCCTATCCTAGAGGAGCAAATAGCGGAGGCCGCCCTGGAGGAAGTAGATGAAACGCCATTTACCTTTAAAGTAGCGGATGAGGATGATGCTGCGGTTGAGGTTGAAGAAACGCCTCCAACGACGGCTGAAAAGGCAAATGATTTAGTAGCGCAATTTGGTTTATATGACCCGACTGCGGATTTGCCCAAGTATGTTTACCCAACGCTTGACTTGTTAAAAGAGTACGATCAAAAGAATCAGACGACTCAGGTAACCATGGATGAGCTTAAGGAAAACAAAGAGAAAATTGTTGAGACCTTATTGAACTATGGTATCGGTATTCAGAAGATTGAGGCTACCATTGGGCCAACGGTTACATTATATGAAATTGTTCCTAAGGCCGGTGTTCGTGTAAGTAAAATCACTTCTTTGGAAGATGATTTATCGCTTTCATTGGCAGCGATGGGGGTTCGTATTATCGGTCAAATGCCAGGTAAAGGAACCATTGGTATTGAAGTTGCGAATAAGAATCGCGAAATGGTACCTGTCCGGGCGGTTATTGGGTCAGAGAAATTCCAAAAGTCTACTTATGACTTGCCAATCACCCTAGGTAAGACTATTTCAAACGAAATTTTTGTTGCCGACTTAGCTAAAATGCCTCACTTATTAATGGCAGGTGCTACAGGACAAGGAAAGTCAGTTGGCTTGAATATGTTATTGACTTCGTTGATTTACAAGAAACATCCTTCCACCTTAAAGTTTGTTCTTGTAGATCCCAAGAAAGTTGAATTGTCGCTCTTTAATAAATTGGAGCGTCATTTTTTAGCATGTTTACCAGATTCTGCGGAGGCTATTATCACGGATACGAAGAAAGTTGTCGCAACCTTGAATTCACTCTGCAAGGAGATGGATATGCGTTATGATAAATTGAAAGAAGCGGGATGTCGCAACATCAAAGAGTACAATACGAAGTTTATCAACCGTCGGTTAAATCCGAATGAGCATGACTTTATGCCATATATCGTTTTGGTGATTGATGAATTAGCTGATTTGATGTTGACTGCGGGTAAAGAAGTAGAGCATCCGATTGCTCGATTGGCTCAATTGGCGCGTGCGATAGGTATTCACTTGGTAGTGGCTACACAGCGTCCTTCCGTTAACGTTATTACGGGTACTATTAAGGCAAACTTCCCAGCGCGTCTGTCATTTAAAGTAATGTCTAAAATTGACTCCCGTACCATTTTGGATGCGGGTGGGGCCGACCAACTAGTGGGTATGGGAGATATGCTCTTATCTATGGGGTCAGAAGTAATTCGTTTGCAATGTGCTTTTGTGGATACACCAGAGGTAGAGGAAATTTGTGATTTTATTGGGAACCAACAAGGTTATTCGTCAGCCTACTTATTACCAGAGCCGGATGCCGATGAAATGGGAGGCCAGGATCGGGGGGATGTAGATTTAGGAGATCGAGATTCATTCTTTGACGAGGCCGCTCGATTAGTCGTGATGCACCAGCAGGGAAGTACATCTTTGATTCAGCGTAAATTGAAATTGGGTTATAATCGCGCAGGTCGTTTAATTGATCAGTTGGAAGCTGCGGGAATCGTAGGTTCATTTGGTGGTTCAAAAGCCCGTGAGGTATTAGTTAAATCTGAAATAGAATTAGAAGAAATTTTGAAAAACTTAAAGTAATGAAAAAACTAATTGTATTGATTTTGTTATCTATGCCCGTTTGGGGGCAGGTAAATAAGGCCATCAGCATCATTGATGGCATGCAGAAAAAATATAAGGGTATGGGGTCTTTTTCGGCTAATTTCAGCTATCAAACAGATGGAGGTAATGCCCTAACGGGTTCTATAACCGTTAAGGGGACCAAGTTTCGTTTAAAGACCGCGGGACAAGAAATCTTTAATAATGGAAAAGAAGTTGCTACCTACATCAAGGAGATTAATGAGGTAAACCTATCGGATTTTGATCCGGCAGATGGAGATTTGAATCCAGCGAAGATCTATACGTTTGACAAAAAAGGGTATAAGTTTACCTTGGTGAGCGAGGCCGGTGGTGTAGCTACGGTTGAAATGGCTCCTACTGGTAAATCAGCCCAAGTGAAAAGCGTTACGATTAAGATTAATTCTTCCGACTTAACCGTAAAGTCTTGGATTATTGTTAACAAGACAGGAAAAAAGCAATCGTTTTCGGTAACCAAATTGAATCCGAAAGCCGGTGTAGATGATGCGTATTTTACCTTCAATAAAAAATCATTCCCAGGAGTTGAGGTGAATGATTTAAGATAGATACTGTTTCCTATTCCTAGACATAATAGTCAGGGGATGTAAAAGAAAAAGGCGCAAGTATTGCGCCTTTTTCTTTGGAATGTTTTTCTGAATTTATGCTAATTGAAGAATCAATTGTTTCATGATTTCTAATCCATCCGTATTATTCAAATCTGGATCTGCTGCGCGTTCTGGATGTGGCATCAAACCGAATACATTGCGTCCCTCGTTACAAATTCCAGCTATGTTCAATAGACTTCCATTGGGATTTGCCTCGTCATTCACTTGGCCATTCGCATCGCAATAATAGAAAAGAATTTGGTCATTTGCCTGTAGAGAAGCCAAAGTAGCTTGATCGGTGAAATAACGACCTTCTGCGTGCGCGATGGGTATCTTGTAGGCTTTGTTGAGATCTAATTCCTGCGTCAACAATGCATTATTAGTTGCCGCTTTCAAGTAAATATTTTTTGAAATGAATTTCTGCGAGTTGTTGCGTAATAGAACCCCAGGTAATAAATGCGCCTCAACCAGTACTTGAAAACCATTACAAATCCCCATTAAATAACCTCCATTTTTGGCAAATTCAATAACGTGGTCCATGATTGGCGAAAAGCGTGCAATGGCACCTGAGCGTAGGTAATCACCATAGGAGAAACCACCTGGTACAATAATGAAATCACAGCCTTGTAAATCGGTATCCTTGTGCCAGAGTTTAATGGCTTCGTGGCCTAAGCTTTGAATTACGCCAACGGTATCATCATCACAGTTGGATCCAGGGAATACAATTACGCCAAATTTCATTTCTTTTATGTCTTAATTTTGTGCAAAAATACAGGATTTTGGCGATTTATTTTAGCAATTCTTTGTCAAATAAATAGCTTTCTTCGTCTAATTGGGGCTGGTGATCTAATTTGATTTCTTGCCAGTAAGTTTTCGGATTAATTTTCTCTCCTGACCTAAGCATTAATGGATATTCAATTTCATCGCTGATATTGCTCCAGCGGTACTTAAAATTCCAATTACTACCTTCCTGTTGAATACTGTATTGCAAATTAGGGTTCTTCACCTGATATAAATAATGCATCATAAGTGATTTTATAGGCTTATTTAAGTGTTTACTCCAATAGTCCACTACTTCTTGGGTATTGGTATTTTTGTGGTAAAAGGCCATGCAAAATTCACGCATGGTTTTAAACCAAAGGGCATCATCTTGAATAATATTGCGTAGGGTATGGAACATCCACGTTCCTTTGAAGTACATGTCAGAATCAGGATGCTGGTAGTTGACATGATAAGGACCCGCAATAGGGAATGCATAGCGAATGTTATTTCGTTGGGCATTTAAGTAGATACGAGCCTGATCTTTACCAAATTTTTCTTCCACATAGATTGCTTCAGCATAGGTTCCAAGTGCTTCATGAATCCATAAATCGGCATGATCAGAACAGGAAATGGAATTGCCAAACCATTCATGTGCCGACTCATGCACAATGATGAAATCGAATCCAAATTTGTTGTTTTTGTAGTGATTACCATAGGCTACAGCACTTTGGTGTTCCATGCCCCAATAATCAGTTTCAACTAATGCATAGCCATCTTTAGGGAAAGGGTAGGGGCCAAAATATTTTTCAAAAATTCGTAACATTTCTTCACTTTGTTCGAAATGTTTTTTGGCAACGCTTTCATTTTCTTTTAACACGTAATAGTCTAAAGCCAAGGTTTTGCCATTGAGTTGCTTCATTGATTTAGACCAATGTGCATAATTTGCCATGTTGATGCTGACGTTGTAAAGGTTGATGGGGTAACTTACTTTCCAATGGTACTCATCCGTTGTTGCCTTGCTGATTTTTTCTACCAAGTTTCCATTTGATACAGAAATAAGACCTTTAGGGCCTTCAATGTGAATATCCATAGATTCAGGCTCATCTGAAAGATGATCCTTACACGGCCACCAAACCGAGGCACCTAGTCCTTCACACGATACGGTCACCCAAGGATTTCCTTGGGGGTCTTTAGTCCATGAAAAACCACCATCCCAAGGCGGTTTTACGGCTGGCCGAGGTTGACCATGGTATTTCACCCATACCGTTTGTACTTGATTAGCCGGAACTTCCTTCGCGGCTTGTATGAAAATGGCATTTCCATCTCGGCGGAAATTTACCTTTTTATTTGCCCATTGGATTTCATCAATAGTCAGGTTGGCAAATAAATCCAATTGGATTTCTGATGTTTTTTGCGTGGTGATAAAACGAATTCGGTTACTGCCTGAAATGCTTTTTTCTTGCGGATTAACCGCAACATGTAAATCATAATGTAGGACATCGAAACAAGATCGCGAAGGACTTAATGTTCCTCTAAGGCTATCTGCGTGTGAGAAACCTTGTCCCATTAAGCCGAAGGGAAATAATAAAATGAGGAGTAGTTTATTGTACATTGTAAAATGAAATGAATTTAAAGATATAAAAAAAGCTGCACCTTGGGAGTGCAGCTTATAAATTGAGCGAAAAAAGCGTCTAGTAACGGTAATGTTCTGGCTTAAATGGACCAGCTTGTGGTACGCCGATGTATTCCGCTTGTTCTTTTTCTAGTTTCTCTAATTTAGCACCGATGTGTGCCAAGTGTAAGAATGCTACTTTCTCATCCAAGTGTTTTGGTAAGATGTACACTTTGTTTTCGTAATTTTTCGAATTGGCCCATAACTCTAATTGAGCCAATGTTTGATTACAGAATGAATTTGACATCACGAATGATGGGTGCCCCATTGCACAACCTAAATTCACTAAACGACCTTCTGCCAAAACAATTACGTTTTTGCCGTCGATGGTGTACATATCTACTTGTGGCTTGATTTGATCTTTCGTGGAACCGTAGTTACTGTTCAACCACTCCATATCGATTTCGTTATCGAAGTGACCGATGTTACAAACGATTGCTTTGTCCTTCATTGCTTTGAAGTGGCGATCACGGATGATTTTCACGTTACCCGTTGCTGTTACAAAGATATTCGCACGCGTAGCCGCCTCGTCCATTGGAACAACTTCATATCCATCCATAGCTGCTTGTAAAGCACAAATAGGGTCTATTTCAGTCACTAATACACGGCAACCAGCACCACGTAATGAATCTGCAGAGCCTTTTCCTACATCACCATAACCAGCTACTACGGCTACTTTACCGGCCAACATTAAGTCAGTCGCACGACGTATTGCATCAACTAATGACTCTTTGCAACCGTACTTGTTGTCAAATTTAGACTTCGTAACCGAGTCATTCACGTTGATTGCTGGCAAGAATAAAGTGCCATTCTTCATACGCTCATATAGACGGTGAACACCAGTCGTAGTTTCTTCTGATAAACCTTTTATTCCTTCAATCAACTCAGGATATTCATCAAAAACCATGTTGGTCAAATCACCACCATCATCCAAGATCATGTTTAATGGTTGACGATCTTCACCAAAGAATAACGTTTGCTCAATGCACCAGTTGAATTCTTCTTCGTTCATGCCTTTCCAAGCGTAAACGGGAATACCGGCAGCTGCGATAGCGGCTGCAGCGTGATCTTGTGTTGAGAAAATATTACATGATGACCATGTTACATCTGCTCCTAAGGCAGTTAATGTTTCAATTAATACCGCTGTTTGGATGGTCATGTGTAAACATCCTGCGATGCGCGCACCTTTTAACGGTTGGGCTGCACCAAATTCAGTACGCAAGGCCATCAAGCCTGGCATTTCTGCCTCTGCTAATTGAATTTCTTTGCGACCCCAGTCGGCTAATGCAATGTCTTTAACTTTGTAAGGTACGTAAGTGCCTGATTGTGATGCCATTGTGTATTCTATTTTATTTCGAATTCTTAAGAAAGTGCAAATTTAGTCCTTTATTGCGGAGCAACAAAATTTTGTTATCAGAAAGCGTAAACTAGGCATTGAGGAATGGCAAAATACTCTCCAGTTGAATTCCACGAGAACCTTTAACCAATAAAAAGCTATCCGTAATAGGATGATCTTGTAACCAATTGTGAAGGCCGAATTTGTCTGGGAAATAATATGCTTGTGGTAGAAAGTGCAAGGCATGTTGCATATGATCACCTACTAAAAGGACCTTTGAAAAATCGAATTCTGCAATAAGTTTACCCAGTAATTTATGCTCTGATTCTGTTAAGTCACCTAATTCAAACATATCTCCCAAAATAACAATCTTCGGATTATTTTCAGTTGAGGCGAAATGACTAATGGCTGCCTGCATGGATGAAGGATTGGCATTGTAAGCATCCATTAAGACTTGGTTGGATCCTATTTTTATGAATTGTGAGCGATGGTTTGTAGGTAAGTAAGAACTAATTCCTGTCTGACAGGCCTTATCACTTAATCCGAAAGTCTTTCCTACGGCAATTGCCATTTGGATATTTTCAAAATTATAAATCCCTGGTAAGTGCGATGTAACAATACTTCCATCAGGACATGAAAATGTGACCGTTGGTTTGGCTTCTAATAAAGTAATGGGCATCGCTTCATTTGCATATACACAGTCACGGATTCCTCTTTCTTGACTCATGGTATAAACTACATTTTTGTCTTTAGGTAAAAAGACGATTCCTCCATGTAGGGCTACATAATCGAATAATTCACCTTTCCCTTTAATTACTCCAGATTCGCCCCCAAATCCCTCTAAATGCGCTTTACCTATATTCGTAATTAAACTGTGTGTGGGTTGAGTTATCTCCACCAATTCCTTAATGTCCCCTTGTTTGTTGGCCCCCATCTCGATAACGGCTACCTCATGCATAGGCTTTATTTGAAGTATTGAAAGTGGAACCCCAATGTGATTATTCAAGTTTCCTTCCGTTGCGTAGCATTGGTATTGCTGTGACAAAACAGAAAACAAAAGTTCTTTGGTCGTGGTTTTTCCATTTGACCCCGTTAAACCTATAATCGGAATTTTCAACGTGCTACGATAGTCACGGGCTAAGTCTTGTAAGGCTTGCAATCCATCCTCAACCAATATGGTTTCTTTTCCAGTTAAATAAGCCGGATCATCAATAATGGCAGCTATTGCTCCTTTTTCTAAGGCTTCTTTTGCTAAAACATTGGCATTGAAGTTAGGCCCCTTTAACGCAAAGAATAGATTCCCCGCTTGAATTTTTCGGGTATCTGTACATATGCCAGTAGATGATAGAAATAAATCTAAAAGAGCTGAATTTAAAATCTTCATGTTAATTTTAGTGAGCCTTTGTTTACATGCAGCTACAAATATCGAATGAAAAATTGTTTAATCCTTTTATTGGGCTTGATAAGTATGCAAATACAAGGCCAAAAATTAAGATTTAGCATTATTCAAAACTTACGTGTCAATCAAAATGGGACAAACTTATCACTACCTTGGGCTGGTGGGATGAATTCCATGCAGTATCAAAGTATGGATTTGAATAGTGATGGGATTGTCGATTTGGTTTCATATGACAGGACGAGCCAACAAATTTCTACTTTTTTACAAGATCGACTTGGCTCATTTGTTTTTTCGCCTCAATATATTTCAAAATTTCCTCGTATTGAGAATTGGTTTGTGCTTGTGGATTATAATCGGGATGGTCAAAAGGATTTGTTCAGTTCTACGAGCGCTGGCATTAAAGTGTATGAAAATAAGTCTACTGCTAATCAAATTGTTTTTGAATTAGTCAAAGAACCCCTTTTCAGTGTTGGCTTTTCCGGTTTGATTAACCTATATGTGGCTGCTCCTGATATCCCCGTTGTTGCTGATGTAGATCAGGATGGCGATGTGGATATATTGGCATTTGAACCTGGTGGACATTATATTGAATTCCATGAAAACATATCCATTCAAAAATCGGGAACGGCGGGATTGCAATTTGTGAAATCGCCTACCAATTGGGGAAACATAATACATCAAGATTGTAAGTCAATTCAACTGTTGCAATCCGAAAAGAGATCTGATGCCGTACAACTAAAGAATAAAGTAGCCCACGTGGGCAATAGCCTAGGTATTACGGCTCAAAATGATTTGTTCTTGGGGCAAGTGTCCTGTGATAATTTGACTTTTTTGAAAAACATAGGAACAAACCAACAAGTAAAATATTCAAATATTGATTATGATTTTTTATCTACTAAGGCAGTTTCTCCCGGTGTATTTTACACCGCGACACCTTTGCAATTGACAGGCAATTCCGAAGATGTTTTTGTATCGGTCAATTCAGCTGATAATGTAGGGTATTTACAAGATTTTCAACATTCTTCATTTCAAGTTAGCTCAGGGAAAGCTACGCCTTTCTTGCAAGATCAAATGATTGATGTGGGGGAAAAGGCAAGTCCTTGTTTTTTTGATATAGATGCCGACGGCGATTTGGATCTATTAATAGGTCATGCAGGTTATCGAAAAGCAAATGATGTTAAAGCCGGAATTTATTTATATGAAAATCAATTAGGTACATATAATTTAAAGACATCGGATTATTTAGGCTTGACAGCAAGGGAATCATTGACGGAAATTGTGTTGCAAGTTTCAGGCAATCAAGTAATTGTTGTGGGACAAAGTTCCATGGGGACTAAGGCTTATAAAATAGTCAACCAGCAATTGAGCCCGATAAATTTTGAGTTAAATTTTGGTGAAATTCCATTATTTAGTCCTTGGGGGAATATGATATTAACCAAGTCCGGGCGTATTCAGTGGTCGAAATCAGGTCTGGACTGGGGTCAGTTGGGTCAGTATCCCTGGCAAATAAGAACTTGCCAATTTGCTGATTTAGATGGTGATGGAACGATTGAATTTATTGGAATAGATATGGAGGGTCAATGGCATGTTGGTAATTACCAAGATGAGACGAATACCCTAACATGGCTTGATGCCGATTTTTTTGGGCTTACAGTAGGTCGCAATGCACGTTTGCAAGTAGCCGATTTTACTGGGGATGGCCGAAATGATTTAATTGTGGGTACAGGAAGTGGTGGGGTATATCTAGTAGAAAATAAAAGTACTTCACTTGTTTGGGAGGGTTTGAAAAATGATGCATTTCAGGTTTGGCCCAATCCCAATTCAGGCCTTATTCATGTTCTAGCAAATCAGCCGGGCGAATTTCAAGTATTTAATAGATTAGGTCAATTACTAGATCAAGTTTCAATAAAATCAGGTAAAACATACCAATTCACACATGCAAACATGCATGTATTGCGATTTATAGATGCCAAAGGTCATGTGACAACCCGAAAAGTACAGCAAGATTAAAAGAATTTTTCTGCTCCTAAGAGAATCTGACGTAGGCTAACAATGATGATGACAATCCCTACTAAAATCATCATACTCTTCACGGGAAGCTTATTCGCTAAGCGCGCTGCAATAGGAGCTGCTACGACACCCCCTAAAATAAGTCCTGCGATTACTTGCCAATAACCTAGGCCGATCACGGTAAAGAAGGTTAACGAAGAAGCGAGGGAAACAAAGAACTCAGTTAGATTAACACTTCCTATGGTATATTTAGGATGACGACCTGAAGCGATTAAGGTAGAGGAAACGATTGGACCCCAGCCACCTCCACCGATGGAATCGAGGTAGCCTCCGAAAAGTGCCAACCAGCCTACACGTTTTAATTGACGTTTTTCTTGTCGCTTGATTAATGCCTTTCGAATAATGATTGCTCCTAAAAATAAGGTATAAATGGACACGATAGGTTTAATGTATCCTGAATAATCCTCTAGGGACGATAGAACATAGGCACCTAAAATGGCTCCAATAACGCCCGGGATAACTAAAGTTTTGAATAATTTGGAATTCACATTACCAAATTTCAAATGCATATAGCCAGAAACGCCAGAGGTAAAGACCTCAGACGCATGCACACTGGCTGAAGCAGCGGCCGGGGTGATGCCTACCGACATCAAAAACGTAGTGGCTGTAACACCATATGCCATTCCCAAAGCACCATCGATCATTTGGGCGATAAATCCTCCCAATATGTAGTAAAGAATTTCTGAATCGACCGTGTTGAATATCGCAATAACATTTTCAGCGGTTAAGTATGTAAAAAGAAGATGCCCCACTATCATTAAGGCAAGCGCATTGCTTAGGTGAATGATGACTTCCGTAATGCTCCTTTCTCGTTTCCAAATGATATCGATAGCTTTAAATAAGCTTGGAAATTTAGGCTTTTTAGGTGTCGAGTCAGGTTCTGTGGACATGGTTAATTCAATTATCCTACAAAACTAATAGACTTTACTTAATCTACCAACAAAGTAGAGTAAATATTTTTTCGTAAAATTCGTGTAAATTGCATCCCCTTTTGAAAAACAAACAATTTATGCGTTCAGAGTATCAATTTCGTGAGATCGAAAAAGCTTGGCAAGGAATTTGGGAGAAAAACCAAACATTCAAAGCTCAGGTTAATCCCAATAAACCCAAGTATTATGTGTTAGATATGTTCCCTTATCCTTCTGGAGCGGGGCTTCATGTGGGTCATCCACTTGGCTACATTGCATCTGATATTATGGCGCGTTATAAGCGATTGCAGGGGTATGAAGTGTTGCATCCCATGGGATTTGATTCCTTTGGTTTGCCTGCAGAGCAATATGCGATTCAGACGGGCCAACATCCAGCGATAACGACGGAACAAAACATTACGCGTTATATCGAGCAATTGAAAAACATGGGTTTTTCGTTCGATTGGTCACGTGAGGTGCGTACATCTGATGCTTCTTATTATAAATGGACGCAGTGGATTTTTATGCAGTTGTTTAATTCTTGGTATAACCAGTCGGCCGACAAAGCTGAATCCATAGATACCCTAAAGAAGATTTTATCATCACAGGGCTCTATTGGATTACAGGCTGTATGCGATGAGGAGGTAGAACGCATCTCCGCGGCAAGTTGGCATGCGATGAGTGAAGAGGAGCAATATGCTTATTTACTGAATTTTCGTTTGGCATATTTGGATGATTCAGTCGTTAACTGGTGCCCTCAATTAGGTACGGTATTAGCGAATGACGAGGTTAAAGATGGTCTTTCCGAGCGTGGTGGTTATCCGGTTGAGCAGAAAAAAATGCGTCAGTGGTCAATGCGCATTACCGCATATGCAGATCGTTTATTACGGGGTTTAGAGGAGGTTGATTGGTCAGACTCCTTAAAAGAACAACAGCGAAACTGGATTGGGAAATCAATCGGTACCGATGTAGAATTTGCCATTGAAGGTATTTCAGATAAGAAAATTAAAGTTTTTACAACGCGTGTCGATACCATTTATGGCGTATCCTTTATGGTTTTAGCACCGGAGCATGAGTGGGTGGCGGAGTTAACGAAGCCAGCCCAACAAGCCGACGTGGATGCGTATATTACCTGGACAAAATCCCGTTCAGAGTTGGATCGTGTTTCAGAGGTTAAAACGGTTTCAGGCGTATTTACAGGTTCTTATGTAATTAATCCGCTGAATAATGAGCGGGTTCCTCTTTTCCTTGCGGACTATGTATTGGCCGGTTATGGAACGGGTGCCGTGATGGGTGTACCTTCGGGTGACCAACGAGACTGGAATTTTGCCAAGCATTTTGATTTGCCTATTCCAGCCATATTAGATGCACAAAAAGATATTGAAAAACAGGCCGATAATACCAAAGAGGGGAAATATATCAACTCGGGTATCATCAACGGCATGGGTTATAAGGAAGCCACAGATACCTTAATTCAGTGGTTAGAGGAACGAGGAATTGGTAAGGGAAAAGTGCATTACAGAATGCGTAATGCCGTATTCTCTCGTCAACGTTATTGGGGTGAGCCCGTTCCGGTATATTTTAAACCGACATCTTCAGGCCAATTATTGCCTTATTTAATTCAGGAATCCGAGTTGCCTTTGGAGTTACCAAAAATCGACAAGTATTTACCTACTGAAACGGGCGAGCCGCCATTAGGTCGTGCCGCAGATTCGTGGAAATATCAAGGTCAGTATGATTATGAATGGTCTACCATGCCGGGTTGGGCTGGATCATCCTGGTATTGGTACCGATATATGGATGCTAAAAACGATGCCGAATTTGCTTCCTCTGAAGCTGTTAACTATTGGAAGGCAGTTGACCTATATATCGGAGGTTCTGAACATGCTACCGGTCACTTATTATATTCGCGTTTTTGGAATAAATTTTTGAAGGATTTGGGCTATGTGGCAGAGGAGGAATTTGCAAAGAAATTGATCAACCAAGGGATGATTCAGGGTCGGTCGAATTTCGTTTATCGAGTGAAAAATTCGGATCAAGTGACTTTTGTATCGTATGGATTGAAAGATCAATACGATGTAGCTGCGTTGCATGTAGACGTGAATATTGTCGAAAATGACATCTTGGATCTTGAGGAATTTAAGCGCTCACGCAACGATGTTCCTGCAGATGCACAATTTATTTTAGAAGATGGGAAGTATTTATGCGGTTGGGAAGTGGAGAAAATGTCCAAATCGAAGTTCAATGTTGTAAATCCTGATGATCTAATTGCCAAATATGGGGCTGATACTTTACGGGTTTATGAGATGTTCTTAGGTCCTTTGGAGCAATTCAAACCTTGGAATACGAATTCGATTTCGGGGTCACACAATTTCTTGCGGAAGGTGTGGCGATTGTTCTTTGATGAGCAAGCTCAGAAATCTGTTTTAGTGGATGCGTCAGCAACACCTGAAGAATTAAAGGTTTTACATACGGCGATTCGTAAGGTGCAAGATGATTTGGATCGTTATTCATTCAATACCGTTGTATCGACTTTGATGATTTGTGTGAATGATTTAGGCCAATTGAAATGTCATAAGAAATCGGTTCTTCGTGAATTGGTTTTATTGCTTTCTCCTTATGCGCCACACATTGCTGAGGAGTTATGGGTGGCTTTGGGTGAGGAAGCGGGTGCGATCTCACACGCGAAGTTCCCTGTTTTCAATCCAGAATTCTTGGTGGAGAACGAGTTCAATTATCCGATTTCATTTAATGGTAAGGTTAAGTTGACCTTAGCTTTTTCTGCCACGGCAAGTCCTGCAGAAGTAGAGACGGGTGTATTGGCCAACGATCAAGTGCAGAAACATTTGGACGGTAAAGCTCCTTCTAAGGTGATTGTGGTTCCGAAACGGATCGTTAATATTGTTTTAGGCAAATAGTTGGAAAGGGCTGAGGGGTCAGCCCTTTTTAGTTTTGTACTACTAGATCAATGATTTTAAATAATGTGAGGCAGAAGGTCATTAAGCCGAGTGTCCATTTAATGTGAGATTTCATCGTTTTCTCAATGGTAGCTTCCATTCTTGACTCAAAAGAAATGAATCTCGCCTCTAAGGTTTCGAATCTTGCTTCAAGTGTTTCGAATTTTCCTTCTAGCGTATAAAATCTATTTTCAAGTTCTTGAAACCTTCTTTCGAGTGCATTAAACCTACCTTCGAGTTCATGAAATTTACCCTCCATTAGCTGAAATTTACCCTCAAGAATATGGAATCTTTCCTCAAGTACCTGGAATCTTTCCTCAAGTACCTGGAATCTACCCTCAAGTAACTTGAATCTTCCTTCAAGCGCATGAAATCTTCCTTCAAGCGTATGGAATCTTCCTTCAAGCTCAAGAAATCTACCTTCAAGTCCACAAAAATCAGTTCTTAATTGAGCCACATCTGCAGCTACTTCATCTAATCGCTGATCTAAATGATTCATGTGATTGAATGCTGATTTCACTAGAAGTGAATTCACATCTTGATCTGTTAAAGCCTCTCCACTAGAAAACTTGTTTTCAATTAGCTGTATACGAGGCTGAATCATTTCCAGTAGCTGATTCTCAATTTTGGCAGTCTTTCTCATTTTCTGGGCTAGGTTTGTTAAAACAAATTTCGCCCGCTAAAATGCCGTTTCCTATTCAAAATTTGACTAATCGAATGATTATTAGTTTAATGATTTAATCCATGCGCGAACGAGTTCGACGCCCTCTTGGTGCACAATGGTTCTGCCAAGTTCCGGCATCATGACACCCGGATCATGTGAATTCATGCGGTAATGTAGAATGCTTTCGGCGGGTTTGCCTGCAACAATATCGTATTGAAGCCCACCTGAACCTCGACCTGCTGCTACAGGTGATTTCATCATCCCATACGCCGTCGAACCATAATAGCGGTAATCTAAAAACAAACCAGAACTTTTTGCAGGTCCTTTCGGATTATGGCAATGTGCACAATTGATATCTAAATATGCTTTAACACGTTCATTTAAGGAAGCACCTTCGTCACTATATGAAACGAATTTGGGACGTAATGAAGGAACGTTACTCATTTGATTTGTCCGATTCCAATAGTCCAACTGGTTTTCGGAACCATGGACATATTGCATCGACGCATTCATCTGTCGTGCTGAAGGACCAATTGGAGTCATCATACCATCTCGCTCATGACAACCTTTACATTGATTGACATTAGGTACTACATAATTTACTTGCTGTTTCTTTCCTTGTTGGTTCTTAAACTCCACCAAACTTGTTCCTCCAGCCACTTCTAAATATGCCTCCGTTTGCTCCTCATTCCAAATATAGGGTAATGCTACCCAGCCCGTTGGTTCATGACTTAGAATACGTGTTTCCATCAAGCGTCTACTGCCATTTGGTTTTCGCTCATCCATGGGATAATAAAAGGTCTTAGCAATACGGGTACCTACCGGAAATTGGAATACGGAATCGGGATTATAAGCGACAGACTGACCCGCTGGCAATTGTATAAAACGTAATTTATGTGCGTAATCTGAAAATAAAGGAGATATCAATTCATATGGGGTCACACCGGAATGGGGTAATTGATTTTTTAAATCCCCCTCAAACAAGCCATAATCAGACAATTTACTCGGAAATTTAGGCCCCGGCTGATAAGAAAACAAACCCAATAACAAGATAAATCCTAGGTATCGCATCGTTAAAATTGATTCGATTTGACATATTCTTGTACACAATCAAGCTCCTTGGGATTGCGACGCACGTTCTTAAAATCATGTTCCGCATCCATATTAGCTACAGATTGGTTTATATTTTGATGCACACAAATCCGATGCTGAGGTAAATATTGCCCATCACTTCCACAGCGCGTTGAATCCAAAACACCATCATAAACGATATGTGGTACATCCCGACCAAAACGCAGTTTGAATCGGTAGATCTGCGCAAAGCGTCCTTCCAATGGAACGCGTCCAAGCCGACGCTCAAAGGTGTTTTTGTATACCGAAATGGCGGTTGGGTAGGGGTCATATTCCTTATCTTTAATGGCTATCTCTGCCAAGAAATAGGAAATAATGCCTACACCTACGGTCCGATGATTTAATATTTTATTGTCGAAAATATCTACGTTGCTGGTCGCAAGAATTAGCATGCCGGTTCCGCGGGGAACTTTGCCAACAATATTACC
Source organism: Aquirufa sp. (assembly GCF_044342065.1). Lineage (GTDB taxonomy): Bacteria > Bacteroidota > Bacteroidia > Cytophagales > Spirosomataceae > Aquirufa. Next base: position 16,995 of record NZ_JBIIQN010000003.1, on the reverse strand, counting down.
TTTGGGTGCAAAATTAGATAAGTTATTATCCTCGATGAGGTTATCGTGCACCTTGACGAAACCACCCTTCTTTTGAATCAAATCAGGTAAGTCAAATACTAATATGCCTCCCGTATTTCCATAGGCATGGTTATGGTGTACATCTGCATACAATGAGTTTTCAATCTCAATGCCAGCAACATTTTGATAGGCTATGCAGTTTTTTACTTCGATGTTTTTGGATTGCCCCACATAAATACCCGCATCAGATGCACCGATCGCGATACAACTATCAATTAATATATTGGTGCATAATACAGGATATAGCGCATAGGAGCCATTTTCTGCTTTTGGGCCACCCGTCCATTCCGCTTTGATGCGGCGGAATATGATATCCTTCACGTGCATCGTTTTGATTAAATCACCTTTGGAATCCTGAACGGTAAAATCTTCCAAAATGATATTTTCACAGTTGGTGATTTTAATACCTTCAGCACCCGTTTTTTGATTTTTAAAGCTTAAAACGGTTTTGTCCATTCCTTTTCCACGAATGGTGATTTTCTTTTTACCCTCTAAGGAAAGACTACCTGAAATTTGAAAATTTCCTTCCTCCACTTCAATCACATCACCATCTGAGGCAAGAATTAATTGTGTCTGAAGTGCTTTTTCAAATTGGGCTTGCCCCATGACTGGAGAAAGCCCAATGAATAATAAAAATATCAGTAAATATTTCATTCGAATTAGTTACGAGGACCACCACCCGCACGCATTTGCGTTTGCATAGTCTTGTATTTTTCTAATTGCTCCGGTGTCAAAATAGCCTTTAATGTTTCTAGTTGGCCTTCATTAATCTTCTTCATTTCACCCATCATTTCCTCGCGTTCCATTCCAGCTTGACGGAATTCCATCATTTTTTCTATACGGGCAACAATTAAGGGCTCTATTTTATCTTCTTGTTCTTTGGTCAATTTTAATTCCGAACTCATTCGGTTCAATTGATTCATCGCCATTTCTTGAGGACTTGGCATCTGTGCGTGTGCTGCTTCGCCAGCTCCCAAAAGAGCAACGACCATGGCAATTGTCGTTAAGATTTTTTTCATAGGTTTTATTTTTTCAATTCTCAATTTAAGTAATTTATTTAAACACCGTATCTAAAATCAAGGAATAAACTTTGCATGTTTGCATCTGATCTGTTGATTCATGATCTCTGAAATGGGCTTCCTGGTATACACCCAATGAAATAATTTTGTTGACCTTGGTCTTTTCAGAAGGGTATATCCTGTTGTGGTATTTCAATTTGAGATACCTCGAGGGTAAATCACCTTTGCAAGTGATGGATGTTTTAATTTGTATCAAAAATCTACTCTTGTACTGAATATTGGAATAAGCGGAAGCGCATATCGATAGTTAAGCGCTTTTATTCTTCCATCATAAAACTCCTCAATAATATTATTGATGTTAATGACGTTTTGGAGGTCTGCTCGAAAAGTCCACGTATGTTGCTTTCTATTTACCTTATAGGCAAACGATATGTCTAACCGATGAAAAGTAGGGTATTGTCCTTCCATTATTCTATTAGATTGTAGAACGGTGGTATTTCTTCGAATTGATTCCGCTAAATTAATGGGCGTATACCGATTTCCTCCTCTTACCAAATAGCGAAAATTCAGTGAAAATTTTTGGCGAAAATCTTTTCCTACTAATAGGTTAGCTGCATACCTATTATTGAATTGAGTATTATACCAAACATTTTTCTTGGCTTGATATTTCGTGTCAAAAACGGATGCTGTTAATAAATAATAAAAATCATTACTTAGAAAGCGTTCAATGGTTAATTCAATACCCTTATTTTCTCCTTTTCCTACGTTTTCTAAAACCTGTGTCGGTATTCCAGAACTGTAATTGAGGAGTGAAAACGGACTGTTTCTATTGGAATCCACGGGCGCATGACTAATATTTTGCAGATAGGCTTCTACTTTCAAGCGCGTATTTTCTCCTAATCTTTGGTCATACGCAATGACTTGATGAAGTGAAACAGCTGGTTTAATAGATTGATTCGGCATTTCAGCAATTTTACCTTTGTATCGTTTATAGAAATAGACAGATAGAGGCTCTAGGCGTGAGTGAACGCCCATTCCTGCGCTAAAACGACCCCCAGAGTTGGTATTCCAGGATAAGCCAAGTCTAGGCTCCCAGCCCTTTGCATTATTTAACTCAAACTGGTAGTGATGAATACCAGCCGTTACATTCAATTGTGATGTCAATCTTTTATTTATTTGGATAAATTGTTGCCAATAATAGGTTTTATCGTCTTCATCTAGGAAGGTAATTTTATTTCTATTTTCATATAATTGATATGCTAATTGACTACCATTGAATCCAATTTTTACTTGTGTTTTAGCATTTATGCGGTGTAAATAATAGGTACTAAATCGCCAAGAGGGATATTGGTAAGTTTGCTCTCTTGTTTTAACAGAAAAATCTTCGCGAATAATTTCGGTAGACTCCATTGTATATGCCAAAACCGTTTTTAAATGCCCATTTTTCAAAGGCAGTTTATGTGAAATTCCACCTACAGCTAAATAGCTATTCGTATAATCACTCACATTTGTTCTTAAATCTTCCGTATTATTTGCTCCAGCTATACCCCAAATGGTTATCGTTCCCGATTTTTTAGTTGGTAATTCAATTAAGTAATTTAAGTCTCGATAGGCTGGTTTGAAATTGCCTGTATTAATATTTACCAGTCCTGATTTTAACAATAACTCCAACGTTGAATACCTGAATCCAAGTCGATAAGATCCACCCTTTTTCCCCAGTGGACCTTCGCTGGCCACATCCAATCCTACAACGGATAGCGTTGCCATCCATTCTCGATTCAAGTTATTTCCCCGCCTTAAACTCAGGTCAAAGACCCCTGAAGAGGCATTGCCATATTCAGCGGGGAATGCACCTGACATAAAATCCGAATTGGCTAAACTAGTGGAATTAATCATGGAAATTATCCCGCTGGTGGATCCTTGACCATCTCCAAAATGATTGGGATTGGGTATTTCAATTCCTTCCATTCTCCACAACAAGCCCTTAGGAGAATTTCCTCGAATGATAATTTCATTATTCTGATCTGATCCGGAGTTTGTTACGCCTGCAAAATTCAAGGCCATTCTTGCGGGATCTTGAAATCCTCCGGCATAGCGTTGCGCTTCCAATAAGCTAAATTGTCTTGTACTCACCAGGGCAAATTCATTTTTTGCCACATCTTTTGGTTTTTCGGCAACGACACGAACTTCTTGTAGGAATACGGGGTTTTCCTCTAATTCAATGGCTAAATAGCTTTCTTTTCCAGCTATCAATTCAATTTTGGGAATATTAAATTCGTGATATCCCAAAGCTCTTATGCGTAATTGGTATGAATTGAGCGGCAGTTTAGAAAAAGAAAAATTGCCTACAGAATCGGATTTGGCAATTAGATTGGAAGGCGATAAATAGATATCTGCAAATGAAATTGGCTGTTGAGTATGTTTATCCAGTAGCCGACCTCGAATATTTTGGGTTTGGGAAAAGCTCGTGTATGAAATGAATAGCCCTATGAAAAGAATTGATTTCAACTTTAGTAATTTATTTAAACACCGTGTTCCAAATCAACGAATAAACTTCCGTAGGCTCCATGTTAGCAGCTGGCTGATTATCAGCAATATACAAGGGATAGTAAGCTTCATCACAAAAAGGACTTCCATGTGACCCTTTAACTAAAGTTGCATCTAAAGGAATCACATCCATTCGGTAACGGAATCCCGTCAGTTTACGAGCTAATTTATAGGCTGCCCGCAACTTAATGAAGGGATTTTTAGGGTCCATAAACATCTCAACTGGGTCGTAACCCGGTTTCTTGAAGATGTCCACGCAACGAGCGAAATCGGGTGCCTTTTTGTCATCCAACCAGTAATAATACGTAAACCAAGCGTCAGAATCAGCAATCAATACCAAATCACCCGCACGCGGATGATCGATGTGATAAGCTACTAATTCGTCTCCTGATAGCACTTTTTTAACACCGTTCGTTTGCATCAAAAGGAGCTTGACCTCATCCAAAACGGTTTCATCTGGGCAATAAACATGCGCAATTTGATGATCTGAAACCGCAAATGCGCGCGATGCGCCGGGATCTAACAATTCCAATCCTTGTTCTTCCCGCAAGGCGATATAGCCTGCTTCTCGTAAAATACGATTCAAATGAACAGGATTTGACACATCATTAATTCCATATTCGGATAAGATAATCACCTTCGCTCCTTTGCTTTCGAAATGCGATATTAATCGTTCAATGACCTGATCAATCTCTTGTAAATCACCTTTGATCTTTTCAAAATCCACCCCGAATTTCTGTAAGCAGTAATCCAAATGAGGCAGATAGATGAATGTCAATGTCGCATCAAATTTCTTATCCACATAAATGGAGGCGTCCGCTATCCAATTTGTCGATTTGATATTCGCATTGGGTCCCCAGAAATTAAACAAGGGAAATGTCCCGAAAGCCTCTTGCAATTCATCTCGTAAATCAGCCGGATGGCTGTAGCAATCGGGCATTTTGACTCCATCTGAGTGGTATTGCGGACGCGGTGTTACAGAATAATCCGCTGATGAATACATGTTGTACCACCAAAATAAATTAGCACAAGTAAACTTTGAATCCTTTCTACGCGCGGCATCCCAAATTTTTTCATCTCCAACGAGTTTGTTGGACTGTTTCCAGAATTTCACTTCAGAGTCTATCGCATCATACCAACCGTTTCCTACGATACCATGGGAACTCGGATATTTTCCTGTTAAGTAAACACTTTGAGACGTAGTGGTTACAGCCGGAAATGGGGGCTTGATTTTCGATTTCTTTTTACCTGAAATATATGCGTCCAAAAAGGGTGTATATCGACCTAAAATGCTTTCACTTAGGCCAACGATATCTATGACTACGGTTTTTTGCATAATATGTCTTGAATATAGGTGACCTCACGTGCGATAGAGGTTTCAATCGATTCTTGGTATTCGGAAGGTAAAACGCCCCACGTGTAGGTTTCAATTTCCATCATTCGTGTAATATGGTGCTTTTTTTGATAGGCCAATGTTTCGCCGATTTCTGCTTGGGTGGAATTCAATAAACCATACGAATCCAAGAACAAGGGTACATGGAAATGCACACGCCATTCGTCATAAACACCCTCTTTGTATTGGGCTAGCGCTTCTCCTAAATCCTTAAACTGCACATAACTTCCATCTTTTTTCAAGGCTTTAACCTGGTGCAGATAAGTTGGCTCCTCGTATTGTTTCAATGCCTCAATACGTGCTGATGCATCTTTTCGCAAATCTACGCGAAGGGCAGAGCTGATTTGAATCTTGCCGATAGAAATGTTTTTATCCACTAATTCTTGCAAACAGTCAGCAGGTTTATCATATGAAACTCCATAATGGCACACATCGAAACAGATGTGAATATGTCGGCGCACCCAATCCTCCGGAATCCCCGCAGTAATAGCAAATGGAATCAAGGTATCTGTATACCAGTCGACGAATTCGCGGTGATTTTCTAGTAATCCATCCGGTTCCGGTTCGATGTCAATGTGAATCCATTTACCTGTTTTTTGCTCTGTTTGGGCCAAATAAGGAACGAGTTTCAACAATTCCATAGTAGCTTGACCGATTGCCGCTCCACGTTGATCCCACCAAAACTTATAGGATAGGGGAGATGTGGAAATTCCACCTTCATGCTGATCCGAGGGCAATAATTGAACCAATAAATCGATTAACCGCCGCGTATAATTCACGCGATCCTGCGTTGTCCAGTCGGGTGCGTGTACCTGATCTTTGACTATTGTATTATGAAATCCTCCGTAAGGAAATCCATTGAGCGTAAAAATATAGATGTCTTCCTGTGCTAGCCAAGTTTTTAGGGCTGCTAGTTTATCGGGATCTTCGATTAAATCAATACTCGCCTGGTTGGCAATGCGTAATCCCAATCCCATCGTCTGGTCTGGGCAAACTGCTGTTTTTACCTTCGGAACAGTCGCTTGTAAATTGGCAAAATGTTCTTCCCAAATCTCTCCCGGATGAATATTGCTGCAATAACTGAGGTGTCCGTGGGCTGTTTTCATCTTAGGCGTAGGTGGCAAGTAAAGCAACGGATGCTTGGATAGTCTTGAAGTCCATTTCGTGCACTTCTTCTCCTTTTCCTAGCGCTTTCAATAAAGTGATGGTCAAGTGACCACCCAAATGTTCTTGGAATTCTTGTAAGCCTTTGTGGAGGTTTTGGCATTCGTTTTCTGCCAATGCCGGATGGTATGCATTAAATCCTAGGCCTTTAATCACAGCCAAAATTCGTTCGCAATCGGATAAACTAATTGCTCCAATCAAGTGCGAATACACGCAATCTAAAGCAATACCAATCGCTACCGCTTCACCATGACGAATCTTGAAATCCGTTAAGTATTCTAATTTATGTGCTGCCCAGTGCCCAAAATCCAATGGACGAGCAGACCCCAACTCAAATGGATCTCCGCCCGAAATATGCTTCATGTGCAAGTCGGCACAGCGATAAATCTGTTCCACCATGGCATCTTCATCGCGGGCATTCATAGCTGAGACATTAGTCTCAAGCCATTCGAAAAAAGCTATATCTTTAATCAACGCAACCTTAATCGCTTCCGCTATTCCAGAGCGCCAATCACGATCTTCCAACGTCGCTAAAAATGCAACATCATTAAATACGGCTACAGCAGGAGCGAAGGTTCCCAAGAAATTCTTCTTTCCTAAGTAATTGACACCATTTTTAACGCCTACCCCTGAATCATTTTGAGATAGAACGGTAGTAGGTATACGAATCAATTTAACGCCTCGATGGGAGATGGCTGCTGCATAACCCGACATATCCAAAAATGCCCCACCACCTATGGCCGCTACAAAAGAGTGCCGATCGATGCGATGTTCGTCAATCGCACGTACCACTTCTTCATAAAATCTTGGATCGTTTTTACACCCTTCTCCTCCCGGTAAGACGAGCAATTCAGGGGCTAAATCAGCTACATTATTAGCTTCAAAATAGGTAACAATTGATTTTGTTAATGTTGGATGCGCATCTGCTACCCCTTTATCGATGACAAATAAGATGCGTTTGCGAAAATTACTTTGGCCGAAATTTGAGATAAATTCACACAAGGTTTTATTACTGCTTTCAAACAAGTGCTTCGTGAAAATCACTTGGTAATAAAAAGGAACCTGAAATTGCTGTTGTAATACGTGCATGAATATAAATTATGAAACGGCGAATTTTTTACCCACCCACATGGAGAATGGCAACAACGCTAAGGTAACAAAAGCCATGTAATATTGTTCACTTAAACTCACCCAAGCGGCATTCATTAAAATTAGTGTCAAAACTCCAGTCTTTACTGTTTGGCCTATATTTGGACCAATGGGTTTTTTAATGGCCGGGATTAATTTGGCAAAGATTAAATACACATGTATCAAAACGAATGGTAACATGTAAACCAATTTGCCTGCTTGATAGCCAACGGCTATTTGGCTTGCATGGACGAAAATGAATAAAATGGCCGCGAACCATAACGGCGCCGACTGGCTTCCGTGGACCTCACCGCGACTGACTAATGTAATGGCAGCGATGTATATCAATGGAATTACTATCAAATAAAAATGTTCCAATACGCCTAGTTCATAAACGCTCATGCCTAACATCAAGTTGAATGCCCGACATAATCCCATATTAATAGGGCCAAAAATACGCATATGTTTGCCCTTGAAATCATAAAATAATGCATGAATGGTCACGAGCACTGCCACGATTCCGCTTAGTCTGCTCTGCCAAAAAGCCAAGAATATACCCAATGATAATAAAACAATTCCACCAAATACCGCTTCTGCTCGTTGGATTCTTCCGCTTGGCAAGGCGCGCTCTGGACGTTCTAGGATATCCAGTTCGTGGTCAAAAACATCATTAAATACAACTCCACCTGCATATAAACACATGGTTGAAATGCCTAAAAAAACGACTGGCCAAAATTGGTATTCTAAGGTTCCAAAGGTAAATCCTACGATGGCCATACCTGCCAATACATCCGTTAATGCCGTGATGACATTAGCTGGACGCATGAGTTCAAGAAAGGCTCTAATTTTACTGCGCATTAGCGAATGATTAAGGAGTCCTTGTCGATGCGTGGTGCTTGTCCTCCGCGTAAAACGGTATTACCATTGAATTTTTGTGTTTGATCTATTTCCAATCCATGGATGAAATCAGCTTCCTGAATCTGTCCACTTTGAGCAAATGCATCCAAAGCATTTTGATAAGTTACCAATCGAATATGTTCGTCCGGTACTTCTTTAATCTTCATCAAAGCCGCAGTCTTAGGTATCGCCAAAGGATCTGAAATTCCCCAATCGGCAGCCGAGTTTACCATAATGCGTTCTGGTCCGTATTGTTTTACAATTTCCACCATGCGCTCATTGCCCATTTTGGTAAATGGATAAATCGTAAATGCAGCGTAAAATCCTTGATCTAAAACCGATTTCACGGTTTCTTCATTGTTATGGTCGATGATGACCATGTTCGGTGCGATACCATGCTCTAAAGCAATGGCCATGCTACGTTCCGTTCCTTTCTTCTTATCGCGGTGTGGTGTGTGAACCTGAACGGGCAAATTCATTTCCTTCGCAAGTTCTAATTGTGCTCGGTAATATTTTTCTTCAGCAGCTGTTTGGTCATCGAAGCCGATTTCCCCTACGCCCACGACGCCCTCTTTTTGCAAGAACAAAGGCAAAATTTCCATTACCTGTTCGGCTAAAGCTTCATGATTTGCCTCACGAGAATTCAATCCAATCGTACAATAATGTTTAATCCCAAATTGGGATGATCGAAAACGTTCCCAACCCACTAAGCTGGCGAAATAGTCTTTAAACGAGGCTAATCCGGTTCGCGGTTGGCCCAACCAAAATGCAGGTTCAATCAAGGCAACCACCCCAGCATCCGCCAACGCCTGGTAATCATCCGTCGTCCGCGAAGTCATATGTACATGCGGATCAAAGAACTTCATGCCTTGAGTATATTGAGCAAATGTCCCATCGACCGCGTGAGCCGTTGTTTTTTCTTGTTCAGTTCCTTCGAAATGAGAAGGATTTCCAATGGTTTTATGTTCTTGGCACATATTAGGCGGTATAAATCGGTTCTGGGTTTTCTAATTCATGCCAAAGACCCTGCGTGCTGCCTGGAATTTGGACTTCCTGTTTTACTAAAGATGCCGCGAGGACGTCCTTAGAATTTTCTGACTGAGCTAATTTTTCAATGTCAGCCTGTAAGGTTTCATTCATAAATCGAGGAACTAACCTCCATACTTGTGAAGGCACTCTTCGGTCTGCAGCCCATCGTTCATGTGCAAAATCGGAAAGCGTATTCGCTAAGTTTTGGTTTGAGCGCTCATCCAATCCGATGATTTGGTGTATCGCTTTGTCATTGAAAATACATTTTAAGACCAATTGGTTCCAAGCAGCTTCACTGAAATAGTCTTTTGGATAGGTATTTCCAAAGGCGATCGCATCGAATACAGGCCCCATGTTAGATCTTACCGCATCTGTTGCACGCAACAAATAGGATGAAGGATTTGGTAAAAATGGTAATGAGCGAGTCAGTGCGACAGCTTCTTGCATTTCTGCGGTTTCGAATAATGAATCGATGTTGGCTGCGTCTAATTGCATCAATATGTCCAAACGAACGAGTTGGTCTAATGTCCAACTTGAAAACTCACCACCTTCAATGATTTTTTTAGAAATAAATCGGGGAACTTTTACAAAAGCTAAAGCCAATGCTTTACCTGATAAGGCTTTTTGCTCAATTAGCCAATTAGATTCGGCTTCACTGGCAATTGCTGCAAGGGTTTCGGTGATTTGTAAATTCGTTTTCACGGCTAATTAGGTTCCTTTCAACGAAAATACTAAAAAAAATGAGGATTATTATGATTTATTGACTTGATCAATATTCTCATCTTCTTTTATCTGATATGGGCCTTTTTGAAGAAATAAAATAGGGAAAAAATACCGAAATAAAATGGCGACTTTCCGGGAGAAAATACGTTGGTTAGTTGTATCATGATGCCATACTTTTCCTTTCAAAAGATTGAGCGTGATTTTCCATATCCAAAAAATAGGAGCCAAACTAGCATAGTTTAGGTAGATAAGTAGAAAAGCCAAAATACCATAGCTTTTTCGTATCCAGAGCAAATTAGAAACCTGTACTTGAATGGAGAAACGATTTACCCATGAATACTTCGTTCTTCTATACGGGTTATCTTGAATGAGATGAATAAATTTAACATTTTCGAAATAAGCTAGTTTGCCAAATTTATTGAGGCGGCAAGATAATTCAACATCTTCAGCATACATGAAGAAGTCCTCATCCCATCCTTTCAAATTTAGTAAACGTTCTTTTGAAGCCATTATGAAAGCACCCACCAAATTGTTGGTTTCCTCGGGTCTTGAAAAAGACTCTTTAGGCAAAAATCGATTAATCAATTGATGAAATATTGATTTATTGGGGACAATATAAAAATCCCTACGGGTATCATTGAGCGTTCTGTAAAAGGGAATAGGGTTGTGTTTTGCATCCAATTGGATTCCTCCAACAGCTATCAATTCAGAATCACTCGTTAAATGTTGATATGCGTTAGTTATAGCCGAGTCAAACACAAGTGTATCTGCATTGAGAAACAAGACATAATCACCCTTTGCGACAGCCAAACCAATATTATTAGCTTTGGAAAAGCCAAGATTTCCGCCTGAATCAATCCATTGGGTAGCAGGGAAGGCCTCAAGTATTTGCTGGTTTGCTCCGGGAATAAAATGATTATCAACGACAATACATTCAAAATCTACCCCAATCGTATGTTCATAAATACTACGCAAGCAATCCAATAAGAGCGCTTCAGTCTTGTAGTTGACAAATACGATTGATACATCCATGAACTTCAAAATTAGTTTGAATTTATTTTAATTAAACAGGTCTAGGTGTTTTTCTTTTCGTTTTCATCATTCATTTCCTATATTTAGTATATAAAAAATTCAAAACAATTTATGCGTAAGTACCTATACATCTTGGTTCTTGTAACCATTCAACTTTCCTTATTTGGTCAAAAATTCACTTTGGATGCTGTTAAATCGTATGCTTTTCCAACGGAATTAGTTCGTTCTGCCAAAGGTGATAAAATTGCTTGGGCCTTAGATGAGAAAGGTGTTCGAAACATTTATGTTGCTGAAGCTCCCAATTTTGTAGCGCGTAAATTGACAAGTTTTGTAGATGACGACGGCCAGGAGATAAGCTCTATTTCTATTTCAGATGATGGAAAATGGGTGCTTTTTGTTCGTGGTGGTGACCATGGGGCAAATTTTGATGATGAGAAAGCAGTTAATCCTGCGGGAAATACGGAACCGCAAACGGTTCGAGTTATGCAAATTGCTTTTGTTGGTGGGCCTATTCGTATTATTTCAGAGGGGGATTTTCCGGTGATTTCTTCTGATAATAAAGTGGTCGCTTATATTAAAGAAGGCCAGCCATGGGTGTGTAAGTTGGATACCAATGAGAATGAAGACTTTCTAGAGGCTCCAGTTCGTTTGTTTAAAACCAGAGGTTCTGTCCACTCGCTACGCTGGGCACCTGGTGGTAAAAAAATTGCGTTTGTGGTCGACCGTGGGGATCATTCGTTTGTTGGTTTTTTGGAAATGGGCAAGACCAATGTCAATTGGTTAGATCCTACATTTGCTAACGATTTTAATCCAAGATGGTCGCCAGATGGAACTCAAATCGCATTCAATCGTACTCCAGCGGAGGGCGGTTCAGCAGACTCATTGACGCAACGTAAACGCATACCTTGGTCGATTCGTAAGGTTGGATTAACCGCAGGAGAAAAGTCAAGTTTAGTTTGGGAGGCGCCCAATACTTATCGGGGTTCAATTCCCACAACGCATGGGGGGACAAATTTGCATTGGGCGCGTAAAGATCGCCTAGTTTTCACCTCTTATCAAGATGGATGGCCACATGCCTATTCTGTGGCCCCTGAGGGAGGTCCAGCGCTTTTGTTAAGCCCAGGTAACTTTATGGTGGAGCATTTAAGTGTCAGCGCTGATGGTAACTCAATTTATTTTGACGCTAATACAGGATCAGATGCTACCGACATTGATCGTAGACATATATGCCAAGTGTCAATTGATAAAGCTGACATGAAGGTTTTAACGCCTGGGACCGGTATTGAGTGGACTGCAATTTCAGTCAATGGAGGTTATGCTTATATTGGTGCAGGCGCTCAAAAAGCACCTCAAGTTATGCTGGGTAGTTCCGCTAATCCCCGTTCCTTAACTGAAAGTTTAATTCCTGCCGAGTTTCCTGCCAAGTCTTTGGTTGAACCCAAGCAAGTGATATTCAAATCGCTTGATGGAATGACCATTCACGGACAGATTTTTGATAATACTAATGGTTCTCAGAAAAAGCCGGCAATTATTTTTATACACGGGGGACCCCCGCGTCAGATGTTATTAGGTTGGCATTATTCTGACTATTATTCAAATGCCTATGCGTTAAATCAATATTTGGCAAGCGAAGGGTTTGTTGTTTTATCGGTCAATTACCGCTTGGGTATTGGTTACGGTTATGACTTTCATAATCCAAAATCAGCAGGTCAATGGGGAGCATCTGAATATTTAGATATCAAGGCGGCAGGGGAGTGGTTAGCTCAACAGTCATTTGTTGATGCAAAAAAAATCGCATTATATGGAGGATCGTATGGCGGATATTTAACGGCATTGGGATTGGCACGAGATTCAAAACTTTTTACTGCTGGTGTTGATATTCATGGTGTTCATGATTGGGCGCACCAGCGAGAGATACCATTAGCGTCTATATCGGGTCCACACAAGGCTCCTGATGCGGATTGGGCTATGAGTTTATCTTTTCGTTCTTCTCCAATTTCATCAATTGATACTTGGAAGTCCCCTGTTTTGCTTATACACGCAGATGATGACCGTAATGTGCCTTTTAGCCAAACCATAGACTTAATCAATCGACTTCAAAAGAAAAAGGTACCTATGGAGACCCTGGTAATTGTGGACGATACGCATCATTGGATGAAGTTTTCCAATGCCCTTAAGGTCTTTCAAGCTACGGCTGATTATTTTAAAGCGAAGTTGTTAAAGTAGGTTTCATGTTGTTTTTAGCGTAATTTTGCCGAATGCAAGAAAGACCTATTACCGACTGGCTGCCGCTGACCAAAAAGGAAGTTGAAAAACGCGGTTGGGATGAACTCGATGTAATCCTGATTTCAGGTGATGCTTATGTGGACCATCCAGCCTTCGGTACGGCGGTAATTGGTCGAATCATGGAAAGCGAAGGATTGAAAGTGGGGATTGTCGCGCAGCCAAATTGGCAAGACGACTTGCGCGATTTTAAGAAGTTAGGTAAACCCAAATACTTTTTTGGTGTAACGGCAGGCTGTATGGATTCCATGGTGAATCATTATACGGCAAATAAGCGTTTGCGATCGAATGATTCGTATACCCCGGGAGGTGAAGCAGGTTTTCGTCCTGATTATGCAACTACGGTTTATTCCAATATTTTAAAGGAGATTTACCCAGATGTTCCTGTGTTGATTGGTGGTATCGAAGCTTCATTGCGTCGTGTAACACATTATGATTATTGGGCTGATAAGTTATTTCCATCGATTTTAGTGGATTCCAAAGCGGATATGTTGGTGTATGGCATGGGAGAACAACCCTTGCGTGAAATCATCCGTGGTGTAAAATCTGGTAAGCAATTGTCGGAATTAACTGATATTAATCAGGTGGCTTACCTGCAGAAAAAATTGGAAACTTTACCGGTTGTCGGTGACTGGGAAACGGTGGAGTTAGCGAGTCATGAGGTTTGTTTGGAAGATAAAATTAAGTATGCGTCCAACTTCAAGATTGTAGAAGTTGAGTCCAATAAGTGGCAAGCGAATCGGATTACACAGGAGGTTGGGGACGATGTATTGGTGATCAATCCACCGTTTAAGACGATGGAAGAAGTGGAGATGGATAAGTCCTTTGATTTACCATATACACGTTTGCCACATCCAAAATATAAGAAACGTGGCCCAATCCCGGCTTATGAGATGATTAAGTTTTCGGTGAATATGCACCGAGGCTGTTTCGGGGGTTGTAGTTTTTGCACGATTTCAGCGCATCAAGGGAAATTTATTGCTTCCCGGAGTGAGAAGTCGATTATGAAGGAGGTGGATGAAATTACGAAGCATCCAGAATTCAAAGGGTATATTTCAGATTTAGGAGGACCCTCTGCGAATATGTATCGTATGAAAGGGAAGGATGAGTCGATTTGCGCCAAATGCGTAAGTCCATCTTGTATTCATCCGGTTATTTGCAATAATTTGGATACAAACCATACACCATTGACGGAGATTTACCGCAAGGTGGATGCACACCCAAGTATTAAGAAGGCGTTTGTGGGCTCAGGTGTTCGCTATGATTTATTGGTGGATGACTTTAATAAGAACAATCAGGACGGCAATCACGATGAGTACATGGAGCAATTGATTACGCGTCATGTGTCTGGTCGATTGAAGGTTGCTCCGGAACATACCTCAGATGCTACATTACGTGTCATGCGTAAGCCATCTTTTAAGTATTTTCATGCGTTCAAGAAGAAGTATGATGAAATTTCTGCCAAATTTGGTTTAAAACAGCCTTTGATTCCCTATTTTATCTCTTCACATCCGGGATGTGAGGAAGAGGATATGGCGAACTTGGCTGCGGAAACAAAGGATTTAGGGTTTCAGTTGGAGCAAGTTCAAGACTTTACGCCTACTCCAATGACGGTGGCGGAAGTTATTTATTATTCGGGAGTACATCCGTATACGTTGCAGCCAATTAAAACGGCAAAAACGCGTGAGGAAAAGCAGAATCAGAATAAATATTTCTTTTGGTACAAGGCGGAGTATAAGGATTGGATTAGAAACAGATTGACTTATCTAAAGCGGCCAGATTTAGCTCAGCGATTGTTAGGTTTTAGAAATAATAAAACGGGTTGGAAGAAATAAGTAGCAGCATAAATTTTCTATAACATGGATGAGCATGAAGCGTTGGTTGTTCGCGATAGCAACGGTACGGTATTGAAGGATGGCGACTCTGTTACGGTAATCAAAGATTTGAAAGTGCGTGGGTCATCCGGTGTAATCAAGCGTGGAACAATGGTGAAGAACATTCGATTAACGGATGATGCGGACGAAATCGAAGGTAAGGTTGAGAAGTCAGTGATGGTTTTGAGAACGGAATTTTTGAAGAAAGCGTAATTAGTCGCTTGTCCTTTAGGTCTGTAGTCCTGCGAGTTTTTCATCTCTTAACTCTTCATTCTTATTTCTTGATTATTCCTCTTCAATTTCGGGTTCTTCATCCTGAATCAAACCTTGATTAAGTTTTTTGGATGATTTAATGCCTAATTTATGAAGTTTTTCGGCACGGCTGATAAGATTACCTTTTCCTGTGCTTAGTTTATTTAGGGCACCAGCATGTGCATCTTCGGCACGTTTCATGTGTCTACCTACATCTTCCATGTCTTGGGTAAACGAGACGAATTTATCGTATAAATCACCGGCTTGACGTGCGATTTCAAGGGCATTTCGGGTTTGGTATTCGGTTTTCCAAACGGATGCGATGGTTCTTAATGTTGCCAATAGGGTAGAAGGGGAGACCAATACGATTTTACGGTCCCAGGCAAAATTAAATAAGCTCGTATCTTGGCTGATAGTAGCCACAAATCCTGATTCTATAGGGATGAATAATAATGTAAAATCGGGGCTATTTAAACCGAGTCCTGTGTGATAATCTTTGGCTGATAATAATTTAATATGTGTTTTTAGTGACTCGATGTGTTCTTTGAGTGCTTGGTCTTTTTCAACGGTACCTTCTTCAGCGCTGGTATAGCGTTCGTAGGCTGTCAAAGATACTTTGGAGTCGATGATCAGGTTTTTATTGTCGGGCAAAAAAATGACCGCATCGGGTTTAATGGTCTCATTGATTTGGTTTTTAGTTACGAATTGGGTTTCGTATTCCATGCCTTTTTTAAGGCCTGAGCTTTCTAAAACACGCTCAAGAATCATTTCGCCCCAGTTACCTTGGGATTTATTAGATCCTTTCAGGGCATTGGTTAGGTCTTCTGTTTTTTGATTAACGGTTTGATTCAGGCTTGTTAAATTTTTTATTTGCTCCAAAAGTATGGTGTTTTGAAGTAAAGAGCTTTTTTGACTTTCATTTACTTTCGTCTCAAATGCTTGTAATTTTTCTTTTAGTGGGTTTAACACATCATTTAATTTGACTTGCTGATGTTCACTCAAAATCCGACCTTGTCGGAGAACCGACTCATTGCTTATCTCGGACAACATTTTTTGCATTTTACCTTCGTCCGCTTTTTGACTTTCTATGGTCTCTTTGAGTGTTTCATTTTGACCTTGGAGTTGGGATAATTGCCCAAACATGGCCTTGTTTTCTTGTTCAAGAGCGTCTGCTTTAGCTTGTACCTTGCTTAATTGAGCCAATTCGCTGTTAAGTAGGTTTAATTTGCCTTGGAGTAGGAGGTAGGTTACTCCTGTTCCGGCCAAAATCGCAAGAATGATGTAGATGATAGTCATGAAGTAAATATAGTAAAAAGAGTCACTAGTCGCTAGTCGTCAGTCCGAAGGGAAAGAGTACGGAGGAGAAGTTTGAGTTGATAATTAAGAGGCAGGAATTAAGAGCTAAGATTGAAGAGTTAAATTAGCTCCTGATTCCCTTCGGACTTGCGACTGACGACTGACTATTTACGACTGACTACTGTTGACTGTTATGCAAAAAAAAACCGCTCTCCTAGGAGGCGGTTTTTTTTAAATAACTTGGAGCTTACTTACTTTCCCGGGTTTGATCCCAGTATCATCAGCGGTGCGGGGCTTA
>NZ_JBIIQN010000034.1:0-23663 GCF_044342065.1 Aquirufa sp. | reverse complement strand
TTCAAAGTAACGGGAACTGGTAAGATTAAGCGTAAACATGCTTTTCACAGCCATATCCTTACTAAAAAAACAACGAAACAAAAGCGTAATTTAGTTCACGCTACTTTAGTTTCTCCGGCTGATATGGATCGCGTTAACTTAATGTTAGGTCTTTAATTATCAGTTTAGTTATTGTTAAACCAGAAAAAAGGCAAAAAAAGTAATCGAAAGATTCGCCTCATTTCAAAAAACAAAAAATTATGCCAAGAAGTGTCAATCACGTAGCCTCAAGAGCTAGAAGAAAGAAAATCCTTAAGTTAGCGAAAGGATTTTACGGTCGCGGAAAAAACGTTTGGACTGTAGCAAAAAACAAAGTAGAGAAAGGTTTGCAATATGCATACCGCGATCGTAAAGTTAAGAAAAGAGATTTTCGTGGGCTTTGGATTCAACGTATCAATGCTGCGGCCCGCCAAGAAGGTATGTCTTATTCAGCTTTCATGGGTAAATATAATAAATCTGGCATGGCACTAAATCGTAAGGTATTAGCTGATTTAGCAATGAACCACCCAGAAGCATTCAAAGCAGTTGTCAAAAAACTTGCTTAGTAAGTAAATGAAAGTCCCGATTTATTCGGGACTTTTTTTTTATCCCGTATCTTTGTTGTCAATTCGTATAACATTGAAGAAACCCATTTATTTCGATTATGCCGCCACCACACCCGTACATCCGGATGTGCTTCAAGCCATGTTGCCCTACTTTTCGGAGGAATTTGGAAATCCGGGTTCAAGCCAACATTATTACGGCTGGGTTGCAGAAGAGGCCGTAGAGTCATCTCGCACAAAGATCAGTAGTTATTTTGGATTAAAACCTTACCAAGTACTATTTACTTCTGGTGCGACTGAATCTAATAATTTAGCGATTCTTGGGTATTTAAAAGATAAACAACCAGGACACCTTATTACTTCTTTAATTGAACACAAAGCGGTACTACAAGTTTTTCAAGCATTGGAATTAAAGGGTTGGTCTGTAACTTATTTAAAACCTAATGAAATAGGTATTATTGATGTGGAAGCCTTTGCTAGGGCGATACGAGTTGATACTTTACTAGTATCTCTCATGATGATTAATAATGAGACTGGAAACGTAACTGATTTTAAATCTATAGCTCATATTTGTAAGCAAAAAGGAATTTGCTTTCATTCAGATGCAACGCAGGCGATTGGTAAGCTTGATCTTTATCGATGCGTTGACCTTCCCGATTTAGTAAGTTTTTCAGGTCATAAAATTTATGGTCCCAAAGGCATCGGTGTTCTTTTAGTCACTTCTTCTATAAACCTGCATGCAATATCTTTGGGAGGTGGTCAAGAAAGAGGTCTTCGACCAGGCACCTTGCCAGTGCAGCAAATTGTAGGCTTAGCTGCTTGTTTCGATTTAATTCCTTCGTTACGAATGGCTGAACAGCAAATTAAGATGTATAAGGAAAAAATTCTTCAAGAGTTACTTGGAGATTACGTGCTTAATAGTGCTGAAAATCAGTCAGTTCCGCATATTGTAAGTATATCGGTTCCTCACGTTTATTGGGAAGATTTATACCGTAAACTAACTACTATTGCGGTTTCTAATGGCTCTGCTTGCAATGCCAAATCTCAATTACCTTCACATGTATTACTAGCCCACGGTCATTCGAGTGATTTGGCTTTATCTACTGTTCGTATTTCATTAAGTTACTTAACGAAAGAAACTGATATTGATTTTTTAATTACTACTTTGAACCAACAGGTTTTTAATTTATGAAAGAGTTATTAATCATTTTGGCTCAGTTGGAACATCTTTTACAGTCAAAGACAAGTTTTGCATTAGCAACGGTCGTACATGTAGATGGTTCAGCTTATCGTAGACCTGGTGCGCGGATGCTAATCGATTCCGAGGGAAATTGGTGGGGAGGAATTAGCGGTGGTTGTTTGGAGGGAGACTTATTAAAGAAGGCTCAAATGGCCATGTTTCAACAAAAGATAAAACGAATTACCTATGATACCCGCGAAGATGATCCTTTTCAATTGGGTATTGGCTTAGGTTGTCAAGGTCTGATTGAAATCATGATTGATCCTATTCGTGAAAATATTCAACAGGTTTACAAAGTCATTAAGTCCCAGATTTTTTCCGGGAAGGGGCAATTTGCTCGTTCTGAATGGTCAACTGATAAATTTTCAATGTCACTTATTAACCAAGCCAATCTTGGATGGGAGGAAACGTCGCAAGTTTTTACGGAGTATTTACCTCCTCGTATACGTATTTGGATTGTAGGTAATCAATTTGATGCTTGCAGCCTGATTGATCTTTGCCTGAATTTAGCTTGGGAGGTTCACTGGGTTGGAAATACGGCAAAAATGCGAAAGTCTATTCGAGAAAAAGTACAAGCGATTTATGATTGGGATTCCGTAACCGGTATGATGTCTTCTGATTGTTTGGTAATAATGACACATGATTTTGAACGTGATGTACAATTTATTAATCAGTATATCGGCGGTACTGCATTTAATTATCTCGGAATTTTAGGACCTTCCAAACGTTTTGAACGACTAGAAAAACAATTAAACGTAAAGCTAGTTTCAGATGTATCAACGCCTATTGGATTGGATTTAGGTGCTGAGGGACCTGACGAGATAGCCGTAGCTATCGTGGCAGAAATCCTAGCGCTGCAAAACAAACGAACGGGGCAGCGGTTAAAATATAGAGAATCAACAATACATTAACATGAGTCAAATTAATAGCCTAAGAGAACAAATTAAACCTTATCAAGAAGCGCTTTATCATCATCCCATTAATTCTTATATTAAATCACATACGGAACTAGCTGTATTTATGCAGCATCATGTATTTGCTGTATGGGACTTTATGTCACTGGTAAAAAAGTTGCAGGCTGAATTGACTTGCGTATCACAACCATGGGTTCCCAAGGGTTCTGCTGATGTTAGGTTTTTAATTAATGAGATTGTGTTAGGTGAGGAATCTGATGTAGACCAACATGGTGTTGTTATTAGCCACTTTGAATTGTATTTACGAGCTATGAAGGAGCTCTCTATCGAGCCCTCTCCTATTTTGAGCAATTTATTGCAAGCACAATCATTGGTCGAGATTCTTCAGAAAATTGCCAATACATCTTTAGCGCCTTCGATTAAACAGTTTTTGAAATTTACTTTTGAGTCTATTGCTAATCGGCCAATCGAAGAAATTGCAGCCATTTTTACTTTTGGGCGAGAAGATTTAATTCCTGGTATGTTTCAACTAATTGTCGATCAGCTTAAGCAAGATTCGCCCGATCAAGTCGAAACACTGGTTTATTACCTTGAAAGACATATCGAAGTTGACGGTGATCACCATAGTCAATTAGCTTATCGCATGATGGAGGAACTTTGTGGTGATGATGCTGATAAATGGCAAAGAGCTGCGAATGCTGCGATTGATTCGTTGAAAGTTCGTAAAGTATTATGGGATGGGGTTGTAGGAGCTTAAAACTAAGAGGTACGAGGTAAGAGTACATAAAAAAAAGCCCGATCTTTCTAGGTCGGGCTTTTTATGTAATAGGTGTTCTTATTTTACTTCTTCGAAAGAGACATCTTCAGCTCCACCGTCTGAAGCAGAATCTGCCGGTTGTGTAGCTTCTCCACCTTCAGTAGCTCCTGCCGCATACATTTCTTGCGAAGCTGCAGTCCACGCTGTATTCAATTTCTCAAGACCTGCGTCAATGGCAGCTAAATCTTGTGATGCATGTGCTGTTTTTAATTCAGTTAATGCTTCCTCGATAGCCGTTTTATTACCTTCTGATAATTTCTCGCCATATTCTTTCAATTGCTTATCTGATTGGAAAATTAAAGCATCAGCTTGGTTAATCTTCTCTACGCGCTCTTTTTCTAATTTATCAGATGCCTCATTTGCTTTTGCTTCATTACGCATTTTTTCGATATCCTCATCCGTCAAGCCGCTTGAGGCTTCGATACGAATCTTTTGCTCTTTCCCAGTTCCTTTGTCTTTGGCAGATACATTTAAGATACCATTCGCGTCAATATCAAAAGTAACCTCAATTTGTGGTACTCCACGTTGTGCTGGAGGTAAACCATCTAAGTGGAATCGGCCTAATGAACGATTGTCTTTTGCCATTGGACGCTCACCTTGTAAAACATTTAATTCTACAGAAGGTTGATTGTCGGCTGCCGTTGAGAATGTTTCCGATTTCTTAGTTGGAATTGTTGTATTCGATTCGATTAATTTAGTAAATACGCCACCCATCGTTTCGATACCTAATGATAATGGAGTTACATCTAATAGAAGAACGTCTTTTACCTCTCCTGTTAATACACCGCCTTGAATAGCTGCACCTATGGCAACAACTTCATCTGGATTTACTCCTTTTGAAGGTTTTTTGCCAAAGAATTTCTCCACTTCCTCCTGAATACGTGGAATTCGTGTTGACCCACCTACTAAGATTACTTCATCAATATCTGAATTTGTATAATTGGCATTTTTCATGGCACGCTTACACGGCTCCAACGTACGTTGGATTAGGCTATCAGCTAATTGCTCGAATTTAGCGCGTGATAAGGAACGAACTAAGTGTTTAGGGATTCCGTCAACGGGCATGATGTATGGCAAATTGATTTCAGTCGATGCACTTGAACTCAATTCAATTTTGGCTTTCTCGGCTGCTTCTTTCAATCGTTGTAAAGCCATCGGATCTTTACGTAAATCGATGTTTTCATCTGCAATAAATTCCTCTGCTAACCAGTTGATGATTACTTGATCAAAGTCATCACCTCCTAAGTGTGTATCTCCGTCAGTTGATTTTACTTCAAAAACGCCATCGCCTAATTCAAGGATAGATACGTCAAACGTACCACCACCCAAATCGAAGACTGCGATTTTCATGTCTTTTCCTCCCTTATCTACACCGTAAGCCAATGCTGCTGCCGTTGGTTCATTGATAATACGCTTAACTTCTAAACCTGCGATTTGACCTGCTTCTTTAGTTGCTTGACGTTCTGCATCGTTGAAATATGCAGGAACCGTAATAACGGCTTCCGTAACGGTTTGGCCGATGTAATCCTCAGCCGTTTGCTTCATTTTGGTTAAAATCTGAGCTGAGATTTCTTGAGGCGTATACAATCGATCCCCTATGCGAACACGGGGTGTATCGTTATTTCCTTGCTCAACTTGATACGAGATAGTCTTTAACTCTGAACTAACTTCAGAGAATTTCTTCCCCATAAATCGTTTTACAGATGAAATCGTATTTTGAGGATTTGTGATGGCTTGTCTCTTAGCAGGATCTCCCACTTTACGCTCGCCATTTTCTAAAAATGCTACAATGGATGGAGTCGTTCTTCTTCCTTCTGAGTTAGCGATAACCACTGCCTCATTTCCTTCCATAACCGCCACACATGAGTTGGTGGTACCTAAGTCAATTCCGATAATTTTTCCCATGATATTATTTAATATTTTCATCCCCATATCACAAGGATAATGCCATTAGGTTATCAACTGTCATATTATGACATATTGTCACATTTAAATATTATCTGATTAATTTCGTCAGTAAATAGGGCTTTGATGTATCTTTACGAATATAAAATCAAACAAAATGTCAACAACAACGGATTTTACTTGGGTAGAAGGTTCTGAGCCTCATCGTCAACGTACGCGTGAAATCATAAAAAAACATCCGGAGGTCAAAAAACTAATTGGTAAGAATCCAATGACCTTTTTGTGGATTTTAGTTTGTGTTGGGATGCAAGTTGGCATAGCTTATTATTTAAAAGATGCTTCATGGGCTTGGATTGTAGGTACTGCATGGTTAGTAGGCGCTTTTCCAACGCATACTTTGTTTGTCTGTATCCATGAATCAGCGCACAATTTGATTTTTAAAAAGAATTGGAAGAATGTTGCTGCGGGAATTATTGCCAACTTCCCTTCTTTAGCTCCTACAGCCATATCTTTTAAGAATTACCACTTAAAGCACCATGCTTTTCAAGGTGTTCATGAATTAGATGCTGATTTACCTGATTATTGGGAGGCTAAATTGATCAATAATTATTTTATAGGAAAAGTGCTTTGGTTAATGTTGTATCCGTTTTTTCAAGGTTTTCGTACGATTCGTTGTATTGAATTAGCGGTTTTTGATCGAGGTGTAATCCTAAATATTATTGCTCAGTTGTCTTTTGATATCGCAATAGTTTATTTCTTTGGCTGGCCAGCTTTAGCCTATCTGGGTTTAAGCTTTTTGTTTTCTGTTGGATTACATCCTTTGGGTGCTCGTTGGATTCAGGAACATTATTTAGTTTTAGACAATAATCAAGAGACGTATAGTTACTATGGACCTTTGAATGGGGTCAATATGAATGTAGGTTACCATAATGAACATCACGACATGCCGTCAATCCCTTGGAATAATTTACCTAAATTAAAGTCTACAGCTCCAGAGTTTTACGATACCTTAAAGTATCATACCTCCTTTGTGAAGTTGTTATTCACGTTTATTTTCTCGCAGGAAATTGGATTGTATTCCCGTATTGCGCGAAAAGAACGGGCCGGTGTCCCCTTGCACGATAGATCTACACCAGACATCGATATGTTATAATGTAAAAAGGTCAGCCATTCGGCTGACCTTTTCGTTTAGATAACTTGCTTGCTGCTTGCTTCAATGGTATAGGTTATTCCTTTGACTTTCAGCGTAATTGGCGTGTTTGATAGGTTATCAATATCGATGCCTTGTTTGTGAACCTTTATGGCTAATTGATTCGATCGGAAACTAATTTTGAAAGCATATTCGTCCCATTGAGATGGTAAAAATGGGTCAAAATTTAATTGATTGTCTTTGATGGTCATTCCTCCAAAGCCCTTCACAATCGACATCCATGTCCCAGCCATACTGGTAATATGACATCCATCTTCTGTATCGTTATTGTAATCATCTAAATCTAAGCGCGCCGCTCGCGTGTAGAATTCATAGGATTTAGCTTCCTTACCTAATTTAGCTGCGATTATATTGTGCACACATGGGCTTAGTGAAGATTCATGTACGGTCAAAGGTTCATAGAAATCGTAATTACGTTCAATCTCTTCTTTGGTAAAGTCATTCTCGAAGAAATACATTCCTTGTAAAACATCAGCTTGCTTAATGTAGCAGGAACGTAAGATTCTATCCCAAGACCAATTTTGGTTAATAGGCCTTTGATTGGCTGGAATGGAATCGACAGGTTCAATTACTTTATCCAAAAATCCATCTTGCTGTAAGTAAATTCCACGTTTTTCATCACGAGGAAAATACATGTTTTGTATGATGTGTTCGAATTTATCAATTTCATGCGATTGGAAATTCGTTTGGACTAATTTTTCTTTAGCCTTTAAAGGGTAATTTGTTTGAATTTCAGTTAATACCTTTAAGGTATATTTTAAACACCAAACAGCAAAATAGTTGGTATACCAATTGTTATTGACATTGTTCTCGTATTCATTGGGACCTGTTACGCCCAACATGACATACTTTTGTAAGTTCTCCGACCAATTTACTCTTTGAGCCCAGAAACGAGAAATACCAATAAGCACCTCCCAACCGTATTCAACGAGATGTTTTCTATCGTTCGTATAATCTACGTAATCTTTTATCGCATAGGCAATGGCACCATTTCTATGAATTTCTTCAAAAGTAATTTCCCATTCATTGTGACATTCTTCCCCATTCATCGTTACCATCGGATAAAGCGCGGCTCCATGGCTGAATCCAAGTTTACCGGCATTTTCAATGGCACGACCTAATTGCTTCCAACGATAAATCAAAAGATTCTTGGCGACTTGTTGAGGTGCTGTAGATAAATAAAAAGGAATGCAATATGCTTCCGTATCCCAGTATGTTGAACCTCCGTATTTTTCACCTGTAAATCCTTTTGGACCAATGTTCAAACGATCATCAGCTCCTGTATAGGTTTGATTCATCTGAAAGATGTTGAAACGAATACCTTGCTGGGCTGCAACATCACCTTTTATCACAATATCATTTATCGCCCATTTAGTTTCCCAAGCGGCTGCATGCTCTTGGAGCATTTGCTCAAATCCTTTTTGAGTGATTTTGCTTAAATATGCGTTTAAGCGAATTAAAAGCTGATCTTGTGGGTGATTTTCTGAACTTAAATTAACGGCATATTTTACAATGGTAAGCGTATCTCCTTTATTAATCTCTATGTTATACTTGAGTTCGCTGTATTTTGTTCTTGTCTTGCTTTGAGCTTTTGAAGTTAATTCTTTATCGTTAACAGTTAATTGAATACTTTGACCCGTTATAACATCAAATTCAGTTTTTTTAGTTCTTGACCAAACATAAGATGTATTTTCGGCAACGCCTACTTGCACCTCATCCCAAAATTTCTCATCATAATTGGAGTCTTTATTTACCACGTCTCCATCTACAAATGCATTTACTTGAATGGTATCTGAAAAATTGATGGCTTTGATACTGTATGAAATAGCCCCCGATTCATCATCCGCCATACTAGTAAACCGTATGGATTTTATTTCAATAGATTTACCTGAATTTAGGGTTATGGAACAGGTTCGAAGGATATACCCTTCTTTCATATTTAATTCGCGGTAAAATGCATTTATGTGGCTTTGGTTAAGGTCTACAATTTCATCTCCAATGGTAATCTCTAAACCATTCCAATTAGCAGCATTTAGAACCTTTGCAAAGTATTCAGGGTAACCATTTTTCCACCACCCTACGCGTGTTTTATCTGGATAATAAACACCCGCTACGTAATTACCTTGTAAGGTTTTTCCCGAATATGTTTCTTCAAATGACCCCCTTTGTCCCATTCTGCCATTACCTAATGAGAAAATGGATTCAGTAACTTCATTAAATTCTGGATGAAATTTATCCTCGATGATTTTCCATTCATCTAGTTTTAAATATTGTTTCATGGGGTTATTCAGTAATAAATTGAATCAAATACAAAAATAGAGTATTGTCCGTTTTTGTAATTTCTGTGCTAAGCTGTTTCTCAAAAAAGTAATAATTCGTTTGCTTTTATTCCGATGAAGTTGGGAATTACTTTGTCTGCCAAATATAAGGTCTCACGATCTCCTATCCCTATGGCTTTCATGTTTCCAGCTTTTGCAGCTTCTACTCCCGCTTGTGCATCCTCGAAAACAATGCATTCGGACGGCTTCATGGCAAGTCCTTCAGCTCCTTTTAAAAAGACCTCGGGATCAGGTTTACTTTTACTAACTGTATTACCATCAATTATGAGATCAAACCAAGGCATTAATCCTGTTTTATCTAAAATAATCTCTGCATTTTTACTCGCCGAACCTAAGGCAATTTTGAAACCTTGGTTTTTAATTTGGTTGAGGAATTCTTCTACACCAGGTAAAATTTCACTACGATTCATGTTACTAATCAAGCGAAGATATTCTTCATTTTTTTCAATAAGCCAGTTTGATTTCTCCTCTTGGGTTGCCGAATAATTAGCCCAATCTAGAATTTTGTTTAATGATTCCACGCGAGAAACACCTTTTAATTGTTCATTTTGTTCTGTGGTTAATTCGTAATTGAATTTTTTTCCAAGATTTTTCCAAGCTTGGAAATGGTATATTGCCGTATCAACAAGAACTCCGTCAAGATCAAAAAGGCATGCTTTGTAAATCATTTATGGTAAAATTTAACTTTTCTGTATAATTTCAAGTATCAAAATTATTACATTTACAGATGCCAAGAAAGCGTTTTCTGCTGTGCTAGGCTGTTTATTTTACTTATGAGGAAATTGCACCTTTTTATATTTTTTATTCTAGCGCTAATTAGCGTTTCATTTAAGTTGAATGCCCAATCGCCTATGCCTGTTAAATCTACATCAGAAAAATTCGTTGTTTATCAAATGATGTTTCATCTCTGGGGAAATAAGCAAACTGATTTAGTTAGAAACGGATCATATAAACAAAATGGTGTTACCAAGTTTAAAGATGTTTCAGATGTAGCGTTGAAGGCATTAAAAAATAAAGGAATTACCCATGTGTACGCAACCGGTTTATTAGAACATGCTACATTGGAGTATTTCGGTGAATTTGGGTCTTTAATTGATCACCCATCGGTAGTAAAAGGACGCGCTGGTTCTCCATTTGCTATTAAGGATTATTATGATGTTAATCCATTTTTGGCTGATAATCCGGCTGAGCGTATGAATGAATTTAAAGCTATGTTGAAGCGTTTTCATGCTAATGGATTAAAGCTTATAATTGATTTTGTTCCCAACCACTTAGCCCGTCAATATTATTCGGATCAAAAGCCCAAGGGTGTTATTGATTTCGGTGTTAATGATAATAAACAGGTTGCTTTTGATGTGAATAATAACTTTTATTATTTGCCTGGTACACAATTTACGACACCTGAAGGTTATCTTCCACCCGTTCCGGTGAATATCCCTTACATTGAAATTCCTGCCAAAGTCAGTGGTAATAACGTGTTTTCTCCTCAACCTTCCATTAATGATTGGTTTGAGACGGTTAAACTAAATTATGGAGTCGATTATCAAAATGGTAATAAAACGCATTTTGATCCCATTCCAAGTACCTGGATAAAAATGCATGAAGTACTTTCCTATTGGACAGATTTAGGTGTAGATGGTTTCCGTTGTGATATGGCTGAAATGGTCCCTGTAGAGTTTTGGACTTATGCCGTTGGAAAAATCAAAAAGCAAAATCCAAAGATTATTTTTATTGCGGAGATTTATCAACCAAATCTTTACCGTGATTATATATTTAAGGGTGGCTTTGATTATTTGTATGATAAGGTAGGTTTATACGATGCTATTCGCCGTTTGATGCAACAGAAACCTGAGGCTAACTGCGCTGACATTACGAAGGTTTGGCAAAATGAATCTGGCGACTTTGCAAATCATATGTTACGGTTTCTAGAGAACCACGATGAACATCGATTGAATACTCCTGCCTTTGCTGCTACTAATTTTTGGTCTACTATTCCAGGTATGGTTATCACAGCATGTTTACATGATGGGCCATTAATGGTATATATGGGACAAGAATTTGGTGAAAAAGCGCAAGAAATCGAAGGATATAATCAAGCAGATGATCGCAGCTCTATGTTCGATTTTTGGCGGGTAGAGACTCATCAGCGTTGGATGAATGGTGGTAAGTTTGATGGAGGTGCGTTAACAACTGAGGAGAAACAAATTGATGCTTTTTATCAAGATTTGTTTAAGCGGGTTTCAACATCGGAAGCTATTTCAAGTGGGGCTTTTTTTGATTTACAATATGCCCAATCGTCAAGTTATCCTTCTCAAAAGGTTTATTCTTTTTTAAGATATACTCAAAATGAACGCCTCCTTATTATGTGTAACTTTGATTCACAAAATGGGCAGGAAGTTGAAGTAGTCATTCCTTCGCTGGCCATGGATATGATGCAAATTGCTCATGTCAATTTAAAATTGAAACACGCATATATACCACCTACTACTGTTGCTGTCAAAGCAACAATTAAGGGTAACAAGGTCTATATACCGGCTAATAGTGCCTTAATGATTAAATTATAACGGAATGATAAGTATTTCAAAACCTAGATTATCCATTACCCAAATCATTAACATGAGTGTTGGATTCCTAGGAATTCAATTTGGTTTTGCTCTGCAAAATGGTAATGCGTCACGTATTTTACAAAGTTTTGGTGCTGACGTTGAGCAATTATCATGGTTTTGGTTGGCAGCTCCGTTAACTGGCATGATTGTTCAACCCATCATTGGATTCTATTCGGATCGAACTTGGAATGTATTGGGTCGGCGGAAGCCTTACTTTTTAACGGGAGCTATTTTGGCAGCCTCTGCCCTCTTTTTCTTTCCACATGCAGGTTCTTTGGCAGGATTTTTGCCTCCAGTAATTGTTGGTGCAAGTATTATGATGATGATGGACGCTTCATTTAATGTGTCTATGGAACCTTTTCGTGCCTTGGTCGCTGATAATTTGCCTGAAGAACAAAATACTTTGGGTTTCTCTATTCAAACATTTTTAATTGGTATTGGTGCGGTTGCGGGTTCTTGGTTGCCATACATTTTAGGTGAATGGATGGGGGTTGCTAAGGATGCTGCAAAAGGACAAATTCCTGATAATGTTACTTATTCATTTTATGTAGGCGGAGTGGTATTTTTGTTGGCAATTCTTTGGACCATTATCTCCACGAAAGAATATTCGCCATCTGAGCGCGAATCCATGGGTTTTAAAGAAGAAGGTCAAAGTGATACCTTGTTTTCCCTTTTTCGGTATATACAGGAAATGCCATTTACTATGCGCCAATTAGGTTTGGTGCAGTTTTTCTCTTGGTTTGGTTTATTTATGATGTGGGTTTTCTCTACACCTGCCATTGCGCATCACGTGTTTAACGTAGTTGCTGACGATCATAGTTCTAGGTCATTTCAAGATGCGGGTAACTGGGTTGGTATTATGTTTGGAGTTTATAGTGCTGTTTCTGCTGTTTATGCGGTATTCTTACCCAAAATAGCTCAAAAAATTGGAAACAAATCAACGCATGCCATTTCCTTGTTAGCTGGAGGGGTTGGATTGTTATCGATTTATTTTATTCATGACCAATACCTATTAATTGCTAGCATGGTAGGCGTAGGGATGGCTTGGGCAAGTATATTAGCTATGCCTTATGCTATATTGTCAGGTTCAATTCCTTTGGCAAAAATGGGCGTATATATGGGAATTTTTAATTTCTTTATTACCATACCCCAAATTGTTAGTAGTATTATTGGAGGTTCCATAGTAAAGCATCTTTTTGGTGGTGATGCCATTTATGCAATCGTTATGGCGGGTGTGTTTTTAATTTTGGGTGCTGTCAGTGTATTATGGATCAAAGAAAAGTAGTTTTTGTTGGTTTGTTATTTAGCTTTTTAACTACCTATGGTCAAAAGCAAGCACCTTCTTTGGTCGACATAGGTAAAAGATTCTTAGGTAAGCCCTATCGAGGTCATATGCTGTCACCAGGCAATCCAGAAAAGTTGATTACATCACAAGACGCCTTTGATTGCTTGACTTTTTTAGAACATTGTTTGGCGACTCGTATTTCTTATGGAAATCCAGCGGGTTTTGTTCCTGCATTAAAGCATGTTCGTTATGCTGGTGATTCTGTTCAATACGAGAAGCGGTATCATTATTTCTCAGATGCTATGTGGCATTTAGGCTATAAAGTAATTCAAGATCCAATTCACCATTCAACAGCTCCGAAGGATTTTAGTTTTTTGTCGAATTACTTAAGAGCACAAAAGTCTTCATCCATTGATATAAATGCACTGGCACAAAGAGAAAAAATACTC
This sequence comes from Aquirufa sp., assembly GCF_044342065.1. Taxonomy (GTDB): domain Bacteria; phylum Bacteroidota; class Bacteroidia; order Cytophagales; family Spirosomataceae; genus Aquirufa. The sequence continues at coordinate 10,317 of NZ_JBIIQN010000034.1, read as the reverse complement.
TCTAAACGTAAATTTGAATATACAGCAATGAAAGACTTATCTTTTGTATTGCCATTAATTCAAGATGGTGATTTAATTGCACTTGTTGGAAAAAAGAATCATCTAGATGTTTTACATACCTCTATGGCTGTCCGGCAAGGAAATCAGGTACATATTATGCATGCTTCGCAGGAAAAAAAGAAAGTGATTATTTCCCCTCAAACGTTGGTAGAATATCTTAATTCTCATAAACAGTTTATTGGAATTAGTGTATTTAGACCTATTTTTAATGAATGAAAATTTACGACTTTGATCAGGTCATTGACCGGAAAAATACATTTAGCTTTAAATGGGATAACGTTTCGTATGGGGAACGCGAGGTATTGCCTATGCCGGTTGCTGACATGGATTTTCCCGTTGCTGATGAAATTCTTGCCGTTTTAAGTAAAGTTACCGATCACAAAATTCTCGGTTATTCTATTGTCCCTGAATCACTTCAAGTGGCTGCCCAAAAGAAAATATTTTCTGACTATGGTTGGGATACTAAATTGGAATGGCAAGTATGGATTCCAGGAATTGTACCTGGAATTACTGCAGCCTGTGCTGCATTTTCTACGCCAAGTGATGGTATTTTGACTGCAGTTCCTGTTTATCATCCTTTTCATTTAGTAGCAGGATGGCTTAATCACCCCTTGCATACCTTCCCCATGGTCGAGGTGGCTGGTCGGTGGACGTTTGATTTTAAAGCTTTTGAAGCAGCCTTACAGAAAGGTCCTAAAGTATTTTTATTTTGTAATCCACATAATCCGGGAGGAACTGTTTTTACGGCTGAGGAGATTACCGAAATCAAGTTGCTGTGTAAGAAATATGATTGCCTGATTATTTCGGATGAGATTCATGCCGATCTAAAGATAAATCCGGTTGTTAATCATACGTGTATTCAAAGTGAAATTACCTTCTTTGCGACTTCAAAGGCTTATAATACTGCCGGTTTAGGGGGTGCTGTTGCAATTATTCCTGATGCGGCAACCAGAATGGCGTTTCAAAAGAAAACATTAGGTTTTTTCCCCATGCTTTCAAGGCATAGCATTGAGGTAATGTTGGCAACTTATACCATGTCAACAGATTGGTTAAATGCATTGCTACCCTATCTGCGTTCTAATCATGCAATTTTATTAAATCGCATGAATCAATTACCAGGAATTACGATGTTACCGTTAGAAGCTACGTATTTAGCCTGGATAGGCTTTGATGCAAAAATGCATGGTGATTTTCAAAAACGTTTATTTGATAATGGGTTACATGTTTTACGTGGTGATCAATTCCTGGGGGGCGATTTCATTCGTTTAAACTTTGCTTGTCCACAAATTAGTCTATTGAAAGCTATTGATATCATTGAAAAGGTAGTACATGCGTCTGATTAAATCTTTTATTTTTCTTATTTTGTTAGCATGCTTGGGCTTGTTGTTATATTTCATGTCCAATCTTGATGAAGACACTGTACAAGTTGATTTCAAAGATCAATTAACCTTGGCTTCTAATGCTGACTCATTGCTGCGGGAGCAAACGTTGGATACAAGTAAATTAATTGCGACTAAGGTAGTGTCTGCGGTTTATGAAGATTATGAAGTAGTTCTTGAAAAATCGGTTCTTTCAATTTTAAAAAGTAATAAAATTATTTACCATAAGGATTTTCCCAATTTAACCATTCGACAATTACTAATGTCTGACATGAATGAAGATGATGCACCAGAATGTTGGATTTTAGGCCTTAATAAAAGTAATAAATCAGAAATTTTTGCCTTAGAAATCAATGCCGGGCAAATCAATCGAATTAATTTTCCTACCTTGAAAGGTAGACAAGCTTTTGGATATGCTGGTGGTGATTCTTTGTACTTTGATAGATTTGCTATCGTTCGACAATTTAAATATGCCAATGACCCTTACGCAGATCTTTCATCAGGTAATCGAGCTTGTTTTTATCAATTTGGTATAGACCAAAGTTTTGTTTTAAAGAAAACCTTAGATTTAGAATAATTTATGAAACCTAATTTGCGTTCTCAACAATGGTTTGGAAAAACCGGTAAAGATGGATTTATCTACCGTGCGTGGATGAAAAACCAAGGTATACCGGATGATTATTTTCAAGGGAAGCCGGTTATTGGTATTTGTAATACGTGGTCAGAATTGACACCATGTAATGCCCATTTTAGAGAATTAGCTGAATTTGTTAAGAAAGGTGTTATCGAGGCAGGTGGATTTCCAGTGGAATTCCCTGTGATGTCACTGGGTGAAACGTTGATCAAGCCTACAGCCATGTTATATCGCAATTTGGCGAGTATGGACGTGGAAGAGTCTATTCGCGCAAATCCAGTGGATGGTGTTGTCTTAATGTGTGGTTGCGATAAAACCACTCCTTCCCTCGTGATGGGAGCAAGTAGCGTAGATTTACCTACCTTGGTTATCTCAGGTGGGCCGATGATGAAGGGTAAATTTAAAGGCAAGGAAATAGGAACATCGGATGTGTGGCGTTTTGCTGAAGCCTATAAACTGGGTGAATTATCTCAAAAGGAATTTATTGAAGCGGAAGCTTGTATGGCACGTACGCCTGGACATTGTGCTGTGATGGGTACGGCTTCTACGATGGCTACGATGGTGGAAGCTTTAGGCTTAAGTTTACCTCAAAATGCGGCTATTCCCGCAGCTGATGCACGTCGCAAGGTATTGGCGCAGCATTCTGGTCGTCGAATTGTCGAGATGGTCAATGAGGATTTGAAAATGTCAAAGGTTTTAACTCGACAAGCTTTTGAAAATGCGATTCGTGTCAATGCGGCTACAGGTGGATCAACGAACTTTGTGATTCACTTGTTGGCCATTGCTGGTCGAATTGGCGTGGATTTACACTTAGATGATTTTGATAAGTTCTCTTTGAATATTCCATTATTGGCAAATATTCAGCCATCTGGTGAGCATTTCATGGAAGATTTGTATTACGCGGGTGGTTTGCCAGCTTTAATGAATCAAATGAAGGAACATTTGCATACGTCCAGCATAACAGTTAATGGCAAGACTATTGGTGAGAATATTGCGGATACACCTATTTATGATCCTACTATTATTTCGTCATTCGCTGAACCATTCAAGCCTGATTCAGGAATTGCCGTGGTACATGGAAATTTAGCTCCTCAAGGAGCTGTTTTGAAACCTTCAGCTGCCTCTCCTGAATTATTTAAGCATCGTGGGAAAGCGGTCGTTTTTGAAAATATTGAAGATTATCACGCGCGAATTGACTTACCAGACTTGGATATCGATGAAAACTCGGTCATGGTGCTAAAAAATGTAGGTTTGAAAGGATATCCTGGAATGGCTGAAGTTGGCAACATGGGAATACCGAAAAAACTGCTTGAAAAAGGGGTAAAAGACATGGTGCGTATTTCTGATGGGCGTATGAGTGGAACGGGTTTCGGAACGGTCATATTGCATGTTTCGCCTGAATCAGCCGCTGGGGGGCCTTTGAATTGGGTTCAAAATGGTGATTACATTTCATTAGATGTGGAAAATCGATCTTTAAATTGGGAGGTTTCTGTGGAAGAATTAGCTGCGCGAAAATTAGCCCAACCGTTATTGCCTCCAACTCATCCGCGCGGATATGTGAGTTTATTCATTGATCATATTGAGCAACCTGATAAAGGTGCGGATTTTGATTTTTTAAAGGGTGGTTCTGGATCTGTTGTCACACGTGATTCACATTAATGAAATTATACGTCATCACAGGTGCTGGGCAAGGAATCGGATTTGAGTTAGTTAAACAACTCTTATCGGATGGTCATTATGTTGTTTGGAATGAAATAGATGCCAGTGTAATGGCTGCTACAACCCAGCACTTAAATGAGTTAGGATTGCATAATCATGTTTGTATTCATGCAGACGCAAGTTCTGAAGCGTTTCTAGCTGCATTGAACGAGGTATTAGATCAATCGATGCATGAGCTTACTGGTGTCGTATGTAATGCTGGAATTACGACATTTGGTGACTTTTGGTCATACCAGCGCACATCCATGGAACAAATCTTGCAAGTGAATCTCGTGGGTACTTTTTTCCTAATTCAATCTCTTTCGAAACGTTTTAGAGAAAAGCAGATTGCGGGTTCCATTGTAGTTATGTCATCAGTTACAGGTCATCAAGCACACCCGGATTTGGCTGCCTATGGCATGACGAAAGCCGCTTTAAATCAGTTGGTGAAGAATTTAGTGATCGATTTATCTCCATTCCATATTCGGATTAATTCGGTTTCACCGGGAGCTACGATCACGGAACGCACACTTAAGAATACAGAATATCAATCTGATTGGGCGGAAATTACGCCTTTGGGAAAGGCAGCTGATGTTTCGGACATTGCTGCCGCTACGCTATTTTTCTTATCAGATCAGGCTAAACACATTACGGGTCAAACCTTAATCGTGGATGGTGGATGGACTTCCATTAGCCCTCCGCCAAAACACTAGGCCCAGGCTTTTTCTAAAAAATTCAACCAGTTTTGGTGGCAGATTTTTTTGATATCATCTTCCGAGAAACCTCTTTTAGCCAATAGATTAGGAATTTTTTGCAAGTCGGCAATGGTCTCCAAATCATTCGGACATTGTTCTTTGCCAAATCCACCATCTAAATCCGTACCCATCCCCACATGATTCGTGTTGCCTGCTAGGTCACAAATATGGCTCAAATGGTCAATCATGGTGTTTAATGTCACTCCCATGGATTTTGGCGTTGATTTACCTCGCTCCCAATTGGGTACCATCATCCATGCATCCAATGGCATACCGATGACTGCTCCCCGACGAATTAATTCTTTAAACTGAGCATCTGAGAATTGGCGATTATGATCCACCAGGGCCCGACAATTATGATGACTTGCCCAAACATGGCCGTCAAAGTGTTCCATCGCTTCATCAAAACTATCATCACATAAATGCGTGGCATCTAATATAATGTTCAATTCCCGCATTTTTTGCAGTAATTCACGCCCTTTTGGGCCGATACCTCCGGTCGCATTTGTTCCTTGTGCATATCTCCCAGGTCCGTAATGTGCTGGTCCTAAAGCGCGCAAGCCTGCTTCATGGGCTATTTCTAAATATTCTACTGAAACAATGGAATCCGCTCCTTCTAAACTTAGGATATATCCAATGGTGTGTTGATCCGACGGCCAGGTTTCTATAAGGGAATATAATTCGGGTAAATTCCGGATTGGACGCAGATCATTACTTCGCTCTAATGCTTTGTAATACGCTAATTGGCCTTGTGTTTGTGCCCAAGCTTGTTCGGGTGAATTCCAACCAGGTAGTGAAGAATTTCGGTCAACATACCGTGCGATTTGAGTAGCTACGACTAAACCTATATTTCCCTTTCGCAACTCATCTAAAGAAACAGTAGCTAATCCGCGATCAGGTTTATCGGTTAAATGTTTTTCGCGTTCATTAATCTCTTTAATGGAAGCTCGCAAATCACGGTTCCATTCTAAAGCGTTCATGCTTAAATCTAAATGTGCGTCTACGATAAACATTCTACACGGTTATTTTACGATCTCTCGCCGCTACTTTCCATACGCTTCCATCTCCTATTTGTAAATACTGATGTAAAGCCACAGTTGGGCAAATATGATACGGATACATGCGAATAATATCTCCTATTTGAATCGATGAACTATCTCCAACTTCAACGATTCCGTGCTCTTCACTTTGACTCAATAATTTCCAATCTGGGTGATCAATAAATTGTAATCGATTATCAATACCATTTTCAGGAGCAACGGACTTATGACCTACATCCATGGAAATTGTGTGGTTAGTAGGTATTGATATCACGCGACCGATGACTTGAACCGCTAATTTCAGACTGTTTTCGGGGTATAATTTGGCATAACCTGTGTCAAAAAATACAAATGTACCTGGACTACAAACGTAATTGGGGTTCTTATGATGCACCAAAAAACTAGGCGTCCCCCCTACCACTAATTCTAAATTATTTCTTACCTGTGGCAGAAGTGCATAAAAACTTTGAAAATCTTGCTCAATATGCTTTTTTCTGTCTTCAAGATTAATGTCGCGAATATGTCCATCATAAGCATGTAAGCCAACTAAATTTAAATTGGGTAATTGTTCAATTAAGTTGATCAAAGGAACTGAATCTTCTGGTTTTATACCTGTTCTGTTCATGCCCATATTTAAATCTACATAAACTCGTTGATTTATAGACACATCATTTAATGCATGAGCTGTTTGGTTATCATCTAATAAACAAGCAAAAGATGTCTTTGGATACTTGTTTTTAAGTTCTAAAAAACGGGTTAATGTAGTGCCCGTGGGCTGCATCGATAAAAGTACATCAGGTGCTTCATCCAGAGCGAGAAGTTCAGCTTCGGCGATTGTGGCTGCCTTGAATTTCGTTATTCCAGCCGCAAGTAACATTTGATTTACTTCCCGTGTCTTATGCGTTTTAATGTGTGGTCGTAATCGCGCAGGATTATTACCAACTTGACTAAATACCCATTCTATATTCGCTTGAACAATTTTTGGATTTATCAGTAATCCGGGACTTTCTATATTTGTGTAATCTATCATAATGCACGATCTAAATGAACATATCCACCGTCCACATGGATTAATTGTCCTGTGGTATGACTTGATTTAGGTGACAATAAGAAAGCGACCATTGCTCCTAACTCATCTGCCGTAGTCATTCGTTGGCCTAAAGGTATTTTTGACTCAATTTCAGCTAATTTTTCTGTTGGATTTGGTAAGGTTTGAATCCATTTTTCATAAAGTGGCGTATAGCATTCGGCTACGATTACCGCATTCACTCGAATGTTAAATGGCAATAATTCAACTGCCCATTCACGCGTTAATGCGTTTCTACCTCCATTCGCAGCTGCATAAGCTGAAGTTCCACCTTGTCCAGTTTCGGCTGTTTTGGAACCTATATTAACAATGGCACCTTTTGATTTTTTCAAATATGGTAAACAGGCTTGAGCCAATAAATAGTAATGAACAAGATTTGCATGTAACGATTGCATAAAACGCTCATACGTGCCATTTTCGAGTCCTACCCCATCATTAACCCCCGCATTATTCACGAGTCCATCTATTCTGCCAAACATTTTTACAATGTCCTCTACCACACGTGTACATTCTTCAGGTCGAGTTAGTTCAGCGACAAATGAAAAAGCTTGTCCCCCTGTGGCTTGGATGATGTTGATGCAAGCTTGGTTATCGGCTTCGTTACGGCCAACAATAACAACCATCGCAGATTCTAAGCCTAAGGCTTGACTGATTCCTGCGCCTATTCCCTTGGCGCCACCGGTTACAATGATTACTTTTTCTTTGAGTCCTAGATTCATATTAGTCTAATGCGTAAAAGTTGATGCAATTCGATTGATTCATTTTTTCTTGTTCCGACTTGCTTAGCGATTGAATTTGAGTCGTGTAAACTTCAATCCACGTATCTAATTCAGCGGCTACTTTAACCACAGGATAGTCTGTACCAAACATCAAACGATTTGGTCCAAATACGGCTAATGCGGTATCCACTACCTCTTTAATTTGATCCTTGGTCCAAGTTTGCCAATTGGCTTCGGTTACTAAACCGGATATTTTGGCAGATACATAATCCAGTGATTTAAAGGCTTGTAATTCTTTTTTCCAAATGCCTAAATCACCTGATTTAATTGGAGGTTTTGCCAAATGGTCTAATACGATTTTCTGTTCAAGACTTTGACAAAATTCAATGCCTGACTTCAACTGATGTGGTAAAATCAGTAAATCATAGGTATAATCGAAGGCATCTAGCGCACGAATACCTTTTAAAAATGCGGGTCTTTTTAGAAAATCAGTATCTTTTTCACCTTGAACAATGTGGCGAAAACCTTTTAGGGATTCAAATTGTGAGAAATAGGCTAAGCGATCTTCAATATTAGTTTGTTGGAGATCCACCCAGCCAACCACTCCTTTAATAAAATCGGATTGTTCTGCTAAGGCTAAAAGAAATAAAGTTTCTTCTTCAGAAGATGCCGCTTGTACTGCTACACAACTTTGAATTCCTTTTGAACGAAATGTATCTTCATCAGGATAGAAATCAGCGCGAATAACGGACATTTCTGGTGTTATCCAGGCGTCTCGTTCTTCATCATAGTTCCAGAAATGTTGATGGGAATCAATCATTTTGAATACGCTACAGCTGTCTGTTTTTGTTCTCCTAAACCTTCCATTCCTAAAGTTACTACGTCACCAGCTTGTAAATATATAGGTGGTTTGAAACCTAATCCTACACCATGTGGTGTCCCTGTAGAAATTACATCACCCGGTAAAAGGGTCATGAATTGGGAAATATAGGACACTACTTGTGGAACGTTAAAGATTAACTGATCTGTGTTCGATGTTTGAAAACGCTTTCCATTTACATCGAGCCACATGTTTAAATTATGTACATCTTTTATCTCCTCTTTCGTAACTAAAACAGGTCCTAAAGGTGCGAATGTGTCACACCCCTTTCCTTTGGACCAGTTACCACCGCGTTCTAATTGGTATTCGCGTTCTGAATAATCATTATGTAAACAATAGCCAGCTACAAAATCATACGCATCAGATTCTGAAACATATTGGGCTTTTTTGCCAATAACTATAGCTAATTCCACTTCCCAATCTGTTTTGGTAGATCCCTTTGGAATAACTACAGGATCGAATGGACCACTCAGGGCTGTTGTTGACTTAAAGAATAGTATGGGCTCCGTTGGGATTTCTGCACCTGTTTCACGCGCATGATCTGCATAGTTCAATCCCACGCAGATAATTTTGGATGGTCTGGCCACACATGAACCAATACGCTTAGGTGATTTGATTTCAGGTAAATCTGTAGAGGCGACTATTTTTGCTAGTTTGGTTAAACCATCTGCAGCGAAAAATGCTTCATTATAATCTTGAACATGTGCTGATACATCTAAATAGCGACCATCGATGAGTATCGCTGGTTTTTCTTGTTCAAATTCTCCTATTCTTACTAATTGCATCGACTATAATTTTTTGATTGTTTCCCACATGGTCTCAGCTAAAAACTGGTTACCTGCGTCATTTAAATGTACACGATCTGTTGTTAATATGCCTGAAGCCTTATTCTCAATATTATTTTTCTCCTCGTAACTTAAAAATGCTTTACGTAGATCGATCAATTTACATTGATTATCTGTGGCAATTTTACGAATGACATTGGAATACGAATTTAGGTCACCGTCATTCTCATTTGTTGCATCGAACTTCTCGCCAATGACCGTTGGCGTACATATAACTACTTGAATATTAGCTTTTTGTAACCTTTTGATTAAAGCTGTATAGAATCTTTCAAACTTGTCTGGATCTGTCCCCGTACGCGAGGTTGTTTTATGCCACACGTCATTAATTCCTACATAGATGATGACAATATTGGGTTTTTTAGCAATGACATCTTCTTCGTGTCGCAGGTATAAATCATAGATTTTATTGCCCCCAATTCCCGCTCCGATTAACTCATATTTGCTTGCTAGGCCTTGTGCACCCAGCATTTCAGCCATTTTGGTAATGTAACCTGTTTTGTTAACCCCAGCTTGTGTGATTGAATCACCAAAAAACACGATACGTGTAGGATTTTCTAATGTTTTGTATGAGCTAAGGCTCATGCAGATTAAACAAATGATGCTTAAAATTTTCGTTTTCATAGGTTTTAATTGTTTAGATAAATGAATCCACCGTCAATTGGATAATCACATCCTGTGATGAATGCGGCTTCATCTGAGCATAAATATAAGGCTAAATTGGCAATTTCATCAGGTTTAGCCATGCGACCTAATGGCTGTGTTTTTGATAATTTTTCAAACATTTCTGCTTGATTGTCTGGATAGTTTTTTGCGATAAATCCATCCACAAATGGTGTATGGACGCGTCCTGGTGATATGCAATTGCATCGAATGCCTTGATTGATATAATCTTTGGCTACGGATTGCGTCATAGATTTAATCGCCCCTTTGGTCATCGAGTATCCAAAACGATCCGGAATTCCTACAGATGCAGCTACAGATGCCATATTTAAAATGACACCTGACTTTTGTTTCACCATGTTTGGGATAAAAGTGTACATGCAATGATATGCGCCCTTTACATTAACATCAAAAATACGCTGGAAGTCGGCAGGACTCGTTTTTTCTAAATTACCAATCTGTGGAATACCTGCATTATTGACCAATATATCGATAGATGTCAATCGCATGGCAATTTGCTCCACCATTTCAAGGTCGGTAATATCTGCTTGATGAAAGTT
>NZ_JBIIQN010000033.1:0-23993 GCF_044342065.1 Aquirufa sp. | reverse complement strand
ATTGTCATGACCTCTTTATGTACAATTTTAGGTATTTTGCCTATTGCATTAGCTTTAGGGTCTGGATCAACTAGCCGTGTATCAATGGGTATTGCGGTAGTAGGTGGTATGTTATTTTCAACAACCCTGACACTTTATGTTATTCCGGCAATTTATAGTTTTATGTCGCGTAATTTAAAATCAACGCATGTTGACTGATGAATTTTGGATGCAACGAGCCCTCGATTTAGCCCTGCTGGGTGGAGGGTTTGTTGTTCCTAATCCATGGGTTGGTTGCGTAATTGTACGAGATGGAAATATTTTGGGGGAAGGATATCATGCTCAATATGGCGGTCCACATGCCGAAGTACAAGCCTTTTCAAATGCCATTGATGCCCAAGGATCAACAGTTTATGTGAGTCTTGAACCTTGCAGTCATATAGGAAAAACACCCCCTTGTGCAGACCTGCTAATTAAGCACCAAGTAAAGCGCGTAGTCATCTGTAATTTAGATCCAAATCCACTAGTGGCTGGTCAAGGCGTTGCAAAACTACAAGCTGCAGGCATAGAGGTTACCTTACATGTATTAGCAAAACAAGGCGAAATTATTAATCGAAGATTTTTCTATTTTCATCGAAATAATAAACCCTTTGTTACCATTAAGTATGCGTCATCTGCTGATCAATTTATTGCGCATGCCACAGGTAAAGCACAACAATTTTCTAATCCCATAAGTCATCAACTTGTACATCGATTACGCGCAGAGCATCAGGCGATATTGATAGGCGTAAATACAGCAAATGCAGATAATCCAAGTCTGACTACGCGCGATTGGCCAGGTCAATCCCCCTTGCGAATGGTTTTGGATCCACATGCCCGGATGAATCAAAATACGCAGTTGCTACAAGATGAAAAGCCAACCCTCATATTTACCTATCAAGTTGAAAAATCAATAGGCGAAAAAAAATGGGTGGCTTTAGGTGAGATAAACTTCTTAGGGCAGCTCATGGCTTATTGCCAGCATCATCGTATACAATCCATTTTAGTGGAAGGAGGAACTAAGACCATTGAATCATTCATAGGAGCGGTTGACGTGCAAGAAATTATCCATATTGAATCCTCGCAAATGTTAGAATCGGGAATTCCAGCACCAAAAATTGAAATGGGAACATCAGGCTACCATAACTTAGGGAAAAATAATCGTTGGCAAGTACGCTTAGGCAAAGAAAACTTGAGCTAGCAAATAGCAATTAAGCGACAAAATAATGCCGGATACAATCCATGCCATCCATTGCATCCACAATGGATTTGCAAATTTCCCCATCCTTTTTGCATCACTCGTAAACCAAACCAAGGGAATAACCGCAAAACTTAGCTGCATGGATAAAATGACCTGAGAAAAAATCAATAAATCATTTATGCGTGCCTCTCCAAAAATCCAGGTAATAAAAAAGGCAGGAAGAATGGCAATCATTCGAGTAATCAAGCGCCTCAACCAAGGTTTCAGTTTTAAATCGATGAATCCCTCCATAACAATTTGTCCAGCAAGCGTACCCGTAACCGTTGCGTTTTGACCTGAAGCTAATAAGGCCACGGCGAATAAAGTACTTGCCCATTTAGTCCCCATGACCGGGTCAAGCAACATAAATGCGTCTTGAATATCAGCTACATCTTTGCGCCCATTCCAATGAAATGCGGCAGCAGCTAAAATCAAAATACTTGCGTTAATGAAAAAAGCAAAACTTAATGAGATGGTTGAGTCCCACGTAGCATATTTAATCGCCTTCTCTCTTCCAGCATCATTTTGTTCAAATGCCCGTGTCTGAACAATGCTAGAATGTAAATATAAATTATGTGGCATCACGGTAGCACCTAAAATACCAATAGCGACATACAGTTGATGTTCATCTAATACAATACTCGTTCTAGGAATTAACCCGTTCATCACTTGAGCAATAGCTGGCTGAGCTACCCAAATTTCATATCCAAAACAAAGTGTAATGACGGCTAATAATGCCATAACAATCGATTCCAAAACGCGAAATCCCCGATTCTGAAAATACAGGATTAAGAAAACATCCAGAATCGTAATAACAATTCCCGCCAGGATTGGAATATCAAATAGCAAGTGAAGTGCAAGCGCAGAACCAATCACTTCGGCTAGATCACAGGCAGCAATGGCCAATTCGCAAATAATCCAAAGGAAGTAAGCAACAGGTTTTGAGAAAGAGTCACCGCAAGCTTGAGCCAAATCACGTCCTGTAGCAACTCCTAACTTTAAGGCCAAATGCTGAAGTAAGATTGCAAAAAGGCTCGAAATCAATATGACTGACAATAAGGTGTAGCCAAATTGCGCGCCTCCAGCTAAATCGGTCGCCCAATTACCTGGATCCATGTAGCCCACGGCAACCATAAAACCAGGACCAATAAAAGCCCGTAAATTACGCCAAAATCCCCCTCCCGTTGGAATAGGAATAGAAGCAAATACCTCACTTAATGAATTTTCCTGATGTGATTTACGCCAATGTCCAGACATGATTCTAGATTATGATTCAAATATACAAGAATTATGACAATTCGAAAATATTTTTTAGTTAAGCCTAAAAAATATACATTATTCAAATAAATACTTACTTTTGGATTATAAATCGTGTAACATGTCAACCTCATTCGCGGAAGAAAACTATCTAAAGATTATTTATCGCCTTTCAGAAGGCCATAATGAAGATGTTTCTACCAATGCCGTTGCTGAACTAACACAAACAAAAGCTGCTTCAGTAACAGACATGTTGCGTAAACTAGCGGAAAAGGGCTGGGTAAATTATCAAAAATATCAAGGGGTACGCTTAAGCAAAGCGGGGGAGAAAATCGCCTTGGGAATTGTGCGCAAGCACCGACTATGGGAAGTTTTCTTAGTTGAAAAAATGGGCTTTAATTGGGATGAGGTTCATGAAATTGCAGAACAATTAGAACACATTGAATCCGATACGTTAATCGAAAAACTCGATGCATTTTTAGAATATCCTAAGACAGACCCCCATGGAGATCCCATCCCAAATAAAAACGGGGATATGCCCGAATTAGGTTATTTGCACCTAGCAGACATAAAAGTCAATAATCGCTGTACTTTGATGGGGGTTGCGAAAGATTCTACTGTTTTTTTACAGCTTCTTACCAAGATGAAATTAAGCCTGGGTTCAACCTTAGAAGTTCGAGAGGTAAATGTCTTTGACCGTTCTATTTCAGTCAGTATCGATGGCAATCAACCTGTTTTCATTAGCCATGAAGTTGCAAAAAATATCTTGGTGAAATTAGCTCAATAGATCTAAAACCTCATCCTCACTCAAATTGCGCAGGATGCTTTCGTCTGAAGTAACCAACTCGTTTGCTAGGTCTAGCTTACGCTGTTGAAGAGATAAAATTTTCTCCTCCACGGTTTCCTTACTAATAAACTTGTAGGTAAATACGGTTTTCTTTTGGCCTATTCTATGAGCTCGGTCAATGGCCTGAGCCTCTGCAGCTGGGTTCCACCACGGGTCAAGTAAAAAGACGTAATCCGCAGCCGTCAAATTCAATCCGACCCCACCGGCCTTTAATGAAATTAAAAAGACGGATTGGCCATCGTCTTTTTGAAAACTCTCCACCTGGCCTTTGCGGTCTGACGTACTTCCATCCAAATAAGCATAATCAATTCCCCGCTCATCCAAGGCCTTGCGTATCAAGCCCAAATGTTGTACGAATTGGCTGAATATCAACACTTTATGATGTTGTTCAAGTACGGTCTCTAGTTTCTCTAATACGGCTTCCATCTTACCAGATTCACCCTCAAAACCCTCTTCACACAAGGCAGGGTGATTGGCCAACTGGCGTAATTTCGTCAATCCTTGTAGTACGGAGAATCGCGATTTCTGCAAACCTTCATCTTTGATTTGTTTCAATAAAACATCGCGATAAAATGATTTCGTTTTATCATATAAACGCTCCTGCTCGTCCGACATCGTACAATAGGTGATAGACTCCATTTTTTCAGGTAAATCTGCAGCCACTTGTCTCTTCTCACGGCGTAATAAATACGGCTTAATCAAGAAATACAAACGCTTTTTTTGATCACCATCGGCTTTCTTTTCGATTGGAATTTGAAAATGATCCTTAAAGTAACGTTGAGTACCTAATAAACCTGTATTCACGAAATTCATTTGAGACCATAAATCCATCGTAGAATTCTCTAGTGGAGTTCCTGTCATAACGAGCCGGAACTTCGCATTCAATTTTTGAACGGCTTTGGTAATATTTGCCAATGGATTCTTAATCGCTTGTGATTCATCTAAGATGACATAACTAAAGGCTTGCTTTTCAAACCAATCAATGTCGGACCGAACCATACCAAACGAACATAAAATTAAATCAACCTTGCCGATTTGGGCTTTTAATTTCTCTCGTTGGGGGCCACTATACACCAAAACGCGCAACTGGGGTGTAAATTTTTTCGCTTCCATTTCCCAGTTGTACAATAAGGAAGTAGGCATCACCAATAGCGAAGGTAAGATTTCTCCTTGCTCCTTTAAGCTTTGTAAGAGACATAGTGTCTGAACGGTCTTTCCAAGACCCATATCATCCGCTAAACAAGCCCCTAGACCTGCTGCTTGCCGCGTTCGCATCCACCGATATCCTTCTAGTTGGTAAGGACGCAAAGTACCTTTAAAATTTTTGGGAATCGGGAACTCTTTTGTTTCCAGTTTTAAATCATTCAGCGTTTTGGTACGCAAATTGGTTTTCACCAATTCCTGATTTTCCCACTCTTGAATCAACTGGAAATGTTGACGACGTAAAAATACGCCATCCTCGCCTGGACGAGTTTCCGAGAAGTAAAATAAATCTTGGTAATCATGGAACCAGTTATCTGGAATAATTGCAATAGACCCATCTGGAAGATGGAATTCCTTCTTTTTTTGAAGTATTAATTGCCGAATTTTCAAAAATGGAATTTGGAATGTACCAAAGGAAATAACGGCTTGCACATCAAACCAATCCAATTTCTCTCCGATACGAATCTTAATTTCAGGTTTTCCTAAGAAATAGCGGGGAGCAGACCCATCACCTTTAAAATGCACGGTGAATGCCCCTTGATCTAAATCTTGTTTATGAGCAGTTAACCATTGTACAGCATCGGAACGGGAAATCGTTGCTCGGCCATCCGCTTCCATAGGAAGCCCCATAGACTTTAAAGATTGAAAGGCTCGCTTCTCTTTGGCAAGGGAGCGCATAATTTTTTGGAAAGCATAACTATCGCCTTTTTTCTCAAAAAGAACGTTCGCTTCAGCCGATAACCCATCCCAAGGGAATCGATTGTTGCCGTATTGAAATGACAATACAAATTGCCAACGGTCAGCGGCCTCTAAGGCTTTCTTAGATGAAACTTTCTCTTCTTCATCAAATTTGGGCGTAATTGGGCCGTAAGACAATAGGTACTGACAATTCTTCTCAGTATTTGTAATTTCAAACCCTTTGGCATGCACCGGGTAGCGGGCTACCATCGCTTTGACAAACTTTCTAAAATAATCTTCCTCCATATTTCGAGGAATGACCACGAATTTTTTATTCAAAAACGCCCGTAATTTCTTCCCCTCTAATTGGGGTTTAAAATGATACAGTTTTTGATTCAATAGCATCCAGGCGGGATCATCGCAAAGAATAAGTGCCTCTTTATATTGAAATTCGAGCTTATTCCCTTTGTATTTTAAGGTGGGGAAGTAATGTGTATTCTCCTCATTTCGCATGAAATGAAATAAAACCTCGACTGCTTCATCTTGAATCTCAACCGATTGGCGCATCGGGTTTCCATCATTTCCCATGATGAACAAAGTCTTATCAGGGCAAATTAATTCAAAAATCTGTGCCCGACGCTTTTCTACGACGACATGAACTGCTTCTTGAATCTCCTTTTCACCTTTCTCTACATCGAATGTTTTTAAAAAAAACTCTTCCATGGTCTTGCGCTTGGAAGTATTGAACTTCTCAAAAATCGCTGCAGGCTTCATCCCCTCAACCAGCTTTACGGCTGCTTCATCGCGCTCATCTAAGCTGTGGGCAAATTCATGAAAATTTCTTGTTGTTAATGTTTGATACTCCCATGTCAATTGCCCTTTGTCATTCAATTGAACGACAAAAACTTCAAACAAATAACCGAGGCATTCGTGAGAAAGTAATGAATAAACAACCTGAAAAGGTTTGTTTGGCGAGATCTTCATGTAGCTATTTAGCACTCGATTTCACGAGTTCTATGAGTAAAACCTTCAAAAATAAGGTTTTTTCATGAATTAATACCTAAATAGGAAAATTTTCACTGTTAAGCCTTTCGCAGACGTAAGCAGGCCCAATTACGTAAACTGGTCTTTTCCTCAAGCTGTAGCCCAAGCGGCGAAGACGCTTCCAATAAAATGGGGATATCTTCAGCATAAAAACCACTCAATAAAAGATGGCCGCCCGCATGAAGTCGCAAGGCATATTCGGAAAGCTCATTTAGCAATATATTGCGATTTATATTCGCAAGGACCACATCATATGCTACCAAGGGCTCATTACAAATAGTCCCCTCTTGAAAAGTCGCTGATTCGCATCCGTTCAATGCTGCATTTTCAATCGAGTTTTCAACGGACCAAGGATCAATATCAAAACCGTGTACACGATCAGCGCCTAATTTTAACGAGATAAAGGCTAAAATCCCAGTTCCTGTTCCTACATCCAATACTGTTTTCCCTTCTATGGGCAGCAGAAACATCGCTTTCACCATTAAGGTCGTAGTTTCGTGATGACCAGTCCCAAAAGACATTTTGGGATTAATGACAATATCCAGGGCTACAGACGGGTCGGGCTCATGAAAACTAGCCCGAATATTCACGTGATCTGAAATTCGGATTGGATCATAATTTGTCTCCCAAACAGCATTCCAATTTTGCTTCTCAATTTCTGACTCTACTACATCGATAGGCCCTAAAAACCGATAGCGTGTGATTATCTCATGGGCTGCTGAAGCATCATAATTTTCCAATGGGCAATAGGCTTTCATACCAGAATCGGTATCTTCAAAAATATCAAACCCAATTTCTCCCAACTCCGCCATTAAAATTTCAGTTATCTCGACAGTAGCCGAAATACTTAATTGCTTAGTCGCCATGTAAAATGAATTATTGTGTCACTGTTTTCGGTTCTTTTTTACCAAAAACAGAAAAATGAATGTAGCGTTTAGGCTGCGTGCGGAAGTCTATTAATAACTTATCTAAATCTAACAAGGATTTATTTAAGCCATTGTACAAGGAATCACTTGTTAGGAATTTGCCGGCACTCCCTTGCCCCTGCTCAAGTTTTGAAACGACTTTCTGAAGCGACTGAATCGCCTTCCCTGCTTCTTGTAAAGTCTGACCTATACGGGCCGCTTGTAAGGAATCCGCTACGGTATTGAATTTTGTCAACAAAGGTTTTAATTGTTTTTCTGTTTCAGCTAGGCTTTGCGTTAAAGACTTCATATTGGCCGTAATCTGTTTCACATTTGCTTTATTATCGGAAACAAGCTCAGACACAGAACCATTGATATTTGTTACAGCCACGTTTGAATTCTTAATCAACTCATTTAAATAAATGCCCGTGGACTCAAACTTGGTGCTAATCTTACGAAATGAAACTAATAAAGAATCCGCATTTGATAAAACAGGCAAAGCACGCTCTTTCAATAATGCTGAAAGGCCTTTTTCGGTGGTGCCCTGAAGTACACTCTCCGTAGGCAATGACCCTTTCCCTATTAACTCCAATCGCATAATCTTACCCCCCAATAATGCCCCATCAGAAAGGACAACGATTGATTTATCAGGAAGAATTAAATCCTTGTTGATGCGCAAGGTCACTTTGATTTTATTGCCATTTTCAGGCATTAGTTCGACTTTTTTCACTTTGCCAACTTCAATTCCATTCAATAAAACCTGATTTGAAGAGGTTAATCCATCAACGTTGTCATAAGTAACATAATAGATTTTCGATGAAGAAAAGACGTCGTTTCCTTTCAGAAAGTTAAACCCAAAATATAGAATAAGGAAGGCTAACAAAGCCAAAAAACCAACCTTTAACTCGTTGCTTTGAAACATAATGGGTTTATTTTTCGATTTCGTCTTTATACTTTTTGAATGCGGTCGCAATGGCTTCAGCCACTTCTGCTTGCCCTTTTTCAGAATTTAAATACTCTTCCTCCGTGGGGTTAGTTAAGAATCCCGTCTCAACCAAAACACTCGGCATGGCCGTGCGCCATATAACCAAGAAGCCCGCTTGCTTAACTCCAAAACTCTTTCGCTTATAGGTTTTTGAAAATTCATTTTCCACATGCGATGCAAATCTAACAGAATTTGCCATAAAAGCACTTTGGTAATTTGCCATCATAATGTGAGCAAGTGGAGAACTGGGGTCAAAACCATTATAGGACGATTGGTAATCTTTTTCTTGTAAAATTACTGAGTTTTCACGCTTAGCTACATTCAAATTACCATCTGTTTTGTGCAACCCCATGGTGTAGGTTTCTGTGCCATAGGCCGACTTATTCAGTGCTGCATTGCAATGTACGGATATAAATAGGTCAGCTTTATTTCGATTGGCAATATCTGCGCGTTCGTACAATTCAATAAACTCGTCAGTATCACGCGTATAAATTATTTTCATATCCGGATATTCCGCTTTCAAGCGCTTTCCTAATTCTAATATAATTTTCAAGGTGACTTTCCCCTCTCTTGCGCCCGCTGGCCCTAAACAACCCGGATCCTTTCCTCCATGTCCTGCATCCAAGCACACGGTCTTAATGGTATTCTTTTTGATTGGTTTAGTAGGCTCAAGCTGCGGCATAGTTGCCGAGATAATTGACAATGCAAACCCAATAACAAAAATAACTCGAATGGATGAAAACATTATTTTTAGAATATTACACTTAGGTACCAAGCAATGATGTAATTTTGCAAATTCATTACCGAAGACAAATATAATTTTTAAATTCCATTTGATAAAGAAATCCACATATTACCTTTTTGTTTGCATGGGCTTGCTTTTGAGTATCCCTGAGATTTATGCTCAGCGGGTAATCTTGGCTGATTCAACGCAAAAAGGTATTTCTAAAACGGATAGCCTATCAAAGCCCGCAGATCTTCAAACAACTGTCTTCTACTCAGCTGTGGACTCTACGGTCCTAGACGCCGATAAACAAGTCGTTCATTTATACGGCAATGCCAAAGTTAAATATGGCGAAATAAGCCTAGAATCAAGTTATATTCGGCTCGACTGGGATAAAAATGAGGTTTATGCCATAGGTAAATTTGACTCTACCGCCAATAAAATGATTGGACAGCCTGTGTTTACCCAAGGTTCAGACAAATATGATTCAGATGAGATTCGCTATAATTTTAAAACCAAGCGTGCCGCCATCAAAGGTATTGTCACACAACAAGGGGAAGGGTATGTTCAGGGAAAAACAGTTAAAAAAGACGAGGAAGATAATCTTTACATTCGAAACGCAATTTATACAACGTGTAATTTAAGCCATCCCCATTTTCACATAAAAGCTAGTAAAATTAAGGTCGTAGGGAAGAAAGAAATCGTTTCCGGACCATTTCATTTCGAACTGAATGACATCCCTTTACCGATTGGATTACCGTTTGGCTTTTTCCCTTATTCACAACCTCGAGAAGCAGGGAAGTCGGGAGTATTAGTTCCAACGTATGGAGAGGAACCTACCGGAAGGGGTTTTTATTTACGTGAAGGAGGTTACTATTGGGCTGCGAGCGAAAATATTGGTATTCGATTTACGGGTCAAATTTATTCCAAAGGTGGTTGGGGATTAGGGGCGAATTCGCAATACAACAAGCGGTATCGTTATACGGGAAGTTTTAATTTAGCTTTCAATCGTAATTCAAATGGCGACGAATTTAATCCTACTAAGCGTACAGATTTTGCCTTGCAATGGTCTCATAGCCCAAGAAGTCTAGGTAATTCGAGTTTCTCTGCGTCCGTTAACATTGCTTCCAATTCATTTAATCAGTTTAATAATTTCAACACGCAGCAATACTTATCAAATACCATAGGTTCATCTGTTCAATACACAAAAAATATAGGCCAAATTTTCCGTAGTAGTATTAGTTTACGTATCAACCAAAATACGACCACGCGAATTTTTGATGCAGGAACAGAGTTCAGTTTGGGATTGAATCAATTTCAACCCTTTAAGCGCAAATCGAGCATCGGCGATCGATTCATGGATCAATTCCGCGTTGGACTTGACTTTTCGGGAGGAATTTCTTTGACCAATCAAATCGCTGACCCCTTTACACGTTATGAGTTTGATGTATATCCACGTGAAACAAATAGCCAACGAGGCGTTGTACAAAGGCCTTTTATCCCTACCAATGCAAGTGACCTACCTCCGGGGGTAATTGCCGTAAACGCCAATACGATTCCAATACTTCTGGAAAAGGCGCAAACAAAATTCAATTATAGTTTACCCATATCATTGCCCAATATCAAATTGGGCCGTTACGTCAACGTTACACCCGGTATATCATGGTCGGGCAATATGTATACCCGCTCATATAAATATACCTACATGAAATCAGACTCAACCGTTCGAATCGATACGGTAGGAGGATTGCCTAAATTCAATTCGCAAATAGCCTTTTCCGCGAGTATGAATACCCGGCTATTTGGAACAGCTCGATTCAATAAAGGACGATTAGAGGCCTTAAGACATACCATGGTGCCGTCAATCAGTGTTAGTTATACCCCAGATTATTCTGATCCAGCGTATGGTTATTTTCAAGATGTACGCATCAATAATCGAAAGTTTATCAATGCTTCTGGGGTAGAGCAAGTTGGGGATATACGCCGAATTAGCACCTTTGATCCGCGTGTTTTATCCTACGGAGGTGCGTCGGGGGCAATAAGTTTTGGTATTCAAAATACCTTAGAGGCCAAGTTTAAAACTAAATCTGATACAGCTACGAAACAAAATGAAAAAATTAGTTTAATCGACAATTTCGGCATCAACGGAAGTTATAATTTTCTAGCTAGGGAGTACCCATTGTCTAATATTGGATTTAATGCCAATTCACGCGTAAAAGAATTTGATATCAATATCGGAGGCAGTATTGACCCCTATTCATACGTAAAAGATGCTGCATTTTTTGATATGGGCCGACGAACAAATGAATATATGTTTGGCAAAGGCGAAGGACTTGGGCGATTGCAATCTTTTAATCTGTCGGTTGGTCGTCGATTTGCACCAAGCTCGGCTAAAAAGCAAAAGACGAGCGAAATAGGTTCTGAAGCCCAACTAAAACAAATCAACCGTAACATGGATGATTACGTCGATTGGAATGTGCCATGGACTTTTTCATTCTCTTACCAATTCAGTTATAATCGGATGGGTTTAGCAGATCCTCAAAAAATTAGTGGATTAACTTTTCAGGGTGATATCAGCCTTAGTGAGAAGTGGAAGTTCACGCTTAGTTCAGGATATGACTTCAAATTCAGTGGGTTGACCTATACCAACATGTCGGTTCACCGTGATTTGCATTGCTGGGAAATGAACTTTAACTGGACACCTATTGCAAGTCCATTTTATGGCCGGGCAAGTAACTACTCATTCGATTTACGTGTCAAGTCTAGTTTGCTTCAGGACTTGAAAATCTCTCGGCGCCGAAGCTTCTACGATAAAGGGGGCTTTTAATTCAATTTATCTTTGAAGGCCTTCAGGAATTTATCCATTTTGGGCTTGATAACGATTTGACAATAAGGCTCTGTCCCGTTTTGGTTGTAGTAATCTTGATGATAATCTTCAGCTGGGTAAAAATCTGTTGCCTTTTCAATTTGCGTCACAATGGGATTTGGGAAAACCTGTTTATCATTCAATTTAGATTTCCATTCTTGCGCTTGAAGCAATTGCTCATCAGAGTGGGCAAATACCGCCGAGCGATATTGAGTCCCTACATCAGCCCCTTGTCGGTTTAAGGTAGTCGGATCATGCGTTTGCCAAAAAACTTCTAGTAGCGTTTCAAAAGAGATTACCTTGGGATCATACGTAATTTGACATACTTCGGCATGACCTGTTAGGCCAGAACATACTTCACGGTAGGTAGGATTTTTCATTTTACCTCCCATATAGCCTGAGGTAACTGAATGTACCCCTTTTAGTCGCTGATAAACAGCTTCTACACACCAAAAACATCCTGCACCAAAGGTAATTGTATCCATCTTGTTAGTATTCGTGTTATTTACTGAAGCTACGGACTTCGTAGAACTCCCACATGACATATGCGATAGTGTAATTGAAATCAAGCCCACAAGAGCAATATTTTTGAGTAGCTTATTCATTTCATTTTAAATTTAGCGTAGTTTTGCGCTCCGTTTAGGTTCTTATAACACAGAAAACGCATGAAAGGTTTTGAACAATCCAATGAGACAAATTGGGCTGTCACATGGCAAGATACTCGATTTCGCTGGCAATTAGTGCTTGCGGTGGTGGTGTTTGCAATCTTTCCATGGAAGGCTGATGATTATTTTCAATGGATTCAGCAGCGGGATGGGGCAGTGATGCAAGACCTTATTTTGGAAAATATCCCATCCATCAACGTATCAATCCCCATATTTGGCATCATCTACGTATCTGTCATCTACCTCCTGATTCGAATTATACGCTTACCTAAACATTTTCTATGGTTTGCTTGGGCATTTAACCTGGAAACCCTCTTGCGATTTTTATGCATCTATGCAATTCCATTAAATCCTCCAGACGGCCTAGTTGAGTTACATGATCCCTTGGCAGAATTTTTTATATACGGTGAAAACATCGCTATAACCAAAGATTTATTTTTTTCTGGCCATACAGCGACCATGGTTTTTGTATGTTTTTTCTTGCCTGATATGCGTGAACGAAAGATTGCTATCGGGTTAACAATCGTTTTAGTAATATTCTTACTAATCCAACATGTCCATTATAGTTTAGATATATTGGCGGCACCCTTGGCAACATGGATGTCCATCAGACTTGCGAAGTATTTAGTCTCTTAATGATTTCCGTTTCATTACGACAGCCTTAAAATCTAGCTTTTCAAAAACGGAATTATTTGATTTATACTCAGGGATAACGTCTTTTATTTTGGCGACTAAGTTATTGCTATCGCCTTCTTTCAGTAGCCGAACGATTTCAAGAATTTGTGTTTCCATGTAAGCAAAACTAGGCGAATTCACCTTTGCGATTAAAATCTTGGGATGATGCGTGGGTAGCGTATTTTCATCATTATTCAACAATTCTTCATACAGTTTTTCACCTGGTCGAAGGCCCGTATACCTAATTTCAATATCACGATCGATTCGAAGGCCACTGAGCGTAATCATTTTCTTAGCCAAGTTTACAATCTTCACAGATTCCCCCATATCGAAAACAAAAACCTCTCCCCCTTCACCAATAGTTGCTGCCTCCAACACTAATTCACAAGCCTCTGGAATGGTCATAAAATAACGTGTGATTTCAGGATGCGTTACTGTGACAGGCCCTCCACGTTCAATTTGCTTCTTGAATAATGGAATCACCGAACCACTGGAACCCAAAACATTCCCAAATCGAGTCGCAATAAACTTAGTCCGAACACCCTCAATGTCATTCAACGACTGTGTATACATTTCCGCGAATCGCTTAGTCGCTCCCATTACATTCGTTGGATTAACAGCTTTGTCGGTAGATACCATAATGAATTTTTCTACACCATGTTCAGCTGCTAAATCGGCCAATATTTGTGTCCCTAAAATATTGACTTTAACAGCTTCATAGGAGTTTTTTTCCATGAGTGGAACATGCTTATAAGCGGCGGCATGAAACACAAATGCAGGCTTGTGCGCACGAAAAATAGATGAAAGGCGATTGGCATCCGTGACATCGGCAATTTTTACTACTAGCTCAGTATTTGAAGGAATTAAGCTAGAAAGTTCGTATTCTAGGTCGAAAAGACCTGATTCGGATTGATCCACTAATATGATTTTAGCAGGAAAATAAGCAATCAATTGACGCACAATCTCACTCCCGATTGACCCTGCCGCACCGGTTACCAAAACGGATTTGGAATTAATTTCCTCGCTAATTTGCTTATTATTCATTTGAATCTCCTCGCGTCCAAGTAAGTCCTCAATTTTCACATTGTGAATTTGACTAAGCGCGAATTCTCCATTCACCCACTTATCCACCGGAGGCAAAATCTTTACAACAACACCTCGGTCGAGGAATACATCAGATATCTTACGCTTGGCTTGCAATCCAATGTTATTTATCGCCATGATCACCTGAAGTCCTTCATAATGGTCCACAAATTTCTCCATGGCTTCCGATAAACTAAAGACACGAATCCCTTCAATCGTCTTATCAATTTTAGCCGAATTATCATCAATAAATCCAAGTACTTGATAATTTATACCTCGGTCATTTTGAATGACATTTTTGGTCAACATCCCCGAGTAGCCTGCACCATAAATTAAAACGCCAACTGCAGGCTTAAACTCATTCACAAATGACTCATAAAAAGACTTTACGAAAAAGCGAAGTGAAACCATCAAGAAAAGGCAAATAAAAAAATCAATCGCCAAGATGGAAATTGGAACATACAAAAGCGTATTTATCCCTGAATAATAGCGAATACCTAGTGATACAACTCCAGCAATTGCTGTGCCAACAAAAACAGCCTTTAATATCAAAACGGCATCCTCTATACTTGTGTGGCGAATAATGCCCGTATACGATTTAAACCACAAAAACACGAAAAGGCGTACGCAAAAAAGAAATACAAAATGGAATTGAAAACTATATAAATCTACCTCATTATAATGAAAATTCATTCGCAAAAGTGTCGACAGAGAGAATGAAAGAACGACAATCATTAAATCTATGGTAAGTATAAGCCATCGCGAAAGAAAGCGATTAGAATACCTACGAATAAATATCGATTGTGTCATGAAGTGGTTTTCAATTTTATTTCAATATGCAAAGGTAAAAATAAACAAATCTTTGCAAGCGTATAATTACTAAATGGACTTAATTATTCCAATGTATAATGCTGAAGCATTTGTAGAACATCATCCGTTTCGTTCCACATCAGAACGTCAAGTATCGACAAGCCCGACACAAAATCTTTGGCCTTCCCTTGTTTATAGTCCTGCAATACTGGTTTTACAAAAAATAACTCGACGCCTTGCGCCGCGAAAAATGTTTTTTCATAAAGACTCTTTCCGTTGAGTGCGTTGACATATTGAGAAGAACCTAGGCTTTTTGTTAAGTGAATGAGTCGCTCCGCTCGACCATCGGCTTGATTATTCTGAATTTGAGAACTGTAGTGAAAACGTTTTTCAAGCCCCAAATATTGCCAAACAAGTTCAATACTTTTTCCAGCCAAATCTGCCATGCTTGCCGGTTTGTGAGAAAGCAATAATCGAATCATTGGCATCACCCTTTCAAATTGTGGAGCTTTTTGGTAAGCTGATTCAAGCTGCGAAATAAACTTTCTAGGGAATTCAGCCCCCCAAGCAACTTGAGATTCGCGTATCGTTTTATTTTGACTTTGCTTTTCAAGTGGAATGGTAAACAAGAACTCCTTCTCTTGTATTAAAATTCTATTGCGATTAATCCATCCCTTTTTGATGAACATCACATCATCATAAAACACAAAATCATCCACCGCATGAACCATTTGAAAATAGCCCAGATAAGGGAAGAAGTAGGGTTGCATGATTGCTACTGCCATGAAAAATTAATTAAATCCAGGAGCGGTTAATGTGACAATTTGATCAGATTTCATAACGAGTACCTTTTCTTTCGGGACATTGGTCATATAGCCAACTGCGGTTACATCCGCGATTTTTTCGACTTTTTCAAAATCTGCCTGCGATACGGTAAATACCAATTCATAATCTTCTCCCCCATTTAAAGCAGCTGTTAAAGGACTTAAATTGAATTCTGTCGCGGCCAAATATGTTTCATCATCAATCGGGATATTTTTTTCAAATATCCGGGCTCCAGTTCCTGATGCCGCACATAAATGTAAAATTTCAGCAGCCAAACCATCGGAACTATCAATCATCGAAGTAGGTACAACCCCCATTTCACGTAATTCATGAATAATATCAAAACGAGCCGTCGGCTTTAATTGGCGTAAAACTACGTAACTCTTGTTATCCAACTCGGGTTGCATATCCGGGTTTGCTAAAAATACCTGTTTTTCTCGCTCTAAAGATTGTAACCCTAATAAAGCGCCGCCAAAATCTCCGCTCACGCAGATAACATCGTTCGGCTGGGCTTTCGAACGGGTTACGACCTGATTAGAATCAACAACCCCTAAGGCCGTTACAGAAATGATTAAACCTTGCGGAGATGCGGTGGTATCCCCGCCGACTAAATCAATTTGGTAATCTTCACATGCACTTTTAATCCCGGCATATAACTCATCCACGGCTTCTACTGAAAAACGATTACTTAATCCTATATTAACCATCAACTGAGTAGGAATGCCATTCATCGCGGCAATATCTGAAACAGCTACCGTAACAATTTTATACCCTAAGTGTTGCAATGGCGTATAAGACAAATCGAAATGTACTCCTTCGATAAGCAGCTCGGATGTGCTTATGGTCAACTGGTTTGCGGAATCTAATAAAGCAGCGTCATCACCAATACCTAATTTGGTCCAGCCTTGATGTTGCTCGAATGGAATAGATATTCGCTTAATTAATCCGAACTCCCCTAATATGCCTATTTCTGTTCTCTTTTCCATATAATAAAAAAAGCCGCCTCACGAGACGGCTTACTAAATGTCTAGTTGATTATGGATTCACCAAAGTAAGGCTAACTTTTTTATTGCTTGCTTTGATGTAACCAGATATAGTTTCCAAGCTTAATGAAGTAGCCGTTGGGGTTCCAATGATATTGAATTCTATCGTTCCGTTTGTTCCCGTGGGAGCACCTTCAGCGCTAGTTAAGCCCGACATGGTGATTTTCTTGTTGTCAGTAGACAAGCTATACGTTCCCGTAAACTTACGCCCATCAAACTCCGTTAATGAAGCGGCTGTTGTACTTGTTAAATCTAATCTAAATTGAGCATAACCAGATACTAAGTTGGTCGTCGCCCCTTTCGAATATTGAATAACCCCATCCCAATTTACAGAATTTGCACTCCATGATTTACTGACCAGTTGAGAAACAGTAGGTTTTGGCGTCGGCGCCGGATCAGAACCTGCGGATGAGCCACATGACAAGGTCAATACGCTCAATAAAGAAATCAAAACTCCAATAATTATTTTCATGAAATTTTACATTTTATCGTGGATGTAAAATTAAAAATCTTTGTCAAAAAAATGGTCTTTAATCCTTTTTATTTAGCTTCGTAAAATTATTAATCCTGTTTTGTCGAAATCACTAAGTTCCTATACCCGATCTCAATTAGCTCTCCGCAACGGGCAGGACCGACCCGAAATTTGGGTGGCTTATCGTGGCTATATCTATGATATGAGCCAATCGAAACTTTGGAAAAATGGCAAACACTACGAACATTGGGCTGGTCAAGATTTAACGGAGGAGTTGGCTGATGCGCCACATTCAGAAAAAGTATTTGAAAAATTCACCCCCATTGGATTATTACAATGATACTATTGATAGAAAGTGGTTCTACAAAAACCGCATGGCGATATATTACGCAATTGAATGAAGCATATGAAAGCTTTTATTCTGCGGGCATAAATCCCTATTACCAAACCCGTCAGGCGATACAAGAGGCGCAAGCAGAAACACTGGTGAAAATTGAAAAATTTAGCCTTCGATTTGTCTATTATTTTGGAACCGGAATTACGGATGAGGCTAAAAAACAAAGCATTGAGGAGGTCTTGAGGCCACATATCGGATCGGCAAAGCTTCATGTTGAGAACGACTTAGTTGCAGCGGGCTTAGCGCTTTGTGGAGATACAGAAGGGATTGCATGCATATTAGGAACGGGCTCGAACTCGGGCTATTTTGAAAATGGTTCAATGGCTGAACAAGTTCCACCTTTGGGATTTTGGCTAGGGGACGAAGGAAGTGGAGGCCATTTGGGCAAAAGCCTTATCTTAGCCTACTTACACAAAAAACTCCCCTCTGACTTAGAGGGTCATTTTATTAAGCGCTTTGGGGAACTGAATCGCATAGAAATACTACAGCATGCCTATCGAAGTGAATTCCCAAATCGCTGGTTTGCTTCTTTTTCAAAATTTTTATTTGATCATAGGAAACATCCATATTGCTATCAATTAATTGAGGACGCTTTTCAATCCTTTTGTGATTTATATCTTAAAAAATACACGAAGGCCCATTCAACTCCCATTCATTTCACGGGCTCCGTGGCTTTTTATTATGCAGATATTTTACAAAGGGTGTTGAAGGCCAATCAATTACAGACTGGCATCATAAGTGAAGGACCAATGGCAGGATTAACCTTGTATTATAAGGAAATTCACCGAGACCAATTTTAGGATTTTTTCAAGAAATCCTACCATTGAACGTGATTATTTTTTAACTTGCTAATGCCTAAAGTAAACGATCAACAAACTAATTCACCGATGACCGGAGCATTGAAATCCATTGGAACAAAACAAAAAGCACTAAAGGTCAATTTAGATCGCAGCATCTACGGATCATTCGCAGAAATTGGAGCTGGCCAAGAGGTCGCTGCAAACTTTTTTAAGGCGGGCGGTGCTTCTGGAACCATAGCCAAAACAATTTCAGCATACGATATGGCCTTTTCTGATGCCATATATGGCGAAGAAGAATCAGGCAAATATGTTTGCGAACCTCGGTTAATCAAGATGCTGAACCGGGAATACAAGTTATTGCAAGTACGCTTGACAGAAAGCGCCGCTGAAAAACGCTTCTTTGCATTTGCCGATACAGTATCAGCACTTAATTACCAAAAGACGAATGATGCTCACGGATGGATTGGTTTACGTTTCCAATTACGACCCAATGGACCAGTTAACAACGTGGTTATTCACGTAAACATGCTGGACAATGACAATGTCCTCCAACAACAAGCTTTGGGAATTATCGGGGTAAATCTCCTATATGGTTGTTATTTTTACCATGAAGATCCCGAAAAACTATTGCTTTCCTTATTGGACGATTTATCACAAGATCGCATCGAGATTGACATGATTCGATTTGAAGGTCCTGATTTCAAAGAAGTAGACAATCGTTTGATGTCATTGTATTTAGTGAAGCATGGGTACACGCAGGCTGCGGTCTTCGGACCGGATGGCAATGTGATGCAACCGTATGATGCATTGGCAAGAAAGCACATCGTAGCGATTCGTGGAAGATTTAGACCAGTTACCAACGTCTTTGTGGATATGTTGAAAAAGGGACAATCTCAATTTGAGCAGGAGTCCGATGTTGACGATGACAAGGTCTGTGTATTATCAGAATTAACTTTACGAAGTTTAGAAGATGGCACACACAATATAAATGAGAAGGATTTTTTAGACCGGGTGGATATTTTGTGTTCATTAGGCCAAACCGTGTTAATTTCCAATTTCCATGAATATTTCAAATTAGTTGCCTTTTTAAGCCAGTATTCAAAATTGAAAATGGCCTTGATTATGGGAATGCCGAATCTCGAATACATCTTCGACGAAAAGCATTATAAGCATTTGGAAGGGGGCATATTAAGTGCCTTTGCTAATTTATTTGGGCATAAAATCAAGCTATACCTCTATCCAACTATTGATGATCAAGGTGCCGTTTTGAATCTTAAATCATTCAAACCTGCGCCTCATTTAAAAGGTTTGTATCAATATTTAATCGATAATGCGAAACTGGAAGATATTAAAAAATCAGATGAGAAATTGATGAATATTCGTACGGATCAAGTGTTGGATATGATTCAACGAGGACCGGGAGAATGGGAGAAGTTGGTCCCAAAATCGGTAGGAACCATGATCAAAGAGCATGCTTTATTTGGATTTCCAGTAAAATAAATACTTCTCCTTTAGCTTTGGCAATCCTCCAAGGTTTGCCAAAGCTAGCGATTAAATCACATAAAAAAGCCCAACCAAATGGTTGGGCTTTCTTTTTATCAGTATTCTAGTAAAGTAAATCAACAAACTGATCAAATAGATAACGAGAGTCATGCGGCCCTGGCGATGCCTCGGGGTGATGCTGAACCGAGAACGCTTTGCGACCTTTTACACGTAACCCTTCTACGGTTTGATCATTGAGGTTAATGTGCGTTAATTCAGCTTTTTCTGATGACTTTAATTCGTCCATTTTGACCGCAAACCCATGGTTTTGTGAGGTGATTTCAGACAGACCTGTAATCAAGTTTTTCACCGGATGATTTAAGCCTCGATGACCGTTATGCATCTTATAGGTTGACAAACCACAAACTTGAGCTAAAATTTGGTGTCCTAAACAAATACCAAAAACAGGTTTATCGGAAGCCAAAAATTGTGAAACAGTTTCTACTGCATACGGCATGGTTGCCGGATCTCCCGGACCATTGGAAACAAAATAGCCATCTGGATTCCAAGCAGCGATTTCGGCAAAAGATGTTTTTGCAGGGAAAACTTGCAAGTAACAATCGCGGTCAGCGATGTTTGACAAAATACTTTTCTTCACACCAAGGTCCAAGACAGCTACTTTTTTACTTGCAGAAGGATTCCCCACGAAATAAGCTTCTTTAGTACATACTTGGGAAGATAACTCAAGGCCTTCCATAGAAGGTATCTTGGCTAATGCGGCTTGTAAAGTGGGCAAGTCAAAAATCTCCGAGGAAATCAAGCAGTTCATTACACCCTTTGTCCTAATATGACGAACCAAGGCCCTTGTATCTATACCTGAAATACCTACCAGGTTTGCTTTCGCTAAATAATCTTGCAAAGAGCCGTCTGCTGTTTCACGTGAATGAACGCTAGCAAACTCGTTGCAAACCATCCCCGCGATTTGTACTCGGTCGGATTCAGCTTCCAGGCCATCGATCACCCCATAATTTCCAATATGCGCTGTGGTATTGATAATGACTTGACCACTATACGAAGGGTCGGTATATATTTCTTGGTAACCTGTCATTCCGGTATTGAAACAAATTTCTCCTCCGTGGGTGCCAATTTTACCTAAGGCTTTCCCATGAAAAAGGGTGCCATCTTGAAGTAAGAGTACTGCGGGTGTTGACTCGGAAACTTTCATAAGTTTTATAGAAAAATGACTAAAAATCTCAAAAAAAGGGCTTCAACTAAACGTTGAAGCCCTTCAAAAAAATTAAGAAAAGAATTACGCGTCTTCTCCTTTTTCTTCTGTAGGCTCCTCGGTTGCAGGTGCTTCAGGAGCATCTTCAACAACATCAGCAGCTGGAGCTTCTGCTACAACTTCTTCAGTTGGAGCCACTTCAATTACTTCAGCAACAGGTGCTTCTTCTACTACTTCAGCAACTGGAGCATCCTCTACAACTGCAGCAGCTGGTGCTTCAGCAACCGGTGCGGCCGCTCCTGTTTCATCCTTCTTAGCTCCAGCACGGCGACTACGACGAGTCTTACCAGCTTTCTCAGCAGAAGCAGCTAACATGGTTTCGTTGAAGTCAACTAACTCAATGAAGCAAATCTCCGCGTTATCACCAAGACGATTACCTAATTTAATAATACGTGTATATCCACCTGGACGATTAGCTACTTTTTCAGAAACGATGCTAAACAATTCTTTGATGGCGTCTTTATTTTGTAGATAAGAGAATACCACACGACGATTGTTCGTGTTATCCGTTTTTGATTTCGTGATCATTGGCTCAATGTATTTACGCAACTCCTTTGCTTTCGCAACGGTTGTTTCAATACGTTTGTGCAAGATTAACGAAGAGGCCATATTTGATAATAGGGCTGCTCTGTGGGAAGCTGTTCTTCCTAAGTGATTGAATTTTTTACCGTGTCTCATTGTTATATTTCGTAAGTTAAAAGCTCTTCCGAGCTGCGGTTAGTAAACCTTAAGTAAACCACCTATTACTTTTATTTAATTTATTAATCCTCGTCTAGACGATATTTAGATACATCCATTCCAAACGTAAGACCTTTTTCTTCGATCAATTGTTCTAACTCCGTTAAGGATTTCTTACCAAAGTTGCGGAACTTCATCATATCTGAAATTTCCAATTTCGCTAATTCTCCAAGGGTACGAACGTCTGCTGATTTCAAGCAGTTGTACGCACGAACTGAAAGATCTAAGTCAGCTAATGAAGTCTTCAATAGCTTACGCATGTGAAGCATTTCTTCATCAACAACATTGTCTTCCTCAGCTTTCGGAGTTTCAAACGTCATTGTTTGATCAGAGAACAACATAAAGTGTTGGATCAAGATATACGCAGCACCTTTCAATGCATCTTCTGGGTGGATAGATCCATCCGTTTCGATATCAAGAATTAATTTCTCGTAATCTGTTTTTTGTTCTACACGCGTATTCTCAATGCTAAATTTAACATTTTTGATTGGTGTGTAGATGGAATCGATGGCAATGTGGCCGAAGGCAAGTTCGTTTGCACGAGGCTCATCAGCGGGTACATAACCACGACCTTTTTCAATAATAAGCTCAACTTCTACTTCTTTCGAAGCATCTAAGTGACAGATTACTAAATCAGGATTTAAAATTGTGAAGTAAGGTGTGAATTTAGCGATGTCACCAGCAGTAATGGCTGTTTGGCCTTTTACTTTTAATGTCACCTTGTTATCTAAAATCTCCTGTGCTTTCTTAAAGCGAACTTTCTTTAAGTTCAAGATGATTTCAGATACATCTTCATGTACACCTTCGATGGCAGAGAACTCGTGTAAAACACCAGCAATCTTGACACTTGTGATCGCATACCCTTCTAAAGAAGAAAGTAGGATTCTACGAAGTGCGTTACCAATGGTAACACCGTAACCTTTTTCGAGTGGCTTGAACTCAAATAACCCGTGAAAGTCATCGGCTTTCTCCATCACAACTTTTTCGGGCATTTGGAATGCTAATATTGACATATTTCGTAGCTTAAAATGATACTGAAAAAACGTTATTGGTACTGTTAATTTATAATAATAACCCTAGGGATTATTTAGAGTACAATTCGACAATTGCTTGCTCGTTGAAGTTCTCTGTGATTTGGTCTCTTTCTGGATAAGCCAAGAATTTACCAACCATATCAGCTTCAGACCACTCTAACCAGTTGTAACGTTTTGGAGAACGTCCAGCCAATGAGGTAGTCACAACTTCTAACGACTTCGATTTCTCACGAACACCGATCAATTGTCCAGCGCGTAAAGAGTAAGATGGCACATTTACTACTTCACCGTCTACAATGATGTGTTTGTGGATAACCAATTGGCGTGCAGCACGACGAGTCGGTGCAATTCCCAAACGGTATACTGTGTTATCTAAACGTGCTTCACACAATTTCAAAAGGTTCTCACCTGTAATGCCCTCTTTAACAGCGGCTTTGTGGAATAGGTTCTCAAACTGACGTTCTAAGATACCATACGTGTATTTAACTTTTTGCTTCTCCTTTAATTGAACAGCATATTCAGAAACTTTTGAACGTTTCCCTTTACCGTGCATACCTGGAGCATAATTTTTACGAGCTAATGCTTTGCTCGGACCTAAAATTGGTTCGCCGAAACGACGCGCAATCTTGGATTTTGGACCTGTGTATCTAGCCATTTTGTTTTAAAAGTCAATGCACCTCTTATGTGCAGTGAAGTAATTAAATTGTGAATAAAAGCGGGGGAAAATAATTACTAATTACCCCTGCATAAAAATTGTTAAACGCGACGACGTTTTGGAGGACGACATCCATTGTGAGGCATTGGTGTGATATCACGGATAAGTGATACTTCGATGCCTGAGTTTTGGATCGTACGGATGGCAGACTCACGTCCAGCACCCGGTCCTTTTACAAAAACCTCTGCTTTCTTCATTCCTG
>NZ_JBIIQN010000010.1:0-71388 GCF_044342065.1 Aquirufa sp. | reverse complement strand
AAGGAGACCTTAAAGTGATTACCTAACCAGGTATTCGTTTCCGAAGAAACCAATTTCTTACCTGTTAAATTGGCTGCCGAAGACGCTAATTTTAAATTCCGAACATCAGGAATGCCAAAACGAATGGGATCGTAATCTGGATCAACTTGATAACCTGGAATTTGAAAGGACTTACTGCCAAAAAACTCCGTTTCAGGAATATCTACAGCAGCGTATAGATCCAATAAATTACCTGGTGAGCCATGCGCTTGATCACGGCTAACAAATCCCATTTGATTAATCCAAGCACCAAAAGGCTGAGTAAATTCCGTAAGCAATAAAGATGCCAATGTGCGATGGTAATCAGCCCAAATAGCATTCTCCTCCTCAGTTTCAGCCTTCGGTTTTGCTAAAACATTTAAATGCTTTCGCAAATCGTAATTATTCAAACGTTCAAATGCTTCAAATAGCTTTGGGGTATAATTCGCCCCATAAACCTCGTAAGAATCATTGTATATAGCACGCAAAGGAGCTTTAGTCTGTTTTAATAGCGGAATAAATTTAGCTTGATAATTTTCTAAAGCAGACTTTGAAAAATGATCCATCACCAGGCCCTCTCCACCCGGTGCGGCACGTTTAACTTGTTGGCCCGTTCCTTTTTGTGTCAATAAATAAACCGACGCTCCGTTAGCTCCTGCCTTAAAACTACGCACTTGGTCTCTAATTAAATCTTGCTCATAATGCCCATTAACATACACACAAGCCGCATGTACATCACCTGCAGGAAGCTGATACACTTGATTCGGGGGAATCATTACGGAGTCTATTTGATATTTTTTGGCAGCATCGGCCATCTGTATAGTAGGACCACCGAGCGGCCAACCAGTGCCCAAGGTCATATCAATACCTAAGTTTAACCTCTTGGCTTCTTGAAGTACGAATGCAAATTTTTGATTCCATTCAGGCCCTAGAAAAGATAGAAAGGCAGACTCATAGCCCTTAGCACCGTAGATGGGAATAATATGAAGCCCACCAAAGCCCGCTTTTGCAAAAGCTTCCAAATTATGGGTAATTCCTGTTTCTGTTACGGCACTACCAGGCCACCACCAATAGGCCCATGGCTTAGACGTAGAAAAAGCAGCAGGTGTTTGAGCTCCCACTGCTTTTGCTAATAGCATAAAAAATAACAGGTATCTGAATTTGATCATACCCCGAATGTCGTTTTTTTAGACAAAACGACCTAATAAATTCTCCAAATATTCTTGCTTACCCGAGATCATAGCAGGCTCCCCAATCTCCACCGCAATTTGGTACAAATCTTCTAATTTAAGCTTCCCAGCCTCAAAATCGGCGCCTTTGCCCGAATTGAAACTTGCATAACGTGCTGATTTCAAGCGATCCATTTCGCCATGAGAAGCTAATTTGTCCGCAATAATCAACGAGCGCGCAATCGTGTCCATTCCTCCAATGTGTGCATAGAATAAATCTGCAGCATCTGTTGAATTACGGCGACGCTTAGCATCGAAATTGATTCCACCGCCAGCTAATCCTCCTTGCTTTAAGATGATGGACATGGCTTCAGCCCACTCATAAATGTCTGTTGGAAACTGATCTGTATCCCAACCGTTTTGGTAATCACCGCGATTGGCATCGATTGAAGCCAACATCCCCGCATCAGAAGCCACTTGGCATTCATGCGCAAATGTATGTCCAGCCAAAGTAGCGTGATTCACTTCTAAGTTTAATCCAAATTCTGATAACAAATCAAACTCGCGTAAGAATCCAATCACAGTAGCTGCATCATAATCATATTGGTGCTTGGTAGGCTCACATGGTTTTGGCTCGATAAAGAATTTTCCTTTGAATCCATTGCGGCGTGCATATTCAACACAGGTGTGCAACATGCGCGCAAAATGCTCCCGCTCGCGCTTCATATCGGTATTCAATAAAGTCATGTAGCCCTCACGACCTCCCCAGAAAACGTAACCGTCACCACCTAATTTAATGGTAGCATCAATAGCACCTTTCAACTGCGCACCCGCATGCGCCACTACCTCAAAATTCGGGTTCGTAGAAGCACCATTCATGTAGCGCTCATTGGAAAACAAATTCGCCGTTCCCCACAGAAGCTTCACGCCACTTTCAGCTTGTTTTTTCTCAAAAATATCAGAAATAAATTTCACGCGATCCGTGAATTCCTTCGGATCATTGTGCCCTTCAATTGCATCTACATCATGGAAACAATAAAATGGAGCACCAATTTTAGTAATAAATTCAAAGGCAGCATCTGCCTTGTCGGCAGCACGCTGACGCGCATCAGACGCCACATCCCAAGGATAATGGTGTGTACCCGGACCAAATGGATCTGCTCCATCCCCGCAAAATGAGTGCCAATAGGCAATAGCAAAACGCAGGTGCTCCTTCATGGATTTACCGGCAATCATTCGATTCTCGTCGTAATAGCGAAATGCTAAAGGGTTGTCTGATTCGGGACCTTCAAATTTGATTTGACCAATTCCTTTGAAATATTCTTTTTGTCCAATTAATACGCTCATGTGTTTTGAATAATAGGATGATTTTTTGCTTGATAAGGCCCAAAACTACAAATTCTAACGTTGAATCCAAATGCTTTCGTGTAATTTTTAGCATAGTATAGCACAGCTACATAGTATATAATGGTAGAATTCTTAATTGTTTTTTTTATTTTTGGGGAAACACTACTTCATATATGTACAAACTTATAAAGCTTGGATTGTTGATATGCATCGCAATACCATCATTTGCGCAAACGGCATTCAATGCCAATGGTCGCTTTGAACAATTAGAATCGACCCTACCTACGCCTAATTCTTATCGCACGGCAAGTGGTTCACCAGGAAAGGATTATTGGCAACAACGTGCGGATTATGATATTAAAGTTGAATTAGATGACATAAACCGCAAGATTATTGGATCGGAAACCATCACCTATTTCAATAATTCTCCGGACGAATTATCTTATTTATGGATTCAATTAGATCAAAATCTATTTGAGAAAAACTCGGCAAGTAAAACGTCCGCGACGGGAGAAATAAAAAATGGAATCAGCGCAAGCAGATTCAAAGAATTAACGGATCCAAAAGAATACGGTTATAAAATTACGGCTGTGAAAGACAGTAAAGGAAATCCGTTGCGCCACACCATTAATCAGACGATGATGCGCATTGATTTGCCTATTCCCGTGAAATCAGGCGGTTCGGTGAGCTTTGCGATTGATTGGAATTACTTGATTACGGAATACTATGGCCGTTCGGGCTATGAGTTTTTTGCCAAAGATGGTAATGCCAACTATTTTATTGCCCACTGGTTCCCGCGCATGGCTGTTTACAACGACGTATATGGTTGGCAGCATAAACAATTTATGGGACAAGGTGAGTTTACGTTAAACTTTGGTAACTATAAAGTAGCCATCACAGCACCAAACGACCTAGTCGTAGGCGCCGGTGGGGAATTAGTTAATCCCAATCAAGTCATGACCTCGACCCAATTAAAGCGTTGGGAGCAAGCCAAAACGGCCACACGCCCCGTGGAAATTGTGACGCAAGCTGAGGCGGAAGCAGCAGAAAAAGGTAAGCCAACCGGTAAAAAAACCTGGCTATTCAAGGCCGATAATGTACGTGATTTCGCATTCACGGCTTCGCGTAAATTTATTTGGGATGCATTGCAAGTAGATGTCGAAGGGAAAAAAGTTTGGGCCATGTCGTATTATTCCAAAGAAGGGAATCCATTATGGGGAAAATATTCTACCATGGTGGTCGCACATACGTTGCGATCGTACTCCAAACGAACTATTGCTTACCCGTATCCGGTAGCCATTTCATGCCATGCTACCTTAGGCGGCGGAATGGAATATCCCATGATATCGTTTAATGGCGGTCGGCCAGAAACGGATGGGACATATACAGAAAATGTAAAAAATGGCATGATAGGTGTCATCATTCATGAAGTGGGTCACAACTTTTTCCCGATGATTGTGAACTCAGATGAGCGTCAATGGTCTTGGATGGATGAAGGTTTAAATACATTCTGTCAATATTTAGCCGAGCAAGAATGGGATCGTAATTTCCCTGCTCGTAGGGGAGAGCCACAAAATATTGTTCCCTACATGCGTTTGGATTCAAAGAATCAGGTTCCCATCATGGCGAATTCAGAAAATATCATGGATTTTGGCAACAATGCTTATGCAAAACCAGCCACAGCCTTGAACATTTTACGTGAGACGGTTATGGGCCGTGAGTTATTTGACTATGCATTTAAAGAATATGCGCGCCGCTGGGCATTTAAGCAGCCATACCCAGCTGATTTCTTCCGTACCCTGGAAGATGCATCAGGGGTAGATTTGGATTGGTTTTGGCGCGGTTGGTTTTATGGAACAGAGCCCGTGAATCAGTCAATCGAGACGGTGGAGTGGTATGGAGTGGACAATATGGACCCTGTAGCAAAAAAAGCGGCAGAAAAAGAAAAGGCAGAAGCGAAACGCCAGACCATGGCCAACATCCGTAATAAGACAGATATCAAGTCGACTGTTGTGGAAGAGAATCCGGATCTCACCGACTTTTACAATACCTACGATCGCTTTGCAACGACAGAGGCAGAGAAGAAAAAATACCAAGAATACTTGGGTGGACTGACCGAGGACGAGCGCAAGTTGGTTGCTGAAGGAAAAAATTTCTATGTCGTCAATTTCAAAAATAAAGGTGGATTGCCTATGCCAGTCATCGTAAAGCTGAATTACGAGGATGGAACGGACGAAGTACTGCGCTTCCCTGCCGAGGTGTGGCGACTGAATGATGTAGAAGCGAAGAAAATTATTCCAACAACAAAAAAAGTGGTCAAATGGACGCTAGACCCATTCTATGAGATTGCGGACATCGATACAGATGATAATGCATATCCGCGTGAGCCAGCACAACCGACCCGCGTACAACTATTTAAGGCACAACCGCGTAGCTATGGTGGGGGCCAAAATCCTATGCAGGAGGCTCAAAACGCCAAAAAAGCAGGGGCAGTAACGGGCTCGAAAAATTAATTGGGGTAAACGCTGCCGGGGTCTGAAGACCCCGGCAGCGTTAGCAAAAATCAGTTTTTAGATGCATTTCACCTAAGAAAATACTGATAATCTGCTCCAGAGAACTTATAAAATCTCGAATACCTCATATTCGAGATTTTTTTATTCCTGATCAATCAAATTCAATTTTGATAAATCTAAATCTGTTCGTCTCGATTTACTGAAATACATGGGTAAAAACTTGAACCCAAATTTAAAATCCTGAATTGCATACGAAACACGCGCGATAACAGTAGAAGAGTACACCTCATCAAAACCTGTCAAATGAGCAGCGATTTCAGGCTGCAAGGTTACAATCTCTTTTTGAGATAATCCATAAAAGGGACTATCCTCATCAATGGGATGAACAACAGTCCAATTTAACACCAAACTGTCTACTCGGCTTCGTTCTAGACGCAGATTATAAAAACGATACGTATTGTCCGGGGTCAAAATGCGGACATTGACATTAATTTCAGCATTCATTAATAAGTGATCGTCCTTGTAACATACTAATCGAAACATCAAGGCCTTTCCACCTTTGTAACTCGTGTACACAATCAGATTTGAAAAACGAATGAACGCCCGCGGACGAGAAAAACGTCCATACAAAAGTCCTGTAGCGATAGCTAAAGAAAGGAAACCCACCAACGACTCTATGGCTGCGATCCAATTAGCCATCTCGCTGACCGGGTTTACACGCCCATAGCCGACGGTCGTTAACGTTTGTGTTGAAAAAAAGAATAACTCTTTCAATTGTCCCCAAGTATCATCTTGATGCGAAATTCCTTGCAAGCCGTCCGTCCCTGTAAACCAATAAAGCGCAGTAAAAATACAATTAATAAGTAAATACACAAGAAAAATTACGGTCAAGAATCGCCATCTCGGCATCGTCAGCATGTTCTGATAATTACTTACCCGGTTATGCATGCGAATACCAATACGACGTATGTTAAACGATCCATCTTTATTCACCATACGGCCACCCATATCGGAGCTTCGCTCTCCAAATCCAGTATCTTGATTTACGTTTTCTAGCATATTAAATTAGACGAACCACAATTTAAACGATGCAATTATAAGAACTATTGCTAGCACCCACTTGACTTTGGTATTGGAAGCAAACCTCGCTCCCCAGCGAGCCCCCAAAAAACCTCCCATCAAAGATGCAAGAAGCCAATAAATCATTGAAGATTTATCCAACGGTATCCAGGTTTTCAAACCAGCCAATCCCGCTAACGAATTTACAAAAATGAAGAGTGCAGACACAGCAGCGGCCTCCTTTAAATTGGCCCAGCGGAACAATAACAATACAGGACTTAAAATAATCCCACCACCGATTCCGATCATACCAGAAAGCAAGCCAATAGAAGTCCCAGCCACCAAACCGGCCCACAAAGGAAGTGGTTTAACCAGATTTTCCCGTAAAGTAGCGAGCATCCGCAACACGGCAATCAGTAAGCACAAACCTAAAACTTGTTTATACAGTGAATCACTTAATGGGATTCTTGCCCCTAAAAAAGCAGCCGGGATAGACCCAAGTGCAAAGGGCCAAAACAAACGCCACCTAAAATATCCTTGTTGGTAATATGCTCCAAACGCCATCAACGAAACACCTAGATTCAGCAACAATGCCGTTTGTTTCATTACTAGGGGAGCAACGCTGAATAAAGCTAACGCGGCAAAGTAACCTGATGCACCGCCATGACCTACTGAAGCATATAAAAACGCCATGATGCCAAGCAAGACAAGTAGCAGCCAAAATTCCATGTTAAACGCGCAAATAAATCATCAATTTTTCCCAATCTGGGACACGAATAC
This sequence comes from Aquirufa sp., assembly GCF_044342065.1. GTDB lineage: Bacteria > Bacteroidota > Bacteroidia > Cytophagales > Spirosomataceae > Aquirufa. The sequence goes on along the minus strand of NZ_JBIIQN010000010.1, from coordinate 64,502 downwards.
GCTCTGATTTCAAACGTTCCACAGGAACTTGCTTGATTTTTTCAAATAGCCGGATGTAATATTCATAAGCCAACAAAACTCCTTTTTTTGCTTTGGGAGGCAGATTTTCAATCCCGCGCAAGCCTGCATCGAAATCCAATTGGATATCCGCTTCAATCTCCTTTTTCTGTAATTCGGTAAAACTTTCGTAATCAATTCCAGGAAAGTAAACTCTCCCCCGATCTTCAAAATCAGATTTTACATCGCGTAAGAAGTTGATTTTTTGAAAAGCAGAACCTAAGGCACAGGCATCCGACTTTAATCGATCATATTCAGCTAGGTCTCCAGCACAAAAAACACGTAAACACATCAGACCAACCACCTCAGCTGAACCATAAATGTATTTTTTATACGTAGGCTCATCGTAATCTCGATCTGTCAAATCCATTTCCATGGAATACAAAAATGCGTCAATTAATTCACGCTCCATGTGGAAGGTATTTACCGCCCATTGAAAAGAGTGAAGTATGGGATTCAAACTTATTTTCTCCTCAATCGCAAGGTAAGTATCTTGCCTAAAGCGTGCCAATAAATTGGCTTGATCACTATCATAAAAAGTATCTACAATCTCATCCGCCAAACGAACAAAGCCATATACAGCATAAATGGCCTCATGAAACTCTTTGTCCAAGGTCTTGATTCCCGAAGAAAAGGAGGTTGAATAAGCTTGTGTTAATCGCTTGCTTGCTTCTAATGAAACTTGTAAATATAAATCCATGCTACTTTTATTTCAATAATTGGTCTACTTCCTTGGCCACCACAATACCGGATATCAACGATGGTGGAACACCCGGACCAGGTACGGTCAGTTGGCCCGTGTAAAACATATTAGCTAACTGCTTATTTTTCAAACTAGGCTTTAAGATTGCTGTTTGCATAAGTGTATTTGCTAAGCCGTAGGCATTCCCTTTAAAGGCATGATAATCCCCCATAAAATCTTTGTGTGCATAGGAACGTTTATAAACAATCGAATCCCGAATAGAAACTCCACAGTATTCTTCCAAACGATCCATCAATTGTTCAAAATAAACCTCACGCACTTCCTCCGTATCCTCCAAATCCGGAGCGACCGGAATCAATAAAAAGATATTTTCACATCCGTCTGGTGCCACAGATGGATCCGTTACCGATGGTGCCGAAGCATAAAAAAGAGGATCCGAAGGCCAAGCAGCCTCCGTATAAATTTCATGCGAATGAACAGTAAAATCACGATCAAAAAATAGATTATGGTGTTTTAAGCGCGGCAAACGTTTGTTTACCCCTAAATAAAACAATAAAGAAGACGGAGCCATGACACGTTTATCCCAATAGGCCTCATCGTAATTTCGATGCGAATCCCCCAGCAAGGTCTCTACATGGTGATAATCCGCACTTGCTACAACAGCATCAGCTTCAAATAAGCCATTAGCAGTCTTCACTCCTTTTACTTTACCCCCCTCAATGGCAAAACCGGTAACCTCAGCATGGTATTGAATTTTCACACCCTTTTCTTCTGCTAGCGCAACCATTCCTTTGACAATGTTATGCATGCCACCCATGGGATACCAAGTACCTAATTTGATTTCAGCATAATTCATTAAACTGTACATGGCAGGGGTATTTTGCGAAATCGCACCTAAAAATAGAATGGGAAATTCCATCAATTTTAGAAGGGTGGGCGATTTAAAATACTTCCGAACGTGGCTGTAAAACGATTGAAAAACATCCATTCTCAGGGCATCTATCAAAATTCGTAAACTTAAGAATTCGGTTATTTTGGTGGAAGGTTTCCATACAAATTCTTGTATGCCAACTTTATATTTGTAGGCGGCTTGTTCTAAAAAACGATCTAATGCATGGCCAGCACCAGGTTCGATAGAATCAAAAAGGGACTTTAACTGCTCATAATTAGCAGGCATATCAACGACATCCGTATCCGATAAAATCACGGTGTAAGAAGGATCCAGTCTTTTCAGCGTGTAGTAATCAGCTACTTTCTTGCCAAAGCGGGCAAAATAATTTTCAAAAATATCGGGCATCCAATACCAACTAGGCCCCATATCAAACGTAAATCCTTTCTCTTTAAATACGCGAGCGCGCCCCCCTGCTTGTTCATTTTTTTCAAAAATGGTAACCTCATATCCTTTATCCACTAATTCGGTAGCCGTGGACAAACCTGAGAAACCAGCACCTATAACTATGACTTTTTTCTTTTCCATGTTAAACAAATATAATAAAAACTGCTAAGCTTTTGGCAAAAGAAAAAGTCAGATAAAATCTGACTTTTTACTTCATGTTCTGTTAACCAAAAAACTAATTATTTCAAAATGATTGAATTAGGCATACATACTTAAATGACTCTTCAAGGTCTTTCTCGCGATATGTATTCTATTTTTCACAGTCCCTATAGGCAGATCTAATTCTTCTGCAATCTCATGGTATTTAAATCCTTCAAAATACATCAAGAATGGAATGCGATACATTTCATCCGTATGACGCATAGCTAATGAAATATCTTCGTTCATAAATGAACGCTCAGCCCCATTTAATTGAACCGACTCGGATGAATTGATATAGTGTAAATTATCTGTTGTATCGATGAACGTATTACGTCTTACCATTCGTTGGTATTGCGTAATGAACGTGTTCTTCATAATGGTAAATAACCATGCTTTCAAATTTGTTCCATCCGAATATTTTTCCCGATTGGTAAAAGCCTTCACCAAGGTATCTTGTACCAAATCGTTGGCATCATCTCCATCGCGTGTTAAACGCAGAGCAAACGGTCTTAAAAACTTAGAAAAAGTCCCTACTTGATATGAAAACTCTAAAGCTGTCATGTTGTTTTATTTAATTGTGTTTAACAAATTTACCAAAAGATTAAACAAAACAAATAATTGTTTAACAAAAAACAAAAAAAAATAAACAAAATTTTATCGACGAGTCAAAACCATTCGTCGTCGCTATTCCTGAATTTGTCATAAAACCCACATTTTTCCATGATTTGGGCTTATATTTAAGGTCTGTACCCTCTTTATGCGGCAAATATTTTTTTTGTTATTTTTTTTAGCAATCGCGATTCCTCCGGTATTGGGACAATCGTCGAACAATTGCTCGTGCACATTGGAAGGGAATGTTACCTCAAAAGAGACTAAGGAGTCCATTCCGGGCGCCTACATATACATTAAAGGAACAAATAAATACGCTCAGGCTGACAAAAAAGGATATTTCAGAATTAATGCATTATGTCCCGGCAACTACACTTTGGTATGTCAAATGAGCAGTTTTGACCCAATCGAAATTCCGGTTTCTATCCAAGATGAGGCTAAACATAGCGAAAATTTCAGCCTTGAAAGTCACGATGAACACCTCCAAGAAGTCATTGTTAGTGGCAAGAAAATGGAAACAAGTGCCCAATTACGTGGAAGTCTAAGCGCTCAAGAACGTGGAGAACGTGATGGATTAAGTTTAGGCGAAATGATGCGAGGCATTAGCGGAGTACAAAGTTTACAAACAGGTAGCACCATATCAAAACCAGTCATACATGGTATGCACTCAGCTCGTATAATCATATTAAATCAAGGTGTAAGGCAAGAGGGCCAGCAATGGGGCAGTGAACATGCGCCAGAAATAGATCCGTTCGTTTCCAAAAACATACAAGTGATTAAAGGTCCTGGCGGACTACGTTACGGAGGAGATGCCATTGCTGGTATCATCATGATGGAGCCGGACGCATTACCAGATACGGCGGGAATCAAAGGGGAAGTTCAATCCATCTACTTTACCAATGGTCGCCAAGGGGTACTTTCGGGAAGCCTAGAAGGTGGATTTAAGTATGGTAATGGGTGGGGCTGGCGAATCCAAGGAACCCTTAAAAATGGCGGAAATATTCAAACAGCTGATTATTTCCTTGCCAATACGGGAGTAAAAGAAGAAAATTTTTCTGCCGCCATCGGCTATAAAAAAAACAAATGGTCAAATGATGTTTTTATTAGCCATTTTCATTCTGTCATCGGAATTTACGCAGGATCCCATATAGGCAATGTTGCCGATTTGGAAAAATCAATCGCCAGGTCTAGGCCATTTGCTGAATTCACCCCTTTGCAGTTCCGTCGGGAAATTGGCCGACCTAACCAAGATGTCACACATACTTTAGGTAAATTCAAATCCCAATTTCAATTTTCAAAAGGTCGTGCCATCCGCACTACATTAGCCCTACAAAATGATGAAAGGTTTGAATTAGACGTTTTGCGCGCTGGAAGAAGTATAAACACGCTACGCTTCTTACTGAGAACTTTCAATGGTGAAATAATCTGGGATGAGTCCAATGCAAGCAAATTATGGAAAGGTCAATTTGGGCTAAATTTTCAAATTCAAGAAAATATCACATCGGGTACAGCGGTAAAGCGACCCACGTTAACCTCAAGCCTTTTACCGAATTATTTCCAAAATACCGTAGGCCTATTTGGTATTGAACGTCTAGTTAAAGAAAAATATGAATTTGAGGTAGGACTTCGCATCGACGAAAAATACATCACTGTCCATCGGCCGAAATTCAGCTATTCAACTATTATAAATCAAAGCAGTAACCAGTTTATCGGGCTTTCAGGTAGCATGGGGTTGAAATATCATTGGACAGAAAAATTTGAAAACCACTTAATCTTGGCTAGGGCCTTCCGTGCGCCCGGCGTTAATGAACTTTTTTCTTACGGAGTGCACCACGGGGCGGCAGCTTTTGAAATTGGAGATCCTAATTTGAAAGGAGAAACAGCCTATAATTTTAGCCTAAATACACTGCTATCGCCCAAGAATCTACAGCTTGAACTCGGCATTTTTCATAACTACATTCAAAATTTTATCTACCTAAGACCGATGGTCAATAAAGGCCAGGCGGTTTATTTCACGACAGTACGCGGTGCCTTTCCCGGTTTTTCTTACGAACAAATCAACGCAATTTTTCAAGGGATTGATTTTCAGGCCAACTATCAAATCACGCCAAAACTCGCATTCCAACAGAAAACAAGCATTGTACATGCCTATGATGTTTCCAATAATTTCACGTATTTAGTTAACATTCCAGCCAATCGATTTGAATACAATCTTAGTTACCGATGGATGAAGGATAAACAATATGTGAGCGTAGGCCTAATTCAAGTAAGCGAACAAACCCGAGTAGAACCTGGATCCGATTATGCAATTCCACCCAAAGCATATGAACTTGTTCAAGCAAATTGGGGACTAAGTCTCAAGAAATTTGACCTAGGTATACGCATTAGTAATGCGCTTAACACCCCCTATCGAGACTATTTGAATCGCTTCAGGTACTTTGCAGATGATCAAGGTCGAAATATAAGTTTGCGTATACTGTATAAAATCTAACGCTTCAGCCAGCTTTCCGGATTTTGATGAACCGTATTTTTCCAAACCTGAAAATTAATTTCTGATGTCCCGTCATCATCTGAAGCTACTGACCCTATTCGCTGCCCCGTTTTTACCTTTTGTCCAGCACTAACAGAAACATTAGCTAGTTTACTATATACAGTAAAGTACTCACCATGTTGAATGGCAACGACCATGTTAATACCCGGAATATTTTGAACAGTTGCGACAACGCCATCATACACCGAATGAACCGGTGAACCTGCTGAAGTCTGAATATCTACACCATTATTATTAACCATTACTCCCTTCAACACAGGATGCTTATGTACACCAAAATGATCCGATATAAAACCTGATGGTACAGGAAATGGCATTCTTCCCCGCAAGGCAGAAAATGAACTTGCCAACTTCGCCTCTTCGGCATTCATATAATAAGTAGATGAATTCAACTTAGGTTCTTCAGCCTTTGAACTGGCGGTCGCCTCCTCTTTTTTCGGCTTTGCCGTTTCTTTCTTATCTACTCGAACATCTTCCTTGGTAATCGCCGTGCCCGGCTTTTCATCTTTCTTGACAACGCCTTCTTCTAACTTAGGTTTAGGCGTTGGAGGTTTACTAGCCTCTAGTTTGCGCGCTTGCGCAGCTAAACGCAATTTGCGCTCTCTTTCTAAAGACTTTTGAATCTCCCGCTGTACTATACCCGCAATCAAATTATCTAATTTTCGAATAGCTAATTTTTTTTGCTCCAACTCCTTTCGCAACTTCGTTTCCTGTTGCGTTAATACAGTAACGACTTTCGACTCCTTTTTCTTCAATACTTCTAACGTCGCTTTCTCTTTTTCTTTCTCTACAATTACCTTTTTTTCCTCGTTCTTTTTAAACTCTACTTTTTGTTTTTGGGTCATCAAATCTTGACGCGTTTGAAAAATCTTTTGTGCTTGATCCTTACGATTTGACGTAAATTGCCTTAAGTAATCAAATCGACGAGTAAACTCCCCTAGATCCTTGGATAGTAATAGAAAGCTGATTTTATTTGAAACGGTAGATACTTTTTGCGCCTCATAGAGCATGAGTGCATAATTCTTTTTTAAACGTTCCAGCTTCGCCGCTAAAATATCGCTTTCCTGGGTTAATTTGCTTGCCTCCGCAGCCAATAGCTCTTGATTTTCATTTAGTACATTTATTTGTTTCTTTTGAACAACTATTTGCTCTTTAAGTACATTCAACTTCCCAATAGAAACTTTTTTCTTTTTTGAGGTACGCGAAATAATGGAGTTCAACTCCTTTATCTTCGCCAAATTATCCTTTTTTTGTTGCTCCAATTGTGTCTTCTTATCCACTTGTCCCCAAGCAGAAAACACAAACAATAAACTTACAATTACACCTATATACCGCATTACTTTTTCAAAAATTTAGCCGGGATTCGAAATGGAAACTCTAATGGAGTATCCAATAACTCCACTTTTGAATATTTAATTTGAATAACCGTAGTGACACGCTTATCCTCTTTATTTTTAACATCTAATGTTATCTGACTCGAAAAAGGGAAAATCACCTGATTCAAATTTGTGAATTCTTCAAAATCCAAGGTTAGCTTATTACTCGATGGCTCGTCCCGAACCAATAATTTTTTCAATTTTCGATTTGGCCCCACCATATTATCTATCTTGATTCGACCCGAATCCTGCTTGATAATGATATTTTCATTTTCGCGAATCACCCGAGAATTATTCTTTTTAAAGGGTTGATTCCCCACAACTAATGATTGAAGCAATCGAAAATCAATCCGAAATCCCATCATCGTACTCAAACTATCATACGTTAAATTGTAATACTCACCGCTGATTTTTTGATACAATTGAACATGATCCAAATTAAATACGCCTGTCGCACCCGTCAATCCCGCCTGTGAAATGTTCACCCAAATAATACTATCCCTTTTTATACGTATATCAACGGAATAATTGTCGGTATTATTACCCGACTTCCAAGCGACCCGCGATTTAGCCTTCAAATAAACAAAGGCCAACTCATCAGCTGTCATTTTCGAATCTTCTTCATTCACTCGTGCTTCTGCTGTAACCACCTCTTTTTTTACGGTATCTACCAATGATTTGATCACAACCGTATCGCCCAAAATAGTCTGAGAAACCTGAACTGAAGGATTTGATTTACAAGCCAGCATCAATACAAAAACCGAGAAGAATACTATATGACGCACCATAGTTCGTTGGATATGCAAAATTATCTCAATTTTCGACAATTTGCTTCTTCTTAATCTTTTTATCAAGATTTTGGTTAGGATTTGGCAAAGTCAAGGCTTTTTTCCAGCTTTTTAACGCCTCATCCAATCGACCTAATCGAAATAATACATCTCCGTGGTGTTCCCAAACCGTTGAACTTTGTGATTTATCATCTTCGATAGCCAAATTCAAATACCGAAATGCCTCCTCATATTTCCCTTGCTGATACAATACCCAGGCATAGGTATCTAAATAAGTACCCTCGTTCGCATACTTTTCAATCAATTGCTTGGACATGGTGGCCGCTTTATCTAAACGCTCCCTTCGCAAAGACAAATAGTAACTGTAATTATTTAAAACATGTTCATCCGCAGGATTCAATGCAAGTACTCTATCAAATGCCTCATCTGAATCCTTTGACCTATTTAAGGCATGGTAAACATCCCCCATTATTGAAAATAAATTTACATTCCAACTATCAGTGGGAGTGGCAAGCCCCCGTGCAATCTCCAGAAATCGGAGTGCATCCGCATTATTCCCTTGTAAATATCGAGCAAAACCCATTTGAAAATTCAAAAATCCTTGTTTCGGAAAATACACCAACGCCTCCTTCGCATGCACGGTTGCGCTATCAATCGCATTCAATTCAAAATCCAATTGAATGATTCGTGCCCAGACTTCGTATTTAGGCTCTCCCATGCGTGCAGCAAGTAAATAATAGCGCTGGCCTTCCTGTAATTTGGAAGCACTTATGAATAAATCACCTTGTATAGCTAAAAATCGAGGCTCCGCTGGATAAATGGTAAGCCAATGATTCGCCAATTGGTTCGCTTGTTCCCATTTGATCGGATCATCAATCAACTCGAATGCCTTCATTGTAATTTGCGCGACCATGGAAGGTAAAATTTCATGATCCTCTGCAGCCAATCGCAATTGTACCAAACTCGAATCAAAATTCTTTTGATGTAAATATCCATTGGTCAGCAGCAACGCTATTTGTCCTTGCTCGGGGTATTTTCGTTGTAATTCCCTAAGACCCGCTTGTACAGAATCCGCCTCACTTAGTTCCCAAGCCACATCCATTTGATCCCATGATAGAAGTAATTCTTCCTCGTCTAAATCAACCAATCGTTGACCCGCTTTCAAAGCCTTCAATAATTGACGCTGTTTCATCAAAATGTACTCTTTCGTCCGAATGATAGCCGGATATTCGCCCACATAATGATCAGCCCGCTCCAGCGACCTCAACGCCATCTCCCCTTCTTCCTCCCACAAATATGCCTGTGCAAGCAACAAATTCACCTCGGGATGCGACTCGTCGTATTGGCTAAGTTTTGTCAAACACCTTATGGCCTCAGGCACTTGCTTGGCAGCCAAAAGTTGCTCGGCAAAAAATAGGCCATAATCCAAGGAATATGGAGAAAGCTCATGCGCCTTCCTGGCATAGAATAATGAACTTTCAGGGTTCTTTTCAGCTAAGTAAGCTTTCGCCAAATAAAAAGCGATCGCAGGCTCCTGGGGCACCGCGCTAATCAAACTTTCCCAAACTAAGATTGCCTCTGAATAATCCTCTTTGATAAAATGGCGCATCCCCTCTTGAAACAGCGCTTCTTGGCCTACTTTTGATTGAATCAATCGTCTGCTTTGTGACATAAGCGAAGCTTGTCCCCCCAAAAAGAACAGCATCATGAGCAGCAAGCGAAAAGCATGAAATCTAAACCGCATTCCTAGCTGCATAGCGTTTTATTAACGATTGAGTAAAAATTGATTCAATTGACCTAACCATTGCTTCGCCCCCATTTGATTCCAATGAGAATCCGATTGAAAAAAGTATTTCTTACCCCCTTGTAACAAAACCGGCGTTGGATCTAAAAAACGAAACCGTTCTCCATACTTGTCAACTAATTTTTGATTCAATTGATTGTCTAATCTGCCCTCTGTTTGGGTAATGCTGACAGGGTTTGGAATGAAGCTAAATACTACCTCGTCAAAACCCCTGGAAATCGCATATTTCTGAATAGTTGCCATTCGGGTAATCAGCTCATTGACTTCCGCTGTGCGAATAGGGTAAAATGAACTACCTTTTTGAAGCGAATCGACAGTCTCTTTCATGTATAGGTACTGGTGATCTTTTGACAACACCACATCTTGCTCTATTCTATTAAAAAGTGCCCTGTTCCATTGAGCCTTCAAGGATTTCAAAGGGCTAAATAATTGAAAATCAAAAAGCGTGAAATCAATATTTTGTTCCAAATTAGCATCATAAATTGCATCCGTCAAAGTCGCATTTAATGCTTCGTTCCACGGCAAAGGAGATTTGAATCCCTCCAAATGAGACTTAATAAGCAATATGTCAATAACCGTCCAAACATTACGCTGAACCGATTCAATAAGTAATACCTTTTTGCGCTTCGAGGGGTGAATCACAATGGGCGATTTATCATCATCAGACCATTTCCGAAAGACTACTTGCTTAGAACGAGCAAAATTTGAGGTATCCATTTGAATGTAACTGAACAGATAACTATCTCCCAAAATGTATAGGTCCATATCTCGGGTATGATCCACCTGATATTGGTTACTTAGTAAAGAATTATCCTTTTCAATTCGAAAATCTGGTAAATAAGTCAAGCCATATAAATCACCAAAACGGTATTTATCAGAACCTAATATCCCCGTTTCCTGATACCTTACTTGCGAGGTCCAGCGCATTGCCTGTTCAGAACTACTGACTCCTAGAATCAACAACAAGACCAATAACATGAAATACCCAAGCGATCTTTTCATCAGAACTGAAAGTATATAAACTGCTTCAAACTAAATACTCCCAAAAAGTATATTGCTACCAATGCGATAGGTAATAGCCAAACATTATATCGCATGGGTTTTTCAGTGGAATCCCAGATTAATAAACCCATAATTAAACCCAAACTGGTAATAATTTCATTGATATGCATCCCTAAAGGAGCTTCCACATGCCATACACATAAACGTTTGGCAAACATTTTAATTTCACTAAAGTGCTGTAAACGGAAAAAGATCCAGGCAATAGTCACTAGCGCAAATGTCCAAACTTGAAAGATTCTTAAATAAATACCTGCTGCTTTTTCAGGTGACAAGCGTGGAAAGCGCCGACTAAGTTCTATGCCGACCAATTGAAAAACGCCATGCAACGCACCCCAAATAACAAAATTCCAACTCGCACCATGCCAAAAACCCGAAATAATAAATACCACCATGATGTTTATATACCAGCGGGGTATTGATACCCGATTTCCACCTAAAGAAAAATAGACATAATCTTTAAACCAGGTGGAAAGCGAAATATGCCAACGCCGCCAAAAATCGGGGATGGATTTTGCCAAATAGGGCGCACGAAAGTTCGTCATTAAATCAAATCCCATAACCTTAGCAGCACCAATTGCCATATCAGAATAGCCCGAAAAATCACAATAAATTTGAAATGAGTAAAAGATAGAAGCGATGACTAAATTCCCTCCAGATTGAATAGATAAACTGCCGTATACTGAATCAACTAAAATAGCTAGTCGGTCAGCGATTACCACTTTCTTAAATAAACCTTGTAACATTTGAAACAACCCCGCCTTTACCCGCTCGCTATCCCAGACATGTTCTTTATAAAACTGGTGAATAAGGTTTTGAGGACGTTCGATTGGGCCGGCAACCAACTGCGGATAAAACATCACATACAAGCTGTAAATTCCGAAATTCCGTTCTGCCTTCTGATTCCCACGATAGACCTCGATGGTATAGCTCATCGCTTGAAAGGTATGAAAGGATAGACCGATAGGCAAGAGTATTGATAACTGAGGAACTTGAATGGCAATGCCAAAATAGTTTGCCGCCACCATGAAATTACCCGTAAAAAACGCATAATACTTGAAAACAGCTAAAACCCCCACATTCGCCAAGAGACTTAATCCTAAAATTACCTTTTTAGCCCTCCCTTCAAAACGCGCTAAATAGATTCCTGCATAATAATCCACCACAATAGTAAAGCCTAATATGCCAAGATAAATAGGCTGAAAAGCCATGTAAAAGTAGCAAGAGGCTACCAACAAAAGCATCCAACGAAAACGATGAGCCAACAAAAAATAGGCGGATGTAACAATTCCAAAGAACACCAAAAACTGCAAGGAATTGAATACCATTTTCGATTAGTTGATTACCTTAATTTGGACAAATAATGTTGCATCATCCATCATAAGCTCCGATTTTTCTCCAGTCAAGGCAGGTAAAATATCAATTTTTACTGCTTGAACTTCCTGCTGAATGTAGGCTCCAAAAACCTGAATACTTTCCATCCAATCCGATGAACCCTGCTCCACCAATATGCCAATTTTATCCACCACATCGAAACCTGAATCTTTACGTAAATTCTGTATACGATTCACAAATTCACGAGCCATCCCTTCTTGCACTAATTCCGGAGTCAAGGTATTATCCAATGCAATAGTCAACCCTCCTTCAGACGCAGTCAAATACCCTGGCATATCCTCGGTTACAATTTCAATGTCGGCTAAAGCAATGTCAAATCCTTGTAAGTTCGCTGTGCCGGCAGATTCAATTTGCGCCAAATCATCCGAACTCATTCCGGTGATTACTTCTGCAACCGCCTTCATGTCTTTTCCAAATTTCGGACCCAAAGCCTTAAAATTAGGTTTCACTTTTTTACTTAATACCCCAGATGCATCATTTAGGTAATTGACCCATTTGACATTCACCTCCGACTTAATCAAATCTTCGACTTTACGAATTTGCTCACGAACGGATTCTTGCAATACGGGTACAAGCACCTGCGCAAGTGGTTGGCGAACTTTCAATTTATGAACCTTACGAATTGAGTGAACCAATGAACAGATTCGCTGCGCCAAATCCATCGAAGCTTCTAAGTCCTCATTACGCCATACAGTATTCACTTTGACAAAATCCGTTAAATGTACCGATTTCGCATCCGTTAAATTCTTATATAACCAATCGCCATAGAATGGGGCAATAGGCGACATTAATTGCGCTACTGTAGTTAAACAGGTATGCAAAGTTTGATAAGCTGCGGCTTTGTCGGCAGAAATTCCCTGATTCGTATCCTCCGGATTCCAAAAGCGTCGGCGTGACAAACGAACATACCAGTTAGACAAATGATCACATACAAAATCCTGCACCGCACGTCCTGCTTTGGTAGGCTCATAAGCAGCATAAGCCTCATCAACCTCCGCAATTAAACTACTTAACTTTGATAAAACCCAACGGTCTAACTCCGTTAAATTTGCTGTATTTACCCCTTGTGAATCGGGTGTAAATCCGTCCAAATTCGCATACAAGGCAAAGAAATTATAGGTATTTGTCAGGGTTCCAAAGAATTTATTTCGCACCTCGGTAATGCCCGCAAGATCAAATTTTAAATTATCCCAGGGTTGGGCATTCGTAATCATGTACCAGCGTGTAGGATCAGCACCGTATTTTGAAAGCGTATCAAATGGATCGATGGCATTACCTAAACGTTTGGACATTTTATTGCCATTCTTATCCAATACTAAACCGGTTGAAACAACATTTTTGAATGCCACTGATTCCTCCACCATGGCCGAAATGGCATGGAGTGTAAAGAACCATCCACGCGTTTGATCCACCCCTTCAGAGATGAAATCAGCTGGATAAGATTGCTTAAAAATTGCTTGATTTTCAAACGGATAATGCCACTGTGCAAAAGGCATAGCACCCGAATCAAACCACACGTCAATCAAATCCGACTCACGTGCCATCACAACTCCAGATGCACTTAGCACAAAAATATTATCCACATAGGGACGATGTAAATCCGCTTCTCCCGCTTTCACGGCAGCAATAAACGCCTCATTACCCTTTTGTTGTTCAGCTGTTAATTTCCCAGATTCAATCGCTCCATGCAACGACTTCACCAAGTCCTCGACCGATCCGAAACACAATTCCTCAGAACCATCTTCTGTCCGCCAAATAGGCAAAGGCGTTCCCCAATAACGCGAGCGAGACAAGTTCCAGTCTACTAAATTTTCCAACCAGTTTCCAAAACGACCTGTTCCAGTCGATTCCGGTTTCCAGTTGATGGTGTTATTCAACTTAATTAATTGGTCTTTAACTGCCGTTGTTTTGATAAACCAAGAGTCCAATGGGTAATAAAGGACAGGCTTATCCGTACGCCAACAATGTGGATAAGGGTGATCAAATTTCTGAACATTGAAAGCCTTGTTTTCCGTTTTTAATTGGATGGCAATACGTTCATCAACAGACAAATATTTATCACGGCCTTGCTTGATTTTGGCTGCTTCTTTTTCTTCTTCGGTTAAATATGCCTCCTTGACAGGCTCAAGAGCATAATCAGTTACTTCCTGCACAAAACATCCTTGGCGATTAACCAAAGGCACATCTTTCCCGTTTTCATCCTGCACAAAAATGGCCGGTATATTATTTTGTTGGGCTACACGAAAGTCATCCGCACCAAAAGTAGGGGCCGTATGAACAATCCCCGTACCATCCTCCGTCGTCACAAAATCGCCCAAAATTACGCGGAAAGCCGGACTTGCAGGTTGAACGTAGGGCATCAATTGCTCGTATTCAACACCATCTAGGTTTGAACCTTTAAAGGTGTCCAAAATCGCATATGGAATCGCAGCGGGTTTCTTTTCAGCTGCTGCATATGCGTCAAAATCACCATTTTCTGCCGCTGCTTGGAAATAATTCTTCACTAAATCCTTTGCCAATACCACATGTACTGGTAAATAGGTATAAGGGTTAAAGGTTTTAACTAAAACATATTGAATATTCTTACCAGCCGTTAAAGCGGAGTTGGAAGGTAAAGTCCAGGGCGTCGTTGTCCAAGCTAAGATATAAACGGGAGCTCCTCCTGATTTTTCAAATAAAAAGGCCGATTTCGCCGTGTTTTTTGCCTCAAATTGTGCCGTTAATGAAGTATCCTTTACATCGCGGTAACAACCCGGTTGGTTTAATTCATGGGACGACAAACCCGTTCCGGCCGCAGGCGAATAAGGCTGAATGGTATAGCCTTTGTATAAAAGCCCTTTATCGTATAAACGCTTCAAAAGATTCCAAACACTTTCGATATAGGAGGTTTGATAGGTTACGTAGGGATTATCTAAATCCACCCAATAGCCCATCTTTTCTGTCAAATCATTCCACTGATCCGTGAATTTCATGACGGTCTCCCGGCATTTTTGATTGTATTCCTCAACAGAAATCGACTTGCCGATGTCCTCTTTGGTGATGCCTAATTCCTTCTCAACTTGCAATTCAACGGGCAACCCGTGCGTGTCCCAACCCCCTTTTCGTTTTACTTGTTTCCCTTTTAGTGTTTGGTAACGGCAAAAAATATCCTTAATTGTACGCGCCATAACGTGGTGAATACCCGGCGTACCGTTGGCTGATGGTGGGCCTTCAAAAAAAGTGAAGCTAGGATTTCCCTCACGTGAAGAAATCGATTGTTCAAAAATTTTATTCTCTTTCCAGAAATTTAGTACCTCATCCGCTACAGCAGCATAATCTAAATTTTTGTATTCCTTAAAGGCCACAGTCTTGTTGTTTTTTATGAAATAATCGGCAAAATTGATGCAAAAATAAGAAAAAATACCGAAAAGTTAAGGCCAAAGTCATGAACAAATCACGCCTCCGACAGCTTGCATTAGCCCGACGCAAAAATGTGTCGGATCGTATATTTAGTTTGTTGAATGAGGCGGCCCAACAAGAATTCATGGATTTCATAACGAGCATTCAAATACCGCATGTCATTATGAGCTTTCAGCCGATTTTGGAACGCAAGGAAGTTCAGATGTCGTTCATACATGAAAAGCTAGAATCATTAGGACATGAACTTTGTTTTCCAAGAGTGGAAGATGAAAATACCATGGTCGCTTATCATAACCTTTCGGGTAACAACTTCGTGACATCTCCCTGGGGTATTCAAGAACCTGATCCACAAAATAGCAAACACATTCCCGCGCATGAAATTGACATGATTGTGATTCCCTTATTAGCCTTCGATTCGTTTGGTAATCGCGTGGGGTATGGCAAAGGTTATTATGATCGTTTTTTAAAGGACTGTCGGCTGGATGCTTTGAAAATTGGTATCTGCTTGGATGAACCTGTTCAGCGAATCGATGATGTAGAATCGCATGACATTCCATTAGACCTTTGCATTACCCCTACTGGCATCCATCTATTTAGCGGATTTTATCAAAAAAATCCTTTTGATTCAGAATTTAAGCCCTAATTTTGCAGGCTAATTAACCCTTTTGCTTTGTGAAAATCAGGCTATTTTTCTTTTTATTTTCTTGTTGTGTCTCCTTGGAATTATGGGCTCAGCAAGCGTTAGTAGAAACTATATATCCGATTGAGCAAATTCAACAAGGTTTTAGAAATAAGTACGTGTATAAAAGGCAGGTAATTGATAATCCGCTGGCATTGCAAATTCCTTTGTTGGAAGCAAAAGATCCAGAAATTAGCTTAGCGTTCAACAAATTCAAGCAGCAACGAAAACTGATGACTTGGATATCGAGCATTGGTTTAGGGATTTCAATTTACTCCTTTATAAAACCGGGTCAGGTAACTGACGAGTTTTATTTTTCCACGATTGGCGCGGCTGCATTGGTGAATGTTTATGTAGGAACAATCAGTATGCATCATTTAAATCGTGCTTTAAGCAGATATAATAGCTTAGCGAGCAAGGAACCTAAAATAAGCTTGGAAGTTAAATCCTTTGGGGCACAAGGTGCATCATTGGCATTGAATTGGAAGTATAATTTTTAATTAATATAAACATGAAAGTTGCTGTTGTAGGCGCCACAGGATTGGTTGGCGGCGAAATCTTAAAAGTATTAGCAGAGCGTAATTTTCCAGTCTCTGAAATCATTCCAGTTGCGTCTGAGCGCTCGATTGGTAAAAAAATTGCTTTCAAAGGAAAGGAATTTGAAGTGGTTGGTTATGAAACAGCAATCTCCATGAAACCTAACGTTGCCATCTTCTCGGCTGGAGGTAGTTCATCGTTGGAAATGGCACCAAAATTTGCAGCAGCGGGCATTACCGTGGTAGATAATTCATCTGCTTGGCGCATGGACCCTACTAAAAAATTAGTGGTTCCTGAAATCAATGCAAACACATTAACACCAGAGGATAAAATCATTGCTAATCCGAATTGCTCAACCATTCAAATGGTTGTGGTGATGAACCCTTTGCACAAGAAATATAAAATCAAGCGTGTAGTTGTTTCTACCTATCAGTCGGTGACGGGTACTGGAAAAGCGGCGGTTGACCAATTGTTCGATGAGCGTGCGGGTAAAACTGATTATAACAAAGTTTATCCACACAAGATTGACTTGAACGTATTGCCTCACATTGATGTGTTCTTGGAAAATGGCTATACGAAAGAGGAGATGAAGATGATTTTGGAAACCAAAAAAATCATGATGGATGACTCGATTCAGGTGACGGCGACTACGGTTCGTATCCCGACAATCGGTGGACACTCAGAATCGGTGAATATCGAATTTGAAAATGATTTTGATTTAGCGGAGGTTCGATCGATTTTGGAAAAAGAAGAAGGTATTATCGTACAAGATGATCCTGCGAATTTCCTTTATCCGATGCCGATCACAGCACATGGAAAAGACGAGGTATTTGTAGGACGTATTCGTCGGGATGAAAGCCAAAAAAATACGTTAAACTTATGGATTGTCGCTGACAACTTGCGAAAAGGCGCAGCAACGAATGCGGTCCAAATTGCGGAATACCTCGCGGCACACAACTTAATTTAAAGAGAAGGCCGGCAATACCGGCCTTTTTTTATGACATGACTAGACTCAGTGTAAATATCAACAAGATTGCCACCCTACGTAATGCACGCGGAGGTAATAACCCGGATGTCATTCAGGTGGCTTTGGATTGTGAGCGATTTGGCGCGGAAGGCATTACGGTTCACCCGAGGCCGGATGAACGCCATATTCGTTATGCGGATGTGCGCGCATTAAAAGAAGTGGTAAAAACCGAATTCAACATCGAGGGGAATCCGATGGAAGCCTCTTTCATTGAATTGGTGATGGAGGTTCGACCCGATCAGGTTACACTGGTTCCGGATGCCTTGGGGCAAATCACCTCGAATCATGGCTGGGATACCATCCAACACCAAGGTTTATTACAAGCATTAATCGCACAATTTAAGGAAGTTGGCATACGTACCTCGATCTTCGTTGACCCGGTGATGGAGATGGTTGAAGCAGCAGCAACAACCGGAACCGATCGGATTGAGCTATATACAGAACCTTACGCGGAACAGTTTTTTAAGAATCCAACACAGGCCGTTTCGGCATATCGGAAGGCGGCATTTCGCGCTAGCCAACTGGGCTTAGGGGTTAATGCGGGCCATGATTTAAGTTTGGAAAATTTGGCATTTTTTAAGGCTAATGTTGCCCCATTGGATGAGGTGTCTATTGGACATGCCTTGATATGCGATGCGCTATATTATGGATTGGAGAATACCATCCAAATGTACAAAAGGGCATTAAAATAAGGGCTAGCCTTTTGTTTAAAGCCTAGCCCTTACCATTCAGTGTTATTCGCGATCGCCAGTTAATACTACTTGGCCACCGGCTACCGATAACTTAATCGAGGCAACTTTGCCTGCAGCTCGTGAGAAAATCACGTCAGCATCGTAGCCTTGAATCGTTGCAGAAAAAGTATCTTTCCCGTTGGTTGGTTTTAATACGGCACCTTCAGCAGGATTAGCATCTGAACTCAATGCTAATTGGCCATCCTTCATCGCAATGATAATTTTCTTAACGTATTCGTTATCAGCCATTTTAAACGAGGCAACATAGTCCTCTAAACTAGCTCCACTATCCTTCACTCCCGTTACTACTTGGCCTTGAGCTTCAATTTTCAACCCCTTAACAACGCCTGCTTCACGCGTAAACACAAGGGTGGCACTCATCGACTCAAGTGTAAATTCATCAGCCGCTTTGCCTGCAGTTAGTTCAGATTCTGGAAAACCTTCAGCGGCCATAATAACTTTGTTGTCTTTAACTGAAATGGTAACCGATTTAACATAAGGGTTTTCTGAAAGCTTGAATGTCCCAGCATAGTCAGTAGGATTGGATTGAGCTAACAACTGAACCGCTGATAAACAGAAAATAAATGCAAGAGATAAGGTTTTTTTCATAATAAAAGATAAAATTAAATTGGAAAACGAAGTTAATTGATTTAGATACTCGAGTCTTTATTTTATGCCAAAAAAGATTAAAAATTTACTAATTTTTTGTCATAGATAATTGTAAAACGATTTTGTTTTAAAAAAGTTTTGTCTACTTTTGGAAGGTCATCAAGACAAATATTAATTTTTCGTCCAAAAAATACATAGGAGATACAATATGAGATAAACCTCTACGTTAACAATTTTGAAGTTTTATGATTAAAATTCAGGTTAGCGATGCGGCTTTATTATCAGCATACATCCAAGGGGACGATAAAGCGTTTGAGACATTGGTCAAACGCAGTAAATCCAAAGTTTATACGACTA
This sequence comes from Aquirufa sp., assembly GCF_044342065.1. Lineage (GTDB taxonomy): Bacteria > Bacteroidota > Bacteroidia > Cytophagales > Spirosomataceae > Aquirufa. Next base: position 45,284 of record NZ_JBIIQN010000010.1, on the reverse strand, counting down.
TTTACTTGATCGTTAAGGACCGCTACATTGCGGAAGACTTAATGCAAGAAGCATATATTAAAGCGATCGACGTGATCAAGTCGGGACGCTACAATGAAGAAGGGAAATTTTTACCCTGGATTCTGCGTATTTCGCACAACATGGCGATTGATCATTTTAGGAAGGAAAAACGTTATCCTACGATTGTATTAGAAGATGGTTCGAAAGTTTTCAACAGCTTTGATTTTGCAGAAGACTCTATAGAGGAGCAGCAGATGAAGGCGGATCAAGTAGAAAACATTCGGGAAATGATAAAAAAATTACCTGATGAACAACGTGAAGTATTGGTCATGCGACATTATGAAGACTTAAGTTTTCAAGAAATTGCAGATCAAACGGGCGTGAGCATCAACACAGCTTTGGGAAGAATGCGCTATGCGCTAATCAACCTGAGGAAAATGCTAAACAAACAAGAGATTGCCTATGACGCAAAGCTTTACCCCAAATGACCTTATTAAAAACTTGTACGAGCCTCAATTAGGCATCAACGAATTATCAAATCCAGGAATACGCTCGGAGTTAGCGGCATTCCAACAGGTCCAAAACGCATTAGACCAGGCATACATTGCCCCGTCAGAGCGTGTGATTGATCGCATTTTGGATTATTCCAAACACAAAGAGTCGATTCAATCTTAATCTTGAAATTGTTTCTTATTTTGCATCAAATTACCCGTGATGTTAAAAAAGGAACGATTTCAAGCATTTATTTCCCATTTCGAATCCTCATTCCCTGAGGCGGAAACGGAATTACATTACAGCAATCCCTTTGAGTTGTTGGTGGCTGTTGTATTGTCTGCACAATGCACCGACAAACGCATCAATCAAGTTACCCCTGCCTTGTTTAAACGATTCCCTGATCCAAAAGCACTTGCAGAATCCAGTGTTGAGGAGATATTTAGTTTCATCCGTTCCGTATCGTATCCCAATAATAAGGCCAAACATTTACTCGGCCTAGGACAAAAGTTGGTTGACCAATTTGCTGGTAAAGTACCTGAGACCTTGGAAGATTTACAAAGCCTACCTGGGGTAGGACGTAAGACCGCAAATGTTATCGCATCGGTCATTTATAATCAACCAGCAATGGCTGTGGATACGCATGTTTTTCGTGTATCGAGAAGGTTGGGCTTAGTTCCACAGACCGCGAAAACACCTTTGCTTGTAGAAAAAGCTTTAATTCGGCATTTACCAAACGACATTATACCCCGGGCTCATCATTGGCTGATCTTACATGGTCGTTATATTTGCTTAGCTCGTAAACCGAATTGTTCAGCATGTGGCATTACACATTTCTGTACGTATTTCACAAAAAATTCAGGGAAATGATTGAAGCAGCCGGAATCATAGCATCCTTAATGGGCGTATATTTTTCAAGTCAAAGAAAACCCACGGCCTGGATTTGGAATATGTTAGCATCCTGCCTTTATATATTCATTTTTTATCAAGCAGGATTGTATTCTGACATGGAATTACAGCTCGTTTTTATTTTGATGTCGGCCTACGGATTGTATCAATGGCAGCAGGCAGAAGCTGAATGGAAACCCACAAAAAACAGTTTGGCACAAAATATTTCAGGGATAATGATCGCATTACTTTATGGACTTGTTGCGGGATATTTACATGAACGTTACACGACACAGGTTAAGAACCCTTACTGGGATGCCTGCTTAGCTGGGTTAAGTATTTTAGGAACCTTTTGGGCTGCTCAGCGAAAAATTGAAAATTGGATTTTATGGATTTTAGTTGATATTGCCTATGTGGGAATGTACATCGTGAACGGCTTACATGGTACGGCAGCCTTGTATGCTATATACATAATTTTAGCAATTTATGGCTGGACATCATGGTATAAAAAGCTATAAATCAGGCTATTAAAAAAATTGTCTGAGATTTTATGGTAAAGCGCATACAAAATAGTCCAATAAAATTATCTTTGTAGATTGGAACACAGGAGGTTCAGTAAGGTGCTGAAATTCAAATAATTATACTTTTCTGTGTTCAGAAAAATTAAAAGAGTTTTTATCTATGGCGACTGAAGAGAAGAATCGTTATTCAGCTGATGAATTAAAAGAGTTCGAAGCAATTATTCAAAGTAAATTAGCGGAAACCAATGCAGAGTTGAAGTATTTACGTGAAGCATTAAGTAAAAAAAATGACCCGGGTACAGATGATACCTCTGGTAACTCAAAGGTCATGGAAGATGGGGCAGATACCCAAGAAAAAGAGAGTATGAATCAATTGGCCGTACGCCAACAAAAATTCGCAAAAAGCCTTGAAAATGCCTTGATGCGTATAAAAAATGGGACCTATGGGGTTTGCATTGATTCAGGTAAGCTTATCTCAAAAGAGCGATTACGCCTTGTTCCGCATACCCAGCATTCAATTGAAGCAAAGTTAAAACAACGCTAAATGGGATTTTTTGAAAATAATGGCTTGGTAGATTTAGTAAAAAACTACCTCAAAACGCAATTTGAACTCGTTAAACTCGATATTCAAGAGCGCTTAGAAGCCTTATTAGAAAGAATTTTCAAATTCATCATAGTTACATTTGCTTTAGCTATAGGTGTGTTGTTTTTTCTTCACGCCTTGGCTAATATGCTAAATACCTATTTAGACAGTCAATACTGGGGACATTTCATTGTTTCTGGAATATGCCTAATCGTGGGAGGTTTGCTGGTTGCGAGCTTTCGCCAACCTACCGAATCACAAATTGAAACAAAAGAAGAAATCGCTGTAGAAGAAGAAAATAGAGAAGATGAGTCAGATCACTGAAAAAAAAGCCAAATTAGAAGCTGAAGCTGCTAATTACGAAGGTAAAATTGGCGAATCAATCGCGGATATTAAGCAGGTAGCCAAAGAAAAAGGTACACAAATTCTAGTGGCAGGTGCCGTTGTTGCTGGGGCCTATTTGATTTATTCTTTGTTGACCGATAGTGATAAATCAGAGAAAAAATCAGAGAAAAAAGAATCCTCTTTTTTAAGCAACGCGATAACATCCTATGCTGTTGGAATAGCACTTTCGTTAGCAAAAGACCAACTAGTTGATTATTTAAGAAAGCTGGAAGAAGAATCAGTTAAGAAATAACAAAACGATTTTTTCTCCGCTACCTTTGGCAAACCTTGGAGGATTGCCAAAGGTAAAGAGTTTAGTTCTCCATCAAATAAGCCTTAATAAATTCATTGATTTCTCCGTCAAGTACGGCATCCGTGTTGGATGTTTGGTGATTTGTTCGGTGGTCTTTTACACGGCGATCATCCAAAACATACGAACGAATCTGCGAGCCCCATTCGATTTTCTTTTTCCCAGCCTCTACCTCGGCACGCGCAGCGTTACGTTTATCGATTTCTATTTGATATAATTTCGATTTTAAAAGTCGCAACGCAACTTCCTTATTTTGCAATTGCGAACGCTCCTGCTGACAGGCGATGATAATCCCAGAGGGTTTATGCGTCAAACGAACGGCTGTTTCTACTTTATTGACATTCTGTCCACCCGCACCACCAGAACGGAAAGTATCCCAATCGATATCAGCCGGATTAATGTCGATTTCAATCGAATCATCCGCTAAAGGACAAACATAAACCGATGCAAAAGACGTGTGCCTACGGGCATTAGAATCAAACGGGGAAATGCGCACCAAACGATGAACCCCATTCTCCGACTTCAAATTGCCATAGGCAAATTCGCCATCAACTTCAATAGTGACCGATTTGATTCCGGCCACATCGCCCGCATTTTCATCAACTAAACGTACTTTGAAACCATTTTTCTCTGCCCACATGTGATACATACGAAGTAACATCGAAGCCCAATCTTGCGATTCAGTGCCACCAGCGCCGGCATTGATTTCAAGCACAGCACTCATGTTGTCACCTTCGTCCGACATCATTTTACGGAATTCAAGGGATTCAAGTAGAGCGTCAAGTTTAGCTCCTTCAGCATCTACCTCGGATTCTGTCGCCTCGCCCATTTCGTAAAACTCCCAGATTGTCTCTAAGTCGTCTTGAGCACGCGTTAATTGATCGAAACCATCCGTCCAAAATTTCAACCCACGCATTTCGCGCATGGTGCTTTCGGCCTTTTCAGGATTATTCCAAAACTCGGGATCGAGTGTAACTGTCTCCAGTTCAGAGATTAAATATTTCTTGTGATCGTAGTCAAAGATACCTCCTTAAAGCCTCTATTCTGGCTTTCAGGTCATTGAACCTGTCTCTTGTCATGTGTATTTCTGCTAAATAAAGTACAAATATACCCGATTTTGTGCTAAATTGCGGCCTCATTCATTTAAATCAAGCAATAAAATGGCGCAACAATACGATTTGATCGTGGTAGGCTCAGGCCCTGGGGGGTATGTAGCAGCTATCCGAGCTTCTCAATTAGGTTTAAAATGTGCAGTCGTGGAGAAGGAATCTTTGGGAGGAATCTGCTTAAACTGGGGATGTATCCCTACCAAAGCCTTGTTAAAATCAGCCAGTGTTTTTGAATACATCAAACATGCAGCTGATTACGGAATTACCGTCAAAGGTGCTGAAGCTGATTTTTCAGCCGTAATCGCACGTTCTCGTGGGGTGGCCGATAACATGAGCAAAGGGGTTCAGTTTTTAATGAAGAAAAACAAGATCGACGTAATCATGGGTCACGGTAAAATCCAACCAGGCAAAAAGGTGGAAGTGACGGATGCCGATGGAAAAGCAACGATCTACGAAGGAAAGAATATCATGATAGCGACAGGTGCGCGTGCGCGTGCCTTACCTAATATCCCCATCGACGGAGAAAAAGTTATCGAGTACCGTAAGGCCATGAGTTTGGAAAAACGTCCAGATTCATTAGTAATCATCGGTTCAGGAGCAATTGGCGTTGAGTTTGCCTATGTATACGCAGCCATGGGCACCAAAGTAACCATCGTTGAATTTATGCCAAACATCGTTCCTGTAGAGGATGAAGATGTGTCAAAAGAATTGGCGAAACAATACAAGAAAATGGGCATCGATATCTTGACTTCATCGAGTGTGGAGTCAGTAGATACCAAAGGAAAAGGTTGCAAAGTGAGTGTGAAAACGCCAACGGGCAATCAAGATATCCAATGCGACATCGTCCTTTCTGCGGCGGGTGTGATTTGCAATTTGGAAAACATTGGTTTAGAAGAAGTAGGTATCATTGTAGACAAAGGACGTATTCCGGTAAACGCCTGGTACGAAACCAATATTCCGGGTTATTACGCAATTGGTGATGTGACTCCTGGCCCAGCATTAGCCCACGTTGCCTCTGCAGAAGGTATTATATGCGTAGAAAAAATGGCAGGTCACAAGACTGAGGCTTTAGATTACACCAATATTCCAGGATGTACGTATTGCACGCCTGAAATTTCTTCGGTTGGTATGACCGAGAAGAAGGCAATCGAAGCAGGCTATGACATCAAAGTAGGGAAATTCCCATTCGTAGCTTCAGGTAAAGCAACTGCTGCCGGAGCACGCGATGGTTTTGTTAAAGTAATTTACGATGCCAAATATGGTGAACTTTTAGGCGCACACATGATTGGTTACAACGTAACGGAATTGATTGCAGAAGCTGTGGTGGTTCGTAAATTAGAAAGTACAGCTTACGAAATTATGAAATCGATTCACCCACATCCGACAATGTCAGAGGCTTTCAAAGGCGCGACAGAAGCGGCATATGGTGAAGCAGTAGATTTATAATCGATTGGTTTTTAGAAAATAAAAAGAGGAGCTCGATAAAAGCTCCTCTTTTTTTATTGTTCAAAATAAGCATCCGTCCCGCCCTCAAGCCAGTCGGCACCAGGAATCATCGCCACGGCCTCCACTGAGCGCCCTCCCCCTTTTCCACAAACGGCTATGATGGGCAAATTGGTGGGTAGTTCATGCAGCCGATCACCTAATTGGCTCAAGGGAATGTGTTTTGCCCAAGGAATATGTCCATCATCAAAATCTTTTTGATTACGAACATCCAGGACAAAAATCTTCCCGTGCTTAAGTAGCGGTTTGAAATCCGATTGGGTCATCATTTGATTTCCCGGATCTGAATTTTTTGGTAGGCTACCTTACTTTTCGGATCATGCGCTTGAATGGCAATGGTACCAGCTTGAATTTTACGCTGATCGGTGCCATTGGTGCGGTCGGCAGGCTCAGTATAATCAATCACCGTTTTGCCATTGATTTTCGTCGTGATGTGATTGCCTTGAACGATGACGTTGAGATCAAACCACTCTTCATCTTTAACATAGGTTTCTTTGGTATCCACGATTCCATAAACCGATGCGGTACGACGCCAGTCGGTATGTGAATTATTCACTTGAATCTCATAGCCCTGTTTTGGCCAGTCTTTTTCCAAAAATGCCGTACAAACGTACAGCCCAGAATTCGCACCAGGGTAGGTTTTCACGCGGGCATGTACTTCAAAATTCTTGGGCGTATAGCCATTGTAAAAGAGGTGTCCGCGGTTTCCATTGACGATGAGTTCACCATTTTCGATGTGGAAGGAAGCGGGATTTTCGCTAATTTTCCAGTTGTTTAAGTCTTGTCCATTGAATAGATCAATCCATTGGGCGTTTGAGGTAAAGCTCGCAAGAAGCAATAAGATGAATAGGTTTTTCATGTGTGTAAGTTTAGAAATATGACCATTAAATAATTTTTACTGCATTGAAGTTACGAGATATCATAATTTCGCATGGTAAACAACTATCAAACGATTTCCCTCAAGTTATGAAAAATCAGAATTGAATCAATTTCATGAAGTCAATTTTCTTATTAACAACATTGCTCATGTTCGGCTGTTCCAAAGACGAAGCGCTTATGCCCGCTGCACCAGAGCTTTCCATTATAGGAAAATGGCAATTGTTGGTATCCCGAAGCACGGAGAATGGAAAATCAACATATGAATACGTAGGAAAAATGGATGACTATATAGAATTCACCACAACGGATATGATTGTTTTCATGCAAAATAGTCGAGGGGCAGCTCGATACAAAGTCATCGAAAAGAATAAAAAAATCTCAATAATTGAAGGGGAGGCCGACGGAAGTGATAGTGTGCTTGAGATCCGCAATTTAACGGCAAAAACATTGACATTGTACCAAGAATACAAGAAAGACAACATTACGTATGTTAATTACATTGATCTGAAAAAATAACTAGCCATAACGATAACTCGCCATGAAACAACTTAAACATCTTCTTTACTTCACTTTAGGAGCGCTTGTTTTTAGTTGTACCAAATCTGATGACCCTGCGATTGCACCATTACCCACAAATGAAATCATTTACGGCATAAACAAAGCAAACATGCTAAGTTTAATCAATGGCTATCGAACAGCCGGTTGTCAATGTGGCACGGAGTCCATGCCCGCTGTGGCTAAGTTGGCATGGAACGACAAACTTGGCAAATCCGCAAGTAAACACAGTACGGATATGGCGACCAAAAATTACTTTAGCCATACGAGTCAAGATGGCAGAACAATGGCGGACCGAGTCAATTCCGAAGGGTATACATGGACAGTATTGGGCGAAAACATTGCTTTAGGGCAAACTTCTGAAAAACAAGTCATGGAATCATGGATTAATTCCCCTGGGCATTGTAAAAACATCATGAACGCCAGATTTACCGAAGTGGGATTTGGTCGGGAGAAAAACTATTGGACGCAGAATTTCGGAAGGCCTAGATGATTAAAACTGCCCCTACATGTTGATGACATAAGGTTTATGTTTGGCTAAATAGCCTTCCCATTCTTCCCTACTGCCTCGAAAAACATTCAAATCAGCCCGATGGGTAATCGCCATTAAATCGGCATCTATATTGAATTGCCAAAATGTACAATCCATCATCGCTGGCCTCCAAGTATTTGTAGCACTAAGCCAAAGTGTATGATGATCAAAATCGTCTTCAATAAAATTGCTATACCCGTTTCCGTTTGTATAAATGATGGGTTTTTGGCGGGTATGTTTTTTCAATTCAGCCATGAATTCCTTTAAGCGCATTCTGACGATTTCATTGCTTACAAACTGATTCCCATCTTGCTCTACATCAATCACAAGGGGTAATTGCAAGTGGCGTCCGTCCAATTGGCGTAAAAAATGCCGGGCCTGCATTTTCCCGTCCACATCAAATCTAAAAAAATGATAGGCTCCCACAGGAATGTCTCTTTTCCGAAAAGCATGATAGTGGCCGATGAAACTAGGGTCCACACGACTATCACCTTCGCTTACTTTTAAGAATACAAAATCCAAATCACCTAAATGATCATACAATATGCGCCCGTTCCAATGTGAGAGATCCAATCCACGCACATCGTATTGCTTGGCTAAGGCCCAAGGGTCGCGCTTTCTTTCGATTCCTGAGGGTGCTCGAAAAAAATAAACCAAAGCGAATAAAAGGCAAACGAATAAAAAAAGTAGCAAGGGAACCGTTTTCGTCATGACTGCACTAAAATTAGCATTATTTTTTATTGCCTGTAATAATCAATTGCTTCTTTTTATTATCGATGGTTATCGTGGCATACCGCCCCATGGCGCTTTGTCCGAACAACATACCCGCTTCCCTATTTTCCACCACAGCCGCTGCTACATTTTCCAGCACGAGCCCGCCTAGTTCCACTTTTTTTAATAAAACAGTCTTCGCGATTAGAGCCTCACCATTTGCCAACGTATAGCGAGCCTTTCCGGTAAAATCCTTCTCATTCAAATATCCATTCTTAATCATAAAATCAACTTCGGTTTGTGAGATTGTAATATCACCCGCTCCCGTATCAAACAGCATTTTCAAAGGTAGGCCATTCACCTTACTAGCAACTTCAAAAGTCCCTCCCCTATCCACTTTAAAAGGAATGACATAGGTGCCGCTAATCGTTGACTCAAGCGGACGAATTACGGCAGATGGCTCCATTTTAGCACCAAACTTTGCCTTCCATTGCGAAACGACATTTTTAAACTCAGGTAAATTCCGAACTAAATCCAAATCATTATCCGTAGCCAAATGAATAAAATCACGATAGCCCTTTTGGAATGAGGAATCCAAATAAGCCACTGATTCTTTTGGTGAGTTCAAAAGAGCATACAAACAAGCCGCATCATAGTAATTCCCATCTTCGGGATACTCGGAAAGAATCTTGGACATCCAAGCCTTAGCCTCATGAACTTTTCCTAATCCAGCAAGCGCAAATTGGCGGGAATTACGCTCCGAACCCGTCATGGTATCTAATTCAATCACCCGGCGAAAATCAGCATTCGCCCGAATGGTGTCTTGGTAACTTTTTTGGTAAAGCCGCCCTCGATGTAAATAGGCAATGGATAATTCGCGATCTAGCTCGATCGCAGTTGTGTAATCAGCTAAGCTGGCAGCTGATTCCCCTGGCAATTCCTCTTTTGCCCAGCCTCGAAACAAATAGTAGTCGGCCGACTCAGGATACAATTCAATAGCCCGATCAAAATCAGCTATTGCAAGGTCATACTTGCCCAGCAATCGATAGGCATTCCCCCGGGCTGCAATGCTTTCCCAATCAGCAGAATCGCTCTCAATGGCTCCCGTATAATCTCCAATTGCCTTCTTATATAAACCCATCTTCGAATATACCTCAGCGCGCTTAGCAAAAAAATGCGGGTATATATTTACTGATACAAGGGTTAAGATTCGCTCAAAATCCTGTAAAGCCTTATCGAAATCACGCTTTTCAGCATAGATTTGGGAACGCAACAAGTACCAATTATCGTTCTGAGGATATTCATTGATTATGCTTGAAATTTTGGCAAGGGCTAAACCAAAATTTTTCTTGGCATATACCAAATAATTGAACTTCAACCGAGCAACCCGATCGTTCAGAGTCAAAGCCGTATAGGCATCCTGAATCGCTAAATCATACTTTTTTAAATAAAAATACGCCATTGCGCGAAAATCATAGGAATCCACGTAATTGGGATCTAGCGCAATCATTTTATTGGCCTCCTTGATAATCGCATCGTATTTCTTTTCTTCCACATATAGGTTACACAATAAACTCCGGGCTTCAAGATGGGTTTGATCTAACTCAAGGACCTTAAATAAATCCACCTTTGCCTTTTCATACATCCGCCAACTCATATAACTGGATGCGCGTTCCAAGTACACTTCAGGAAGTGCTGGAAATAACTTCAAGGCCTTTAAATAAGCCGATTCGAATCTAGCGGTATCGTTAATTTGCTGAAAAATATCCCCTTTGGTGATCCATGCTTTTGCTAATACGGTATCTGCATCAGCTAAATTGGCAATGGCTAAATCAATTTTTTTCAAGCCTTCCACATTTTCATCTTTAGTAAGATGAATTTTTGCCAAATAATAATAGGCACGTCCTTCCTTTGGATGCAACTGCAATTCCTTATTAAAAAAGGGAATCGCTTCATCATATTTTTTTTCTAAGAATGTATTGATTCCCATTTGCAATTGATAACTCTGGGACATAGCTGAGAAGCCGCAGGCCAACAAGCATAACAAAACAATTTTTTTCATTTTCATATATTTCTTAACGTCAATAAGGTTGATAGATCTTATCCAAAAATTAGTTAAGGGTTAATTTTTAGATGTAATTTTAAAATTTGGTGATGGTAGTCGGCCTTATGGTCAACGAACTCAAGTAAATCCTGTAATTCCACAATGGAATACCGCTGCGTACGTTGCAAATTCAAAACTTCAAATGCACGCGTGCAAGCGTCGCGCAACGCCAAAAAAGCGGCATCTAGAACAAAATCAGGATGCTCATCTTTTCCCGCTAGCAAGTCAAACCGATTACGTAATCGGTTTAATTCCTGTTTCTTCATTTACCAACAAATCTTTCAAACGTGTATAATCAATTATTAGTATATAATCCTAAAGTTTAAAGTTGAACTCCTGCGGGCTCACACTGCAACGCACATGTCCCCCTGATTCATCTTAATAGATAAGTCTTATTATGCTTGCCTTTAGAAGAGACCAAAGGTAGAATTTCGCTTCAATTTTAAGTGAGTCTAGAGTAAAATCGAATAAAAAAATAATGACAAAATCATGGCTAAAATTGTAGGACAAAAGTATATTTACAAAAAGTAAGTAAGCCAACGAACATCGTATAGATTGACCGTTAAATAAAAAAACATTGCATTTAAGGTTTGAAAAAACTTAATTGTATCTAAAATATTTCCTATTAAAACTAAAATTACGAATATGCAAGCATTCTCAATTGGCAGATTAAATACATGCGACATTGTTATAAATGATTCAAGTGTTTCTAAAATGCACGCTAAAATTGACCATCAGCATGGTCAGATCACCATTACCGACTTAGGATCAACCAATGGAACTTTTGTCAACGGATCAAAAGTGTATGGTACCCAGGTGTTAAATCAATTTGACATCGTAAAAGCAGGAAATGCACTCGTGCCTTGGATGAACTATGTGGATTTCAGCAGTGTTTCATCAAATACAAACGCTGACGGCCAGAATTCTTATGTGGAAGTGCCAAGCGTAGGAGATTTCATGATATATATGCTACTTTTAGGTATACCACTGGTTAACCTGATTATGGCGATCATTTGGGTAAATAAAGATGATCCTAGGGCCATTGTTACCAAGAATCTAGCTAAAGCATGGTTATGGTGGGCTTTAATTATTTGTGTTCTTTATGGCCTGTTTTTCCTTATTTTCGCTGGTGCGCTTATCGCTGCAATGAGTTAATTATTTCTAAAAATCAATCATAACAACATTATGAGCAACTATACAAAATGTCCCAATGGACACTTATATCCAAATACGGAGACAGCATGTCCGTATTGTCCAAGTGGAAATGCGACAAACATTACGCAGTCGAATAACCTGGACAAAACTTCAATTACCGTACCCAATAACGGGGGCGGGGGAACTGATTTAAATAAAACCCAAATCACAGGGGGGAATTCTGCAGGTGGAAATTTAGATGCAACACAACTTTTTGGTTCGCAAGCGGCACCAGCAGGAGAAGCGTTTGGCAAACCTAAAGACCTAAATCGTACCTTTATCCAAACCGAAGAAGGTTCAGCAGATGGAACATTCGGTGAAGGAAACGCACGCCCATCTCGAAAAATTACGGCATGGCTAATTTCTTATACCATAGATCCGATGGGGGTTGACTTTAGAATTTACGAAGGCACAAATACCATCGGCCGTGATCCTGAAAACACCATTTCTATCACAGAAGATCATAGCATCTCGAGTAAGCATGTATCTCTGCTTTGCAGAAAAGATCGCTTTTATTTAAAAGATGAAATGACAGCTAATGGAACCTTTATCAATGATGTTGATATCGAAATAGGTATTCCATATGAATTAAAAGATGGAGACAAAATCAAAATTGGCTCAACTATTTTGAAGTTTAGAACAGCAATTTAACATACTATGAACAAGTCAAAATGGATTTTAGCATTACTTTTTCAAGGGGTGCTCTTATTTTCTTATGCTCAAAAATTTGATATCAATACCCAGTCTTTTGATTTCAAAAAATTCCCAACTGTCACCACAACGGTATGGACAAGGTCAATATACCCGATTGATACGAGCTCATTTTCCATAAGAGAAAATAATAAGAAAGTTCAAATCAAATCCATTTTTGAAATTGGAGCCCCCGCAAAAGCCAAACAAGCCCCCAACAAGACGGTCTTGATTTTGATTGAAAACCATTATTTACCCAAAGGAGTCAACCAAAGAGCCTTCTTCAAGGCCGTACTATCCCTAGGTATTTCTGGCAAAATCAATTCGAATGACAAAGTTTACGTGGCAAGCTTTGATTGGTTTAGAGGGGGGCAATACATGTTCCTTTCGGATCCGAATCCCAGTAATAATGAGCAAGATGTCATGGCTCAGGTTAACCGGTTAAAAGCGAAGTCATTCTTACCTAATCTTCAAAAAGGATCTGACATCTATTTTGCCTTAGATGAAGCTTTGCAATTTTTATCTAAATCAAAAGATGCATCAAGCAAAAACATCTTGTTATTGTCTGATGATTTGCCCAACATAGCCAGTCAAAAAACGATTAAAGAGATTACTGATTTAAGCCAAAATACCGATATTCCGATTTACGCCATCGGTTACAACATCGGTGCTGCGCGTTACCAACCCGTAACCGAAAATGAAATTTGTAAGGTTACCAATGGTCAATACTTTGTTAGTAAGCGGAATAATATTATTGAAACATCTGATCAAATTGGTCGCTTTTTCGATGATATGATTAAAAATTCAACAGGTAAATACTACAATATTTCCTACTTTTCGAACTTGACCAAAACCGGGGCTGAAAATGAAATAGGCATTTACCTGGATAACGTGAAAGCGCATAGTGTGGTTAAAAGATATCCATTCAATCCGATTGATTGGATAAAGGCAAATGTAATTTTGTTTATTTGCTTGTTGATCGCAATCGCTTTAGCAATTTGGGGATCTTTGGTACTTGTTAAGAATTACAAAAAGAAAAAAGCGCAGCGCTTACAAGAGGCCCAAGCGAAAGATTTTCAGCACGAGCAAGAAATAAGAAGCATCCTGGACAAGCAGCGTGAAACCGAAGACAAGATCGCTAGACAAAAAGCGGAATTATTGGAACAGCAGGAACAAGAACGTCTAGATGCTTTAATGAAAAAGAAAAATGCATTCCCGCGCATTACGTATAATCACAATGGCAACCGGGGAGAGTTTTATGTGGATAAATCAACTTTCACCATAGGTCGCGACAAAGATTCAAACAACTTCCAGATCAACATTGCATCCGTATCCCGAAAACATGCAGCGATTAAATTCATGCAGGATGGTAAATTCATCATTCAAGATTTAGGAAGCTCAAATGGCGTACTGATCAATGGACAAAAAGTAGATTTTGCTCCCATAGTTAACGGTGATCTCATTCAATTAGGGGATGTAAAACTTAAATTCAACATTTAAAGACGATGTCAAATACGAAATATACATTCAAGCATGCCTCATTAACTGATGTTGGCCTTGTTCGCCAACTCAATGAAGATCGCGAACTCGTGGTTCGAATTAATCCTGATTGTATCGCCTACATCGTCTGCGATGGTATGGGAGGACATGATAGCGGCGATAAAGCATCGGAAGCTGCCGTTCGATTTATTTCGGAGTATTTGACAACAAAGCCCATTGATAATGCTTCCATTGCGTTAGCCAATGCCATTAAATTTGCCAACCAGCAGATTTATTTTGAAAGCAAAGTAAGTCCTACGAGTAAAGGCATGGGGACTACTGCCGTGGTCATGCTGCAGTACCAAGATGAAATACATGTAGGACACATAGGCGATAGCCGTGCTTACCGCTTTCTTGATAACAAACTGACTCAAATTACCAAAGACCATTCAGTTGTACAAGACATGGTAGACCAAGGCTTGATTTCCCAGAGTCAATCTGAACATCATCCTCGAAAAAATGAAATCACCAAGGCATTGGGCATTCGAGAAACCGAAGAACCTACTATTTCTAAAAACATCAAGGCCGTAAAAGGGGAGCGCATCGTTCTTTGTTCAGATGGGCTTTCGGGATTAATTAGCCATGAAGTGTTTACTAAAACCTTGCAAACAATTGCTGATCCTATGGCGTGCGCCTTGCAATTAATTAAACTTGCCAAACAAGGTGGAGGACATGATAACATCACAGTTCAAATAATCGATGTGTTGGAAAGCCCGCATAAACAAGTTAAGGAGACGAAATCAAATCAAACTTTGATGCTATCGATTGCGGCAGTGTTTGTAGGGATTTTTGTAGTTACTTTTGCTTTACGCGAATCCATAATTGAAATAATAACAGGACCTAGACCGGAATCAAGCTTAAAAACATCAACCAAAGACGGAGAAAATAGCGGACCAGTATCACTAGGGACAGACAACTCCGATAAAATTGATCTCGATGAGTATGTTTCTAAAGAGACATTAATAAGACTTTTGAAATTTACAAAAAATGAGTCAGGCTATCTAGAAATAATATCAAAGAAACAAATTGATATGTTAAAGAGCACAGATATAAACCTTCTTTCTTATTATAAGATAACAGGAGAAGATACTATCTATAAACTAAGTGACTTTTTTAAAGGAAAAATTAAAAAGAAAATAGAATTTCCTCATCCAACCTATTTCTTTTCTAATCCTGAGCCAACTCTTTACAATGGAAAGACAGGAGATAGAAAGACAGGAGATAGAAAGACAGGAGATAGAAAGACAGGAGATAGAAAGACAGGAGATAGCAAGACAGGAGATAGCAAGACAGGAGATAGCAAGACAGGAGATAGCAAGACAGGAGATAGCAAGACAGGCGATAGCAAGACAGGCGATAGCAAGACAGGCGATAGTAAGACAGGCGATAGTAAGACAGGCGATAGTAAGACAGGCGATGGTAAGACAAGCGATGGTAAGACAAGCGATAGTAAGACAGGCGATAGTAAGACAGGCGATAGTAAGACAGGCGATAGTAAGACAGGCGATAGTAAGACAGGCGATAGTAAGACAGGCGATAGTAAGACAGGCGATAGTAAGACAGGTGATAGCAAGACAGGTGATAGCAAGTCAGGCAATGGTAAGAGAGGCAATGGTAAGAGAGGTAATGGTAAGACAAGTAATGGTAAAACTGTTGATGGCAAAACAGGTGATGTTAAAACTAGTGAAGGCAAAACCGGTGATGGCAAAACTAGCTAGACTAGTCGTTAATTTAAAGTACTCATTTAAAGATTTAAATCAATCGCCTCATAAAATAATTCGATAAAATCCAATGAGATTAGGACAGTACGATACCATTGAAACGTTAAGTGAAGGGGCCTCTGGGATTGTATACCTGGCTGTTGACACGTACACAGGGTTTCCTGTGGCGATTAAAGTATTAAGGCAATCTTTTCATAGCAATGCTGTAGCGCTTGATAAATTTCAATTTGAGGCAAATCAATACCTCTATCTGAATCATCAAAATATCGTTACCCTAAAGGGATTCAATTTCAACCCTCCTTACCTCGTCATGGAGTACATCGAGGGGAATACCTTAGATGAATACGTAAAGAAAAATTATCCGAAGGGAATACCGCAAGCATTGGCTATTCAAATCATGATTCAAATTGCGGATGCCATTCATTATGCGCACATGAGGCAATTTCCTGTTCTTCACCTTGATTTGAAGCCAGCGAACATCATGATTAAACCTGATGGGAATATCAAAGTAATTGACTTTGGGATATCCCGAAATACCACACAGATTAATCCATCCATGTTTGTAGGTAGCCCCTACTACATGAGTCCGGAACAAGTGAATAATGCAAATGTCACGCAGCTTTCCGACATCTATTCACTTGGGGTTACCCTATTTTATCTACTCAAGGGAAAAGCGCCGTTTGATCCCAAGCTTAACATTGATGAAGTTTTCGCTAAAAAACTCGATGGGGAACTCGAGGGCATCGGTCCCGCTAATTTTCCTGTTAATTTAGCAAATTGCATTAAAAAGGCTACTCAAGTTAATCCGATTCACCGCTACCCAACTTGTTTGGAATTTAAAAAAGCGCTCATTTCACTGTTATAAGTTCATATTATGATAAATGCCATTATTGCCAACTACAAAGTAATTTCCGTCTTAGGAGAAGGTGGTATGGGATCAGTATACCTTGCGCAACATATTCACGTCGATAAAAAAGCGGCGATTAAATCTTTGCATAAGCGCTTACTGCGTAATGAGCAAATCAAATCAAGATTCTTAAATGAGGCTAAAACGATGTCGGGATTAAAGCATCCCAACATCGTCGAAATGTATGATTACGAGGAAAATGATGCCGGCTGCTTTTTGATTATGGAATACGTGGAAGGGATCCCGCTGGATGAATACATCATCAAGGAGTCTGGTCCCATCCCAACGGAAAATGCGATTAAAATTTTTAGTGGCATGTTGAAGGGATTTGCCTATGCCCATAAGAAAAAAATCGTACACCGGGATGTGAAGCCATCCAACATCATCATCTCACGGGACTTCCAAACGGTGAAAATTTTAGACTTTGGTATTGCCAAAATATTGGATGGGAACAACCGAGATTTAACCAAAGATGGCACCCAAATGGGAACCGTTTATTACATGAGCCCTGAACAAGTTCGTGGCGAGGCCTTGGATAAATTAAGTGACATCTACTCCTTAGGGGTTACGCTCTTTCAGATGTTGACAGGTATGAATCCCTATGCAAAATACAATACAGAACTTGACATCTATTTAGAGATTACCAAACAAGCACTACCTAGCGTTCAAAGTATCTATCAATTTGCATCAGAAGAACTAAATGCGATTATTCAACATGCCACACAGAAAGAAAAAAAGGATCGTTTTCAGACCTGTGAGGAATTTTTAGAAGCCCTTAACCAAATCGGAAATCCGGATTTTAAACCAGCTGCCACTAAAATTACTACGTCGCCTGCTTTAAATTTACCCCATGTTGAACAAGATGCTGAATATGAAGCGGCATTACCTACCTCAATTTGGCAGAATAAAAATGTAATCATTGGAGCTGTTGCTGCATTACTGATTGTCGCAGGTGGAGGGTATTATTTTACTAGAGATACACCAAAGGTGGAAACTGCTACAGACTCACTTATAGTAGCTGATGCACCGGTTATTTCAAATAAGGAAAAAGAGAAAAAGCCTAAAAAAGAGAAAAAGTCTATATCAGAAATATCAGTACGCGGATCAAGTCTCCCTGCCCTAAGTGCAAAAATAAAGAAAGAATCCGAACGAATATTAAGTAACAACCCATACCTATATCCCGTGGATGTCCAACTCAATCTAGCATCGCGTAGGTTTTCATGCCGTTTTGAAGAGCGCTCATCGCCTTCGAACATCATTAAGTTGGGCTTGTATTTTGGCCCAGTGGATTTAGGGTGTGAGAGTTGTAGTTCCGTGATGCAAAACAATCCAGGTTCAACGGTTTTTGCTAGTCAAAGTGATGGTAATTTTGATGCGCAGGTGATAGGCATTTATGCTTCATCAAAGAAATAAGCCTCGGAAAAAACTTCCTTATAATTAATTCATAGAACTTGTTATACTAATTTATTGGCCTTTATTTTTAAAGTGTTGTGAAAGTTCTTACACCATAGTATACCGTACCAAAACAATTGGTGGCATACGCCTGAGCATAGTAAGTCCTTCGTGATATTAGTCCTGTGGCACTAGCCTGGAATAAACCCGTTGTTGATTGTGTCCCGACCGAACTTGAAACACCAGCGCCATTTAATTGAGGATTCGTATTTGTAGAACTAAAACAAACTCCTCTTGTAACATTGGAATCTCCTCCTAAGCTTGTTAAATTATACGTAATAAGCAAAGACGTTGTACTTGCGCTGACTGACGAATAGGATACTCCAGCAGCCTCGCACAATGTTTTAAAACTAGTTACCACAGGCAAAGTCGAACGCCCTATTTCGTTATTTGCGAAGGCTTGAAACCAATAATTCGTATTAGGAGATAAACCCGATATCGTCCCTGAGAAATTAGGAAGATTTATTGAGCCTGAAATAGTCGTTGCTCCTGACATGGAAGCATTATTTGCCCATAGAAATCCGGAGGAAGATATCGTTCCAAATCCATCTGAATCGATTATACCGTTTACCGTAGCTGAACGTGCCCCTGGAACCACTTTATCATTTCTGACAATTGGAGTAGTCTTATTGGGTGTTGTGAAAGTACTTCTTATCTGACCAATGGTCTCCCCAAAAGCATTTCTCGCAAATGCCCACACATAATACTGTACATTCCCAAATACGATATTATTGCTAATAGTATTCGAATATTCTCCTTGGGGAAACCCTTGGATTGAACTGGAGCTTTCCTTAAAGGTGAATGAATTAGGATTTGTGCTATAGTAAAACCCGCGTTCCGATATTGGTAATCCCCCATCAGAATCAATAATTGCTGAAACTGGAATACCCTTTCCTATAAATACACCAGGGGTTGGTGCTCTATTTATCACAGGTTTCGTATTTGCCAGCGTGAGAACAGCTACAGGATTGCTGGCAATTGTTAATCCAAAATCGTTTCGTGCAAAAGCCGTAAAATAGTAAAATTTACCTGCATCTAATGACGTAATTAAACTGGAGAAATCACCCAATTTTACTCCCACAGGAAACACGCGCGGGTTAATTCTAGGATCTGGATTGGTACTGACATAAAATCCCATTTCTCTAATCGGGCTTTCCCCATCACCCAATATCCGAGCATTGGCAATAAATGAGTAATAACTCAAGCCACTCGAATTAATGTTCACAACGCTCGGTGGTCCCTTCGTCGTAAACACTTGCACATCTGTATGCGTATTTTTGTTGATCTTATCCTCACTTTCATTTATTGCATAGCCGGTTACATAATACGTAGTTCCAGCTTTAAGATCCTTAACGTCAACCTCAAAAGTCCCACTACCCGATGGGTCTCTAGACAGAATTGAAAGCATGTTCCTAGTTAAACTATTCTCATACAACCTTACCTCCGAACCTTCTTGGCTAAAGAGAGGACTTTTATTCGTTGACGATATTGCAAAACCATACCTTACAATCCTTCCACCTTCAGCCGACGTGATTTTCATCCTTAACCTAACACTGGTTGCCTCTTTATTTGAAATAACGATTGGGTCGATCTTTGGTGGACCCATCTCAGTCGTCACTTGAAATTGCTTCCCGTAAGACGTACCGTTTCTGTTGGTGGCATAGGATCGAATAAAATAATTCGTTTTGGGCAAGAGCCCCCCTACGGTCGTTTCAAAATAAGACGCACTCGTAGTAACGGGCACAACACGATTTTGACTATTATTACCAGTCAGTAGAATAGTGGGTAAGGGATTTACGGATATACAAAATCCTCGAGATTCTACAGGTTCTCCTCCGTCATTCGCTAAGGTGCCTGCCAACTTAATATTGTAGGCATCCCTCGACATCGAAAAGCTGTTTCCTAGTCGAGGTCTTCCTTTGATGGTCTTAAAGGTAACTTGTTGGCCATATACCGTACCATAATAGTTTGTCGCATAGGCCCTGACAAAATAATCTCTAAATGGAATTAAGGTATCTATTTGAACTAAAAAGTTACCCAATCCAGCCCCTGCTTTACGTCGGTCCTTACCCGAAATCGTAGGATTAGCACTTGTACTCCAAACAACCCCTCGCTCGATGATGCTTTCCCCGCCATCGGTTTTGATTATTCCCCCCGCAAAAGCCGTATCAGGGCCAATGGCCGTAACTGGTGTACTGGTTGATATTTCTACTCGATTCGTTAAGCCCAATATGGGGTCTTCCAATTTGGTACAAGAACAAATGGCGAAAACGATTCCGATAAAAAATACAATGTGTCTCATAATTAAAACGTAAATCCTACACCAAAGTCAGCGGAAATAAACAAACTACTCGCCCCTTTAATCAAATTAATTCCCCCCTGTAAATTAACATTCTTAAACTTAACTGTTCCTCCTACCTCAGCCTCAAGGCCATTTGCCGACTGTACTACATTCTTAACCCAAGAGTCAGAAATACGTAAACCCGGATTTGCATAGCTGAAGGTCTGCGCATTCCAATAAACATCGTTATTGCCCATTCCTCCACCAACATATACATTAAATCCTCGGAATTCCTTCATATAACCTAATGTATAGGAAACACGCTGAGAAGCCACCTTATCTGAAATAATATAATAGGTATTCGTATTTACAGGGAAGTTTGTGATTTTTGAATTATTCGTCTCCAAATTTGATGAAACCGTACCTAAAGTACCTAAACTAGCCTTTTTGTAACGAAGGTATACCTTATACGCATCAGCTTTTCCTATACCTGCCATGACATAGAACGGTTGAATGGCTGAATTTCCCCCACTAAGGATACCTCCTCCTACATAGAAGCTTGTATTTGACGCTGGCGTTTCTGATGTAGGCGTAACGGCAGGCTTGAATATCGGTAATTTTTGCTCAGAAGCAACCTCGGGCGCTGCCTCTTGCTCTGTCTGATTCGATCCTACAACAGCGCTAGTTTCAGATGATGCATTTGGATTACTATCAGGCAATGGCTCAGATGACCAATTTACATCCGCAAATGTCACGAGCTTCGCATTACTTGCACCACATGCATTCTCAAATCGATAATAGTACTTTTTACCTGGCTTAAATTCCTTATCAATCAATAAAAATTCATTTGAAGCGAAGCGATGTGCCGGGTCTATGGAATCCCAATACCAAGAAACTGGAATACTGCTGATTTTTTCCGATCGCTCGATATTGATAATAATACCCCCTTGATTAGGCAATACATTTTTATTGTAATTAAGGTTATTTACCGGCAAGGGGTTTACCACATAATTGATACTAATGCACTTAGTTGGTGCCTTGGGGCCCACCATCTTCAAATAATATGCAGTCGTTTCGGTAGGACTTACCACCAAGGTATCTCCAGCCCAAATTTGCTCGCCTTCACAGGTGTTCTTGGACCAATGATATTTAATCAAATCATCCTTTTTCCCTCCGACAGGATAAAACGCTACTTCTGCTCCCGGACAATTTAGTTTCTTTGCTTTTATTCCAATGGAACTGGCCATCTCATAAATCATAGGAGGCCTTGGCGTTCCTGGTGTTGTGACACCGCCGGTTGGCCGCCCTCCACTAGGCACTTCTAAGGTGGCAGGATTCACGAGTAAGCACTCTGAATCTTTGGTCGGATCCTTCTCCCAACGAAGATTTACGTCATAAAATGCTTTGATTAATCTGCGCCCTGTGAATGAATTATCTGAGTTGGGGTCCAAAAGAGGCTGAATCCCATCCCATCGATCATTTTTCTGCTTCACGCCCACATTCAAGTTGACCGTTTTACAAATCAATACCCCTGAACAATCCTCAAACATAATCTTAAAGGTCAAATACCGATCAAAACCTAAGATTTTTTTTAGCGATTCAATCTTAAATCGAAACTGGTGATTGGTATTCCCAAAACCAGCCACATCGCAAGAGTTTTTTTGTAGGCGATATTCGATTTCAACACGCATATCTGGGCTATCTTGAATAAAACCCGCTGATTCCCAATCGCCGGTAACCGGGATCGAATCCAGGGGAACTTGTGCGCGCAATTCTAAACTACTCACTACTAAGCAGACTAAGCAAAAAAACGTATATATGTGCTTAGACGCCATTTACCTACCACCCATAAACATTATATTTCACATAAACCTTCGGCTGATTCTTAGCCTGGGCTATCGCAACCTGACGGATGGCATTGATTTCAGCCAAACGCACGCGAGACTCGTCTTTCTGACGAGCCAACTCCAATGTCCAAGCACGCTTTTCATTAAGTTGGTACCAGTCACCTATTTCTTTAATCAAAGCAATAGCCTCGCCAGAACACTTGGAATCAGCTGAGATGTCCTTCAAATAATTTTGGGTTTCGTTTACATTGCGAACGGCCCAACTGGCTTTTGCTTTGCCCAATAAAACAGCACACTGACGATCTTGAATATCAGTTAATAGACTTTTTACCTGAGGATAGCACTTTTGGCGAGGGGTGATAAATTGCACTAATTCAACCGCCTCTTCAAATCGTCCAGATACTAAATATGATTTGGCCTGCGCCAAATTCGTTTCACAATTCAACTCCAACTTATCTTCGTAAATTTTGGTCATCGATGCCAAACTCTTTTGGTAACATTCCTTGCAAACTTCTGGAACGGCTGATAACAACAAGATCGCATCATCATGTTGATTTAAGCCTTTAAGTGCAGTTGCGCGCTCTTGCAGATAGTCGCATTGATCATTATAATATTGGATAATACGACTCTTCCCATTCACAAGAAATTGCTTGAATTTAGCATCTTTCGCGTTTATCAACTTAAACGCGGCCTGGTAGGCTTTTATGTCATTTAAGCCCATGCCCTTTAAACTCACCGTGTAGGAATCGAACTTTGTTCCGGATTCCCCATCACCGATATTCAAGGTTAAATCCATATCAATCAAGGTATATGAAGGAGCCCCTGTCGTGATGTTTTTATTGGTAATTGAAATCTTAGGCGTAATGATAAATCGATTGCCTTCGCTGGAAGAACCAATGCCCGACTCAGAAACAATTTGACTTAGTTTAGAAGCCAAAAAATCTTTGGAGATTTCCGGCAAACCTTCCACCTGTTCCGGCATGTAAACAGATAAGGTAATCCGACCTAAATCATCCGTTTTACCCAAACTATTCTGACTCATTGCAACCTGGGCAATGCAAAGTCCTAAAAAAATGAAAAGTAATTTTTTCATATTTATTTACTTCCTAAGATGATTGTGGTTCCACCAAGGCCATTGCGTTCCAACTTATTCACAATGCCAAATGGTGCATTTTTTAAATACCTTGATAGGCCACGTGCAAAGGCATAGGCATCAAGCGCATTTCCATTGGCATCAAACATCGGGATGCGGACTTGCTTCATCACCATCATGTCAGCAGATGAATCCGAAATATTAAAACGTCCTTTCACTGTGTTTTTTTGCATCCACTCCTCTATGTACTCAAGCAATTCCTTGTCATTGAATTCCGTTTCCAAGTCATCCTCCCAGCTATCAAATTTCTTTACTCGTAACACCACTTCACGCCCATTTTCAAATAAGTCATTGAAGTGTGTCATCAAGGTTGCATTAAAATTATCAATGTGCGCAAGGACAGCTTCACGCAATAAGACATTTACATCGGCACTTGAAGATGGCTCTCCAGTCCCTACACCGGTCGCAATTTGCTTGTTCGTATAAGCATCTAAACCTTGTAAATTAAAGGTTACCGACTTGTTGAAACCCGATTTAGAAATCGTCCAACCCAATTGAATGATAATATCCGCTTTGGCTTTGGCTTTTAATTTATCAGAAACAGACTCAGAAATGGCAGCACCTGATTTTGAAGTAAGTGTTTGATTTTCCAAAGCCTCATCCTCAAGCCCTTTGATAACTGACTCTAAGTTCTCCAATGGAAATCCGCGTTCTGCCATCAAGCCGTTAATGGTACTGATTACGGTTAATAGCTCAGCGTTTTCGATGAGCGCCCTTTTGTAATCAGGCACGCGAACACGAACACCTTGGTTATTATTTTCTAGTAAAAATCCATTTTGAAAACACCAATTGTCGCTTGGGACAATCATGATGGTAGGCTTTTTAGCTTGACCAAAAGAGACAAAATAAAAGCCTAATAGGACAAATAGTAGTATAAGTTTTTTCATATGCTAAAATCCTGCGTTTAGTTTTTTAATAATTCCAGCGTTTTCCAATTCCGTTCTCAGATTAGCTTTGTTGACCGACACAATCACCCCAATTTTCAATTTATTCCCAACCTTAAATCGATCGTTTTCATTGATACTGCCGTCATTGCTGATAGAAACATAGTTTAAATATGGCCCATTGTCCTTGAAAAAGGAGTTAAAATAATCCTTGTGTTGGTTCATTTCACTCAATTCAGTAATCATCGGTTTCTGCAAACCTGAGCCAGGTACGCCCTTAAAAAGAAGCGCTTTTACCGCATCCATTTTGGCATTTTCAAAACACTGTTTCTCATTGCGTCCATAGGCAAAAACCTTGAACAACTCCGTTCCCTGAAGCCCCGTTCGTAAAAACTGAACCTCGTAGTTAAAATCACGGTAATTTTGAGCAAAAGTTAGCGAAGAAGCCAACAGCAACAGGGCAAGGGTGTTAACTATTTTCATGTGTTTACGAATTAAAATCCTGCAAAACGAAGACCAATTGAGAAATTAGATGGACTATTGAATAAACTTCCCGGTATGGTAATTCCTTCTTTATCATCGTCATTTTTCAATTCACTCACCAAGGTAAATCCGACTTTATAGCCTAGATTCAACTGGGTATACTTACCAAAGTTAACACCAAATTTTAAACCCGCAAGACCACCATATTCATTATAAGCGAATTTAATTAACTCGGGAAGATATAATGGATTATCGAGTTTAACACCGCCAATTGTTAATTCAGTCATACGTGTAGAACTGAAATAACCGCCAACATAAGGCGTTAATTCCAACATATTAAATTGAATAATTTTCTGTACCGTTAATTCTCCCAGAATATTTCGCCCTTTGAAACTTAAATCACTTCCACTGCCAAATGCATCATCTAAAACGGGTAAGGTAATCTTCGGACTTTTCAATTCCGTAAATCCACCAAAATTCAACCCAACACGAACGCCTGGATATAAATTAGTAATGTAATCGATGTTCACCATCGGGCCACTGAAAATATTATCAGGCAATGCATTAAAGGAGGCCCCTACAACAAGTCCAGTTTCATGAAAGTATTGCACCTTCATGCCTTTATCTACACCTTTGGAGAATACTTTGTAAAATACCGACGGCTCCATTTTGCCATCTGCCTTTTTGCGATTATCACTAACTTTCTGAACACGTAACCAACCCACATTTTTTTCAAAAGGGTTACCGGCTTTATCCAGTTGTAATTCCGATACTTTGAATAAATGATCTATTTCAAGATCTTCCTTCATCCCTATTTTTACACGAATGGGGCTGGTAGCAAAAACAGATGATTTAACACGGAAAGGCTCATAATTCGCAGTAAATGTTTCATTAGCGTCAGTAACCGTCCCACTTACAAGTTCCTTTTGAATCTCAGCATCTTCTTTAAAGATGTACTTAACCTCTGAACTTTTTTCCTTTCCTAAGCTCTTTAAAAGTGAACCACCATAATCTACCGAATAGTTGGACGTTGACGTATAAAAATCCTTGCGGAATATAACCTTTACGGGAAAGTTGAAATCTTTGAATGCCTTTAGTTTGGACGTACTAAATTCCTGGAAAATCAAATTTTCAAATTGGCCATTTTTGTTCAAGGTTTCCATGTCCAACTTAACCAAATACACGCCTCCACGTAAGGTGTGGGTTTTTAACCGTGAATCCTTTTCATCGCTGGTAATTTTATATTCATTGGAATCATAAACCCAGAAATAGACATTTTCCAACATGGACACTGCCCGATCTTTAATCGAGGACATTTGACGAGCGGAGCTTTTGGCTTGCATAACATCAGAATCCGTCGCATCATACAGCGCACGCTCTTCTAATTTAGCTAAGGTCATGTATCCTAATTTGTTGTCAATTAACAAATTAGACAAAACCCGGTTAGGAATTTTGGATGCACGAAGCTTTGCAACAATTTGAAATCCACGAATGGAGTCTTCAAACGCTAATTGCTTAGAAACTTCACCCAGACTCTTATCCAAGGCAACAATTTCATCTTTCGACATTGTCTTGATGTTTTTCTGCCGATCTTTTAATTCATAATACTTCAAACGGGTATCTGAAATCATCTTAAAGACCACATCCATGGTATTATTCCCGATAATGTTTTGGTCATATTTGTCTGACAATTTTGCTGAATCTACATAATTATATAGACTCAAGTCAGACCCGCTGTGTCGAATATAAATCGGCGTAACACTGCTTCTTGAATATTTACTTGCCTGCGGTATGGGATTTTGGGCAATAGATTTTGCAACAACGGCAAATAAGAGACTTACAAGAAGGGTATGTTTATTTATTATCCAGCTAAATTTCATCGTGTAGATTATTGATACAAGGTCAATATTAAGAAAAATAGCGTTCAAAAAGACTGAAAAATTATTAAACGGTAATTCTATTTTAGAATAATTTTAACATACCATTTAATAAATATCATCCCCTAGCTAAAACAAATAGCCTGTGTAACTCGTATCTTGCACTAATATTCTGTTTGATATATAAAATTAAGAATACGCATATGAAAAATAGTATACTAAAAACACTTGAGCCGATCGCGGCCTTAATCATAATCATGTTGGGTTTAAGTTTTCAAACGATGGCTCAAACTTCCAATGTCACCACCGCATACAATTTGGACAAGGGTGCCATTGAAATCAGTTTTGATCTAGAAGGGCCAGCTAATTCCATGTGGAATGTTGATGTTGCCTTGGTACAGAAAAAAGATGCGAAGGTGATCAATATTCCTGCGAACAACATCAATAAAAGCTTGCGTAGCCTGACTCCAGGAAAATACATGTTTGAAATAAGTTTTGCCGATTTGCAAATTGAGGGAGACTTCTCTACAAAATTGGATGCATTTAGTTCAGGAAGTGCCGCGCCACGCAAACCAGTTGAAAATAGTAGACCAGCAGAAAGTAGCAAACCAGCAGCAGATGCGATCAAGCCCGGTGCTGAAGTAGAGGACGCACCTGCTGAAACGACTGGGGGAAAAATGTATACCAAGAAATCCAAAAAGAAATCGGTAACCCCGGCACCAGCCGCAGAAGTTGCTGAAGAAGAAGAAGAAGAAATAGAAACAGAAAAAGAAGAAGTGCAGGCTCCTAAGCCAACGCAAAAAGCTACGACACAAAAACAAAAAATCGTAACAAAAACCGTTGAACCTGAGCCAGAGGAAACCGACGAATATATTCCGGAGGACAATATAACTGGGGGGAGTAAGAGCCCTTCTAACGCCGCTTCAACGAGCAAGGTAAATAAAGTCATCAAAGGGTTTACAGTAAAAGGAACATCCATTTCCGACTTAAGTCAAAAAATTAAGCAGGCATCGAGTGAATTGATGATCTTGAGTGATTTGACGCCTGTCAACTTGAACCTAGATTTGAAGAAACTTACCTTCAAATGCGATTTTGTTGCAAACAATAGCAACATCAGTAAAATTGGACTTTATTTCGGCCCTAAGGCGACCGGTTGCGAAAGCTGTGTGAATGTCATCCTTAGTAATCCTGGCTCCACCGTATTATTAAAAGGTTCTAATGCATCTTTTGATTACGAATTGATAGGCATCAAAAGAGATTAATTATGAGCCCTAAAACCTCTCGCATTTTACTCATTTTGTTAGGAATTGTATTGGCAGTCAATAGCTTCTTTTTACTAAAGGTGGCTTTTACATCCGTAAACAACGACCCCATCCCATCAGAAATTAGTGTCTCGGAGTCGCAAAATGTTGTAGGTAGTACAGATACGACCATTAATCGCGCCTACTTTACGAAAAATGTCGGCTTAAATAATCCCAAAGGCCTCCTTTACACGGCGAATGAAATTCTGAAACGCAAACAGAATAAAGATACGATGGGGGTATATCGCGAAATTATTGAAACCGTTTTCACGCCTGCTGTTGAGAATTTTGACTCTACGAAGGCTTACTCGCCTGAGGCGATAAACCAACTCATTAATCAGGGCTACAATTTTGCGTATGCAGCCAATTATTTCCCTGCAGAAGCGCTCTATTTGAGTAGTATTGCTGATATGCACTTTAATAATGCAGCGAAACAATTGGAGTTTTACCAAAAATCAAATTCAGCATTATCGAGCCAATTTGGATACCAGTATTTATCGCAACGGTGTATCGAAGCAAAAGTGGGTATAAACCGGAAAGAATCGTCAGCAGATAAGTTTGTGAAGACCTTACTCGAAGAAGATTATTTTCATTTGATTAACACCACCTGGAATAAATCATCCATCAAACTCAAGCTGATGATAGGATTTGTTATCCTATTAACAATTCTTGGCCTAGTGAGTTTAATTAAAATCATATCATCTAAAATTTCAATTAAATCTTAATTATGAGACTTTTTTTCTTGTCTTTTTTATTTCTAAATATTTCAATTACCCTGTTTGGTCAGTACGACCAAAAACTTGTCAAGTTTGATTTTAAAGAAATCAATGGAAATCCGTTTGGGGTGGTTAAGTTAAACATGACCAACCAGCGTGTTAAGGTTAAATATTTTGCCTCCAAAGATGCGAATTCAAGCTTGTCGGTCTATCAGCGATTCAGCGAATGGGCGTTTAACAAGAAACTGATCTTGGTTTCGAGCGGTACTTACTATTACTATCCAGACAAAAACAATCGAGATAAGACGACCGCAAGACCGGTGGGAATTTGCATTGATAACGGAAATGTTATCAATAAAACGACGGATGACAAATTGGACGCTTTGGCCTTGATTTACTCATCAGGACGTATTGCAGTAGAAAACCTGAAAAATAAAACGATCAGTGTGAAGGATGCGAGTGGCAATCCACTCAATCTTAACTTGAGCAATGCATTGGATAAGAACCTCTTTTATAAATGGGCGACGGATGTCAAAGCAACGATTTTCCAAACTCACTTGTTTGCTTACAAGGGAAGTTTATTAGTAGGCCAAAATGCGAATTCGTTCAAAGATTATCGTCGTTTCTTAGCCGCTGGTATTAACAACAACAATGAGACGGTTCAATACATTATCAACCTACCATTTAATTCCACGATTCTCGAGGGCAGTAAGTATGCCTTGGATTACTTGAAAGCGAATGAAAACCTGAAAGAAATTTCATTTTTGATCAATTTAGATACCGGAGCTCAAAACGCTTTGGAAACTTACCATCCGAAAACAGGGGACAAGTTGGCAAATTCGAATTTTAGCGGTGTTAAGCCCATTAAAGAGGCGATTAACCTAATTGTTTACTACTATCAATAATGTTTAATTTTCCGATCTTCTTTCTGGGTCTTTATTTTGCACTATCCAATTACATGCTTGATAATGATTTTAAGCATTTCAAGAATTTTTATAACGTTAGTGCGTTCAAGTTTGATAAAAAGGCGAAAAAGACGGTTGAAAATACTGAAATTGATAGCACTTTATTGCTTTTCCCAAAAGGAATACCTAAAGGAGTAAAGGAAAATGCGCAATTTAAATCAGTTGAATATCAAGCTAAATATCAAATCAAATACCTAATTGTTTCGGACATTAACACGATCTCGCTTATTCCGAGTATCAAACAAGCCAATAGTTTTGAATCGATTGTAGGTAAGACAAAGGAAGACGGGTATGTATTAATGAATGCGGGGATGTTTCAACCCAATTTCAATGCGGTGGGTCTGACCATTTCAGCTGGCGAAATCAAACAAGATTTGGATACCTCAATAACAACCCCTAAAAATGGGAACTTCTATCTATATCCGAACGGGATTTTTACCATAGACAAAAAAAATAATCCAAGTATTCATACCACAAAGGATTTCTTAGAGAAGAAAATTGATCCGAAAGGTTTATTACTAGCAACCCAGTCGGGACCTATGCTGGTGATTGACAACAAAATCCACGATAAATTCTCCGCTACCTCTAAAAATACGAATGTTCGCAATGGGGTGGGGATTAATGACAAAGGCCAAATTGTCTTTGCGATTTCGGAAACCGAAATCACCTTCCATGATTTTGCGACTTTTTTCAAAGACGAATTACATTGCTCCTATGCCTTGTACTTGGATGGCACAATCTCGGAAATCTATTACCGGGATAAAAAGAATATATGGCATACTCCACGTATAAGCAGTGGAAAATTTGGGCCGATATTCATGGTTAGATTACAGGAGGAGAAGAAGTAATGCATAGGTGAAAAGTTTAGCTATTTTGCTAGACAATTTCTCCATTCATGTCAAAAAAATGAATCTCCCTAACTTCTCCACATTCAAAAGCTATTTGCTGAAAAAGGCTACCATCCTCGTGGTAAATGTTCCAAATTCCGTGGCGTACATTGGGTATGCCTAAAAGATCTAATACAGCATACGTTCCTTCCATTTTTTTGTTTCCAGCTTTATAATAATATATCCATTTACCTACTTTTCGGCTTAAAGTCCCCATGACACATTCTACGCATGCTTTATGCGTATCGTTCAATAAGATTTGTCCACTTCCTCTACTTGTACAATCAATAAAGTGAACAGTTTCCCCCTCAGAGAAAATTTGACCGTCTAGATAAAATTCTTTTTGCATACTAACGTTGAAAGTTCTTATTTCAAATTGAGTAAAAAAATCTTAATTCACAAGAAGTTACATTCTATAACAAAATTCCTAAATCATAACTTATTAACAAACAAGTTATTATAGATAATTATTAACCTAATTTTCCCCTCCTACAAGCTTGTAATTTTCGGTCGGCAAGTGATTCATGCACCAACTTTGTGTCAAGTTTTCAACCAAAACAAAAAACGACATGAAAAACGAACAAGCAAATCCACAGTCCATGACCCATCGCTTTTACAAAGAAGCAGGAATCTGGTATATTGATCTTCCAGCATATTTAGAGGCGGGTTTAGGAACGAAGGCCAACTTAATGATGGTCGCAGGGGCCGACACCTTTTTAGAGCAACTGTCTAACAACGGAACCGAGGTAATAGTACATATCGAGACGGCGCCCTATGCGGACCAAACGTATGCCTTAAAGAAAATAGGGATGGGAAAAGATCAGGAACTATTGGATGCCGTGGGCCATGCCCCGGTGGATACCGGTGCGTATTATAAAGCAGATCGCAATGGCCACATCTTATGGTTATGTCCAGTGACGGAATATGTTTTTGGAGGTGCTTATCCAGATCATATATACATTCACGTAATCAAGGACGATAAGCCCAAAACCTTCTACCACATCATTGCAGATGAAAGTGGATCAATGTCGGATTGCATCAATCAAACCGTGAATGGATTGATGGAACAGCGCAACAAAATATTGGAATTGGCTGTCAAATTTCCAGAGCAGGACATTCGTGCTGGATTAACTTTTTTCAGCAGCTCGGTAAATCCGATTTTTGAACATTTAACAGTCCGGCAAATGATTGCCCAAACCATCCCCACATATCGCCCAAATGGAAATACGGCTTTATTGGATGCCATCGGTACCACCATCCAAAGTGTGGAACGCCAAATGAAATCACCTGAAGATTCCGCGGTCATCATCATTTTAACGGATGGATATGAAAATGCATCTCAAATTTTTACCTTGCAACAGATTCGTGAGTTAATTTCAAGTAAAGAGGCTACGGGGCGCTGGACATTTTCTTACCTTGGTGCAACCTTAGATGCTGTCTACATGGCTGAACAAATGAATATTAAACGCCAAAATGCGATGGCATTTGATAAGGCAGCCATGCAAAAAGATGTTTGGAACAAACTATCGGATTCCATGGATCATTACTTAGATAAAAAACGTCGAGGCGAATCCTTGGATGAATTATATGATAAAAAATAGGCATGAAAGCGACACTATTTCGTGGGGAAGATGTAAATCATGAAACCTTTGATAGGGTACATCAATTATTGCAAGCCATAGCCGGAATGAATGTATTTGTCGGGCAAGGAGAACCCCTCCCATTGCCCGACAAGCCTATTCTCGCGTGGAAAGATCTTTTTGAAATTTGCCAATCGGCGCGTGAAAATATTGCTATTGAGTCAGACACTTTCATTTTTGTCATCACGGAAAAACCGAACGAGCGAAATTTCTTTGGTTATTTAGATCCAGTAAATCCACGTAATGGTTTTGTCCATGCAGGCGATTGGGAGCGTTTTATTCATTGCCCGGCTGAATTACCGGTGGCCTACCATATTTTGGCCTTGATGTTACAGCATCAAATGGTGCAATCAGAGCGCGAATTGGCGCATATTTTACATAAAGAACCCGTGGGCTGCGTGAATGATTTTTGCCAAAACAAACGTGAGGTAATCCTGAAAATGCGTACGGCAGACATTTGCCCGAACTGCATGGAACTACTCGCGAAGAAGCTCAGTCCCCCGGAAATGAATCACGTATTTGAATTGCTTGAATCGTTACGGATTAAGATGCTTTTTGCGCAAAACATGCGGCAGCACATTGAACCAAGCCCATTGGTGGTGACGAGCGAATATAACCTGGTGATTCCGGCCTATGGAAACTTGGAAATTCGCATGACGCCCTTGGAGAAAACCTTGTATCTCTTGTATATGCGTTATCCAGAAGGTATTCATCTGACAAGTTTGGTAGAGTACAAAACCGAATTGCAAGATATTTATGCGAACATTTCCTCCTTGGGTTCACTAGAGGAAATGCGGCAGTCAATTGATGATATGTGCAATGCATTAAATAATTCCGCTTCAGAAAAATTATCCAAGATTAAAGGGCATTTTGAACGAGTATTAGGCAAGGAATTAGCGAAGCATTATTATATACACGGAAGCCGAGGAGAAAGGAAGCGAATAGGACAATGAACCGTTTAATAATTATTTCGCTTGTTTACCTATTTAACTAATATATTACCTACTCTATTAACCTAAATCTAAAAATTATGCAACTATTAAATCTGTTATTTATGAACAGTATTGGCTTTGGTGAGATTATTCTTTTACTAATTGTGCTAATTCCTTTCTTGTTTCTCCCGATCATTTCGCTTTGGAAAATTTTTGAAAAAGCGGGAGAGCCAGGTTGGGCAGCCATTATTCCCGTTTACCATCTGATAATTATTATGAAAATTGCGGATAAGCCCTGGTGGTGGGGACTTCTTGCCTGTATTCCTTACGTTGGCTTAGTCTTTTCAATCTGGGGAACGAATTTGATGGTCAAAAAATTTGGAAAAACAGAGGCCTTTACCGTTGGAATCGTATTTCTACCATTCATCTTTTTGCCTATTTTGGGCTTTGGAGATTCTCGCTTCAGTAGAAATTAGGCTTAAATCGCATGAGCAGATTACGAATAGCACTATATGTATTCATTGGCTTATTGACCATCTCGTGCTATCCATTTGGAACTAGTGATACGCTACAGGCACCGCCCACCGTAATTTTGCAGCCTTTTACAGGATTTCCTGTGAAATCATTAACCTATGTTGAGAAAAAATTGCGTAAATCATTTCCAAAAATACAAATCAATAAACCCATTGAAATTCCTAAAAGTGGGTTTATAAAAACATATAATCGCTACGTAGCGGATAGCCTCATTAATTATTTGAGCCGGGGAACAAAACCCGGTTATGTGACTGTCGGATTTACCACAAAGGACATATGTGCTACGTTGAATGGGAAAGGCAAATACTGGGGAATATTTGGATTAGGGAGGAAGGAAAAACAATCCTGCATTGTTTCCACGTTTCGGATAAAAGGAAAAAATAAATTAGAAAAGCTCTACAAATTAACGCTACACGAAATCGGTCACACACAAGGTTTAAATCACTGTCCCAATGAAGGCTGCTACATGAGAGATGCTAAAGGGAAAGACCACCTAAATCTATTGAAAGACTTTTGCCCAGCATGTAAAATTAAATTAGGTGGGTTAATAAGCGCGGAAATTGGCTCCATTTAACCTAAGAAATTATTCCCTATATTTTTCCCTTAATTCAGGATCATAAAAAAATTCCGCTGTCCACGTTGATTTCGATTTCCAAGTAATGGTTTGCTTGTTACACGTAATTTCCAAACCATTTGTTTTATATACAGATTTAGACTTTTCAGGATTAAAATTGAGCTTCTTGGAATACATCACTTTATTCAAAATAGAATAACTGGAATCATATTCTTCTGTGTTGAGCGATTTTAACTTTATATCACCTCCCTGCTCAAAAAGAGCTTTTGATCCCGCTAGTATCTCACAATGAGTTACCCAGTTTAACTTGATGTTAAACGTGGTATCTTTTGAAATGGTATAGTACTTCCTAATCAAATCAACTTTGCCCTTATCCAAAAATTTGATGTTGATATAGTCATATTCACCTATGTTAACGTCGGGGAGATTCGTTGAATCTGAACTATTGGTTGAAGATGTTTCATCAGAAAAAGCGGAATAAAAGCTACCTTTTCTTTTATTATAATTCGAAGCCAAGAGATACCTGCCTGAGTCAAATCTGAAAATCCTAACCGACTCTACATCTCGGCTAACTTTAACATCGGGCGAATTCACATCTGCAGTTGACTTATCTTCACATCCCCAAATCAACATAGAGATCATGAGTATAAACGATAGTTTACTTATTGATTTCATTTGCTCGTATTTACATTATCGACAATAAACGTCTTAGTGCTATCAACATAAGTCACATATTGATTCTTTTTATGCAGTTCTCGATTCACCAGAATGGTAGACCTTGCTGCAACCCGTGCGATTATATCATCTGAATTACGAATAGCCGCTTTTGAGCCTTGCTGAGATATCTTACTGCCTGCTCTTTGTGCTGCTAACTCCGATCCTTCTTGAGCACATTTTCGAACTAAGGGGCCTAATGATACGATTAGTACTAGTATATATTTCATACGTTTATCGATTGTTCTTTAAAGGGTTGACATTAGTGTATTCCATCATCTACTCGGCGTTAAGCTTCAAAAATGGTCTATACACTGGAAGTGGATTAATACTTTAACTTCCGAAAGACAGGCTTTTCATTTGGACTAGCTGTATTTATACCTATAACAGTACTAAAATATTCTAAAGAAATGTAGTACCCTTCACCTTGTGTAATGATGAATTTGGTACGGTCAAACTCCCGTGTTTCTAAATAGTTTATATTTTTATAAATACCTTCATCATAATTAAAGGAAGCTGACAAACCTATGTCTTTTTTCCATTTTGCGTTAACTAATTGTGATTCTTCAGATTCTCCTTTATTTTCTGCAAAATACCTAGAATAGAAAATGGGACCATTCATCTCGCCATTTCTATAATTAAAGGTTAATTCTTCTTTCATGTGCAGTGTTGCTTCTTCATCGACCTGCATTTGAAATCGAATTAACTTTACTTCTCCATTTAAAACTTGATTCTCACTTCCGAATGTTTTGGGGTCTAATGTATAATAACCTGTGAATTTAAATTCCTCGCTTTCAGGATTAAAATCGGTCCAAATTGAGGGAAAATCTGGCTTGAATTCCTCAACAAAATTCATATTGCCAATATTTAAATTCAACTCTTTAATCATCTTATTTTTAAAACCAATTCTTTTCTGCGCATAAGCAACATTGCCTAGCATGAAAACAGTCAAAACAATCAATAAGCCTTTCATAATGTCTTGTATTTTTTATTCATCCTACTCATTTGGCTTTTCAGAATTCGCCCCGATTTTTAGGTGCTTTTCGGCTATCACCGTAGCTATTATTTACTTTGAAATGATTTGGCAATTCTTCCCAAATTTCTTTCTATTAAATCCTTTCTTGATCGATTGTACTCGATCTGCATATCACTTACATAAGAGC
This sequence comes from Aquirufa sp., assembly GCF_044342065.1. Taxonomy (GTDB): domain Bacteria; phylum Bacteroidota; class Bacteroidia; order Cytophagales; family Spirosomataceae; genus Aquirufa. Next base: position 9,259 of record NZ_JBIIQN010000010.1, on the reverse strand, counting down.
GCCCCATTACCCTTTTCCAATAAACGATATTGCCATTTTGGGGGTTATACCCAGAAATAACAAAGAAATTGCCTATTTGTGCCTTATAGGTAATATTCAATTCTGAAGATGCCAAAGCTGCTTTATATGCTTCCTTAATGGTACCAAATTCAAATCTTGAACTCAATAAAGCATGCAATTCCATGATTGGATATCCATCGCGCATTTTTACTTGAAAATCGCAATAATCCGCACTCGCATCACTATACATTTTTGACATTTGCATATCTATAGGCAGTTCTATGGCAAACGCACAAGGAGTATATTTTTTGAATGGAGTCGTTTGGGAAAAACTAATAAATGATATGGCAAAAAGAACAAAAAAAAGAATGGTTGACTTCATCGGTTAATAGGTATAAAAATAAAAGTATTGAAATAAATTTTATCTGCAAATCAACTGAGGCCCTATTTATTTAACGGTATAGGCCAAAGCAAACTGGATGATATGTAGCACTTAATCCGATGTTACACTTACTTACTTACTTAGCTGTTAAATCAAGCTTTGAAGAATAACCAAAGGAAACGAATTAGCAAGGAAACGATGCTGAGTGAAATAATCGTCAACACAATTTGCCACAAACAACCACCATCCGATTTATTTTCAGTTGGCATGAGCTCTTCATGTAAGCGATTTTCTTGAAATTCAGGCTCTCTCGCATCATTCGAGGACATCAATACTTCCTCCTCCAGCTGATTAAAGCGCTTCCTCATTTGCTCCCTTTCCTGCAAGCGAGTGAACTGGCTTACTTTTTGTTCAAACGCAAGATCGACATCCATATCAACCAAGCTCGCATTTTCTAAAATTTCAAAAGTCGATTGCAGATAAAGCTCATACAATTTGGCTACATCCGATTCATCAAAACGGGACTTAAAATACAATACCAACGTAGCAAGCGTGGTGGATTCAGTAATCAATGCCTCAAATTCTGCAGCTAACGCTTGCGCCTCCGCTGATAAACGAGGGCGGCGAATTCGACGTGTTTTTACTTGCCTAAACGCATAAAAAGCCATTAATTCATCTATGGGGCGCATCATTTCTTTAACTGTTTATCTATATTCTCCTTTAAACGCAAGAGGCACTTATACTTTTGTTGGCGTGCATTCGCCTCAGAACTATAGCCCAATTCCAGCGCAATTTCCTTCATCGCTTGACCCTGGTAATAAACCCGCTGGAATATTTGGTAACATTTCGAACGCGCCTCCGCCATTTGTTTGAAGACCTTTTTGAAAATTGCATACTCTGCTGGGGAAATTCCATCGAGTTCGATATCCTCCAACCAATCACCGCAATCAAATCCCTCTGGTAAGGTGGAAACTTCAGGTTCTCGATTAATCTTCTTGAACAATTGGTTCTTTCCTATCGCATTCAAATACGTCTGTATGGTACAGGTCAATTGGAACGAGGAACGACCTAAATTTTCAATCAGGACTAACACCGCATCCGTATAAATCATATCCAAATCCGAATAAATGGGATAAAACTGCGCTAGGTATTGGATAAAATACTGTTTATGATCCAAATAAATCACATCGATGCCACGCCTTCGATTGGCTCGAAAAAGGCCGAGGTAATACTGATTCGACTGGTCGTAGGATTTGGCCAAAGCTTAAAAATTGTTGGTCGGAAATTAGGTAAAATCACGGGAATAAAAAATTTTAAAAAAGGGGGTGACGTTTTCCCGATTTGGGTATTAATGGGTATAAAGAAAATTTAACAATCAAAATTTACTACCATGAACAAGCAAAAAACCATTTACCATTTCGTATTAGACCAAAGCGGATCGATGTGTGATTGTGTGGACGCGACCTTAAGCGGCCTTGAATCCCAAAACAAAAAAATCAAAGCCATTGCACAGGAATTCCCCGACCAGGATATCCGCGTAGGTTTAACCGTATTTAGCAATGAGGTAGATATTCGCTTTGCTAATTTACCGGTCGACCAACTCCCGAGCGTCAACCAAATTAATTACCAACCAAGCGGAGGTACGGCCTTATTGGACGGCATCGGCCTCAGCATTAATCGGGTGGACCAATTACTCGAAAACGAGGGAGACACCGCCATCATCGTCATCCTCACCGATGGCTATGAGAACGTCTCCAGATTCTTTTCATTGGCCCAAATTCAAGAATTAATCAAGACCAAAGAAGCCAGCGGCAAGTATTCATTTAGCTTCCTAGGAGCCACACTCGACGCCGTCGACATGGCCGAAAAGATGAACATCCGCCAGGAAAATAGCGCCGCCTTCTCCAAAGAAGACATGCAAGACGCGGTCTTTAACCGGGTGGCAAATTCGATGGTTGATTACCTGGAGCGGAAGGGTAAGGGGGAGGATTTGAGGAGGTTTTAATTGATCTGAAAGCTACAAGTTTGGGTATTACAAGCTTGTAGCTTTTCAAAATCAGTACCAATAGTGTCGATATTTGCCCAAGAAATGAACAACCACCAAAAATTAATACCGTTAAATAAATTTTTTATTTTCCATTCACAATATCCAATAACTTGGAATCAAATTTACTAAAATGAAAAAAACACTTCTTACAATCGCCATTTGCCTAATTGGTTTTACAGGATTTTCCCAAACAAGAAATCAATACGTTCCAGGCTATATCAAACCCAGTACAGGTACCTACGTTGAAGGCTACAATCGCACCCTACCAAACAATACCAACATTGACAATTACTCAACCTATGGGAATACCAATCCGTACACCGGGAGTATTGGCACAAAACCTCAAGATTATTCTACTGGGGCATCAAGCTACGGACAAGGTCAAACAATCTACACGGGACCTAAAGGAGGACAGTATTACATTAATGGGAGTGGGAATAAGACTTATGTGCCGAAGCAGCCGTGGTAATTAAATTTTCAAACAAATAATGATTTAAAATGTCGAAGGAAGGAGAAAATTCCGGATGTATTATTTTAATAATTGGCATAATTATCGGAACATTTATATTTAATTCAATTTACACCTATGAAGTTTGGGATCGAGTATTAAATGCGCCAGTTGAGGCTATGGCTACAACTAACTCTATCGGATTTTGGGTTATATTATGTTTAGGTTGTACCTGGTTGATTGGGAAAATTTGGAGTTTATTGAATGAAAAATAATTTATATGGTAAAAACAGCAATTGATTTTAAACATTAAATTATACTTATCTATTTTTTATGAAAACATTTAGAATAACATTTTCATTGTTTGTAATAATCACATTATTGAGTTCATGCGCCTCAGAAGGTTATTCTAGCGATGAATCAGGATTTTTTTCAGGAATTTGGCATGGTTTAATTTTTGTTTTTTCATTAATTGGCAAATTATTTGGTGCTGACATTGGTATTTATGCTGAGAATAATTCGGGATTTTTTTATTGGCTAGGATTTATAATAGGTCTTGGTGGATTTGGTGGGGGTGGTGCATCCAGTTATAGGTAGGTAAATGGGGAAAAAACTTCAAATGATATTGGCATCATTTATCATTAGTCTATTTGCAAAATGCAAGGACAAAACGGATACTGCTCTTGAAAAATATGATATCAGCACCGACACAATTTTCAAATTTGATACAACAGGAAAATCCCAAACAGATAGACTGAAGAGATTAATGGCGGTATCAGTATTGAAAAAATTTGATGAGGACAGAACACAATTTATCGAATCGGACATAAATGATAAATATAATGTTAGTGAATTGACTAGAAAAGGTAACACCTATCATTACCATGTTACATCAGATAGTATTGAAATTGCTATTAAATATTTATGCACCCCTTATCAGGGTGAATATCAGATGGTAGCAATTGGCGAAAAAAAATAATTAAATTATATTATGACCAATTACGAACAACTATCAAATGGGATGAATGTCATAAAACAAATGAAAATGAGAGCTGTACTGCTACCAAAAAAATTGAGATTTATGATGTTAACACATACTTCAAAATTGATTTAATTAAACTAAATGAAAAGCAAAGTGAATTTAACTACTTTAGAAAAAACATTATTATTTATAAATAAGTAATATCAAGCTTAAATTATTTATTAGTCAATGTTGATTTATCTAAATATGAACTATTACTACTTAGATGGCCTGAATAAATTAGGTCCATATTCACAAAGAGAGATATTGGAACTGAATTTACCAATTAACACTTTAATATTGAGAGAGGACAAATCAAATTGGTTTCCAAAGTCTGAATTTAAAGAATTAGAATTTTCTCAATTAAATCAAGCACCTAGATCGTCTGAAGATTCAACGTCTAATTTTAAAATAAACAAATTAAAGTACGTATTGATTTTTGTAGGCTTCCTTTCTGTTATGTTAATTAGTTTTTGGGTTTATAAGAGAAATACTCTAGACGAAGAAACTGCGAAAGTACTCTCTTTGAAATTTTTTAATATGTTAATTGTAAAAAATAATAGCACTGAAGATTTCGAAAAAATTTACCCTTCATTTGGAATAATTGGTTCAAGAACCGTATTCAATACTATTTGTGAAATAAACAACATCTCTAAAAATACTGAGGGGGAAATTGAAATTTTTGCCTCTTATAAGCCAAACCCCTCCACAAACATACCAATTTATCTATTAATCGCTAAGGAGAATGGATACGCTTTTATTAAGTCATCCAAAGGTATAAATTATGCATATTATAATAATGTCTTAAACTATGGAAAAAAGAAGGGTTGTTTAACTGGCACTGAGGATGACGTTAAAATGGGATTAATAATTACCGATAAAAACTTAAAAAATGATTTAGAGATTGAAACTAAATTAAAAGTACAAGACCTATATTCCAAAATAAAAAAAACAAGTAACATACAAAAAGAATATGGTTATGCTCACGGTGAAGTAACAATTTCAAATGCAAGTAATATCTTTTTAACAGCTTATGATTTTACTTGTAGAATAGAATATTACGATAGTAGGGGTAAAATAACATCAAGTGAAAAACTAGATTTTTGGGAAGGCATACCTCCAAATGGTTCAGCAACATCTAGTATTTATAACTCCTCAAGTAATGCATCAACCTATAAGATAATTTTTAATCTCAATGATAATGATGCCATACTTAATAAAGTAAAAGACGAAGTAATTGCTCAAACAAATTTTGGATGCAATTAAATTATAACATTTAATTAGGCTATTTATGAGAATTGTTATTATAGCACTTATTTCAATTTTATTTATCAATATTAATAGCAAGGGCCAAACTAATTCAATTAATTTCCCACTAACAAGTTTAGAAACAATTGAAAAGATACATATTGGGCAATCCAAAAATGCATTTTCAAATGAATTGAAACGCTTGGGTATTAAAAGAGAGAATTTTTCATCTAATTGGTTGATGAATAAAAATCTTCCAAATGGTAAAATTGAGAGCTATTTAATTAATTTTCATTACACAGAACTTTTTAACTTTGAAGAATTCAAGATACTCAACAATGTAACAGAACATCCTGCATTAATTCATTCGGAATCAATAGACAACATCAATATTTCTTCAATTATATTGCTATTAGGCCATACTGGGGAATCTATAAATATGAGTCCGAAAAAGACATCAAAAAATAGAATAAAATATTTTAAGCAAGATCTAAACAAAGAATTATTCTATAAAATTTTTAATCTTTATATCAATAAATATGGGAACCCCATAATGATACAAGACTCGACAATAGAAATTAATTATTATCGTCTTTATAAGGATCAGATATTAAAAGAAAAAGAATCGTCATATAAAAACTATAAGGCCAAATGGGAGACAAAATATTTCAATATTGAAATATTTCCAGGGTTTAATTATAATGCATACTATATCCCAGGTAAAACTTATAGTACATCCTCTCATTGGGTTTCTAGTAACTTATCAGACCAACCTCTTCAACCAAATGAACAAATGTGTTTTACATTTCCTTACATAAAATATTCATTAAATGAATTAGGTTTAAGACTGTTTACAATAGGTAAGTTAGACTTGTAATAAAACCTTTAATCTGGATTTATTTTAACATCAAATATCGAGCATCATGTCAATTAATAATATAAAATACATAATTACTTTATGCATAATTTTAATAGCTCCATACTGTTATTCACAGCATTTAAATTTCCAGGATTTACAAATTTTATATAATGGAAATACAGACGAAAACTCAACTATTCTATATGATAGGGGATTCGTTTATTCCAATTCTAAAAAAAATCCAGATAAATCGGAACAAATTACCTGGATGTTTAAAAAGCCAGACAGTAATTCATTAAACGAGTATTTTTTTAAAAATTGCTCTAGCTTATTTTCAAATAAATGTGAAAAAATTATATACACGACATCTTCAGAGAAACATTTCATTTCTTTGAAAAAAAGTATGCAAACAGGCATAAATAAATATCTTACTTCGAAAACAAACGAAAATGGTGTTCTAAGCCTATATTATATGATTCCTGGTCCACTAATTGCTAAATTCAGCACTATACCATTGAATCCAAGAGTTTTTTCTGTTGAGTTAGAATTTATGGAAATAACAGATTCAAAATAATTAAGTAAAATCTTGAAAAGACTCCTCTATTCGAATAATTAAAATAAGATTAACATATTTATTTTATTTCACCGGCAACAATCAAGTAATAACCATCCTTAAATGCAAGTTTAATTTTGTAAGTTTTATCTTCAAAATAACATGTCCATTCATTTTTAGACACGATTGCATATCTAGCATTTAATCCACTTACCCATTTGTTTAAAGTAAGTAAATCATTGGGAAGTAATACTTGGCTAGAGATTGTACTATCTTCTGAAAAAAAAATCCTTCCCATTGTATTTCTCTCGGTTAACATATACGAAATGCTAGTTTTATCTTCTGCAATAATTTTAGCATCCTTATTTGTTTCTAAAATATACTTTTTTAATTCACTTTTATTGTAACCAAAATAAAATTGCGAGTATGATAAATGTGTAATTAATAAAAATATGCCTAATATGAAATATTTCATATAATCTGACTTTTTAAATAAAATTTCAAGAAATTGATTTTTTTGTATTGAAAACATAATTTAAATAATTTTAAGCTATTTAATTTGGCCTATTAGAAGATCATTTACAAATTAAATATAGGATTAAAAAATAAATATAACGCAATTTTTTAAAAGTGCTTATTTACGCAATCAATAAAGTTTTGAATGTCTAAACTAGGGAGTTTTTGCACAAAGCTTATCCTTTTCGATGCGCGAATTCCATACAGTTTCAATGGGCAAATCAACCGCACAAGCGCTTTACTCGTCCCTTACAAAAAAGCCTTCCCAGCTCACGCTGAAAAGCTTCATAGAGGAGGGAGTGACAGCTTCGTTTCACTTCGCTGTCATCCGCAAAGGGCATCTTGCACAAAGCCTGTCACCATTCGCTCACGAATGGTGATTATTTTTTAATTCCGTCGTTCGCCCAAGCAAGCTTGGCTCTCGACAGAATCAAAAAAGCCTCCCAGCTAACGCTGGAAGGCTTTGTAGAGGGGAAGGGATTCGAACCCTCGGTAAGCTTGAGACCTACACACGCTTTCCAAGCGTGCTCCTTAAACCACTCGGACACCCCTCTAATTGGGATGGCAAAGTTATCAATTTATTTTGACGAATCGAAAAAGCCATCCATATCCTTTTTGAACTGAATCAAAGACGGCTTGTGAATGTAATACATGTGGCCCGACTCATACATTTTAATGTCCACCCGGCTCCGCTGCTCCGGACGTAAAAACATGTGCTCAATGTCATACAATGCCGTGAAATACGGTGTCGCAAAGTCATAATAGCCACAGCCCAAATACACCTTCAACGCCGGATTCTTCGCCATCGCATCCCGCAAACTCTCCGCCACATTCAAATACTTATTCTGCACATTCTTGTACGACCACGGATACACATCCCCAAACACATTATAGCCCTTCTCCTCCTTAAACTTCAATTCCTTCTGCATATACGCATTAATCGTCGAGGTAAACGGGCCGTCTATATTGGCAAATGACGGATCAAAATCCACATACTCCCCCGCATCATCCAGGTCCCGACCGGTAAACCGAGCGTCCAATCGACCGACCGACAAACCATCAGACCGACGTAAGGATTTATAAAAACGGTTTTCATCCACACGTAAGTTGGATTGCAAACACAATTCTTTGGAAAGTCCCGTCCAGTAGGCCAATTTACCCGCGATCGCATCCTTTTCAGCCACCGACATCCATCCGCCCTTAATCAAGGCCGAAGCATATTCACCAATTGACCAAGCCTCAGACTCCTTCAAAATGTCCGCCAAAGGACGTGCCTGTAAAGCCGGACTCAATTTCTTGTGATACCAGGCCGCAGCCGTATACGAAGGCACATACAACGCACGAGGTAAATCATTCCCCACCGCATAATCGTTCGTGCCAAAATTCAAGACGGCCGAAATCAAAATCACCCCATTGATGTAAATCCGATGACGATCCTGCAAATGCTTCGCTAATCCCGCCGCACGCGTCGTTCCATAACTCTCACCCGCTAAAAACTTAGGCGATGCCCAGCGCTCATAGCGACTCAAAAAGTTGCGCACAAACGCACCAATCGACTCAATATCTTCCACATAGCCATGGTATTTACTCGCATCCTGACCCACCGCACGTGAATAACCCGTTGACACCGGATCGATGAACACCAAATCCGTTTTGTCCAACCAACCATATTCATTATCGACGTAGGTATACGGAGGCGCAGTCGCAGTTCCGTCATCCTTTAAAAGGACCCTTTTCGGACCGACACCCCCCATGTGCAACCACAAGGATGCAGAACCTGGGCCACCATTAAACGTAAACGTCACAGGACGCTTGCCCGCATCCTCGCCATCTTTTTGATAATAGGTGAAAAATATTTTGGCTAATACCTTACCCGTATCCGCCTTCATGTGCATGTAACCGGTGTACGCCGTGTAATTCAACGGCTTTCCGGCCAAGTTTAAGACGTGTGAAGTCTTCACCACTTCCACGCCTTGAATGTCCATCGTAGGCTTTTGAGCAAATAGACCAAAGAAGCTCAAACAAATAATTCCCGTAAATATTGATTTCATGTAAATAAATTTAAAAACGAATATAAAAATTCTTTGGCAATAAAAACGTTTTGACTTACTTTTGCCTAATACTCTATATATTATATAGACTTAATACGTTAAACTTACCCAATATGCAAAGTTTCCGCTCTGAG
>NZ_JBIIQN010000032.1:0-24107 GCF_044342065.1 Aquirufa sp. | reverse complement strand
CTTGTAAGGTAGTTAACATTCCCTTGTAAATTATCGTACGACATGACAAGGAAGTAAAATAAAACTTATCCTCTAATGATGGTATGGTTTCATTTAATAATCGGGTAACGTATTGTCTAAAAATATACAACTTACGTTCAAATTCTATCTCACTATTGCAAGTCTCAGGACGTTCAATAAATAACTGTTGAATAGAAGGCTCAGCATTACCCGAGTCTGCTCCTTGAATATCACGATTATCTACTGGCACTATTCGATAGCCAATTAGACGAAGATTCAACTTTTTCGCCTTTCTCTCGATAACTTCTTTACACTCTTTAATTAAATTTTCATTTTGTGGAAAAAAAATCATACCAACTCCATAATTTCCAAGAGCTGGTAAAGAGAAGCCCAAATTACGCGATTCTTCCAGAAAGAATTCATGTGGAATCTGTAGCAGTACACCTGCCCCATCTCCTGAATTTGGATCGCAACCACATGCGCCCCGGTGATCCATGCGAATCAGCATACGAAGTGAATCTTGAACAATACGATGGGATTTAATCCCTTTCATACTCGCTACAAAACCGATACCACACGCATCATGTTCAAATTCTTTTCTGTAAAGACCCTCACCGGACAAGTTATTCATAATAATATATAATTATTCCAACAAAAAATAAAAGATTGCACTTTGAGATTAATTGTAATCTTTACGAATATTCAATAGAATACCCCAGTATTTCAAATTTAACTAAAAATAAATTTGGCTAAAATCAATTATTACAAAATAATATACTGAATTAACAAATATCACTTTTGCGATATAATTATTCTCAAAATTATCCTATTCTTAATCAATAATCATCTCCATAATCTGCACCATCGATGCCATATTCGTCCGTATTGGCATCAGATTCATCTTCAAAATCATTTTCAAGATCATTAAGATAAATGGCATCTACTCCCTCTTGCACGGTATTCATTATTGTCAAATTTTCAATCTTTGCTTGATCCAAGCGCTCTACAAGTTCTTCGTCTTTAGAAACAACAACAAATAATCCTAATTCATTGGTGCAAATTTTAGTAGCCTTACGAATAGATGAAACACCAAAACCATCGAATTGCTGAACTTTGGAGATATTTAATATCATATTGGTGTATTCTTTTTTAAAAAGAATACGCACCGCCAATTCTAGTTCTTCATAATTTTCTTGAATTAGGCTATCTCCTAGCCAATCAATTAATGCATAACTTTCATTCTGTTCTAGTTGGTAAAATTTTGTTGACATATTAAATATATAATGAAATTTGATTATAAATATTCTCTACGTAATTAGAAGCTAAGCTTTCTTTTATAAACTTCTTGCCCGTAATTTCTTCATAAAGAAGAATATAACGTTCAGAAATTTGATTAACGAATTCATCATTAATTTCAGGCACATTTTGACCTTCCTTACCTTGAAAATTGTTTGCAATCAACCATTCGCGTACAAATTCTTTAGAAAGTTGCTTTTGTGGTTCCCCTTTTTCAAATAAAGTCTGATAAGGCTCCTTATAAAAATATCGTGAAGAATCTGGCGTATGGATTTCATCCATCAACATGACTGAACCGCCATGAAAACCAAATTCGTATTTTGTGTCAACCAGGATTAAATTCTTCTCATTAGCCATTTGTTGACCACGCTCAAACAATGCTAGTGACTTTAGTATAAGTTCATCCATTACAGCTGAAGAAACTATATTTTGTTGGACTATCGCTTCAATAGAAATATCTTCATCATGCCCTTTTACAGCCTTCGTTGTAGGTGTAATAATAGGATTCGGCAATTTTTGATTTTCCAAAAGACCTTCTGGTAATTTAACCCCACAAACAATTCTTTTTCCAGATTTATACTCTCTCCACAAATGACCTACTAAATATCCTCTTACCACCATTTCTATAGGAATAGGTTTACACGCTAAGCCAAAAGCCGCATTGGGAGCAGGAGATGCCAGTAACCAATTAGGTACAATATCAGAAGTTGCTTTTAAAAAATGAGCAGCTAATTGATTCAAAACCTGACCCTTGAATGGAATTTCTTTGGGTAATACAACATCAAAAGCTGAAATACGATTTGAAGTAATCATTAATAAGTGATTACCAAAATAGTAAACATCACGTACTTTACCACGATAAAAGGATTCTTGCTTAGGAAATTCCAACGGAGATTTTGACATACTTATGTATTTTAAAAAAGTGTTTTTTCTTTGCGCTTCATCAATTCTAGTAAATTCATAGCATCCTTCAAATACATTTTATTTGAAGTTGTTACATTTACTTTTTGAGATTTTAGCTGATTTTGTTCGGGAATTTTTTCTTTGATGATTTCATATATTTTGATAATCGAATCTGTCGAATTAGTTTCTTGAAGGCTCAACTTTGTAAATTCTATGGAATTCTCAAAATCACGATTTTGATAAAGCAACAAAGATTTCACAACACGATCTTCTAAATTCCTCGCGGTAAAATCAGCTTGCAAACTTGATTTATTTTCTTTGATTGATAGGATTCTATCTATCCTAACGACATCATTATTTGTAAAGATGCTATTAACTTGCAAATACTTTATTAATTGTAAAGCCTCCTTATAGTTTTTACTAGCAATGTGCTGATTAACTAGACGTATCTTAGTGTTGTATTGAAAATTACTTTCAGCAAGAAAAGTCTGAAAAAACAAAACAACAATATAAAAATAGGTTGTAAACACGCTTATATTTTAAGGATACGGTATTTTAAACCGAGGTCAATAGTCAACAAAAATAATATCAAAAATAATAAATAATGTAGCATATTTGACGAGATTAATTCATTATCCTCGTCGAGTAAATGCAATAAATTGAAATCCTCTTGATTAGAATCACTCAACTTCCATTGTTGACCTTCTAAATGAAATAATTCAATATGATTTAAAGGAGTAATATCTACCTTAAACACCTTATGAATTTCTGGAAGCGCAACTTTTCTTGCACGTTCAATTTTCAATAAATGACTAAAAGTAGTTTCGGAAGTTGAAGGAATATAAACATGAAACTTTTTATTCCTCAAATCATACACTAACAATTCTATCTGACTAAATTTTGATTCACCTATTCTGGTAAGGATGTTAATGGCATCATCCTCCGATAAAGAAAAATTTTCAGTTTTGTTTGATTGCACGACAAAAATTGCTTTAGGCAAAGAAACATCTTGTTTGAAAGTAAAATGAAAATAAAAATTTGACAGAATTAAAAACAAAATAAGGATAAGGGATCTAATAAGTATTTTTAGTAACAACAAACCCGAAATGTTAATTTTACCTATCGTAATTCTACGGTATCGGTAGTATTGGAATCCGATGGTAACTATAAATACCATCACAATAATGTAAATATTGTTCTTAAAAATCATGCTGTATGCAAAGTAACTATCAAAAGTAAATTACTATTTTTACATTTCTATTACAATTTGATGGATATATACAAAAGTACACGTTTAGATAATCTGAAATACGAGATAAGAGGTCCTGTCTACGAAAAAGCCATTGCTTTACAAAATCAAGGATACAAAATCACTTCACTGAATATTGGTAATCCAGCAGCATTTGGTTTCGAAACACCAGATGAAATAGTTCACGATATTATTGTTAATATTCGTAATGCTCAAGGATACGTAGATTCTCGCGGATTATTTGCCGCTAGAAAGGCTGTTATGCAATACTACCAAAACCAAGGTGTTAAAAGCATAATGATCGAGGATATTTATATTGGTAATGGAGTAAGTGAATTAATTTCCTTGGTACTAACCGCCCTATTAAATGCCGATGATGAGGTTTTAATACCTTCGCCAGACTATCCTTTGTGGACAACTGTCGTTGGTTTAGCCGGTGGCAAAGCGGTTCATTATAAATGTGATGAGGAGGCTAATTGGAATCCCAGTATACGTGATATTGAATCAAAAATAACCTCCAAAACTAAGGCTTTGGTAATAATAAACCCCAATAACCCTACTGGAGCCGTATATACAAAAGAGACCATCGATAGAATTGTTAAACTTGCCGAGAAACACAAATTACTTTTATTTGCGGATGAGATTTACGACAAGATCCTGTATGACAATCAGCAGCATCATTCTGCTGCAGGATTAAGCGATGATATTTTGATATGTACTATGGGTGGTTTATCAAAAAACTATCGAGCTGCAGGATTCAGAGGTGGTTGGATGATTTTGACTGGCGCAAAACATAAAGCTAAAAGTTATATTGAGGGTTTAAATTTTTTATTTAGTACGCGTTTATGTGCTAACGTGATCACCCAAGTTGGTATACAAACAGCATTAGGCGGTTATCAATCCATTAATGACCTCGTTCTGCCTACTGGACGTTTAGCTCGTCAAATGAATTTAGCCCATGAAAAAATAAATTCTATACCTGGCGTAACATGTGTTAAACCTCAGGGTGCACTTTATTTGTTTCCTAAGTTTGATTTATTGCAATTTGATTTTGAAGATGATAATCATTTTGTAATGTCATTATTAGAAGAACAAAAAATACTAGTCGTGGGTGGACAAGGATTTAACTACCAAGAGAAAGACCATTTTCGTATTGTTTTCCTACCTCATGTAGAGCAATTAACTGTTGCATTGGATAAAATTGCCCTACATTTTGATAATCATCGAATATGATTTTTCATCAATTTTCACGAAAGCAAAAATTATTTATATTTCTTTTTGGAATATTTCTAACGAATGCGATTATCGCTGAAATTATAGGCGTGAAAATCGTAAGTATCGAAAGAAGTTTAGGTTTTCAACCTTTACATTTACCTACATTTTGGGGAACATCTTGGGATTTAAATCAAACCGCCGGGGCATTGAATTGGCCTATTGTTTTTATTGTATCAGACATCATTAATGATTACTTTGGGAAAAAAGGCGTTAAATTTATCTCCTATACTACGGCAGGATTAATTGCATATGCCTTTATTATTATTTACCTCGCTACCTTATTAATACCGGCAGATTTTTGGATTGAGACCAATAGAGGTGAAACCAATTTCAATATTAATGATGCTTTTAGTCGTATTTTTCGTCAAGGCCTCGGAATAATTACTGGATCATTACTTGCATTTTTAGTAAGTCAAATAACTGATGCAATTGTATTCGAAAAGATAAAAACAAAAACAGGCTCTAAAATGATTTGGTTACGTGCTACTGGATCTACGTTAATATCACAATTAATTGACAGTTTTTTGGTAATCGGTGTGGCATTTTACTTATTTGGCAACTGGTCTTTAGGACAATGGTTTAATGTATCCTTAAATAATTACCTGTATAAATTTGTGATTGCAATCCTTTTTACGCCTGTTTTGTATTTAGCACATTATGCAATCGAGTCCTATCTCAGCAAAGAAGATTAATTGCGCTTTAGGTTATCTAAAAAGATAGCTGTTGATATACCAGCATTAAGTGACTCAGCCATTCCATATCTTGGAATGGTAACTTTTTGGGTAATGTATTTCATGTTTTCTTCTCTAATACCGGTAGATTCATTACCGAATAGTAGAAATACAGAATTTGGAAATTTGGTACTATGCACATCAGAACCTTCAAGTAAGGCTCCTAAGACAGGAATACTAGGGTTGGATTCAAACACCTCAGCTAATTCTTGATACTGAAAATTAACTCGTACATATGAGCCCATGGAGGCTGAAATAGTTTTTGGGTTAAAAAAATCGGTACAATCAGGAGATAGTAATATTTGCTTTACGCCATACCAATCACATATACGGATAATAGTTCCCAAGTTTCCAGGGTCACGAATTCCATCCAAAACAACAGTTACTTCGTTAGAATACGTTAAATCAAAAGAAAAATACTTCATCGATACAACTGCAAAACCAAACGTATTGGTTACGAGTGATGATAACTTAGTAATATTGGTTTCATCTTCAATGTATACATCTACTTGCTTGATGAGTTCCGTATATTTAGCAGCTTGCCAATCTGAAATCACTAGAAATTCAATGGGCACTTTTGAATTAACTAATTCCAATATGGCCTTCTCCCCTTCTACCAAAAATAATTGATTATCAATTCTTCCTTTTTTAGAATGTAGGGAATTAATTAACTTTATTTGTCTATTCGTTAGCATTAAGAAATTGTGAAAAAGGTATACGCTGTATTGGTCTTTAGTTTATGGTTCATTTGTAATTCATGTCAATCCTTGACATCGTATCAATTGCCGAGTAATACCGTTCACAAAATTTCTCTTAAAGGAAATAAATTATTGTCTACGGAGGATATAAAAGCAAATATAAGTGGATTAAAAGAAAGTAATAAGTCTTTCCTGTTTATTCGTCTAAATTCTTACCTAAATAGAAAACGGTTTAAAAAAGATTCGTTAGGTATTAAACAATCATCATTACAATTTTTCAAACGGGCACCTTCCTTGGTAGATACCAATGAAATAGCCAATATCCAGGGTAATTTATTAACATTTTATCGAAAAAATGGATTTTTAAGACCACAATTAACTGTTCAAATTTCCAACAAGAACGAAAAGAAAAGCATAGAATATAAAATTTCCGAAGGGCAGCAAAGTGTTTTTTCAACTCAAGATTCATTAATTGTTGATAATCCTCAGATTGCTACTTCTTTAGCATCCTACATGGAAACGAAAAGTTTAATTAAAAAAGGAAACGCACTCTCTATCAATTTAATTAACCAACAGAAAGACGCTTTAACCAATTATTTTAGAAATAAAGGATACTTTTATTTCAATCCGGAGGTTATTGGTATTCACCTTAACGATTTAAAGGATACTACCTTGTCGAAGGTAAATCTTGTGTATAAAATACCCGCCTTAAATTATGTTAATTCTGAATCAAGAAGATATGATCAAGTTTTCAGATTTGGTACATTGAAAATAGATGAGACTAGTCTAAATCAAGCTGATGAATCAAGTACTTGGGTTAAGAAATCCATAAATTCTAATCAACTTAAAAGAATTATAAATTTTAAAGAAGGTGACTTGTATTCTTTGGAGAAAGTTAACCAATCGTTGTTAAACATATATGCTACTGACCAGTTTAAAACTGTCAACTTAACCTTTGATACAAGTGCTACTAAAGTTTATCCTAAAATTGAATTAGTAAAAAACAATAAATATACCTTTTCTTCCGAGGTAGGTGGAAGTGTGTTCCGTGGTATACCTGGTCCATTTATATCCAATTCTTTCAAGATTCGTCAAGTCTTCTCCTATCTTGATTATTTAGATTTTACCGGTAGAATAGGTTTTGAAGCACAAACTGGCTTTATCAATACAGAAACCACAAGAAAGAATCTAGAATTTAATCTATCAAGTACGTTAAATCTTCCTTCACTTTTTATACCTAAAAAATTTGATCGGTGGAAGACAAATTTAACGGCATCTCAAACCCAAGTAGGTCTTGGTTTCGATTACATTGACCGCCCTGAATACAGCCGAACAAATTTGAGGTTGTTTCAACGGTATAATTGGAGAAAATCAACAAACAAATATTTTCAATTATCCTTAGTTGATTTAAACTTATTAAATACAAACTATCCGAGTACACCTACATCTACTGCTTTTATTGATTACTTAGAGGAATTACGTTTACAAGGAAATAATTTATATCGAAGTTTTAATCCAAGTTTTGTTTCTAGCATTAACTTCCAGTATAATTACCGCTCTTTTATCCCTACAAATATTCTAAATAACGGCCAATCATTACTTATAAATCTAGAATCAGGAGGAACAAGTTTAAACTTATTGCAAAATAAAAAATTGGCGTTCATAGAAAATATGTTTGGGCAAAATCAAGAAATTTTATTTTACCGTTACCTCCGTATGAATTTTGATTACCGTAAATATAGAATGCTTGGAAAAAGGTTAAAAAGTCAATTGGCGTTTAAACTCAACGCCGGAATTGCCTATGCCTACGGTACTGAGAATAATTTTGAATTGCCGTACGAGAAAAACTTCTTTATAGGTGGCCCAAGCAGTATTAGAGCTTGGAAACCAAGAAGGCTAGGCCCAGGTGGTTACAATGCCTCCAGTAATTTAATCGAACAACCAGGGAGTATGATTATTGAAAGTTCGATTGAATATAGATTTCCAATTATACAGTTTTTAGGAAAAATAAATGGAGCATTGTTCATAGATGCTGGAAATATATGGAATATCAATCATGGACAAGGTAATAACGTGGGTTACTTTAATGTAAATACATTTTTGAATGAAATAGCTGTAGGTACAGGTTTCGGCGTACGGTGGGATTTTGACTATTTTTTATTACGACTTGATTTAGCTTCAAAAGCGATAAATCCAGCTTACACCTCAAAAGAAAAATGGGTTCTCCCAAAAACTTCATTTAGCAGTGGAGAGAACCCAATTGAATTTAATATAGGGATTGGTTACCCTTTTTAGTTACTTATTTTTTTCTGCTGATAGCTTTAATTGCCTTATCAACAATTGATTGTGCATTCAACCCATACTTCTCCATTAAATCGGCTGGTTTACCCGATTCGCCAAATGAATCATTTACACCCACAAATTCTTGAGGCGTTGGTAAATTCAAAGCCAAATATTGGCCAATCGAATCACCTAAACCTCCATTTATCTGATGTTCTTCAGCAGACACCAAACATCCTGTTTTTAAAACAGATGCATGAATAGCTTGTGTATCCAACGGTTTAATCGTGTGTATATTTATAACTTCAGCGTGAATGCCTTTTTCTTTTAATATCTCGGCTGCAACAATCGCTTCCCACACCAAATGTCCAGTAGCAAAAATACTAACATCGTTACCTTCAATTAAATGAAGTGCTTTACCAATCTCAAACTTTTGATTTTCAGGCGTAAATACAGGAACAACAGGCCGTCCAAAACGTAAATAAACAGGGCCTTCATATTCTGCAATAGCTATGGTCGCTGCTTTTGTTTGATTATAATCACAAGGATTAATTACCACCATGCCTGGCAACATTTTCATCAAGCCGATATCTTCCAAAATTTGATGCGTAGCACCATCCTCCCCTAGTGTTAAGCCAGCATGTGAACAAGCAATCTTAACATTTTTTCCTGAATAGGCTACTGATTGACGAATTTGATCATAAACACGCCCAGTACCAAAGTTGGCAAATGTCGTAGCATATGGTATGTACCCACCAATCGCGAGACCTGCCGATAATCCAATCATATTAGCCTCAGCAATTCCAGTTTGAAAAAAACGTTCAGGTGAATTTTTAATAAAAGCCTCCAACTTCAAAGAACCAATTAAATCAGCACAAAGAGCTACCACTTTAGGGTTATTAAGACTCAAATACTCCATTCCGGCTCCAAAGCCAGAACGTGTATCTTTTTTAGTATCGTAGGTAAATAAAGCCATTTTTATAAATTAATAATCTCCCAAAGTTTCTTCTAATTGACCTAAAGCAGCAGCAAGTTGCTCATCATTAGGCGCTACTCCATGCCATTTGTGACTATGCATCATAAAATCTACTCCCGCACCCATTTCGGTCTTCATTATAACCATAACAGGTTTATTATTAACGAGTATAGACTTGGCTTGTTGAATTACCGTAGATAATGCTTCCATATCATTTCCATCAACACGCAAAACTTGCCAACCAAAAGCTTTATATTTTGCTTCCAAATCAAGGTTATTCATTACCTTTTCAGTAGGACCATCAATTTGTTGGCCATTCTCATCAATAAAAGCAATTAGATTATTTATTCCATGGTGTGGCGCATACATAGCTGCTTCCCAAACCTGACCTTCATTCTGCTCACCATCACCCATTAGGCAATAAACAAGGGAAGAATCACCATTTAATCTTTTTGCTTGTGCAACACCGATTGCTACACTTAAACCCTGACCTAAAGATCCCGATGCTATTCTTATCCCTTCTAAATGTTCATGAGGTGTAGGATGGCCTTGTAAACGGGAATTTAATTTCCTAAAACTGGCTAATTCTGAAACAGGAAAATAACCACGACGAGCTAAAACACTATATAACAAGGGCGATATGTGTCCATTTGAAAGAAAAAACACATCTTCATTTAGGCCATTCATATGAAACTCAACATTTCCCGTTGAATCAGTGCGTAAATTCATTGAATTAAAATACAACTCAACTAATAAATCAGTGCAACCGAGAGATCCCCCGGGGTGCCCAGATTGACATCCATGTACTTGACGTAAAATATCTCGGCGTACCTGAGATGCTACTTTTTGTAATTCTGTTTTTTGCATAATAATTCAATCAGTGGATTTGCTCCGTATGACTCTTAGTATCCACCTTCGTTATAATATCGCTAATTACTCCTTTTTCATCAATGAGAAACGTGGTCCGCGCTATGCCCATATAGCTTTTTCCATACATTGACTTTTCTACCCATACGCCAAATGCTTCTACAATCTGATGTGACTCGTCTGAAATTAAAGGAAATTTCAATTGAAATTTTGAAATAAACTTATCGTGAGACTTATTTGAATCTGTACTAACGCCAATTACCTGATAGCCCTTGGCAGTTAAGTAATCTAAATTTTCATTTAAATTACACGCTTGAGCCGTACATCCTGGTGTATTATCTTTGGGATAAAAATACAGTACCGTCTTTTTGCCAATAAGTACTTGTTTATTCCCTGAAGAATCTATGAATTCTGTAATGGGAGTTGTAGAGCCAATGTTTAATGCCATATTACTTAATTGCTAATTCAAATAATTTATTTCCTTGTAATAAGCCAGTTAATTGATCACCTTTCTGAACCGGACCAACACCTGCTGGAGTACCCGTAAATATATAATCACCTGTTTTCAGTGTAAAATATTGTGAAATATCAGCAATCAATTCACAAATATTCCAAATCATTAAATCTGAATCTCCCTTTTGAACCGAAACATTATTTTTCAATAATTCGAAATCAATGGAATTCGTAAAATCAGATTCAGTAAGCGGCCGTAATGTTGACACAAAAGCTGAACCATTAAATGCCTTCGCTTTTTCCCATGGTAAACCCTTATCTTTTAACCTACTTTGTATATCCCGGGCAGTAAAATCAATACCTAAGCCAACAGCGTCAATATACTTATGAGCAAACTCAGCTTGAATGTTTTTACCCACTTTAGCAACACGAAATACTAATTCTAACTCATAATGTACATCAGTAGAAAACGCGGGATAATAAAAAGCTTGTGAGGCGTCTAATAAGGCAGTATCAGGTTTGATAAAAATTACAGGATCAGTAGGCTTATCATTTGATAATTCTTTAATGTGATCAACGTAATTTCTACCCACACAGATAATCTTCATTAGACACTATTTTAAAACCTCTGAAACCAATCTAGCCGCATCTTTCAACAAAACTGCCGAGAATACTTTCAAACCCGAGTTGTTAATAATAGCAGCCCCTTCTTCAGCATTTGTACCTTGTAAACGAACAATGATTGGAATATTAATTTCTCCTATATTCTTGTATGCTTCAACCACACCATTAGCAACACGATCACAACGAACGATTCCGCCAAAAATGTTAATCAAAATTGCCTTAACGTTTGGATCTTGCAAGATAATACGAAATCCTGCCTCAACGGTCTTAGCATTTGCTCCACCCCCTACATCTAAGAAGTTTGCAGGATCACCACCTGACAATTTAATGATATCCATCGTCGCCATAGCTAAACCAGCACCGTTAACCATACAACCCACATTACCATCCAATTTTACGTAATTCAAATCATTTTCAGAGGCCTCTACTTCCAAAGGATCCTCTTCCTCAATATCACGCAGAAGAGCTAAGTCTTTGTGACGATATAATGCATTATCGTCCAAATTAACTTTTGCATCAACCGCTAATATTTTATCATCAGAAGTTTTCAATACCGGATTAATCTCAAACATGGATGAATCAGTCTCAACATAAGCACGGTAAAGTGATTGAATAAACTTAACCATTTCTTTAAAGGCTTGACCACTCAGTCCCAACATAAATGCTACCTTACGCGCTTGAAAATCTTGCAACCCAACACGCGGGTCGATCCACTCCTTTATTATCTTCTCAGGTGTATGTTCAGCCACTTCCTCTATATCCATACCGCCTTCAGTTGAAGCCATAATTACGTTGCAAGCACGCCCACGATCTAACAATATAGAGATATAATATTCCTTAGGCTCAGAATCGCCTGGATAATACACATCCTCACTAATTAATACCTTATTTACCTTTTTACCCTCCGGACCAGTTTGGTGAGTAATTAGCTGCATCCCTAATATCTGGGATACTTTTTCTTTAACCTCATCTAAATTCTTCGCTAGTTTAACACCACCACCTTTACCACGACCACCTGCGTGTATTTGTGCTTTTACAACAAACCAACCAGTACCAGTTTGCGCTTTCAATGCCTCAGCTGCCGAAATCGAATCCTCGATTTTATCGATAACTATTCCTTCTTGAATTCTTACCCCGTAGCCTTTAAGAATTTCTTTTGCTTGGTATTCGTGAATATTCATTTAGTAAAAATTTTAATTTCGTGAAATTACTATTTATTTGCTAAAGTTTTAAAAAGTTCGCTCATCTCTTTTAAATTCTCAAAAAAAGCCAATAAAATGTTAGAATTAAAAAACATTTCCAAATCCTACGGAACCCAATTGATTCTTAACAATATAAATTTGACGGTAGAAAAAAATGAATTGGTATCAATATTGGGGCCATCAGGTTCAGGTAAAAGTACGCTATTACAGATAATTGGACTTTTATTAAAACCCGATTCTGGTAGTGTTACATTGAATGGAACCTCGTATGAAGGGTTAAAAGAAAGTGCACTAGCGAACTTTCGCAATTTACAGTTAGGTTTTGTATTCCAATTCCATAATTTGTTAGGTGAATTTACCTGCGCCGAGAATATAAAGTTTCCGCTCTTTATTCGCGAGAGGCAAATTACAGATGAACAAACGCAATATTTCGAAGAAATTATTCAGCATTTAGGCATTTCTCACCTAGTCGAAAAATATCCAAGTCAACTTTCTGGTGGAGAGCAGCAACGTGTTGCTGTTGCGCGCGCATTAATAAATAAACCTGCTTTACTTTTAGCAGATGAGCCTACTGGAAATCTTGATAATAAAAATGCAGAATCATTGTATGAGTTGTTTTTACAGGTAAAACAAACCTATGGTCAACAAATCATTATGGTAACACACAATGAGTCATTAACCAAACAATCAGATCAAGTTATTTACTTAAATTCTGGTATACTTCAATAGTATTCTCTGACAAAATGTCATAACTTTGCAAGTCAATTAGCAGTCTTTATTAATTCTATGCAAGCGTTAAAGGTTTTATCTACGGAGGAAAAAGAAGCATTGGATTCACCAAGAATTTCAACCGATTTTACGCAAACAAATGTTTTGGGTAAAGTGTACATCGAAAGCTATGGATGTCAAATGAATTTCGCAGATTCAGAAGTTGTAACATCCATTTTAATCAACAAAGGCTATGGCACAACCTCTGATATTTCAGAAGCTGATACCATTTTATTAAATACATGTGCGATTCGCGACAATGCTGAGAATAAAATACGACATAGATTACAAGCTTTCAAAGCTATTAAATCTAAAAAACCGGATGTTACTATCGGTATTTTAGGATGTATGGCAGAAAGGCTCAAAACAAAACTTATCGAAGAAGAAAAGCTCGTAGATTTAGTTGCTGGGCCGGATGCATATCGAGATTTACCCAATTTATTGGACCAGATTGAAAATGGGCAAAAGGCTATCAATGTTTTTCTTTCCAAAGAAGAAACTTATGGTGATATTGAACCTGTAAGATTGCATTCCAATGGCGTTGGAGCATTTGTAAGCATCATGCGTGGCTGTGATAATATGTGTTCATTTTGTGTCGTACCTTTTACTAGAGGAAGAGAGAGATCCCGCGATTTATCCTCTATTCTTTATGAATGTACCCAACTATTTAATCAAGGTTATAGAGAAATAAACCTTTTAGGTCAAAATGTAGATTCATACCATTGGAAGAATCCTTCGACAAATGAATCGGTTAATTTTGCTCAATTGCTTGAAAAAACAGCACTAATCAATACCGATTTACGTATTCGTTTTTCAACTTCTCATCCAAAAGATATAACAGATGAAGTGCTTTATACCATGGCTAAGTATGAAAATATTTGTAAAAATATTCATCTTCCAGCTCAAAGTGGTAATAATCGAATATTGGAATTGATGAATCGCACCTATACACGCGAATGGTATTTAGGGCGCATTAAGGCGATTCGTGATATATTAGGCGAAGATTGCGGTATTTCACATGATATTATTGCAGGGTTTTGCACAGAAACAGAAGAAGAACATCAAGATACCTTAGCGTTACTTGAGGAAGTAAAATATGACTTTGGCTATATGTTTACTTATTCTGAACGCCCAGGAACACCCGCAGCTAAAAAATATGCCGATGATATTCCAGCTGAAGTTAAATCAAAAAGACTCAGTGAAATAATTGACTTACAGCGCAAACATTCAGGGTATCGAAATGAAAGATTAATTGGACGTGTTGAAAAAGTGCTTGTGGAAGGAAATTCTAAGAAATCAAATCTTCATCATTATGGAAAAACTGACTCAAACAAGGTGGTGGTATTTCCTAAAAGAGATGAAAGCATCGGAGAATATGTGCAAGTTAAAATTTTATCCTGCACAACGGGAACTTTAATTGGTGAAATTGTATAAATACAATATCAATGGAAACAAGTCATTTAACAGCTATAAAAGCGCGATTTGGGATTATTGGGAATTCCCCTTCCCTTTTGCATGCCATATCAATTGCGGAACAAGTTGCACCTACTGACATGACCGTTCTAATTACTGGCGAAAGTGGATCAGGAAAAGAATCTTTTTCTAAAATTATTCACTCACTTTCCAAGCGAAAACATGGTCAATTTATTGCAGTAAACTGTGGAGCCATTCCAGAGGGAACAATTGATTCAGAATTGTTTGGACACGAAAAAGGATCATTTACCGGTGCCATTGA
Organism: Aquirufa sp.; assembly: GCF_044342065.1. Lineage (GTDB taxonomy): Bacteria > Bacteroidota > Bacteroidia > Cytophagales > Spirosomataceae > Aquirufa. The sequence goes on along the minus strand of NZ_JBIIQN010000032.1, from coordinate 9,050 downwards.
AGCAAGAAAAGGATATTTTGAAGTTACGGATGGAGGAACAATTTTTTTAGATGAAATTGCAGAAATGCCCTTGGGTACTCAAGCTAGATTATTAAGAGTTCTAGAAAATGGTGAATTTTACCGCGTCGGATCATCAAAAGTTCAAAAAACCAATACTCGGGTCGTTGCAGCTACCAATTTAAATTTACAAGATGCCATTAGCAGAGGTAAATTCAGAGAAGATTTATATTATCGATTATGTACCGTTCCCATCTATGTTCCACCCTTAAGAGAACGAGGACAAGATATTGAACTATTATTCAGAAAGTTTACTACAGATTTTTCAGAATCGCATCGGGTAAAACCTATTTCATTAACCAATGAGGCGAAAGTGTTATTACAAAAGCAACATTTTCCGGGTAATATTCGCCAACTTAAGAATTTAGCAGAGCAAATTTCTGTTTTGGAGATTGGAGATCGTATCGTAGATGAAGAAAAGTTACAAGAATATTTAGCATTTAATGAACCCAAAATAAAATCAAACGTAGTAAAAACTGATTTCTTTCAAAGTACCGAAGGAATAAATGAACGGGAGATATTGTATAAAATTTTATTTGATTTAAAGCGTGATGTAACTGAATTAAAAAAGATACTATTAAAAGTTATTGAATCCGGGAATAATGCAGGGTATGATATCGTTAGCGAAAATCCATCTTTATTTGCTGATTTAAAAAATTCAGATGAATTCAACAAAGGTTTGGCTTTGCCTATGCAGCGAATTGAAGAGCCAATTGTTGAAGTTTCTTATGCCCATGAAGATCCTATAGATTCCCATTACGAAGAAGTAATATCACCGAGTCAGGACGTAACGCTCTCATTAGAAAAACAAGAAAAAGAAATTATAATTAAAGCGTTAAAGAAGAATAAAAATAAAAGAAAACATGCAGCTAGAGATTTAGGGATTTCTGAGCGTACTTTATATCGTAAAATCAAACAATATGATTTGGAAGATTTGGCCTAAAAATATTATAGGCTTACTTTTTATTTGGGGATTACAAGGATGTTACAGCTTTAAAGGTGCTAGTCTTTCGGCTGATATTAAGACGATTCAAATTAATAATATTCGTTTGGAAATTGCTGGTGGCCCAACTAATTTAGGATTAACAGTTAATGAGCAGTTAAAAGAATATTTCCAAAGAAATACAACGCTAAAATTAACCAATCAAAATCCCGATTTACTTCTAGAAGGCACCATCGTTGGATTTGAATTAACTCCACAAGCTCCAACTACAGACGATAAAGCGGGATTAAATAGATTAACTATGCGGATTAACTTCAGCGTAAGTAATCGATTAGATGATACTAAGAATTTTGAACAGGAGTTTTCATTTTATCAAGACTTTCCACAAAATCAAACATTAACTCAAGTTGAAAAGTCATTAATTCCCAAATTAACCGATCAAATAATTTTGGATTTGTTCAATAAAATAGCTGGAGATTGGTAATGGAAAAGAATAAGGCACAACAATTATGGTATTTCTTAAATCGTTTTGATCGAGAAGACGCAGAAGCTGTTGCATTTATTTTGGGGGATCAAGAAGTATATCCATTCTTTTATTTATTAAATTGGAATTTTAACCAAGGAGATTCTAATGCACGAAAAACAGCATTATGTTCACCCATCCGAAGACATTTTCATGATGTTCATTATAATGCACCTGAAGTAAACAAAGGATTGTTTGTTGAAAACAATCAATCAGATATTATTGAAGAATTTTTAAAAAATCTCCCCTCATTACCTAGACCAAAAAAAGGACAATCTGTTGAGGAATATAATTCTTCAGAAGACCTTTCCGAAATAGATTGGACCCCACCTGTATCAGAAACCTTCGCCATTATTTTAGTTAAGCAGCAAAAATATCAACAAGCAATTGATATATATGAGCAATTAATCTTGGCAAAACCTGAAAAAAGGCTTTACTTTGCAACTCGAATTTCAGAATTAAAACAAATTATAAACGAATAGATATGTTTACGCTATTAATTTCCCTTATTGTCCTTTTTTCAGTGTTGCTAATTATTTTGATTTTAGTACAAAATCCTAAGGGAGGAGGAATCAGTGGAGAGTTTGGTTCAGCAGGTGCTACGCAAATGTTTGGCGTTCAAAAAACAGGTGATTTAGTTGAACAATTGACTTGGGGGTTTTCCATAACAATATTGATTTTGGTTTTAGTAACCAACTTTACCGTATCAAATGGTACTACAGATTCAGCGCAATCTGTGAACGTAGAAAAAGCATCATCGAAAACCGTTCCGGTAGCTCCTGCTCCTATGTCTCCAACACCAGCACCCGCAAAAAAATAATTAGCTGACAATTTTTCAGTCTTTAATGCGTGGCATACATGTTGATTATGTAGTCACGCATTTCTGTTTTAAATAGGAATTACAAGTTACTAATCTTAAATTTTTTATAACATGTCAAAATTAACTATCAAACCATTAGCGGATCGCGTTATCGTTGAACCTGCTGCTGCGGAAGAAAAAACAGCATTTGGAATCATTATTCCGGATACTGCAAAGGAAAAGCCACAAAAAGGAATCATTGTAGCTGTTGGAAATGGGAAAAAAGATGAGCCTATTACTGTTAAGGTAGGCGATGAAGTATTGTATGGCAAATACTCTGGAACTGAAATCACGATTGAAGGAAAAGATTATTTAATCATGCGTGAGTCTGACATTTTTGCAGTATTGTAATTTATTTAAACCTAAAATCATTTTAATATATCATGGCAAAGGAATTATATTTCGATAGCGAAGCGCGCGAAAAGATGAAAAGAGGGGTCGATACCCTTGCGAATGCTGTTAAAGTTACTCTAGGACCTAAAGGTCGTAATGTAATTATTGATAAGAAATTTGGATCTCCATCAATTACTAAGGATGGTGTTTCAGTTGCAAAAGAAATTGAATTGGAGGATCCTGTTGAGAACATGGGAGCGCAATTAGTAAAGGAAGTAGCTTCTAAAACCGCTGACCAGGCTGGTGACGGTACAACAACTGCTACAGTATTAACACAAGCCATCTATACAATTGGTTCAAAAAATGTAGCTGCAGGTGCGAATCCAATGGATCTTAAGAAAGGTATTGAGAAAGCAGTAGAGGCAATTGTAGCCAATTTAAAAGGCCAATCTCGTCCAATTACAACTTCCAATGAAATTGCACAAGTGGCTACTATTTCAGCTAATAACGATTTTGAAATAGGCACAATGATTTCATCGGCCATGGATAAAGTTGGTCGTGAAGGTGTGATAACCGTTGAAGAGGCACGCGGCACAGAGACTGAAGTAAAAACAGTGGAAGGTATGCAATTTGATCGTGGATATTTATCTCCATACTTTGTTACTAATACTGAGAAAATGGAAGTAGAATTGGAAAAGCCTTTCATTTTAATTTCAGAGAAAAAAGTTTCTTCAATGAAGGAATTACTTCCTGTTTTAGAAAGTGTTGCTCAAACAGGTCGTCCTTTGTTAATTATTTCTGAAGATGTAGATGGAGAGGCATTAGCGACGCTAGTAGTAAATAAGATTAGAGGTGCATTGAAAGTTGCTGCAGTAAAAGCTCCAGGATTTGGTGACCGCCGCAAAGCTATGTTGGAAGATATAGCCATCTTAACAGGCGGAACCGTTATTTCTGAAGATCGTGGATTCAAGTTAGAAAACGCAACTATTGAATACTTAGGTCAAGCTGAGAAAATTATCATTGATAAAGACAATACAACTGTTGTTAATGGCGCAGGTTCAGCAGATGATATCACAAACCGTGTTAATCAAATCAAAGCTCAAATAGAAAATACGACCTCTGATTATGATCGTGAAAAACTACAAGAGCGTCTTGCAAAATTATCAGGTGGTGTAGCTATTCTTTACATTGGAGCAGCTACAGAAGTTGAAATGAAGGAGAAAAAGGATCGTGTTGACGATGCCTTACATGCTACACGTGCGGCCGTTGAAGAAGGTATAGTTGCCGGTGGTGGCGTTGCTTTCATTCGTGCAATTAGCTCATTGGATGGACTGAAAGGAGAAAACGAAGATCAAACAACAGGTATTAACATCATTCGTCAAGCGGTAGAGTCTCCATTGCGGACAATTGTTGCTAATGCTGGTGGTGAAGGATCCGTTGTAATCAATGCAGTAAAGGCGGGGAAAGATGATTATGGATACAACGCTCGCGAAGATAAATATGAAAATATGATTGCCGCGGGAATCATTGACCCTACTAAGGTTACACGTTTAGCATTGGAAAACGCAGCATCAATTGCTGGATTGTTATTAACTACTGAATGTGTTATCGCAGACAAACCTGCTAATGAAGCACCGCACTCACATGCTCCTGGTGGAGGAATGGGTGGCATGATGTAATCATACATTAGAAATTTAACTTAAAACTCCCCATATTTGGGGAGTTTTTTATTTTAAGCCTTTATGAAAAGAATAGCAATTGATATGGATGACGTAATGGCGGATACATCTGTCAAAATCATTCAATGTATAAATGAGCGGGTGCATAGTGAATATTCGTATGAAGGTTTAATTACTTCATCAAGTGAAGAGAAACAAGCCTTCTATGATATCTATATGGCAAATAATGATTTTTTATGGGAACCCGGTTTTTTTGCTGATATTCCTGTGAAAACTGATGCCGTCGAGGTTATTCAATCTCTGATGGACCATTATGAAATATTCATTGTATCAGCTGCCACTGAATTTCCTAATTCTTTGAAGGAAAAACTTACTTGGATGAATATGCATTTTCCTTTTATTAGTTGGAAAAACATTGTTTTTTGTGGTCATAAACATATGATATCAGCTGATTATTTAATCGATGACCACGAAAATAATTTAAAGACATTTACCGGAACCCCACTCCTATTTACAGCGCCACATAATTTACATATACAAGAATATGAGCGTGTAAATTCTTGGCTAGACGTAAAATCCAGACTTTTGTCATGACAAAAATTGTCAAAAATCGCTTCAGCATAGGTATATTATTCCTTTTGTGTGGTTTAAATTTTGCTACATGGGCTACTCGTATCCCGGATTTTAAAGATTTTTTGTCGTTATCAGATTCAGCATTAGGCACTATTTTAATGGGACTGCCATTGGGCTCGTTGGTTTCATTGCCTTTAGCTGGTTGGCTTATTTCATTATTTAACTCTCGGATAATCTGTATTGTGGCTGTATTGCTTTATATAATTATTATACCAGTCATAGGCTTAAGTAATAGTTCATATATGTTGTTTGCCTGTCTCTTTTTATTTGGTATGGCTGGGGACATTTTAAATATTGCCATGAATACACAAGTGGTAGCTTTAGAAGCTAAAATGAATAAAATTATCATGTCTTCTTTTCATGCAGTTTTTTCTATTGGTTTAATGCTTGGATCAATCATTGGTGGCTATCTATCTCGACATGGATATGATTTCCAAACACATTTTAATATTATAGCTTTCGTAAACCTGCTTAGTATTCCAATTTTTGTGCCTAATCTGCTACACGGTGAACTGAATGAGAAAAATAAAGAATCACCCACTACTTCTTTTTGGAATCTAGGTTCATATTTAACGATTTTAGCGCTGGTAGCTTTCTGTGGTATGCTATGTGAAGGCGCTATGGCTGACTGGATTACTTTATATTTTAAAGAAAATGTAACAAATTCATTTTATGCCAATACCATTGGCTTTTCAGCTTTCGCATTGGCAATGGTTATTGGGAGGCTAAGCGGTGATTATGTGTCTCATAAATTTGGTGTAAAAAATGTATTAATGCTTAATGGCATTTTAATCAGTTTAGGCATGGTGATAAACCTGTTTATTCCCCAAATAGAAATTAAAATAATAGGTTGTTTTTTAACTGGACTGGGTATATCTACCATTGTTCCTTTGATTTATTCTGAAGCAGGCAATCAAAAAAATATTGCCCCATCAATAGCTATTGCCGGTGTTTCGACAATTGCATACATTGGATTTTTAATTGGACCTGTCGTAATAGGTTATATAGCTGACTATTTTGATTTACAAAAAGCAATGAGTCTATTAATCATTCTAGGATTTACCGCGAGTACTGTGGCAAAAAAATATATTAAATAGCTAAGAGATGTTAATACACTACAAAAAACCTGAAGGTATTCTAGCTAATTATATAGACCATTTTTGGGAGAAAAAAATGGAAAATGCAAGTGATATTCCCTATGCAATAGAAACTATATTTCCTGAAGACCAAGTTGTAATTACATTCTCCCTGGGAAATACCTATTTCCGAGCTGTACAAACGCCAAGTGAATTTAGTCCCATTGAAGGTGCACTTATTGAGTCTTTGCATACATTTCCTACCTATTACAAACATCAAGTTGGCAACCACATTTTTGGTATTAAATTTAAACTAGGCGGTTTAGCATGTTTTAGCGAAATTTCATTTAAAAATTTTGTTAACACCAATATTGGATTAAATCAGTATTTAGGGAGTGATTCCAACGGTCTTTTACTTAATCTAAAATCTAAAATAACGTTTGAAGAGCGGATAAAGATATTTGAAACATTTATCACCCCGTTAATTCTACCACATCGAATTAAAAAATGGGAAAGACTTCAACAGTTTGTTGATATATTAGAAACTGAAAAGGAAATAAACGCAGCGCTATATAAAACAATAACTCGGACATTCATTGAGTTAACAGGAATTACGCCAAAAGACTATCTTCAAATTAGGCGCATCAATCAATCACTAGCGTATTTTGCTCAAAACAAAAGCTCAAAAAATCAAGAATTAGCTGATCTTTTGGGTTTTTATGATACTGCCCATTTCAATCATACATTTAAAAAATTTACAGGAATTACGCCTCAATCATTCGTCTCAGAAATTGAAAAAATGGAACCCAATGAGTTTATTGATGAGTTTAAACAATACATCTCTCCAGAGCATCTATTATATTACTCATCTAAAAAGCATTCTTAATACCAAATAGTCCAATTATTACAAAGGATTATCTTGAAATGTTTGCTAATTTAAAGTACAAATTAAGTTTCTATGAATAAGTATGTGATTTTTTGGTCCATCACAGTGGGATTAGGTGGAATGTTGTTTGGTATGGATATGACGGTGATTTCAGGTGTTGAAAAAACAATCAAGGAATTATGGCAATTAGATGATTGGACACACGGTTTTGCGATGGCCACCGCTTTGTATGGGACGGTGATAGGAGCAGCATTTGGCGGGATACCGGCTGATAAGTTTGGACGGAAGAAAACACTATTTTGGATTGGATTAAGTTTTTTAATTTCGTCGATAGGAGCTGCTTTAGCAAACGATGTTGCCAGTTTCATGATTTTTCGATTTTTAGGAGGACTAGGTATTGGCGCTTCCTCCGTAGTGGCTCCGATATATATATCTGAGATTGCTCCCGCCAAACACCGTGGAAAACTTGTTATTTCGTTTCAACTTAATATCGTGTTGGGAATATTAATAGCCTATGTTTCAAATTATTTTTTAAATGGATTAGGAGAAAATGATTGGAGGTATATGTTGGCTATTGTAGCACTTCCAAGTCTATTATTCTCCATTCTGATTTTATTTACTCCTGAAAGTCCTACTTTCCTTTTATTGCAACGCAACGACTTAGCAAATGCTAAAAAAATACTGTCATTGGTCGATACAGAAACTGATGCTACGATTAAACGAATACTAGAAAAAAAGTCTGAATCAATACAAAATGAAAATGTATTCACCAAGAAATACTATAGACCTTTGTTATTAGCCTTTTTATTTTCATTTTTCAATCAAGTATCAGGCATCAATGCCGTTTTATACTATGCACCTAGAATTTTCGAAAAAGCGCATTTAGACAAATCAAGTGCTTTATTGCAATCAGCTGGCATTGGAGTGACAAACTTGATTTTTACCTTGTTAGGCTGGTATTTTATTGATCGTGTCGGAAGGAAAGTTTTAATGTACGTTGGCTCACTAGGCTATATAATTTCCTTGTCTTTAATTGCCTTTTCCTTTTATAGTAATTCCTTTGAATGGGTGCCAATCTATATATTTGCATTTATTGCTGCGCATGCTATAGGACAGGGATCCGTAATTTGGGTATTTATTTCTGAAATATTTCCTAATTCAGTTCGGGCAAGTGGAATGGCATGGGGATCACTAACACATTGGGTATTAGCTGCTTTGATAACGAATTTTTTTCCAATTTTTACAACTTTATTTGGTGAGAAATATATCTTTGCTTTTTTTGCATTTATGATGGTGGGCCAATTAGTTTATGTCAAATTTCTTATGCCAGAAACTAAAGGTGCTACTTTAGAAGAAATAGAAAATCAAATTATTATTCATTAAAGCATGATACAATTTGATCCACAAAGTAATAAACCAAAGTACCAACTACTTATTGATAGTATTGTTGATGCGATAGATTCAGGCCAATTAGAACGAGGTAAACAATTGCCATCGATTAATGTTGTGGCAAATGAATTTGGAATGGCGCGGATGACCGTTACTAAAGCCTATGATGAATTGCGAGAGCGTGGCTTAATCAACTCACATCATGGAAAGGGTTTTTATGTTGCATCGACAGACACAAGAAGTGCTTTGAATATCTTTATTTTAATGGATGCCCTTACACCCTATAAAGAGATATTGCTTGAAAACATTTTGGAGTCATTAGGTGAAGGGACAACGCACACTTTATTTTTTCATTATCATGATATTAAGCTGTTTGAAAACCTAATTAATGATAACCTAGGTAAGTATAATCATTACATCATCTTGCCTCATTTTAATATGAGTGTATCCAATATTCTATCCAAAATACCTAAAGATAAACTATTGATCCTCGATATTGATGTGAAAGAATTTGGACCAGATTCTACGATATTGTTCCAGAACTTCGAATCCAATATTTACAATGGCTTAAGCGAATGTTTAGTCAAAATCAAAAAATACCGCTCATTAAATCTTGTATTAAGTAGTAAAAGTTTCCAATATACACCCAAGGGTATTATAAATGGATTTACG
>NZ_JBIIQN010000002.1:0-187899 GCF_044342065.1 Aquirufa sp. | reverse complement strand
GTTTTTGGTTTCCATGAATCGCTAGTATGCCGATTTTACCCATTGAATTACGTTCATCGGATCGTCAGCCCGTTTGGTTTATCGGGCATGGCAGTCCGATGAATGCGTTAATGGACAATCCATTTACACAATCTTTGAATCAATTGGGCGCTTCCATCGCCCCACCGCAAGCTGTTTTGGTGGTTTCAGCGCATTGGTTGACGCGCGGTGCTTCCTTTGTCCAGGCTTCCCCTAACCCTGAAACGATTCATGATTTTGGCGGTTTCCCGCGTGAATTACATCAATATCAATATCCGGCACCGGGCAGTCCTTTTTTTGCGTCTGCGCTGGCGGAGGAGGTGAAATCAGTACAGCCAACGACCGAGTGGGGATTGGATCACGGAGCATGGACGGTTTTGTGTCATCTGTTTCCGCAACATACTATTCCTTGTTTCGAGTTGTCGATTAACTATTCGCGGCCATTGGGATATCATATTTCATTAGCCCGTGAGTTACAGTTTTTGCGCGAAAAAGGGGTCTTAATAATCGGTAGTGGCAATATTGTTCACAATTTACAAGCCAGCGTACCTAATCTGAGTTCGGGGCAAGAGAATTTTGGCTACGATTGGGCGCAGGAATTTGATGGGTGGTCGGCGAAATTAATTGCTGATAAAAATGTCGAGGGACTCTTAGATTATGAACGCGCACCGGGTGGTCGCTTCGCTGTTCCTACGCCGGATCATTACATTCCATTACTGTACAGTTTGGCATTGGCTCGTGAAGATGAACAAGTTCATACGACCTATGAGCAGCTAGTATACGGAGGAATATCGATGCGGTGTTTCGAGATTCGTTAATAGCCAAAGAATACTTTCTCAATAATTTCGCAGGCTTGATCCATTTCTGTTTTGGAAATAGTCAAAGGTGGTGCTAATCGTATTTTGTTTCCGTGCGTTGGCTTAGCCAAAAGCCCCGCTCGCATAAAATCAAGGCAAATTTCCCAAGCTACGGGACTTGACTCGTCGGTATTTATTTCAATCGCACAAAGCAATCCTTTTCCACGTACTTCCCGAATTAAGGCTGTTTTTGCTTTTAGGGTTTCAAGGAATTTCATTAATTGTTTGCCGCGTTTTTCGGCATTCTCAATTAAATCTTCATCTTCTAAGATATCGATCGCTACATTTGCTACTGCACATGCTAATGGATTTCCCCCGAAAGTTGACCCATGTTCGCCCGGTTTAATGGTCAACATGATTTCATCGCTGCACAAAACTGCAGATACGGGCATGAAGCCGCCTGATAAAGCTTTGCCAAGCAATAAAATGTCGGGATGTACAAATTCATGGTGACAAGCTAGCCAGGCACCAGTCCGTCCTAGGCCCGTTTGGATTTCATCAGCGATAAATAAAACCCGATGTTTTTTACAAAGTTCAGATGCTTTTTTCAGGTAGCCTGCGTCCGGTAAAACAACGCCTGCTTCGCCTTGAATGGGTTCGACCATGAAAGCTGCCACGTTTGAATCTTGCAGTTTTTCTTCCAAGGCCACTAAATCATTGTAAGGTACTTTGATGAATCCAGGTGTAAAGGGGCCAAAATTCGTGTAGCTGCTCGGGTCAGTCGACGAGGAAATTGCCGATATCGTTCTACCCCAAAAATTACCTTCTGCTACGATGATTTGAGCTTGATTATTTGGAACGCCTTTCACCTCATAGGCCCATTTACGCGCTAATTTGATGGCGGATTCCCCGGCTTCGACGCCGGTATTCATCATCAATACTTTCTCATAACCGAATTTCTCTGCGAGCTTTTTCTCCGTGAATCCTAATTGGTCATTGTGAAAAGCGCGCGAACTCAAGGTGAGTTTTTGTGCCTGATCCGTAATTGCCTGAATTAAGCGCGGATGGCAATGACCTTGATTAACCGCGCTGTAAGCAGATAAAAAGTCAAGGTATTTTTTACCTGCTACGTCCCAAACATGTACTCCTAGTCCCTTCGCCAAAACGACAGGGATGGGATGGTAATTATGGGCACCGTATTCAGATTCTAGGCGGATGTAATCGTTTGATGTCATTTGTTGATGATGTACGCGGTAAGGTAGAGACGCGATACTTCGCGTCTGTTTTTTATTATTGTAGAGACGCGATACTTCGCGTCTATTATTTTAAGACGCGAGGTATCGCGTCTCTACATGATTCGCATCGCGTCTCTACATGATTTATTAAAGTCGCTCGTAAATCCCCGCAACCCCCTGGCCACCACCTACACAAGCAGTTACCATTCCGTATTTCTGGTTGCGGCGTTTCATTTCGTCGAACAATTGAATGGACAATTTAGCGCCTGAACATCCCAGCGGATGTCCTAGTGCAATCGCTCCTCCGTTCACATTGACGATGCTTGGGTCGATACCGAGAGTTTTGATGACAGCCAAAGACTGCGCCGCAAAGGCCTCATTCAACTCGATTTGTTGGATGTCATTCAGTTTCAATCCTGCTTTTTTCAAAGCCAATGGAATCGCTTCCACCGGACCGATACCCATTAAACTTGGCTCGACACCTGCGGTTGCGTAGGTTACCATGCGCGCGATAGGTTCCAATTTATGTTGTTTGACAAAAGCTTCAGATACCACCAACACGAATGCAGCTCCATCCGAAGTTTGTGAGGCATTTCCTGCTGTCACCGTTCCGCCCATGGCAAATACGGGTTTCAATTTTCCTAATGCCTCAATCGTCGTATCGGCACGTGGTCCTTCGTCTTTTGAAACGGTCCAAGTACGTGTTTGCTTCTTACCCGCTGCCGCATCGAAATAATTTTCAGATACATTTATCGGTACAATCGAAGCGTCAAAATGCCCAGCAGCCTGTGCTGCTAGTGCTTTTTGGTGTGATGCCAACGCAAATGCGTCTTGCTCTTCACGGGTAATCTCATATTTCTTCGCAACCTCTTCAGCTGTTAAGCCCATCCCGATGTAGTAATCGGGATGCTCAGATGCGATGTTGTAATTCAAAACCGTTTTATGCCCCATCATCGGTAACATACTCATGGATTCAGTTCCACCAGCGATGATGCAATCTGCGATGCCAGCAGCAACTTTGGAAGAAGCTAAGGCAATCGCTTCCAATCCTGATCCGCAATAGCGGTTGATGATGAATCCAGGTACGCTCTTTGGCAATGATAACAATGAAATATAACGTGCCATCTGCATGCCTTGCTCGGCTTCCGGAATCGCGTTACCTACGATTAAATCTTCGACTAACACCGGATCCACCGAAGGAACTTGCGCCATCAAATGTTTGATCACCTCTGCTGCCAAATCATCTGGTCGCATGGTTCTAAATCCACCTTTGTTTGCTTTTGCCACCGCCGTGCGGTAACCTGCTATGATATATGCGTTCATGATTAATTTCTTAAAGGTTTACCTCCATTTAATAAGCTACTGATTCGTTCCAATGTTTTGCGTTCGCCTGAAAGCGACAAGAATGCCTCGCGCTCTAGGTCGATTAAGTAATCTTCAGTCACCATTTGTGGCGTATCTAAATCACCCCCACAAATCGCATAAGCTAGTTTATTGGCAATTAAGGCATCGTGTTCGGAGATGTATTTACCCATCAACATGCCTTGAATTCCCGCTTTAAATAAAGCCAAACCTTGCTTTCCTTCCACCCACACATCACTTCGTGGTTGCTGTTGTACATAACCTGCTTCCGCCAAAGCAATCGCCTCTTTTTTCGCTTCCGAAATCAATTGGCTACGATTCAAAACAATGCGATCTTCCTTGCGTAAGTAGTTCATTTCCAGTGCTTCATATGCCGATGTGCTCACGCGTGCTGTGGCAATATTCATGAAAGCTTCTTGTAAACGGTTCAGTTCGACATCGCCTTTCCTACGCGCATCGCCCATACGTAAAGCCATTTCTTTCGTTCCACCACCGGCTGGAATTAAGCCTACGCCCACTTCCACTAATCCCATGTATAATTCAGCATGCGCTACGATTTTATCTGCATGCAAGTTGATTTCCGTTCCTCCACCGAGTGCCAAAGTATGCGGCGCAACTACCACCGGAATGGATGAATAGCGAACGCGCATCATGGTTTTCTGGAAGATGGCAATCATTTGATTTACTTCATCAAATTCTTGCTGGGCCGCATACATAAACAGCATCCCCAAATTCGCTCCCGCCGAGAATGCCTCTACACCCTCATTTCCGATCACCAAACCACGGTAATCTTTCTCTGCTAGGTCTAATGCTTTTTGGATACCTTCCAAAACCCCTTGGCCCATCGTATTCATCTTCGAATGGAATTCCAAGTTGATGATGCCATCCCCAATATCGATGATGCTCGCATCGTCGTTTTTGAAGATAGTTTTGGTTGGTTTTAATATTTGTAGATTGATCTGCTTGTTGGAACCCGGAATGGTTAGGTATTTTTTTGTATGAATGTCATAGTACTGACGCTCGCCATTATCTGCTCGGTAAAAACTGGTATGACCCGCCTTTACCATCTCAGTCACCCAAGCGGCTGGTTGAATACCTTCTGCAGCCATTAGGTCGATGCCGGCTTGTACACCAATCGCATCCCACGTTTCGAAGATGCCCATTTCCCAACCGAAGCCTGCGCAAATCGCTTGGTCAATTTTAACAAAATCATCCGCGATTTCAGGTACGCGCATCGAGGCGTAGCGGAAACCATCTAAGAACGTTTTGCGGTAAAATTCTCCTGCCAAATCTTTTCCGGCTAATAAATAAGCAAAGCGATCAGCTAATTTATCGATGGCCTTGGTGCGCTCTAAAGTTTCAAATGAAACCTTTTGCGACGGACGGTATTCAAATGTTTGTAAGTCTAAACTTAGGATGACGGTTTTGCCGCCTTCTTTGGTCTTCTTATAAAATCCTTGGCCAGTCTTATCACCGAGCCATTTATTCTCCATGAGTTTTTGAAGCATGTTGGGTAATTCGAAAATCGACTTACTCTCATCATTTGTCAATGCTTGCTTCAAGTTGTTCGCCACATGTACTGTAGTATCTAAACCCACGACATCGGATAAACGGAAGGTCCCGGATTTCGGTCGGCCGACTACTTTCGATGTCAACTTATCTACCTGCTCCACCGTCAAGCTTAATTCCTCTACCACTTTCATGGTCTGCATCATCGAATAAACTCCAATCCGGTTAGCGATAAAGGCCGGGGTGTCTTTACACAATACGGTTGTTTTGCCCAATTGGGTTTCGCCGAAATGCATGAGGAATTCGATGATTTTGGGATCCGTTTTGGGGGTTGGGATGATCTCCAACAACCGTAAATAACGTGGCGGATTGAAAAAGTGTGTACCACAAAAGTGGTTTTGGAAATCATCTGAACGACCTTCGGCCATCAGGTGAATGGGGATACCGGACGTATTCGAGGTAATTAGCGTTCCAGGTTTACGGAATTGCTCGACACGGTCATAAAGCGATTTTTTGATCGCTAAATTTTCCACGATAACCTCCATAATCCAGTCTACTTGGGCTATCTCGGATAGGTTATCATCGAAGTTGCCTAGTTTGATGTTTTTGGCAAAGCCGCTGCTGTAAAGCGATGCGGGCTTTGCCTGTATAGTTTGTTGAAATGCCGTATTGACGATCCGATTTTTCACGGATGGATGCTCCAGGCTAAGGCCTTTTGCTTGTTCCTCTGGGTTCAGTTCTTTGGGAGCGATGTCCAAAAGCAATACCTGAACGCCAATGTTTGCGAAATGACAGGCGATGCGTGAGCCCATGATTCCTGAGCCAAGTATGGCTACGCGTTTAATGGAACGATTCATGTTAACAAGTTTGAGAATGTTTGTAACGTGAAGATGTCAAGGTCTATGTCTTGCCAACTTCTAACGCAGTAAATATAAAGAAAAAACAAAATGTTATGCAAGCATACTAATTAAATTATCAATAAAAATCCCTCTGAACTACTCCAGAGGGACTTTAAAAGATTTATTTATGCGTAACTCGAAGTAGGTTCGCATGCACAAACTAGGTTGCGGTCGCCATACGCGGAGTCAATACGTGAAACGCTAGGCCAGAATTTGTTGGCTTTTACATACGGAAGTGGGAATACAGCTTCCTCACGCGTGTACGATTTGTCCCACGTAGCTGTAAGCACGACAGTTTGGGTATGTGGTGCGTTTTTCAACAAGTTATTTGTCTTTTCTACGCGGCCTTCTTCGATAGCACGAATTTCAGCGCGGATGGCCAAAAGCGCATCGCAGAAACGATCTAATTCCTCTTTATTTTCTGATTCGGTTGGTTCAATCATCAAGGTGCCAGCTACCGGGAACGAAAGGGTAGGAGCATGGAAACCGTAGTCCATCAGGCGTTTGGCGATATCCTCTGCTTCAACGGCAGCGGAGATTTTAAACGGCCGACAATCCACAATCATTTCGTGGGCACAGCGTCCTTGCGAACCTGTATATAGAATCGGGAATTCTTTTTCTAGACGCGTTTTGATGTAGTTTGCGTTTAAAATGGCTGTTTGGGTAGCCATCGTTAACCCTTCGCCTCCCATCATCGCGATGTACGCGTAGGAGATAGCTAAAATAGAAGCTGATCCTACGGGTGCAGCAGAAACGGCTCCGTGTGCTGGGGCATCCACTGAATCTGTTATTACGTGACCTGGCAAGAATGGAACCAATTGTGGCGCCACGCCGATGGGCCCCATGCCTGGGCCACCACCTCCGTGAGGAATGCAGAAGGTCTTATGCAGGTTCAAGTGACATACGTCGGCACCAATGCGCGCCGGGGAAGTTAATCCCACCTGTGCATTCATATTTGCTCCATCCATATATACTTGACCACCAAATTCGTGAATCATTTGGCAAATATCAATGATGCTTTCTTCAAATACCCCGTGGGTACTTGGGTAGGTAATCATTAAACATGCCAAATTATCTTTATGCTCTTCAGCTTTAGCGCGTAACTCAGCTACGTCGATATTTCCGTTTGCGTCACAAGGCGTTACAATTACTTTCATACCGGCCATGACTGCTGAAGCAGGATTTGTTCCGTGTGCAGACGAGGGAATAAGCGCAATGTTTCTATGCGAATCTCCACGCGAGGCATGGTAGGCACGAATCACCATCAAGCCTGCGTATTCGCCTTGAGCACCCGAGTTTGGTTGCATGGACATCGCCGCAAAGCCCGTGATTTCACATAACCACTTACTTAATTCCGTAATCATTTGTTGGTACCCTCGCGTCTGAAACGCCGGTGCAAATGGATGCATTTTACCTAATTCTGGCCAAGTTACCGGAATCATTTCCGTGGTTGCATTCAATTTCATCGTACATGATCCTAATGAAATCATGGAGTGCACCATCGATAAATCTTTGGATTCCAATGACTTCAAATAACGCAACATGCCATGCTCTGAATGGTAGCGATTGAAGACGTCATGCGACATGAAGTTCGATGAACGTGTTAATCCTGCAGGAATTGTCCAAGCGACGGTCAACTCATCTCCAAGGATTCGTTGGCCCTGGGCACGTTGGAAAAATGCCAAAATCTCAATCACATCATCTTCTGCGGTAGTCTCATCAAGCGCGATGCTCAATTTACCCGCATCATTTTTGTAATATCTGAAATTGCGCTCTGATTCTTCCGCGTATTCGCGAATTTCTTCTGTTTGATCTCCTGTGATTACGGTTAACGTATCAAAGTGTTGGGCGTTCTCTAAGGTATAGCCTAATTTTTTCAAACCGGCGGCTAGTAATTCCGTTAACCCATACACGCGCGACGCGATTTTTTTCAATCCCTCTGGTCCGTGGTAAATGCCGTAGGCAGCTGCCATGATGGACAACAATACTTGAGCAGTACAGATATTTGAAGTTGCTTTTTCTCTACGGATATGTTGCTCACGGGTTTGTAAAGCCATGCGAAGGGCACGATTTCCTTCGGTATCTACAGAAACGCCGATGATACGACCGGGAATACTACGCTTGTATTTTTCTTTGGTTGCAAAGAAGGCAGCATGCGGACCACCGAATCCCATCGGTACACCGAAACGTTGCGAACTTCCTACGACAACATCCGCTCCCCATTCACCTGGCGGCGTTAATAAAGTCAAGGCTAATAAATCCGCAGCAACAACAATCTGTAGATTTTGTTCTTTGGCAGCGCTGACAAAATTTTTATAATCAAAAACCTCGCCGTTAGCAGCAGGGTATTGTAAAACGATTCCGTAATATTTCGAATCGGTTAAGTCAATTTTGGTATGGTCACCTACTTCGATTTCAATGCCGATAGGCTCAGCGCGGGTCATCAACAAATCGATGGTTTGTGGCAGGCAAAGGGAGGAAACGAAAAGGGTTTCTGCGTTTGCGCGTTCAGCTGGGCGCTGACCATATAACATGGTCATGGCTTCCGCGGCAGCTGTTCCTTCATCTAAGAGGGATGCGTTTGCGAGTTCCATGCCGGTTAGGTCGATGACCATGGTTTGGTAATTCAACAACATTTCCAAACGGCCTTGTGCGATTTCAGCTTGGTAGGGCGTATAGGCAGTATACCAAGATGGATTTTCCAAAATATTGCGCAAAATGACGGTTGGCGTAAACGTGTCAAAATAGCCTAAACCGATGTGACTCTTAAAGATTTTATTTTGCCCCATCATTTGTTTGAAATCACGCAGGAATTCAAATTCAGTTTTTGGTTCGGGTAGGCGGAGGCTTTGTGCCAAACGAATTTTTTCGGGTACAGTTTGATTGATGAGTGTATTTAAATCAGCTACGCCGATTTCCTTCAACATGGCGGATACGTCGGCAGGCTCAACATTGTTGTGACGCAATGAGAAATCTTCCCGATACTTAAAATTTGGGGTCATAAAATTCGTCTGAATTTGGATAGAAAAATCGCCACAAAAGTAAGCTTTTTTTAGCGATTTATTTTTGATTCCTTAACTTCGCATTCCTAAAATTTGTTTTGATCAATGAAAAAAATAACAAACTATGTAGTAGCGTTCATTTTGACCGCTAATTTAATTTCTTTGAGTGCATTCGCTCAATCGAATCCAGTACCTTACGCCACAACAATTAAGGCGGAAGACTTAAAAAAGCACTTAACATTTATTGCATCAGATAGTCTGAAAGGACGTAATACGGGATCTGCTGAACAAAAAGTAGCTGCGAATTACATCGCAGATCATTTTAAGAAATCGGGTTTAGCGCCTGTGAATGGTTCTTATTTCCAAAAAGTCGATTTGGTAAATCGTTCTTGGACGAAGGTGGCATTGTCGATAAAAGGTAAGTCATATGATTATTTGGGGCAATTTATGGCTAGCGCTTTGGCTCCCGTAGCAGCTGATTCCAAGTTTCCGGTGGTTTTCGCCGGATATGGTGTTCAGCAAGCTGGATTTATTGATTATGATAAATTGAATGCGAAAGGAAAATACGTTTTGGCGTTCGAAGGGGAAGCGAAAGATGCCCAAGGAAATTACGTGTTATCGGGTTCTAAAGATCCGTCGGCCTTTGGAAAGGGCGATGGTTGGAAAGAAAAATTAAAGCGCGCGCAGGCATTAGGTGCCACAGGTTTGATTTTGATTTCAGATAAATCGGAGAAAGATTTTGGAAATCAATTGCGTCAGCGACAGGTGATGATGCAGCGATTTGGCAATGAGCGCATGGTATTTGCAGATGTTGCAGCATCAACAACCGAGGCGCCAGTCTTATTAATATCCTCAGCTATGGCTGCAGAAATTTTAGGTACTACGGAAGCAGAATTGCTTGCATACAAGGCAAGTGTAGCTGCTGCTAAGAAATCAGTGGTTTCGAAATTTAAATCTTCTCCGATTAGCTTAACGATTGAGCGCACGGAAAAACCGGTAGATACGTATAATGTAGTAGGTTATTTAGAAGGAACGGACAAGAAGGAAGAAGTTGTGATATTAACAGCGCATTACGATCATATCGGTATTTCGTTTGATGGAAAGATAAATAATGGTGCGAATGATGATGGTTCAGGAACGGTCACTGTGATGGAATTAGCGGAAGCCTTTGGTAAGGCAGCAGCGGAAGGAAAAAGACCACGTCGCAGTATTTTGTTTATGACGGTTACCGGTGAGGAAAAAGGTTTATTGGGATCTGAGTACTATTCAAATCATCCATTGTTTCCTTTGGCGAATACCGTTTGCGATATCAATACGGATATGACAGGTCGTATTGATGATGAGCATATAGGCAAGCCGGATTACATTTATGAGATTGGTTCTGATAAATTATCGTCGACCTTACGGGAGATTTTGGTAGATCAAAACAAGAAGCACATCGGTTTGGATTTAGATTTCCGTTTCAACGATCCTAATGATCCCAATCGTTTCTATTATCGTTCAGACCATTATAATTTTGCCAAACATGGTATTCCAGTGGCATTCTTTTTTAATGGTGTGCATGAAGATTACCACATGCCAGGTGATGATGTAGAGAAAATTGAATTTGACCAAGTTCAAAAAGTAGGTCGGTTGGTATTCTACATGGCTTGGGAGATTGCGAATCGTGAAGAGCGTTTGAAGGTGGATTCGAATAAACCATAATCATCTAGACGCTAGACGTTGGACGTTAGACGTTGGTCAGTGGACATTGGATATTTTAGGGCCCCGAGCGCTGCTTGGGGCTTTTTGTATGTAGAGACGCGATACTTCGCGTCTATTTTTTATTAAGACGCGAGGTATCGCGTCTCTACAAGTCTAGCATATCGCGTCTCTACAGTTTTTTTTCTTTGGCAAACCTTAAAGGATTGCCAAAGTTTGAGGCGTATTTACGCCGATTTCTATTGTTATTATTTTTTAAGACGCGATACTTCGCGTCTATTTTTTATTAAGACGCGAGGTATCGCGTCTCTACAAGTCTAGCATATCGCGTCTCTACAGTAATGTTTTTATTTTCTCCTCAAAAACCTTTTGCGCCAGTTTCGACTGCTGAATGAAATCATTATCATGTAAATCCCCTATTACCACTTCGAGCTCCTCGGCATTACCGAACATGGCTAAGCGGAAAGGGTCTTGATAATCTTTGGCTCGGGATTTTTCGATTCCCTCGGTGAGGAAGCGGGATGTTTCTACAGCTTTTTCAAGCCAATAGGGGATATTTTCGATGGCTTTTGGATTAACTTTCAATAATCCATTAAGTGCATTTTCAAATTTTTGTTCGGGGTAACGAGCGGCCTGATTCTCATAAAAATGATGCACAGCCTCCCAAGTTTTGATATCACCTGATTTTATGTCTTTTTTTAATTGTGCTACGGCTCCCGACGGGATTAGTTGGCCCCCTAAATTATCCCAGGTTTGAATGGCCGTCGCGTTCTTGAGGGTTTTGTTCAATATGTCCAGCGGACTTTGTTGGGGATTTCGTGAACAAGTGGCAACCCATTCTTTGGCTGCATGGTATTGTAATAAATCACCAAAAATCTGGTAAGCCCGGTGGATTTTGGCTACGCGAGTTTTACGTTTCGAGTTTTCAATACCGGTCGCCCAAACCGCTAAATTTTCATGCGCATTTGCTGGGTTTTCGAGCCAAGCCTGGCCTGCTGTTGCATCTTTTTCAAGGGCATCTCCGACCCATTGGCAGAATAAATCC
This sequence comes from Aquirufa sp., assembly GCF_044342065.1. GTDB lineage: Bacteria > Bacteroidota > Bacteroidia > Cytophagales > Spirosomataceae > Aquirufa. The sequence continues at coordinate 176,331 of NZ_JBIIQN010000002.1, read as the reverse complement.
CGCGCATTTAGCATTTCGCTGACCGTGTCTGGTGCCAAATAGTCAAATTCCAAAAGCATATTTTTCTCCACCCGCTGGTCGCGCGCGGCAAATTTCCAGGCATTTCGAGCGATGGCATACATATTGTATTGAAACCAATACCCAGCAATGATCAACAAACCTCCGGTGCTATCATCATTACCCAATAAGGAGAAGGGAATCGGATTGTGAATTTCACCTGGGTAATTGCCTTTTGAAATTAAGTTGAATGCCGCGAACTTTGAATTATGCTTTAACGCCACGGATAAACCTGGCCAAAATCCTCTGCCAGCTTGCAACTCACCATCCGCTCCCCGGGAATTGTGGTTTGAACCCAATGTTGCTCCGGCGGCCATGTTACTTTGGCCATGGATGATTGCTGCACATAAAAAGGAATTGTTATGGTGCTGTTCGTGTGCCGGGAAAATGAGAGCATTTAATACTTCACAACATGAAATAGTCGAATTGCTTCCTAAAAAAGAGTTGATCAATCGCGCGCCATATTTCAATTGACTATGCGCTGCCAATATAAAACGCACCGCTTTAACTCCGTAAAAGATCCGACAACCTTCATGGATAATTCCATTGACGATTTCGCAACCTTCCCCAATTTGCGTGGAGGCGTGCGGATATGAAATGATGGTCAGATTTTTCAGTTTGTTCGCCCCCTTGATGTAGGTGTCCGAACCCATATTGACGTCCTTGATGATCCCCGTATTTTTGATGACGGTTCGATCCCCGATTTGACCATAGTAGCCTCGGTGTGTTGAAAATTCTTGTTGGGTAAGGTTAAAATAGCCTTGCTGAAGCTCCTTATCATCCCGATCTTGTGTCCACAAAAATGCATCTGCTGGACGCATGCCTATGAATGGGATGACTTTCCGACCGCCATTTTCGTTGCCTAATTCAAGCCAAATACGAATACGTTCCTCTTCGCCATCTTTCACAATGCCATTGCCAAATTTGGCAGTTGGGGTAGTTGCCAACTCATTTACTTGCAGAATCATGACTTCATTTCCGATTTGGAAATGGGACAATAGATTGATCCGGTCGATTGCCACATTGTCTCCAAAATCACTGGATATAATGGTGGAATTGTAAATCCCGACGGGCATGCGTAGATTTTTGAATTCGAGGTAGCAAGATTCCAAAACGCCGATACGAATCAGACCGAAAAAGCGGCAATTTTTTACGAGATAGGGGTTGAAGCCATCTTTCACCCAGATGTCTTTCCAGTTTTCGGCTTCATTTAAATTTGCCTCCAGAATATTGATTTCACGACCAGAAAGACTTCGATACTCAGTAGGTTGAATATTTTTATTGCGGTATAGGTATTCATCGGAACCGGCTTGCAGGTATTCAGGTGTAACAAAATGATAACCTAAATCTGCTAGTGGTTTTTTATCTATTCGGTTCATTTTTCATAAAATTCAATGGGCAGGTCATCTGGATCTGCTATAAAAGTAAACCGTTTTCCCGTAAATTCATCGATTCTGATGGGTTCAGATGTAATATTTTGCTGATTTAATTTGTGGATCATGGCGTCTAAATCGTCAACGCCAAAAGCGATATGTCGTAATCCCGCTGCTTCTGGTCTGGAAGTTCTTGCAGGTGGGTTGGGGAAGGAGAAGAGTTCGATTTGATATAAGCCATTAATTTCCAGGTCTAGTTTATAGGAGTCTCGCTCTTTTCGATACACCTCACGAATGACTTTAAAACCTAATTTTTCAGTGTAGAAGTGTTTGGATACTTCGTAGTTTGAGCAGATAATTGCGATGTGGTGAATTCCTGTGATCATATCTTTCCTTCCTTCCTTAGCTTTGCCAATCCTCCAAGGTTTGGCAAAGCTAGCTTCACGGTTGCGGATTTGCAAGCATGATAAAGTTAAAATCAAGTAGTTGGTAGGTTCAGCCACAAGGCCGATGTAACTGCCCCAGGATAAAAAATGGGGTATAACTTATTCTTTTACTGCCACTGCAATTTTCGAATCCGCGGTTCCGTAATACAAAAACCACTTTCCTTTAAAGTGAACGAGCCCTTCCACAAAGCACACTTCATTTACTTCCCCAATTCGCTCATAGTCTTTGTCGGGCCAAATAAATGCTTGATTTGTGCGATTAATTAATTTGTAGGGTTTTTGCGCATCAAAAAGTGCTTGACCAGCGGCATAGGTAAATTTTGGAAATTTTGCTTCATTGAAATTTGCCGCATTGCTGCTGTTGTAAATCAGTAATATTCCCTCAGGCCGAAGGAGTGCATAGGGCCCTGGCTCTACAAGACGAGAATCAAAATAGCCTGATCTTGGATGTAGAACGGATATTTTAACTTGGCTTTCAGCATTTTCACAAACTTCCCAACTTCGTAAGTCAGTAGATTTAGCCATGAATAAATCGGTATCACCAAAATACATCCAATAATAGCCATCGATTTTGGTGGCGATGATATGCCCGTTGACCTCTTTCCCAACGAGCGCACCAGATTTAGACCACATGTTGATGTATTTGGGACTTGCGAGCATAGGACCTAATTTTGTCCAGTTTTGTAAATCTCTTGAAATCGCGGAACAGAGTCGCGCAGTTTTGCCGTCGTAGGAGGTATAGGTTAGTAAAAATTGGCCATCTTCCGATTCTATCACGCGAGGATCTTCGATTCCACCTTTCCATTCGAATTGTTTAAAATTATCCTCAGCAGGGGCTAAAATAGGTGCAGGTTGCTTGGTGAAGTGAATTCCATCGTCCGATGTTGCCATCCCAATCCTAGACGTACCCAATGAATCTTGTGCCCTGTACAGCAGGTGTATTTTTCCTTGATAAATTAGGGCAGTTGGGTTCAATACGTTTTTATTTTCCCAGCCGATTGATTTTTTCTGAATGGGACAATAGAATTTTGCATCTACATCCGGTTTCATAATGGGATTTTCTGCATCAACCTTTTTGAAACCGCTTAATTCCCATGAAGTCTGGTAGGCCGCATCGATAGATGAATGCATGTTGGCCATTTTCCATTCACCTTGTTTTTTGACAAAATAGGCGGTTTCCAACCAGTTTACTTGTCGGTCCCGACCAGCTGCATGAATAAGTGCTTTGTTTTTGTAGAGGACAAAGGCACTGTTTTTATCCTCTTGGGAAGTTAATATTTCCAATTGGTTTATGCGGGAGAAATCGGCAGGTTTAGTTTTTGAAATGCGTTTGACAAGCGTATCAAGGTTCCAAATCTCCCCATTTTCTACCAAGGTGAAATCGGCAGTAATTTCTTGTTGCATGCCTGCCCGGTTACCTAACGAAAGTGCATCAAAAAATCGCTGAATGGATTGAGCAGGTCGCTGGGCCATACCCAGCATTGGAATCAAGAGGAGAAAAAGAAGCGCATTTTTCATATAGTGATGTTTCTTAGCTTTGGCAATCCTTAGAGGTTTGCCAAAGCTAGCGCGGGGGGGACGGATTTGCAAGTGTTTTCGGGAGTGACACGAAAATTATCAAGTTCGCTATATAGACGCGATACCTCATGTCCCTCCACAAATACCGACGCGAAATATCGCGTCTCTACTTTTTCGCTACCAACTCATACGAATGCCGAATCATTTCCTCGCATTGAGCCCGACTCAGCCCTTCGCCCATAATCACCGTATTCCAGTGTTTTTTATTCATGTGAAAGCCAGGCAAGACAGCATGAGGGTATTCCTCCCGGAGCTGGATTGCTCTTTCTGGATTGCATTTGACATTAAATCGAACAGGAGTCTCCTCGATGCCTACAAGCAAAAATATTTTGCCTTTGACTTTGTACACAATGTGATCTGGGCCAAAAGGCTGCGTCTCTTCGACTAAGGGTAGCGCCATGCAGAAGTCGCAAATTTCGTCTAAGTACATAGGGTAATTTGGTAATATTCTGTAAGTTAGCAATGAAAACCTCAAACCTATGAACAGACGAAATTTTATCTCCGCGGCAGCATTGACTTCTGCTGCCCCTGCCATTCAATGGTCCCCTGCTGCTAATCCAGCTCCCGCTAAAATCAAATTAAGTGTTTCTTCTTATTCTTATTGGCATTTCAAAGGCGATAAATTTCCCATTGAAAAGGTCATTGACGAGGCAGCTAAATTGGGTTTAGATGGGATAGACGTTCTTCATCGCCAAATGGAAAGCGAAGACAATGCGTATCTGCAAAAATTGAAAAAACATGCCTTTTTGAACGGCATCGCCATGACCTGTTTGTCCATTCACCAAGGCTTCGTTACGCCCGATAAAGCGGAATTGAAAAAACACGTCGACCATACCAATCATTGCATTGAACTTGCTTACAAAATGGGAATACCTTGTTTGCGACTAAACACAGGGCGCTGGAATACCATCAAGAGTTTCGATGACTTAATGGCCAACCGTGGTATTGAACCTATTTTACCGGGGTACACGGAAGACGATGGATATAAGTGGTGTGTGGATGGGATTCAGCAATGCTTACAGAAAGCGGAGGAATGCGGCGTATTACTTGCCCTTGAAAATCACTGGGGTCTTGGTTCCACGCCAGAAGGCATGCTGCGCATCCACGATACAGTGAATTCTCCTTGGTTAGGATTGCTTATGGACACCGGAAATTTTCTTGAAAATCCGTATGAAAAGTTGGAGAAAATCGTTTCCAAAACCAGCTTCGTACAAGCCAAAACCTATTATGGCGGAGGCGAATGGTATAGCTTGGACTTGGACTATGCGCGCATCATAAAAATGCTAAAACAGGCCAACTACCATGGCTACATTTCCATTGAGTTTGAGGGAAAAGAGCCTGGGCCAGTGGGTGTGAAAAAGAGTGTGGATTTATTGAGGAAGTATTTGTAAGACAGAGCAAACTTTGGCAATCCTTAAAAAGATTGCCAAAGTAATAGCTATTTCAATTTGGACGCAATCCAACGCATTACTTTAGGTAATTTGATGTGATTATTGATGGTATATAACTGATCACGGGTACGTAAAAAATTAGTTTTTTGCCCATTCCAAACATTATCAACGGGTTCACCGGTAGAAATATCAACCAAAAAACGTCTGATAAACAATTCATTTGTTACCATATTGGAAAGCATGGGTGTATAGTAGACACAATCTTTAAAATAGTAATGGGTTACCTGAGAAAGTCGCGTAGAATGCAGATCGTTTACAGCACTTCCTCCATGAATAATATTGGAAGACCAAATTAAAGCATCGCCCTTTTTTGCCAAGAAATGCTGTTTCTCATATGGAGACGCATCCATAAGGCTTTCCATAAAGTTTTCATATGCAGGATAATCGTCATATGAATTATCCTCAATACTATTTTTAAAATGACTGAAATTATACTCCGGCGTTCGGTGTGAACCTGGGTAATAAAACAAAGGACCGTTGTCCGGCGTAATGTCTTCAAGTGCAACCCATACCCCACACATATAACGAGCTGGAAGAGAACTGAAATGTAAGGTATCCGAATGTGCTCTTTGTTGCGTGCCCACTTTGAAATTGAGGGTTTGAAAGGGGATAGCCTTCCTTCCGTAAAGCATTTCTAAAGTTTTGATAATTTCAGGGTGCGCTGCCATATTTTTGGCTGCTGATGAATATTGCCAAAGATCTTGAATCCGTATATCATTGCGAAATGTTTCAATGGGATAATCAGGATTGAAGCCTTTGGTTTGCATTTCTTCAATAACCTGATCGATAAGCTCCGCACTAAAGACATTCTTAAGAATTACATACCCGTTGTTGTGGTAATCCGTCGCCAACTTGGCTTCTGCTGGATTTAGCTTTTTTGTAGGGAGGATTTGTTCAAAGAAAGGACTCTCCACCCAAGGAAGATTCATTGCTTGCATCGTACTTAATTAGTTGAAAAATCGATGCCAAAATAAAAAAGCCCTTGCAATATGCCAAATTTAATTCACCTTGTAATGGGAAAAATAGATTTCAATCGTTCCTGTTTTCGTCATTTTTGAAGTGTCTTCTTTTCGGCTAGTCCGATTAATATCAGTGGCAACCCCTTTCGGGATTTTGAATTTTTTCACATCCATGGTGAAAGTCATTTTAGAAGGTAAGCCCCATTTTTTTTCTTCAGCATATTGGAAATTACTGGTGATACTTCCGTTGCTTCGACTCGTAATCAACGATTTCAACACCAGCAATTCTTTCGTATTTACCCAAATTTTAGCCAGAATTAAATCACTTTCATTCTCGATTGGCAATAGCGTTAAAATCGTAGCATTCACCCCGTCCACCACTTCCTGGCCGGAAGCAATGACCGTGAATTGATTTGGCTTTGCGAATAATTGAGGTAATTCAGAAAAGCCATTTTTAGGGAGTATGGAGATGCCCGCCGACTTGATTTTATAGCTATTCGGGTATTGAAAGTTTATCGACGCACGAACAGGTAAGATGCGAATCATGGGTATGTTTGGCTTAATTTGAGCCGAAACATCATACTGTTGTACCTTCTTGAATTTTTGTACCAACTGCCCAAACAGCGCATCAGCTTGTTGGGCCCCTGCCATGAACGGCAATAATAAGATTAATATGAATTTCATTATACGGTTATATCTTTTCGGTGGAAGGTAACGAGTGCTATGCCCATAAAGGCAACGTTGTGCACGATTAAAATATAAATGGATTGTTTAATTTGATCCCATGGCAAGGGGTCTTCAAAAAATGAGCGCCAAGCGGCCATGTGTGTGGTAAACAAATAGGGGCGTATAGGATCAAAAACGGGTACGTCTAAAGTGCCAATAATCGTAAATAACAAGATAATCGCCATGGTGGAAACTATGGGGCCGATCGAGTTATCCGAGAAGCAAGAAAGACAAATCGATAAAGAACTGATTGTCAGCAAAGCTAAAAATGCTACACAAAAACCACCCATGTACCGCCATGCAACGTCATGTTCTTGGATAATGATTAAGCCATCGGAGTTTAGCACCATTAAGTCGCCGGGGCCAAATAAAAATCGGCCTACGACCACTGCCAAAACCCCCAACCAAATTACAATCAATAAGGTATAGATTCCTCCCGCGAGAAATTTGGAAAGCAATAATTGGCTTCTGCTGATGGGTCTACTAACAAGCATACGCAAAGTTCCCATGGCGGCTTCCCCTGATATAAGATCGCCGGTAACCAATGCGACTAAGAGAGGAATGTGCACGATCAACATCTGCAATATGATGAATGCAACCAGATTTCCATTGAGCACTTCACCTTCAAAGCGTAAGGTTTGTTCAAAAGATGCAGTGACAAAGGATATCATGGACATGCCATCAACTTTTAAGGCAAACAAGATAATGCCCACCAGGCCTGTGATGGCCGCAAGTCCTAAATAGCTCCGGGGTTTCAAAGCTATTTTGATTAATTCATTGTAGGTGCTGTATATAAAAATCATGATGCCAACAGGTTAATGAAGTAATCTTCAAGTTTACGTTTCGCTTCGATGGCAAAAATGGGGATGCCGGCCTCCACGAGTTGGGTATTTAGCCCGGGAATCATATCTTTCAACAAACTTATTTCGACAACTTGTTCATTGATTTGAACAGGTTGGTATAGAACAGTCAAAAGCCCTAACAAACCTTGCATCGATTCGGCTGCGGTTTGAATGCGGATGATTTGTTCTTCTTCGTTGAGGAGCGAAGCTACATCGCCTTCCACAATACTTTTTCCTTGGTGGATGATGACCATGCGATTGCAGATTAATTCTACCTCGCTCAGGTTGTGGGATGACAGAATGATGGTTTTTTTCTGTTCATTTTTCAACCGCAAAATCAGGTTGCGCATATCGATAATCCCTTGGGGATCTAATCCGGTTGTGGGTTCATCGAGGACAATGAGATCGGGCTGGTGCAGTAGGGTTTGGGCGATTCCTAATCGTTGGCGCATGCCATGGGAGAATCCACCTACAAGGTCTTTTTCACGTCCGGTAAGCCCCACAAACTCGAGCATATCCATGATTTCTTTCGAACTAGACGGTCTACCAGAAATGCGTGAAAACAATTGTAGATTTTTAAAGGCAGACAGGTATTTGTAGAAATCGGGTTTTTCGATCAGGCTTCCTACGCGAGCTAGAATTTCACTTCGGTGGCTTTTTATGGATTTACCAAACAATTCGATGGACCCGTGGTCAGGTTGAATCAGGGAGAGCATGCAGCGCATGGTTGTGCTTTTCCCTGCGCCATTGGGTCCCAAAAAACCATATACATCACCTGGATTAACGGTGATGTTGACATCTTGAACGGCATGAAAACTTCCAAAACTTTTAGAAAGGTGCTTGATGCTAACAATTGGATTTGACATAGATAAGTAACGGGGTTACGTTCATATTGTTTTGTTTTGCGGGGTAAAAGTCGTGTTGATTTTCCAATATTTTTCTTGCGGTAGACGATGGCGGTAGATATTTATACTAGATGTAGCGCGTTTTCGATTCACAGGCTGATGCAAACACATTAGTTCATTTTCATGGCTTCCAGGTAAATGGAAATGGGTAAAATCGAATAAGCCTAAGATAAATGGGTTGTTAAAATACTTGTCAATAATACAATAATTAATAAATTTGTTACTCAATATTGTATCAGTCTGTCCGGGGTTCATGTGACTCAGGTAGGCGAAGCCGTTTCAAGGGCGTTCATTGTGGTATTAGATTCTTTATTTTCAGGGAAGATTCGGGTAGCTTTGCTAACCAAATTGTTATTAAATCCAGTGAGTAAAGTTTACTTACGCGGATTGGAGCGCGATTTGGGGGTGAGTAGCAATACGGTGCGCTTGGAGTTAAATAAGTTGCAGGAGATGCATCTGATTCAGGTACAATCGGAGGAAGAAAATACCAAGGTGAAACATTACATGGTGAATCAAGACCATCCGATGTTTCAAACCTTGCGGGGGATTATCCTGCAATTTGTGGGATTGGATCAAATTGTGGATCAGATTATCAAGAAGTTGGGAAATGTGGACCAGGTATATTTAACCGGGGAGTTGGCCGAGGGCCGGAATTCACCTTTTGTGGATTTGGTGTTGGTGGGCAATATCGACCGCCCGTATTTATATCAGTTGATCGAGAAGGTGGAGCCGTTAATTCAGAAGAAGGTGCGGGTGGGAGTTTTTGGTCAGGGGGAGTTTCGTGAGGGGATGATTGAGGGGGGAGGGAAATGGATGAAAATGTTGGAATAAATATTATGAAAAAATTGCCGATTTCAGCTATTGTTGTTGGTTTTAATGAAGGAGATTTATTGTCTTCATGTTTTCAAGGAATTAGTTTTTGTGATCAAATTTTATATTTTGATTTGGGGTCGACAGATAACTCTATTGAAATTGCAAGTGTTTATAATGTTGAAATTATTCATCATGTAAAGGTGCCCGGATGTGAATGGATCCATGCCGAATATGCAAACAAAACAAAAAATGAATGGGTATTAATTACAGATCCTGATGAAGTCATTGATCCATTACTCGCGGAGGAAATAAACGAATTATTTCAAAATGGCATCTCTAGCGAAATAGGCTCAATTTTGGCGCCAATAACTTATTATTTTAAAAATCACAGACTTCTAGGTACTCCTTGGGGTGGGAATAAATCAAAGGTATTGGTTGTAAATAATAAAAGATTTGACTTTTTACCTAATGTACATTTGGGACGAATATTGAAAGACGGTTTTAAGAGTATTTCTGTTAAACACTGTGATTCAGTTGAAATACATCATTATTGGATGCGTGATTTTTCATCACTTTTCGAAAAGCACCTTAGATATTTAGTCAATGAGGGGAAATCAAGATATGTTTCTGGATTTAGGACTAATATTGTCCTTGTTGTTATAGAACCTTTTAAGCAATTCATGTACAGTTTTTTTTATAAAAAAGGTTATAAAGATGGACTTCTAGGATTTAGTCTTTCTATCTTTTGGGCTTGGTATCAAACTAGGGCACTTTTCGAATTACTGTTAGTACAATCAAATAAGCAAAAATGATTACTAAATAATATTAAAATTTGAGTATCAAAATTAAGTTATCTCGGTTACGTCGTCAATCAAATTGCCTTATCTCTTAGTTGAAATACTTATTAATTAAATATAGTTTTTCACAATTTTAATAATTATGATGATGGAATTCCATTCGCAATATGGTGAGGACGAAATTTTAAATAAAATTTTTGGCAAAAAAATAGGCTTTTGCATTGAAGTTGGAGGTTTTGATGGGGTGAAGCATAGTAATACTTATTTTTTTGAAAAATTAGGTTGGCAGTGTATTATAATTGAGCCAATCCCTTATTGTTTTGATAAAATTTTAAAAAACAGGAAGTGTCAATCATTTAATTTGGCTATAAGCGATTTTACAGGAGTTTCTGAATTTTATGTTGCTAAATCTGTTGAAGAAATTTCTTCATTTTCTCCTGACATTGCTAGATTTCAAGCAGAATCTACGAGTGAATTTGAGAAGATTATGGTTCAAACGACAACATTGAATTCTATTTTAGAAAAAATGGATTCCAACCCAATTGATTTTATTACAATAGATGTTGAGGGCCATGAAATGAATGTATTACATGGTTTTGATATTGAAAAGTACAATCCGAAAATTGTCATTATTGAAGATAATTCGAACGGTAAAGAATTTGCCGTTAAGAATTATTTAAGAAAATATGGCTATACATTATTTAAAAGAACCGGATGCAATGATTGGTACACCAATGATGCCAAGTTGTACAATTTTAAGGAGTTGTTTTTTATCAAATTAATATTTTTAAAATACAAATTGTATCATTCGACACCGTTATTTTTACTTAGAATATATCGACACCTAAAGTCATTTACCTAATTGGTTTCTAGTTGAGAAAAATATGGGGATTATATGAGTAAATTTTATTTCTGCTCGTTTGCTGACAGCAGGTTGCATAGGAGCCTATCTAGAATAGAATATCAAGCCCGACATTTTAATGTTTATCATTCCATTCACGTTTGTAATGAAAGTGTTTTGAACGATGAATTTAAGAAAAAATATGCCCAATATCTAAAACCTGGAATTCGAGGATTTGGATTTTGGTGTTGGAAACCTCAAATAATATTACAGATTCTTCAAGATATGGAGGAGGGTGATGTGCTTCAGTACACTGACTCAGGGTGTCATTTAAATCCCAGAGGAAAAAAAAGATTACTAGAGTATTTTGAAATAGTTTCTAAATCGAAATCTGGGATACTTGCATTTCGATCTAAATCTGAGGAAGAAATAGATTCGGGAGATCTTAATCCTAAAATTTTAGAATATCAGTATAATAAAGGGGATCTTTTGGAATACTTTAAATGCCTTAATGATAAAAGCATAACGCATACCCCACAGTTTCAAGGTGGTATCATTTTTATCCGCAAAGAAAAATCAACGGTTGAATTTGTGAAAAAATGGATAAGCGTATTTGAACAAAATTTTAATTTACTAAATGATTCTCCATCTATAATTCCAAATATTTCTGGATTTATCGAGCATAGACACGACCAAAGTATTTATTCTTTATTATGTAAGGAAAAGCATGTCGACTACCTATTTACAAATGAATATTTTACGGTAAATAAGTGGGAAAATTTAGATGAAAAGCCTATTTGGGTGAAATGGGATAAGGATTTTGGTGTAATCGATAGGGTTAAAAATTTTATTAGGCGTAAGGTTTTGCGGATTACCAAGTAATGATAAAATTTTCAATCATTACCGTTTGCTTGAATTCATCTAAAACAATTGTGCGTTGTTTAGAGAGTGTTGCTAATCAAACATTTCGGAATTTTGAGCATATCATTATTGATGGTAAATCAACAGATAGCACACTCGCTATTTTGGAAGATTATCATGTTGATATATTAGTTTCTGAAAAAGATGATGGGATATATTATGCCATGAATAAAGGCTTAAAGTTAGCTAAAGGTGAATTTGTTATTTTTCTTAATTCTGACGATTTGCTCTATGAAAGCTATTTAGAAGAAGTTGATAAAGTCTGTGATAAATTTGACTTTGTTAATGTTGGCGTGAATTTAATCTATCCAACTAAGCAGATAAAATGGTTAACTGATTCCAAAATTCTTCAACAAAAAGTGATTTGGACTATGCCATTTCCACATCCTGGGTTAGCAGTAAGAAGGAAAATAATGGGAGATATTGGTGGATTTAATACAGAATTTAGATTAGCAGCCGATTATAATTTCATGTTAAAAATGTTAAGCTTTACTCGAAATGGATTTATTTCTAATCAAATTTTAGTTGACTTTTTTGCAGGTGGGCAAAGTCATAATCTTGCAATAATTAAAGAGAATTACTTAGTGCGAAAGTTGAATTTTGGATTTTCAATTTTATTGTTTGTTTACTTTGTTAGAGATTTCATTCGATATTTTAGAGGATTTTTTTTGGGATGAAGGATGTTTCAGTAATCATACCATATTTTAATTCAAAAGAAACGATTTTAATCTCGCTAGAATCGGTCAATAATCAGACAATCAAACCCTTCGAAGTTATAGTAGTTGATGATCATAGTGATGTTGAACATTCAGCTAAATTTTTAGAAGAATGTCAATTCGACTTTAAGTTAATTGTTCACCTTCATGAATTCAATCAAGGTGCTGCCACGGCCAGAAATACAGGTATTTCAATTTCGAGTGGCTATTATGTCGCTTTTCTAGATGCTGATGATGCTTGGGTTGAAAATAAACTTGAGCTACAATTGAATACAATGATGAACCATAATCTTGACTACTTGTATTCAAATTATTCGGAATTTTATCCAAGTATAAATGTTTCAGTTCCGAAACTTTCTAAGGTGAGAATTGGAGATGTGTTTCTTAAAAATCTGTCCCCAGTAACGTTAATAGCGAAACGATCTGAAATGCTTTTTTTTGATCCTCGATTAAGGAGGTGCGATGATTATAAATTATCTATTGAGGCACTTTTGAAGGAAAAAAAAATTGGACTTTTGCATTTTAATTCTTCTTATGGATTTAAAAAAGCGATTGGAGAGTCTGGGTTAACTGGTTCAATTCTCAAAATGTCAGCCTCGTTTATATATGCCAACATTTTGCTTCAAATAAAATATCCAAAATTCTTTTTTTGGGGATGTGGATTTATTCTTTTTGAACTACTAAAATTCCCGGTTAGGTTTTTAAGAACACGTGTGCTAAAATGAAAATAGGTAATCTTGTTTGGGAGCGGTTAATTAAAATCCTGTATTCAATTGCAGCCCTTTTTATTGGTGCTAGATTTCTTTCAAAAAATGATTTTTTGTTATTACAACAAATAGTACTGTTTCAATCAGTTTTAGCATTTGTAATTAATTTGCCATACTCCTCTATTATTTTGCGGCTTGCACAGGATAAGTTATCGTTCATAAATAAAATTTATGGTTTTACTGTGTTTTTAAGAATATTATTGGCAATAGTTTCAATTTGCTTATTTGGATTTTATTTACATGTTAGTTTGTTTCAAACAGAGGAAGTATTTCTAATACTGTTTGGACTATTGCCTTCCTTAATTTTGTATATTTTTCTCACCGATATTATTCCTCATATATTTGATTTTGAAGGGAAGAAAAATTGGCGTTTGGTTTACATGGCCTTATTCTTTTTAGTTGTTAAAATTGGTATTTTCTTTGTTTTCAATTCAATATTAGTGAAAACGATTATTGAAACTTTTGAGGCGCTTGTTGTTTTGGTATGGTGTTATAAGACTTACTTATTAAATGTAAAAAAATGGAATTTCAGTTGCGCCATAATTCGTGAAGTAAAAAAGTTGAGTTTATTGTCTTCAGGATTGTATTTTAATGGAATTTTTTCTGTTTTTATCGTACGTGTAGACCAGTTGATGCTTACTAGTCATATCGATAAAAATAATTTAAGTAATTACATGTTGGTTGGCTCAATCATTGGCCTTTTTATGATTCCGCTGAATGTTTTTGGGGAGAGAGTCAGTTTTCTATTGAATAATTCAAAATCAAAATCCTTTACTAGGTTTCAGGCAGATTCGAAGAAAAACATAGCATTATTTATATTGATGGGGTTGATTCTTTACCTCTTATTTATTCTTCTTTTTGAAAAAATCTCGTCAATCGTTTTTAATAGAGATTTAAGTTATCTGTTTATGCCTGGTTGTATTCTTGGCTTAAGTATCATTGTAAATGCCTTGGGAATGATATTAGGACAAATCAATGCTATCATGAATGGGGGTTTTTTTACATTAATGAGAACATGCTTAGGAAGTCTTACAATGATCATTCTCATTACTGTGGGATATAAGCTGCAAGGAGTTTTAGGCTTATCTATAGCATCCATGATATGCTTGTTTTTTACTAATAATTTGTTTTGGCTTTTTTCGTCTAAAATCAGGAAAGTCCTCCTAGCTAAATAGTGAAAATTTACCGGTCATTTTTTGGGAAATTGCGGATTATAGTCTTCTTGTTATTAGTAATATTTCAAGCTAGTATACTGTATTTGCTTTTTCGAAAATCCATAGAAACCAATGGAGATATAGTAGCTTATCTAGAAGTTATCAAGGGAAATCTAAGTGATTTAGCATTTGATTTCGAGCCAATTTCATTTCTAATGTTTAAGATAATCGGAATCTTCCCAGAGAGCTTACACTTCAGTTTACTTTATTTTGTTTCTTTAGCAGGTTTGCTTACCGCAAATTTTGTTATTTTTTCTAAAACAAGGAATTCGATTGCCTGGATTATCTTTTATGGTATTTGCGTAATGCCTTTTGCATGTGCAATTAATCTTAGAACGGGATATGGTTTTCTTTTTCTTTTGTTATTTGGATTTAGGAAGATTGCTATTTTAACAATGCCACTATTCCACGTATCTCTAGGATCATTCCTACTCGCATTGAGAATTAAGTTTAACTTATTTAGTTTACTCGCCGTTCTTCTCATTTTGACAGGGCTATTTTATTTTTTGGGCGATCTAATAATAAATAAAGTTTCAAATTATTTACTTTATTATCTCCAAGGGGAGTCTATTTTGGGGATTGTTGTTGAACTAGCCATTTTAGGCTTATTCTCTTTTTATTTTTTTAGAATTTATCAACATTCTAATCAACATGTATGGGTTAGGGTTTTAGTTATGTTATTTTTTGTGTCATTGATTTTTTCTCCAATCGCAGTTATCTCTAGTAGATTTATTACGCTTATTTATTTTGTGATTATAATGATGCGTATTAATTCGGTCAAAAAGGCTTATTCAATAAAAAGTCGTTTTTTTTTAAAAAATGTGATGTTTGCTGGCCTCTTTCTTGGTCTAATTTTGTTTAGATTTTACAGAACAGTTACTATGTTTGGGTATCTAGAATTTTCGCCTTAACTCTTGGTTTGATGGTAACAGCGAGCGTAGTACTCTTTAATAATAGCCCGAATGTTGTGGAGAAAGTTTTTTTTAGTTTTTTGCAAACTAAAGAAGTTGGAACCCTATTTGTTATTGATCATTCATTTAATGATGAATTAAGGAATCATTGTGCAATTCCTGGTGTTCATTATCTCCACAATCCATCAAACCCCGGTTATGGAGCAGGTCATAATATGGCCATTAAAAATGCGTTGGATATTGGCTCAAAATATCATATTGTCCTTAATCCTGATGTTTATTTCGATAAAGATGTTATTCCTGAAATACTTAGTTTAATGGATAGGAATACTGATATTGGCAATGTAATGCCTAAGGTGTTCTATCCTAATGGTTCAATTCAATTTCTATGTAAATTGTTACCTACTCCATATGATTGGATTGGTCGAAGATTTAATCCATTTAAAAGACTTGTTGAAACAAGAAATGAATTATTTGAATTGCGGTTTTCTAAATATGAAAAGCAAATGAATGTCCCTTATTTATCTGGATGTTTCATGTTTTTGCGGCTAGATGCATTATCTAAAGTAGGTTTGTTTGATGAAAACATATTTATGTATGGTGAGGAAACAGACTTAGGTAGAAGACTCATTCAGTCTGGATACAGAAATGTTTTTTTTCCTAACGTAAACATATACCATGAGTTTCAAAAAGGCTCACATAAATCCTGGAGATTGACCTTAATAGGAATGAAGTCAGCGATTTATTATTTCAATAAATGGGGATGGTTCTTTGATAAATCTAGAACAGAGATTAATGAAAGGTGTTTAAAGGAACTCTTGTATAATGGATAACAGAGTGAAAATCCTTTTGACAGGCTCTTCCGGATTTCTAGGTCAAGTATTGACTCAATTCCTTGCTAAAGAAAACACTGTAGAAACACTTGGAAGAAATCCCTCGAACGACATTCAGGTTGATTTAAGCAAAGCCTTTGAATTAATAGCATCCTTTGATTGCGTCATCCATGCAGCTGGTAAAGCGCATCTCGTACCACGTTCAGAAGAAGAAAAGCAGACCTTTTGGGAGGTAAATGTCATCGGTACTCGAAATTTACTAAAGGCTTTGGAAGGACATCCGCCTTTGCGATTTGTTTATATTAGCTCTGTTGCCGTGTATGGTAAACCCGCCGGGCGTTTATTGAATGAGCAGACACCTCTTTTACCTATGGACCCCTATGGTCAAAGTAAAATTCAAGCCGAGGCGGAGATTATTCAATGGTGTCATCGATATGATGTCATTTGCACGATTCTCCGTCTGCCTTTGATTTATGGTGAAAATCCGCCTGGAAACCTCAGAGCCCTGATGCAGGGCATTAAAAATGGATATTATTTTAACATTGCTGGCGGGAAAGCGCGGAAAAGTATGGTACGGGCAGCAGATATAGCTCGCTTCATTCTTCCTGCATCTGAACTAGGAGGGATATATCACCTTACCGATGGGTATCATCCTACTTTCCATGAGTTAAGCCATGCGATAGGAAAATCGATGGGAAGAAATTGGGTGCCCAATATGCCCCTTTCGTTGGCGAGAATTTTAGCAAAAATGGGCGATATCGTAGGTCCATTTTTTCCTTTGAATTCAGATAAATTACAAAAAATTACCTCCGAACTGACCTTCGATGATTCGCTCGCCCGAGCAAAATTTGGCTGGAATCCTCAGTCTGTATTGGGATCTTCTGAAAAGAAAAAGTAGGCAGCCTTCGTCTTAAATCAGCTTCCTAATACACCCTCGTGACAAATCCGTTCGCGATAAAACTCTCCCCCTGCTTCAACTTTAAAATCGAATAGGTCTCGAAGCGACCGTTTGTAAGCTCCAATCCTTGTAGCGGTTCAAAAACGGTCTCTTTGCGCTGCTCGTCGTAAACCATCAATTCAATCTTACCTACCAGCTCCTGGAAATTGGCAATCTGCTTCGTTTTCATGTAGCGCGCCAGGGACGAGAATCCGAAATCTTTGATATACAGCGGATGATCAAACGTAATCTCAATCGCTCTGTTTGTCGTTTGTACCTTAAAAACACTTAGGTGCGTCTGCTTTGTCAGTTTTTCAACCTCCGTGGATGATATTTCCCCCGTTTTCATATTGACCGAGTAAATCAAATCCCCGGATTGCATATCCGAAATCTTAGCTGATTCTGCACCCGATTCAATCGAGGTGGAACCAATAAAACAGCAGGCCGACCAGCCTATTTCAGAAATCGCAACGTCTTGCCACTTAGAACCCTTGTACACATCCACAATCTCAAACCTGAACACATGTACTTTATCGGTCGCGGCACTGTTATGCCCAGGCAATTCAAAATGCTGTTCGCCCATTTCATCGGTTAAATCTAAAAGACACAGGGGTTTATTGTTTTTGTAAACCTTAAAGCGCTTCACGCGTGAATTTTCTGCCCAATTTTTCGGGGAAGATTGATAGCCATTGTAGATTTTATTGAGTATCGGTGCCTTAACCTCGAAGGATTCTCCAATTCCATAATCAGCTTTGCCTTCTACCCATGCACTCATAGGGTCAGCATCACTTACATTAAATACGCCGTAAGATTTTTTACCCTGGCCCGCAAGGACTGATGAGGCTTTCACAGCCTTTACTTCTTGATCACAATCCCCATAAAAATAGCCCGGCCCATCCGGGTCAGCCTGCTTTTTTATTAAAGGCCAGTTGACATTTTTACCGCCACCACCTTCTGCACGGATAGAAGGTATTTGGGAAAATAGCGGTAAACTTATTGTTGCAAAAGCTACGTAAATCGAGAGGATAAAGGTCTTTTTCATGGGTAGTTAAATGGTTTTGAAAACCTAAACTACTGAATTTCATGTATTTTTTAAATGCCTCCGATAAAATTTAACGTTCTACATTATAAAAATTGAATCTGATTTAAAGCGCGTGCCAAAAGAAAAAATACTCAATAAAATACACTAAATGTTTATCCCTACGGGTTTATTCCAAGCTACCAGTTTCTCACACTTTTCCGAGCTGCTGGTTGGTCTTACATCACTCATTCCAAGTGATTTGATGATTTTTTTACGAGAAGACGAAGGCATTCTGTTCCTAACTTAAAGGTCCGCAAGGCGTAATTTCTGCGTTTTATTTTGATATACTTTTGGTAAAGGAAAGACTCGTTAATTAGGGCTTTATTCAATGACATACATGGTGACAACATCTATGGTTTTTTTATCCGTCGAATGGTAAAGGATAACTTTGCATGTGCCTTGTTTATGAAACCCATTAAAATTTCGGTAGTAATTTTTATTAACCTCACCATTATAATTTTCGTAGCTAAGGTAGGTGTAACTATGGTTTGCTAAAAACTTTATACTCGTTAATTCAATGATGTCTTTTCGGTCAACTTTTATGCACGTTGACGTGTCTATTTTTGAATAAGACAGTAAAGAGTCCAATAATATTTTGCCGTTTTTTGTTAAGGTCTTTTCGAAATTTTGTTCCGGTTTGTTCCAATAATGCAGTTCCATTTTAATGGCAGTAGCTTGAGACATCCCTGAAAAACCGGTAATTAAAAAGAATATGGTAATAATGGAGCCTTTTATCATGTCATTTTGATTTCTTATACCTTCAAAAATTATTATAATAACTCAAAAATGCCAAGTTTATTATTTCGACCTAAATAAATCGATCGCTTATCACCTGAATTTTGGTGACTACTCCACCGTAACGGATTTAGCCAAATTCCTCGGTTTGTCCACATCCAAGCCACGTAATACTCCAATGTAATAGGATAATAATTGAGTCGGTAAAACACTAAGTAGCGGGGCCAATAATTCATCCACTTCGGGTACGACCATCACATGGTCGGCCATGTCACGAATCAAGGTATCGCCTGCTGAAATCACGGCGATTACCATGCCTTTGCGGGCTTTAATTTCTTGAATATTGGAAACGATTTTCTCGTAATACGCATCTTTAGTAGCGATGAATAAAACCGGTAGGTTTTCATCTACCAAGGCTATCGGTCCGTGTTTCATCTCCGCTGCTGGATAGCCTTCTGCATGGATATAGGATATTTCTTTCAACTTCAAAGCACCTTCTAAAGCCACTGGGAAATTATACCCACGACCCAAAAACAAGAAATCGCGTGCATCTGCATACTGTTTCGCGACCTCTTTGATTTTTTCATGTGTGGCTAGCGTGGTTTTAACTTTTTCTGGTATCAAAGCCAGTTCAGCAAGTAAACGATCATATTCTGCCGTGGCTAATGTCCCTTTGGCCTTGCCTATTTTCATCGCCATCATCGCCAAAACAGTCAGTTGGGCCGTAAATGCTTTGGTACTCGCCACCCCAATCTCCGGTCCGGCATGCGTATAGGCACCTGCGTGAGAGAGACGTGCTATCGACGATCCCACCGCATTTACTACACCAAAAATAAAAGCGCCCTGTTCCTTTGCACGTTCAATCGCCACCAGCGTATCCGCCGTTTCGCCACTTTGCGAAATGGCTATAATAATGTCACCTGGTCCAATCACAGGATTGCGGTAACGGAATTCAGAAGCATATTCCACCTCCACCGGAATGCGGCAAAGGGTCTCAATCATGTATTCAGCAACGAGGCCGGCATGCCAACTTGTTCCACAAGCCACGATCACGATGCGTTTAGCCTGTGCAAAAACCGATAAATGTTGTTCTACACCCGCTAAGGTCAGCGTCATTTTCTCACTGTCCAAACGGCCACGCAAACAATCCGTTAAGGAGGCTGGTTGGTCAAAAATCTCCTTCAACATAAAATGGTCAAAACCACCCTTTTCGATTTGGGCTAATTCCATGTCCAATTGTTGGATGTAAGGAGTAATGGGCTCATTTCCCAGGTTTTTCAAGATGATTTCATCTTCGGAAATAATCGCCAACTCGTAGTCATTTACGTAAATAACCTTTTTGGTATATTCGATAATCGGGGAGGCATCAGATGCTAAAAAGTGTTCACCATCACCCACACCGATCACCAGTGGACTTCCTTTACGCGCCGCAATTAGTCGGTTCGGGAAGCCATCTTCCATGACGATAATGACATAGGCGCCTACCACGCGCTTCAATGCGATGCGCATCGCTTCTTCCAAGGAGTAGTCATTGCTCTTTTGGATTTCCTCAATGAAATTCACCAAAACCTCGGTATCCGTAGCACTTTCGAAGGTGTAGCCTTTTTGGATGAGTTCTTGTTTCAGAGATGCATAATTTTCAATGATGCCATTATGTACCAAAGTCAACCTGCCTGAATTCGATTTATGTGGGTGCGCGTTGACATCGGATGGCTCGCCATGCGTAGCCCAGCGGGTATGTCCGATGCCCACGGTAGCGGTTTTGGTAATGTCGTCTGTCCAAGCTTCTAGCTCTGCAACGCGCCCTTTTTTCTTGAAATTAGTGATTGCTTTGCCATATAAAGCTATGCCTGCGCTGTCGTAACCACGGTATTCCAAACGCTTAAGACCTTTTAAAATGATGGGGTAAGCGGCTTGCGAGCCGATGTAGGCGACGATTCCACACATAGGATTGATTGTTTTTAGGCGAATTTGAGCTACAAATATCTTGAAATATCGCTGGAAAAGCAAGATAGGACGGTAAACGCTGCCGGGGTCTTCAGACCCCGGCAGCGTTACGCAAAGAAGCACTATTTCGCCAGTTAAACTACCTAAAACCTGATTATTTTCACATTTTTAGCCCATTTTAGACGCTTTTTTGAGCTATTTAACCTAATTTTAAGTCACAGGTTGTTGGGGTCCTGACCCCGACAACCTGAACAAAACCTTCCAGAATCATGAAGAAACTTATATTATTCCTATTTACGGCACTAAGCTTACAATCCCTTCAAGCACAAGATTTACGTGTAGAACCACTGAACTGGTGGGTGGGCATGAAAAACCCTAAATTACAGCTTCTAATCCACGGAAAGGACTTAAAAGGTAGCGAGGTCATCGCCAATAAACCTGGTTTAAAGATCCTAAAAGTTAACAATGCCGACAGCCCTAATTACCTTTTCGTTGACTGCGAGATAGCGGAAAACGCGCTGGCGGGGACATACCCGATTGACATTAAAAAAGGCAATAAAATCATCCACCACATCGATTACAAACTCGAAGCGCGCATACCGAATTCCGCGAATCGGCCCTCATATACAACCAAAGATGTCATTTACCTGATCACGCCAGATCGTTTTGCGAATGGAGATCCAAGCAACGATGCGGCACCTGGATTTCGGGAGCCAAATCCCGCAAGAAACGAGATGTACGGTCGGCATGGAGGGGATTTAAAAGGCATCATCGACCGTTTGCCATACCTGCATGATATGGGATTTACGGCCATTTGGAATTTGCCCGTTCAAACGAATGATCAGGCAAAAGAAAGTTATCACGGCTACGCCATCACGGATCATTATGCGATTGATCCACGTTTTGGTACCAACAAACAATATCAAGAGTTAGCAGAGAAGGCAGGCCAAAAAGGTATTAAAATCATCATGGATGTAATTTTAAATCACTGTGGAGATGGACACTGGTGGATGAAGGATTTTCCATTCAAGGACTGGATCAATTTTGATGGCAAATTTGTCTCTACCACCCACCGCAGAGAAACGGTTCAAGATCCACATGTTTCGAAGTTTGATGCGAAGATGCAGTCGGAGGGTTGGTTTGTTCCAGCGATGCCGGATTTGAATCAGAAGAATCCATTTATGGCAAACTACTTGAAACAAAATACGATTTGGTGGATTGAATATGCGCATTTGGGCGGAATTCGAATAGATACCTATCCGTATTCGGATAAGTATTTTGCGGCGAGCTGGTCGGATGCGGTATTAGCCGAGTATCCAAATCTGAATATGGTAGGAGAGGATTGGTCTTCAAATCCAATCATTACCTCGTACTGGCAAAGAGGTAAGGTAAACCGGGACGGCTTCAAATCATCATTGCCAGCATTAATGGATTTCCCTCTTCAAAGTGCAGTATCAGAAGCGATGAATGAGAATGACCAAGATTGGGGGAAAGGCCTGAACAAGATATACTCGGTGATATCAAATGATTTGATCTATTCGAATCCGGATAATTTGGTGGTGTTTGGGGATAATCACGACATGTCACGGTTCTATTCTCAAGTGAAACATGATCAGGCATTATTCCGAATGGGAATGACGTACCTACTAACGACGCGGGGTATTCCGCAAATTTTCTATGGTACTGAAATTTTAATGTCGAATCCCAAAAGCAATGAACATGGGGAGATTCGGGGTGATTTCTATGGCGGCTGGCCAGGCGATGCCAAAGATGCCGTTACGCAGCGGGGCTTATCAGCTGATGAGAAAAGTACACAAGATTTCTTCAAAAAATTATTGAATTGGCGGAAAAATAACGCTGTGATTCACGAAGGAAAGTTGACGCATTTCGGTCCAGAAAATGGGGTTTATGTGTATTTCCGTCATTCAGAAAAGGGCAAAGTGATGGTGGTTATGAACAAGAATTCAACCGCAAAATCATTGGCTATGGACCATTATTCAGAATTAGTGAAGCCGGGTGCGCGCCTGATGGACGTGTTGAATGACAAAACTCAGGTATTGGGAAATACCTTAGATATTCCAGCTAAAACAGCCATGATTTACGAGATACAAGAATAGCTTGACCGTTAAATAAATATTAGTTGAGTCGATAAGGGAGAGTGATTACATTTGAAAGTAAACATTTCCTCTATTCTATGAACAAATCTTTTCTATCCTCTCGCGCGCTACTTTTTTTTAGTCTACTTAGCGTATTAGTTGGGTTTTCGAGCTGTAGCCACCAAATCAAAACCGGTATGGGCGGTTTTGCCGATATTTCGCTGAACCGAAATTCTTCTGAGTACGATATCAAGCGATTACCCGAAGTTTCAGGGACAGGAAATGCCATTTTTGGAATTCCGTATACAAGTTCCAACGCTGCTCGAAATAAAACGGGTTTTGTCTTTCGTTTGAATGGGGTGACCATAGGTCGTGTTCCCCGTATATTGCCAATTTTAACCTTGCTTACCACAACCTTGTCAACGGGATATTATGTTCAAACATTTGTAGGTCTAAAAGATAACGCTAAAAATTTCGATGATTATAAGCTTAGTTATGGTGTCGCGTGTTTACTAGCCTTACCTGTAACTGGTTTTGCCAATAACCTTACTTGGAAAAATGTGGCGGTCGCAAATGTATTGCATGAAATGAATTATCAATTGGTAGATCAAAATCCAGATATTGATGTCTTTGCTAGTCCAAAATATTTAGTTAACAATAAGTGGGGTGTTTGGACGCAAAACGCGGATGCAAAGGTGAATGTATTGGGCGCACGCATTCGTACTGAGCGCGTGGTGGTACCAAGACCATAAGAGAGGATATGCATGGTTAAGCTACGAACATTTTTTTTGGTTTATACGACCATCTTTTTTGGTTGCGCATTATCCGTACATGCCCAGGAAGTTTCCAATGTACAGGTTGGCTATGTGCCTGAAATCAAACGATTTGAGGTGTATTTCGATTTGGATAGTAAGTTAAAACAAGGGGTAGATTTAAAAGTATATGTTCAAGAGTATCCGAATGGGGCTCGAAAACAAGTGGAAACATCATCCATTCATGGATTGAGTTTAAAGGGCATAATGCCAGGATTTAATTACTATTTCCAAATTGATACCAAAGGATTAAACCTCCCCCCATCAGAATACGTGTTTGAAATTACGCCTACCACTTTACAGGCTAAAGGGGAATTCAAGCAAGTGGAAGTACTTAAAAAGGAAGTTGTGGATGCGGCTCCAAGAAAGACAATTCAAATTATTCAGCCATTTGAGCAAGCATTCAAGTTTGCGAGCATTGGCATAAGTCCCATTACGCTTGGTGGTGAGCAATCGAATTTGACCATTGCCAGTAATTTTGGTGTAATCAATGGTGGTTATGGCTATAGTTTAAGTGTATTGTATGGGCTATCGGGTTCACCTTCTACCACTTATGTTGCTTCAAATACGCAAATCACGAATTATTCTCGGGCTAATTCCATTTATAAATTTACGAACGAAGTGAAGACGTCACGTTTATCGATAGTCCCTTCATTTTTATTGGGCATTAAGGAATTTCTGTACGTTCGTGCGGGGCTGGGATATGGTTCTCGTGCCTTGTATTGGGCGGCAGATGAGTTTAGTTTTACCGGCACGAAAACAGGTGAAATTTGGGCAAAGAATTCCTTTGCGAGTCAATCAGGCCTGGAGTTGGAAGGTGGATTTAATTTAATGTTTAAAAAGATGCACATAGCCACGGGAATTAATTATTTAGGTCTTTTTAAAACAGCGGATACCAAAGCCTTTTCCGATGTATGGATTGGATTCGGATTAAATTTTTAATGGATGAAAAGGTGCTTGTTTATTTGGGTTGTTTTTTTGTTCTCTTCATGCGAAAAGGATCCCGCTATACCTTTTGGGAAAGGCAATTTTGTGGATGTGTCTACGAATGCCGTCAGTAATATACAAGATACCCGAGCCACTTCGGGGATAGCAATCACTAACCTGACGAGTCAATATAGCGTTCAAGAGCGCGGTTTATGTTATGGATTGACTAGCAATCCCACCATTTCAGATGCGGTAGTTTCTCCGGGAGTCAACCCAGCCCAAATGACTTTGGTGGATTTAATTCCAGGCCAAAAGTATTTTGTCCGATCTTATGCAAGAATCAATGGGATTTTCACCTATGGAAACCAACGCGAATTTATCACCTCAGCGAATAGTTCAGGCATGGCGAATGGACTCGTAACTTATTTTCCGCTCAATGGGGATACGCGCGATTATTCCAGTTCATTAAATAACTTAAACGGAATAGCAACAAAAACGACCGGACGTTTTGGCGTATCAAATTCTGCATTTGCTTTTAATGGATCGAGTAATTTTTTAACCATGTTGTTGCCAAAGAATTTACCAGCAAATAATTCAGCTTATTCGATTTCCGTGTGGTTTAAAGCCGATGTCTGGAATCGTGAAATGACCATTATGGGATATGGTCCTTCAGGTCCTTCTGCTGCAAGCAATTACGTAAAAACCTTGCCTGCGGGCGGTTTAATGCATTATCATTGGAATTTGGATTTTACTATTACCAGATCAATATTTACGGGTCGTTGGACGCATTTAGTTATCACTTATGATGGCGCAAATGAACGTTTTTATATCAATGGCGCCCTTGTCAACAACTGGAATCATCCCGCAAGTCCATTGTTTTTGAACCCCAGTGTTTTATCCATAGGTGCCCGAGTTGTTAATGCTGCCAACAACGACGTCAAAGAGTATTTCAGTGGATCGGTAGATGAATTAAGAATTTATAATCGTGCGCTAAGTGCAAACGAGGCGACCATTTTACATTCATTGTAATCCCCAAGATAAAATTGCCTTCCCTTGTTAATTGATTATAACCTAGTATCTTGTTGATATATTAAGACCTGAAAGGGCACTAGTTCTAATCAAAATTTCAATGAAGGTAAGTCGCCTGTTTAAGGCCTTATGCTGTATTCTGTTGCTTGTTTCTGTACGAAGTGTGGCAGAAGATTCGTACAATCCTTCCAAATTCATCCTTGATTTACGCTATCAAGATCCCAAATTCATGTGGGATACTTGGGATCGAATTTTTCGAGAAGATGGTAGTTTTTTTTCTTCAGGAAATGCTCCTGATTTAGAGCGAATTCTGGAAAACCAATGGCGGGAGGCACGTAAAAAAAATGATTTAGATTTAATGGTTAAGGCTGCGATTCCACTCGCGATGGTTTATCATAATCAAGCTAAATTTACCCATGGTTTACCTTTCTTTGAGTTCTTGTTTGCAAATCGAAATCGAGTGCCTTCTTATTATTGGCCTCATGTGCTAATCAAATTAGAGGAAGAATATCGCGGAAAAAATGAGCTTGAAAAGGCTATCCCCATTCGGCGATTACGCATTAAATTAGGGTATGTTAAGACTTTTTGGGAAATCTACCGGGAATGCGGGCTGTTTGAGGATGCATTACGTGATTTTTTACAGCTTCAACCTGTTCCGCCCAAAGGTGACTATCGCCGACTGTTTTATTTACAGCGTCTTGGTTGGCTTTATTTTGATTTAAAGCAATACAAAAAGGCTAGGGAAGTTAATCAGCAAGGATATCGTGAGGTCGCAGAAGTTCGAAAAGCGGCGAAGCAAATCTATTTGCCTCGGGAGTTACGCTATTGGGAGGGTTTATTCACCGGTCAAATTGCACAATGCAATATGCAGTTAGGTGAATTTCGTCGTGTCATTCCCATGTTGCTTTTTGACATAAAATCCAGTGCAGATAATCCAGATAATCAGATTGTTAAATTGATACTTCTTGCCCGCACCTATTTACATGATGAGCGGCGGGCTGATGCAAAAAAACAGCTAGATCGTGCACGATTCATGATGGCACAAAAGGTTATCCAACCCACCAACAGCATGCTGTTAGAGTCGTACAAAGACTATTATTTCGCTGTGCGACAGTATGATTCAGCTTTTTATTACAGCCAAGCATTCCAAGCCTATCAAGATACCATCAATACGCATATTAATCGGAATAAATCCATTTTGTTGTTAGGACAATTAGAACTAGCCAAACACCGAGAGGAATCCTTAAAGGACAAACACGATGTGGAGGTTTATTCAGAATCTTCTAAATTACAGGATTTCAAAATTAAATTATTGAGCATTATTTTAGGTACAATCCTTTTTGGTTCAGTTTTATTATTTGTCAATTTTC
This sequence comes from Aquirufa sp., assembly GCF_044342065.1. GTDB lineage: Bacteria > Bacteroidota > Bacteroidia > Cytophagales > Spirosomataceae > Aquirufa. The sequence continues at coordinate 149,247 of NZ_JBIIQN010000002.1, read as the reverse complement.
GTCAAAAGGGTTTGTTGCAACAAAATCAAATACAATTGGCCTTGGAACATGAACGAAATGCCGTGCTATTGAAGGAATTGCATCATAGAGTTAAGAATAATTTACAGGTGATTTATAGTCTGCTTAATCTCCAAAAGCGACGCAGTAAAAATATTGAATCCATTGATCTCATCATGGCACTTCAGAATCGAATTCAGACCATTGCGCTGGTACATAACAACCTATTTCAGTCGGATGAAATGGAATATGTCCAACTAGATAAATACGTAAGGACCTTGGTGGAGCATTTGAAACAAATGTATACGCAAGACGAAATTAAACCCGTGGAAATACATTTTCATATAGACGAGACAATCAAATTACGTTTTGAGCGAATAGGTACATTAGGATTGGTCATCAATGAGATCGCATCCAATGCATTTAAATATGCTTTTACTGAGGTAGATCAAGGATTTTTACGGATTGATATCCAACAAATGGGTCAAAAAATTGTCGTCGAAATTGAGGATAATGGACCTGGAATTGTATCAGAAATCAAAAGCAGGTCAAATTTGGGAATGCGCCTTATTCGTATTTTGAGTGAGCAGATGGGAGCAATATATCGCCTGGAGCAAGGTCGAGGAATCAAACATTTAATTTCATTTAATAAGTAAAATTTATGGAGCAAAAGCGTATTTTGATTTTAGAAGATGAGATTATTGTTGCCTTGGATATCAAAGAGATTCTGGAGAATTTGGGTTATACATGTATGGTTACCCATGAATTTAGCAAGGCCTTGGGGGCGATCTCCGCTTTCCAACCGCACTTAGCCATTTGTGACATTAATATTGGGGAGGGGGAATCAGGAATAGATTTTGTTAAACAAGTGCAAGCTTTAATGCCTGCGCTTGCCGTCATTTATTTGACGGCCTTTAGCGATCGTAAAATGGTCGAGTTAGCGGGCAAGACGCATCCGGTCAATTATATTTTAAAACCTTGGAGTGATCACCAGATACGGGTATCTGTGGAAATGGCCTTTGATCAGATTGAAGCGCTGGACGAGCAAACGCAAAAGTTAGTTGATTTAACGGTGGCAGAATTAAAAATATTGGAGCTAATTGCACAAAACAAGAAGAGCAAGGAAATTGCCGATCTCTTGTTCATATCTGAAAAGACGGTCAAAAATCACCGCTATCACATTAGTAAGAAGTTGAACTTATCGACAGAGAACAACAGTTTACTTTCCTTTGCCCTCAGTCATTTTGGGTATAAAAATGAGGCCTAGGTCTCATTGTGGGTATCGCGTTAAGGTGGTTACTTTGTTTAAGTAATAACCCTAGTTCTACTACGTAACACGATTACCTAACCCTAATACCTTTAATTTTATGCGAAGCCTCTGCTAGGGATAGTGGGGGCTTTATTTTTTTATCTGAAAACAAAAAGGACATCTCTTTCGAAATGTCCTATTTTAATGGATTAGCCCTGTAAGGAATCGAGTCGGACGCGACCCCGGCTTCAACTTAAGTAGCGTAAATCTGCAGTTGTAAAAAAGGTATTATTCAGTCAAATGCTTTTTGAAGAAATTTATTGTTCTATTCCACGCTAAATCGGCCGGTTCTTTCTGATAGCGCGCTGGGGATGCGTCATTATTAAAGGCATGTTGTGCCCCTTCATAAATGAACAATTGATAATCTATTTGATTGCTTTTCAGCGCATTTTCATAAGCTGGAATACCCGCATTGATACGTTCATCTAAACCGGCATAATGAAGCATTAATTTGGCTTTAATTTTAGGCACGAGTGCGGCGTCGATTTGCCGACCGTAATAAGGAACGCCTAAAGTTAACGCAGGATCTGCTGCAGCCAAATCGTTCACGACTCCACCACCCCAACAAAATCCAATGCAAGCAGTTTTTTGATTACTATTTTTTAAAGATCTGAGGTAGCCAAGGCCGCTCAGCATATTTTCGATGTTTTGTTTCGCATCTAATTTACCAATCAACGTTCGTCCCTCATCTTCATTGGTAGGCGTCCCACCAAATTGACTCAAGCCGTCGATTCCTAATGCGATAAATCCCTCCTTGGCGATTCGCCTCGTAACATCTTTAATGTGTGGGGTTAAGCCTCTGTTTTCATGTATAACCAAAACAGCGCCCAAGCGCTTTTTCGCCTGCTTGGGTTGGGCTAAATAGCCTTTGATAATCCCATTGGAGGAAGGGAACTCCGCGGATGAAATGAGTAAGTCGCTATCATCCTCGGCTACTTGCGCACTTGCCGCATAACTACCCTCCAAAGCGGGTAAAATCGTGCTTAATGCAGCTGTACCGCCGATTAATTTGGTTAATCGGCTTAAAAATTCCACTCTAGTTAAAGGCTTGTGTGTATATTCATCAAATAGTTGGATGATTTCTTGATTTAACTTCATCGGTTATTTTATTTAAAATGTTATTTTTCAGGAATGATTGGCAATATAAAATTTTATTGGCGGGGTTTACATGTTTGTGCCAACTAGCACAAAATTTTTCAAATCCATAACATTGGTACCTATGAGAAAATTAATTCAAGCATTGTTTTTTATTTCGTTTGCTTTTTTGACTCAAGCTCAGATAGTTGACTTTTCAAATGCGCATGTACTGGTAACAAAAGAATTAAAATCTCCTTTTAGAGAAACTTATATCAGGCTAATTCAGGAGGAGATTAAAAAGCGGACTGAGATTAATTTGCGTGTGCAAGATCAATCCGATATGACGCCGGTGATTGCTTTGGCGTTTGCCACAGATCAAGATTTACATGGCATTCCGTTGCCCCAATTTCCTAAAAATTCGCCCGCATTTGCCAAAGAGGGATATGCTCTCTCCATCGATATACGTACGAAAAGGCCTATTTTATGGCTCATAGGTGGGGATGAAAGGGGTATTTTATATTCCATGGGGGAGTTTTTTCGAAAAGCCCATTTGTCAAAGAATAAAATTTTACTTGATAAAAAATACGAGGTGGCTATTTCACCGCTGCATACGATTCGTGGCCACCAGTTGGGTTATCGAAACACGGCGAATTCATGGGATGCTTGGGATCCGAAGCAGTATGAACAATACATTCGAGATTTAGCGCTTTTTGGAATGAATGCGATTGAAAATATTCCCATGGAGGACAGCCCGCTGGGGCCTCACATGAAATTATCTCGAGAGGAAATGAATGTTAAATTAAGCCAAATCTGTTCGAATTATGGGCTTGATTATTGGGTTTGGACACCTGCTGTTGTGGACTTAGCGGATGAAGCTAAGTTTAAGCAGGAGGTCATGAAGCACGCTGATTTTTATAAGAGAACCCCTAAGATCGATGGCGTTTTTTTTCCAGGGGGTGATCCAGGAAGTAATCATCCGAAATATGTGTTGCCTTTCTTACAAGCAATCGCAGCTGAATTGAAATTATCCCATCCTGCAGCGGGGATGTGGGTTTCTCTGCAAGGATTTAGTGATGATGAGGTTAATTATTTTTACGAATACTTGGAAAAGTATCAGCCCAACTGGCTTGCGGGAGTTGTCACAGGTCCCAGCAGCCCTGATCTGGCCAGCACCCGATTTAGATTGCCCAAACAATACAAGCACCGCCATTACCCAGATATCACGCATACGGTGCGTTGCCAATATCCCACCGAAAATTGGGATCAGGCATTTGCCCTCACCGAAGGGCGTGAAGTTTCGAATCCTCAGCCAGTATATTATGCGAAAATACATCAGCGATTTGCGCATTTGACAGATGGATCCATAACTTATTCCGATGGTGTGCACGATGATGTCAATAAAGCGATTTGGAGCCAAAAATCGGTAGATCCTTCAAAAGAGGTACGAGAGGTGTTAGTTGATTATGCGCGATTCTTTTTTGGCCAACAGGTATCCGAGAAAGTGGCTGATGGCATTTTGGCTTTGGAGCGTAATTGGGTTGGTCCGGTAGAGGAAAATGGGGGTATTGAAACAACCTTTGCGTACTGGGTTAATTTAGAATTACAATATCCAACCTTGAAGAATAATTGGCGTTGGCAACAGCTATTGTTGCGCGCTTATTACGATACCTACGTAAAACGGCGCAAAATCCGGGAGCAAAAATTGGAGCAACAAGCGAATCTAATCTTAGCCAAAGCTAGCGAAATAGGTGTGAATAAAGCGATGGAAATGGCGCTTGCGAAGGTTAATGAGGCAGATAATTCGTTAGAAAATTCAGAAATACGTCAAAAAATCATCTCGTATTGCGATGCATTATTTACCTCCATTGGTTTACAGACGAGTGTGGAGAAGTATCGGGCTAGTGGCGCTGAACGTGGGGCCATATTGGATTTTATTGATTACCCACTTAATAACCGGTGGTGGTTGGCCGATGAGTTCGAAAAAATTAAAAAAATGCCCAAAGAGGAAGACCAATTAGCACGCATCGCGGTGATTGCGAATTGGGAGAATCCGGGGATTGGTAGTTTTTACGATAACGTATCAGATGTCTCGAAAGGTCCCCGAGTGACGACTCGTACGGATGATGGAACGGATGTGTTGTGGGAGGAAAATGGTAAAAGTAGGCGCCGACTATCCTCCCAACTGTATCAAAATTTTCCTAAACTAACGTATGTGGATCTAGACCCCAACGCCAAATACTCCATTCGGATTTCAGGTTATGGAGAGGCTTTACTGCGCGTAGATGGGGTTCGCATTGCGCCAACGCTCTATCAAAAAGGCATGGGGGAGTTCAAGGAGTTTCAGCTCAGCCCACAGTATGTAAGTGATGGTAAAATTGACGTAACGTTTGATGAACCCGAGGAGTCACATTTAAATTGGCGCCAACATTCCAAAGTTTTTGATGTGTGGTTATTAAAAAATTAATGGGCTTAAATAAGTATGTGTAGATATGTATAAAACATGTTTTTATGGGCCACATTTCATTCCTAATTGTAGGGCAATTTTAAAATCTCTAATTTCAATTTATGAAAATAGTAGTTGGGATTGTTGGGCTTTTGATTTTTAACTTTCACATTTCTTTTGCGTTAACCGCATTTGAATGGGTGGATTATAAAGCCAGAATATTCAATCGAATTAACTTGCAAACAAAAACTTTTGAGGTAAAAAAGTTTGATGGTTCTTGGGAAAGACAATTTGAAGTAAAGTTTGATCAGGTTAATCTTGCTGATATTCCCAACTCGTGTGCTCCTCTTAGCTTTGAACGGAGTAAAAGAATGATTTTTTCTATCCCAGGGACTGGACAGGTTTATGAATTCGATAAAGCAAAGAAGGTTTTACAAAGAATGGACCAGACCTTTTTTCGCGGGTACAATTTTTTCGCACTTCAATATGTAAAGAATGATACCTTGTTTAGTTTGGGAGGAGAGGGGTTTTGGCGAAGCAATAATGTTTTAAGTTTTTTTGATTTCAAGTATAAAGAGTGGGAGCAAATTAAAACCTTTGGAGAAGCTCCAGAGGGCTTATTGAGTCTGCATGCGGCAATCAATCCAAGTCAAACAAAAGTTATTGCCATTGAAGCCTTTCATCAAGGGGAATATCAGGTTCCACATTTAGGGTATTACGAGCTTGATTTGTCGAGTCGTATTTGGGAAAAGAAGGGGAATGTGGATTTAGGAGCTTTAAAAAAACTAGGTCAATCGAGTGCAAATTTCGTGTTACGTAACAATTTGATGTTTTTTAATGACCTTCAAATTGGCTTGTTTGTTGATCCTGAGGAAAATCAAATTTACAAATACATCGGGCCTAAAAAGCAATTTTTTTTGATGGAATCTGTGTTGTTTGAACGGGGGAATCAGATTTTGTCTAAACGGCATGATAAGAATAGCACAGGAGATCATTATAAAATCGATTCGATGTCAGTGGATGAATTGAGGAAAAATTCTCAGTTGGTGGGCCGCTTCTATTCAAAAGACCCCATGTTTTCGAACATCGAGTATTTGTCTATTGCTTTAGGTTTATTATTATTCATCAGCGTTTGGTTTAATTATCGATTCTCATTGAAGAAGAACAAGATGCCAAAATATGACGCAATCAACAATTTGCCAGCAGGGGGAAAAGAATTTATTGAGCTATTTAAGTTGAATGGGGGTGATTATTTAGTCAGTACGGATGAAATCTCTATTTTACTTGGTTGTGAAAAGAAAGCCTTTGATACGCAAAGGCAGTACCGAGCTCAGTTTATTAATGCGATGAATCAGTACTTTGCTGATCATTATCAGATTGAAGAAGCTGTTTTTCGAATTGCAGATGAGGATGATAAGCGGTTTGTAAAATATGGATTGAAAAAGGAGGCCCTGGATTAATTACGCTGCAGTTGATCCCACTTATTTTGTGTTATGTACTCGAAAAACACATTAATCTTCTTATGTTTTGATAGTTGTTGTAACCTTGCTAACGGGTTTTTAAATTCAATTGGAAAATATATAAACAACCAAATATGAAAAGATTAACTATTTGTTTTATTCATTTTTTTGTGTTCTTGTGTGGTACTAGTTCTCTTTATTCACAGAGTAGTAATAATCTTAGAAAAGAATTATGCTACTATTGTAGTGGTCATAAATTAATTAGAGAACAAGTTACTTGTTCTAATTGTAGAAATTGGAATGCTGAATATAGGCGCAAAGTCCCATGTAGAGTTTGCAAAGACAGTAGATCTGTTATTGGGCCGATAATTAAATGTACTCGTTGTGGAGGGAAAGGATATAGGCTTGTTGATAATCTTAGCGACAATATGGCGTATGTTAAAGAAGCATTAGCTGATTGGAGACTCAGCACTGAATCTAAGAATTATTGGAATAATTTTGTCTTTTGGATTGTTGATTATAGACACGTATGGCTATATAGTGATTCTTATTCGAAGAAATATGAATTTTTTGATGATGGTAAATTTATATTTACTACCTCTGGTAATACATATTCTGGAACTTGGGAGAAAAGAAAAGGAGACAATTATCACCAAGTGTGGATGTACATATACAAGGATAGTCAAAGATATTTAATGATTATGGATACTGCGTATCCTGAGCGAGGGTTTGAACCTTATTAATTACAAATTAATAACATATTTTATTTTAAAAATAAATTTAGATATTGGAATAAAACAAAGCATAATTAGATTTTATTTAAACAACAAAAAAGACATCTCTTTCGAAATGTCTTTTTTTTATGGAGTAGCCCCGGCAGGAATCGAACCTGCATCTTAGGTACCGGAAACCTACATTCTATCCATTGAACTACGGAGCCAGGATTGCAAATTTACGAATACTTCTCCAATTGTCTTACCAGCACATTAAAATCTTTTGGGTAGGGTGCTTCCACGGTAACTAGGCTGTCATCCATCAGTTTAAAAGTCAAACTATGGGCGTGTAGCGCCACACGTCGCATCAGCGGTCGTTCTTCTGTATCTTTTTTAAGATGAAAATTACGCTTCAAATCAGACAGATAGACGTCCTTTCCGCCATACATTTCATCTGCAACAATGGGTGCCTGTAAACAGGTTAAGTGAATGCGAATTTGGTGCATGCGGCCCGTGATGGGCATGCATTCTACCAAAGTATATCCCTTAAATACCTGCATTGATCGAAACCAAGTCTCCGCATGTTTACCATTTGTTCTAGCAATAATTACTTTCCCATCTTTTAAGGGAAGAATAGGTAAATTTACCAACATGCCATCCCAGTCGTGCATGCCTTCCACCACCGCATGATAGCGTTTTGCCGTTTCGCGATGCTCAAATTGCATGGAAATATGTCGGTAAGCCTCTGGGTTTTTGGCAATCACCAAAGCCCCCGTTGTTTCTTTGTCCAAACGATGTCCCACCTGCGCATCCTCCCAATATACTTTCGCCATGCGCAAAATACTAGGCGCATAATCATCCTTCCGCTCATCCAAAGTCGCAATGCCCGAAGGCTTATTGATGACAATGAAATCATCGTTTTCAAAAAGGATGTAATCTTGTAATTTGTATTTCATATAAGTCACTAGTCGCTAGTCTTTAGTCCGGAGTACTATCTTTTACCTTTTTTCCAACGTCCAACGTCTAGCGTCTAACGTCCAACTTTTAGCGTCTAACGTCCAACGTCTAGCGTCCAACGTCTAATTTAATTGGGTAAACTAATCTTCCCCATCGTCATCCAAGGCGAATCACCTAAACGGCGATCAGGTGCCGGATTCGGGTCAGTCAATGTTTCATTGGCCAATAAAGCAAATAAAATCGCTTCTTTCGCCGCTGATTCGATTCCCAAAACTTCAGAATCTTGTATCGTAAATCCAGGCAACAAAGTTTGTAAATATTTCATCATCAAAGGATTACGCGCGCCGCCACCACTCACATATACCTGTCCATCTTCCAAACCCGTATAATGTTGAATAGCTAAGGCAATACTCTCCGCTGTAAAATAGGTGAGTGTCGCAATGCTATCTTCCGGACTTATTCCCGCCGGTGCTATTTCGCTAATTCGGCCGATGTTAAAATATTCCGGCCCCGTACTTTTTGGGAAGGATTCTTGGAAAAAGGGCAAGGCCAATAAGGCTTTTAAAAATTCGGGATGAACCTTACCTGAACGCGCGATTTGGGAATCTTCATCGTAGGACTTTCCTGGATAGTGAGCCCGCACCCATGCGTCAATCAAGGTATTTCCAGGACCTGTATCTGTTACCAAAATATCCTGAGGGTCTTGATTTGCCGGCAAATAGGTAAAATTACCAATGCCCCCAATGTTCAATAAAATACGCTCCTCCTCTGGTTTGGTAAAAAGAAAATAATCACCAAACATTGCCAATGGGGCTCCTTCGCCTCCTGCCGCTAGGTGTTTCTGTCGGAAATCCGATAGCGTAATAATCCCTGTTAAATGTGCCAAATGATCACCATCCCCTATTTGTAAGGTAGAATTCGGCAATCCTCCCGTCCGATCTGGTCGGTGCATCACCGTTTGTCCATGCGAAGCTAAAGCATCTACTTCTGCGGGTTTAACTCCCCAGCGGGCTAATGTGTCTAAAATAATCGCGGCATGAGTTCGGGCTATCTGTACATTCAAGGTACTTAGGCTTGGGAAATGGATATGTTCTTTCGCAAAAACCTCCCGAATTGATTCCTTGAATTCCGTTGAAAAAGGCACAGAATCGAAATGGATTAACTCGCATTTTGTTTCAAGTCCTTGTCCACTAAACCGACATAAAGCCATATCCAAGCCATCCAAGGATGTACCGGACATCAAGCCCAAAATCGTTCGGGTAGGTTGTTCCGCAATGCGATAAAGTTTTTCGATTTGTGGATTCAAAGTTTTGTGCTTAACCCCTCAGCTTCGCCAATCCTTGAAGGTTTGGCGAAGCTAAAATGAGGGAGCACAAAGCTACAAAAAAATCCCCCAAGGAAGGTTGAAATTTCATCAAGTACTTGATAATTAATTGATAATTCCCCACCTTGATTTCGTATCTTTGTGGCTAATTATTTTCAATCTCCATCGTTATGGCACTTGATATTATTATTGTTGGCGGAGGCATTGTAGGCCTAGCCACTGCACACCGTTTGCTTGAAGCTAATCCAGCTTTGAAAATTGCGCTATTTGAAAAAGAAAATATGGTCTCCATGCACCAGACCGGGAATAACTCAGGAGTGATTCACTCCGGGTTATATTACAAACCGGGTTCGCTAAAAGCCAAAAACTGTATTGAAGGCTACCATCAATTAATCGAGTATTGCCAAAAAGAAGATATTCCTTTCGAATTAACCGGAAAAGTGGTGGTTGCCAGTACCCAAGCGCAAAGACCACAATTAGATACCTTGTTTCAGCGTGGTCAGGATAATGGCCTTGGCGGATTGAAGAAATTGTCATTAGCGGAAATGCGCGAATATGAGCCTCATGTTACCGGTGTTGAGGGTTTGTTTGTACCTCAAACAGGTATCGTCGACTACCGTGCCGTTGCCGCTAAATTAGCGCAAGGTGTTCAAGCCAACGGATGTGAAATACACCTAGGTGAAAAAGTTATCAACATCACCAAAGGGCTGACCTACTCAATCGTTGAAACGGAAAAGGCCGTTTATGAGGCAAAACTCATTATCAATTGCGCCGGTTTGTATTCCGACCAAGTTGCCCAATGGACGCAAAAAGAGCCTTTAGATGTGCGAATCGTACCGTTTAGAGGGGAATATTACAAGCTCAGAAAAGACAAAGAATACCTCGTAAAGAATTTGATTTATCCAGTACCTGATCCCAATTTCCCATTCCTAGGGGTACATTTTACTCGCATGATGCGTGGAGGCGTGGAAGCTGGTCCTAATGCCGTTTTGGCGTTCAAAAAGGAAGGCTATAATAAATTAGGTATCAACGCTAAGGAACTTTGGGATACACTAACTTGGCCAGGTTTTCAAAAAGTAGCGGCCAAATATTGGGAAACAGGTCTCGGTGAAATGTATCGAAGTTTCTCGAAAGAAGCCTTTACCAAAGCCCTGCAAGTTCTTATTCCTGAAATACAAATGGATGATTTGGTTGAGGGTGGAGCGGGTGTTCGTGCGCAGGCATGTGATCGGACCGGAGGTTTATTGGATGATTTTTCGATCGTCGAAGATGAAAAGGTTATCAATATTTTGAACGCGCCAAGCCCCGCGGCAACATCGTCGTTAGCTATCGGTAAGACCGTGGCCGAAATGGCGCTGGTGCGTTTTGAGTAAATGGTAGAGACGCGATACTTCGCGTCTTTGAAAATAAGCAGACGCGAGGTATCGCGTCTCTACAGATTTGGAGCGAGCTTTCGCGTCATGAAAAAAATGATCCGTCACCAACATGAAATTATTACTTACTTACCTTACCCATTACCGCTGGCGTGTCTTCGCAGCTTTAGGGCTTGCGGCGACCAACCAGATTTTCTCCTTGATGGATCCCTACATTTTTCGGAAAATCATCGATGATGTAGCGGCGGTTTATCGGGCAGAAACGCATACTATGGCCCAATTTGTTGATGCTATTTGGCCTTTAGCTTTGGCATCCGTGGGTGTGGCATTCGTGAGTAGGGTAGCGAAAAACTTTCAAGACTATATGATTAATACCGTCACTCAAAAGGTGGGGGCGAATCTATATTCGGACGGAATTCGCCATTCTTTGGAATTGCCATATGAAACGTTTGAAGATCAGCGTTCAGGCGAGACCTTGGGTAAATTACAAAAAGTAAGGACGGATGTAGAAAAATTGATCACCTTGGGCATCAATATTCTTTTTCAATCCGTCATTGCATTGGTATTTATTTCGATCTATGCCTTTTCGGTGCATTGGATGGTTATGCCTTTATTTTTAATCACAGGCCCGTTGATTGCATGGGTATCTTCCGTTTTGAGTAAAAAGATCAAAGTCATTCAAATCGAAATTGTCAAAGAATCAACCGGTTTAGCTGGTTCCACCACAGAATCCCTACGCAATATTGAGCTTGTAAAATCGCTCGGGCTGGCCGAGCAAGAAATTGCTCATTTGAATGCAACCACAGAGAAAATCCTAAAGCTTGAATTGAAAAAGGTGCGTTACGTGCGTTCCATGGCTTTCGTTCAAGGAACCTGTGTTAACCTATTGCGCATGCTCATGGTCGTAGTTTTGATCTATTTAATCTACCAAGGCAAAATTACCATTGGTCAGTTTTATTCTTTAAACATCTATTCATTCTTCCTTTTTAATCCCTTGCAGGAGATTGGAAATGTGGTCAATACCTTCCGCGAAGCAGAAGTGTCATTGCAGAATTTTGAACAGATTTTGGCTATTCCAGGGGAACAAAAACCAGCGAACCCGAAAGCCATAACGCACATTGAGAACTTGACATTTGATCATGTTTCCTTCCAACATCAATCCGCGACCCAAGAAGCACTTTCTGATATTTCCTTCCAAGTGAAAGGCGGGGAAACCATCGCGTTTGTTGGGCCGTCGGGTGCCGGGAAATCTACCTTGGTTAAATTGCTCGTAGGTTTATACCGACCGAAAAAGGGAAATATTTATTATAATGGCGAGCCAGAAGACGCCATTGATTTTGACCAACTCCGTAAAAAAATCGGTTTTGTGACCCAAGACACCCAGTTGTTCTCAGGCTCCATTCGGGAGAACCTCTTATTCGTTAATCCGAACGCGACCGATGCCCAATGTATGGAGGTGCTGGAAAAGGCAGCTTGTCAAAGTTTACTGGCTCGAGCTGATAAAGGTTTAGATTCTTTGATTGGGGAAGGTGGCGTAAAGGTATCCGGAGGAGAAAAGCAGCGCTTAAGTATTGCTCGGGCTTTATTGCGGAATCCAAATTTGTTGGTTTTCGACGAGGCAACTTCTGCCCTAGATTCTTTAACGGAAGAGGAAATTTCGGAAACAATCCGTGCGGTTTCGCAAGATGCGGAGCATTTGACCATATTGATTGCTCACCGCTTATCTACCATCATGCATGCCACGCGTATTTATGTTTTGGAAAAAGGAAAAGTGGTCGAATCAGGGAATCACGATAGTTTGTTGGCCGACAAAGGTTTGTACTATGCCATGTGGCGCCAACAAGTAGGGGAAAACAAATAATTTATTTTGTATTTCCTTGATTGACCATATATTGTTTGGCAATCCTTTGGCTTGAACAAATCGGATTGCGTATATTTGTTGTTTGAAAAAATTTATTCCTATGTCGTTAAACAAATTCTCTAGAACGTTAACACAAGAAGTTACAAATCCTGCGGCGAAAGCGATGCTCTATGGCATTGGATTGACAACTGAGGATATGGATAAGGCGCAGATTGGTATTGCAAGTACCGGTTACGAAGGTAATCCATGCAATATGCACTTAAATGGTCTATCGGTCCATGTTAAGAAAGGAATTCAAGAAAATGGCATGGTGGGGTTAATCTTTCACACGATCGGTGTGTCAGATGGAATGACCAATGGAAATGAGGGGATGAGCTATTCGTTGCCTTCCCGTGATATTATTGCTGATTCAATCGAAAATGTAGTGGGGGCACAATGGTATGATGGCGTGATTGCTGTGGTAGGTTGTGATAAAAATATGCCAGGAGCGATGATGGCGCTTGCGCGTTTGAACCGCCCGGGGATGTTGGTTTACGGAGGAACGATTCGTTCTGGATCTTACAAAGGAGAAAAATTGGATATCGTTTCGGCTTTTGAAGCTCTTGGGAAAAAATATGCCGGAACTATTTCAGAAGAAGATTATGAGGGAGTGATTCGGAATTCGATTCCGGGTGCAGGGGCTTGTGGAGGTATGTATACAGCGAATACCATGGCTTCTTCGATGGAAGCGATGGGCTTAGTTTTACCTAATTCCTCGTCTTATCCAGCTACACATGAAGGGAAAAAAGCGGAGTGTTTGGCAATAGGTGCAGCGATGAAGGTATTGTTGGAGAAAAACATTTGTCCGCGCGATATCATGACACGTCATGCATTTGAGAATGCGATGACTGTGGTTATGGCATTGGGTGGAAGTACCAATGCCGTGTTGCATTATTTAGCGATTGCGCATTCTGCAGGGGTAGAATTTACATTGAAAGATATTCAAGACGTTTCAGATCGCACGCCATTAATGGCTGATTTGAAGCCTTCAGGAAAATATTACATGGAGGATGTTTTGGCGATCGGTGGTATGCCAGCGATTTTAAAATATTTGTTGAAGGAAGGTTATTTGCATGGCGAATGTTTGACAGTAACCGGAAAAACAATGGCTGAGAATTTAGCCGATGCGCCAGATTTGGATTTTGATGCACAAAAGATCGTTTTCCCTAAATCAAAGGCCTTGAAATCTTCAGGCCACATTCAAGTATTGTATGGCAATTTAGCCACGGAAGGTGCCATTGCGAAAATCACAGGCAAAGAAGGAGAGCGTTTTGAGGGTTTGGCGAAAGTATGCGATCGCGAGGAGGATGTGATGGAATTCTTGTCCAAAGGAGAAATAAAAGCAGGACATGTAGTGGTTATTCGCAACGAAGGACCCAAAGGTGGACCTGGAATGCCCGAAATGTTAAAGCCTACCTCTGCACTTATGGGCGCTGGTTTAGGTAATTCAGTTGCCATGATTACGGACGGGCGTTTCTCTGGAGGAACGCACGGGTTTGTGGTAGGTCACGTGACGCCTGAAGCGCAAGAAGGTGGAAACATCGCTTTGGTGAAAGATGGAGATAAGATTACGATTGATGCAGTTGACAATAAAATCATCTTGCATGTATCCGATGAAGAATTAGCCGAACGCCGTAAACTGTGGAAACCGATTGTTTCACCACACACCTCAGGCGTGTTGCGCAAGTACATTAAAAACGTTGCTTCAGCCAGCCAAGGCTGTGTGACGGATTTGTAAAAAAAGAAAATTACCTTTTTTACTAGCAAGGGATAGCTTAAATTAGCTTTTCCTTGAAAGTTGAGAATAAAAAAATGAATACCATGGGACAAACCCAAACGCAGACTGCAGATTCGAATCAGGCCGACCAGAAAAAATTCTTGACTGGTGCGCAAGCCATTATGGAATCATTGGTTGCGCAAGGGGTGACAACTATTTTTGGCTATCCAGGTGGTGCGATTATGCCTACCTACGATGCATTATTTGATTATCAAGATCGCTTAAAGCATATTTTAGTTCGCCACGAACAAGGTGCTGGTCACGCCGCACAAGGGTACGCACGTATGCTGAATAAAGCTGGTGTATGTATGGTGACTTCGGGTCCTGGAGCCACCAACTTGATTACGCCGATCGCCGATGCCATGTTGGATTCAACGCCACTCGTTTGCCTCGTAGGTCAAGTAAAAGGAAATTTATTGGGTACGGATGCTTTCCAAGAGTGTGATTTAATGGGTATTTCTATGCCTGTAACCAAGTGGAATTATCAAATAGTAGATCCCAACGAAATTCCGGAGATCATCGCGAAAGCATTTTACATTGCAGAAACAGGCCGTCCAGGTCCTGTTTTAATCGATATCACACGTACAGCTCAGTCTGAAATGATGACCGAGCCTTTTAAGTATACACCTTGTACGTCCATTATTTCATATAATCCGCGTATTGAGCCGAAGCGTGAGCATCTTGAAGCTGCTGCCAAGCTGATCAATGGGGCCAAAAAGCCCTATATTCTTGCCGGTCACGGAATTATTATTTCCGGTGCTGAAAAAGAATTAAATGAATTGGTTGACAAAGCGGGCATTCCAGTAGCCACAACGCTATTAGGCATGTCATCGATGGATGCGGATCACCCGATGTATGTGGGTTGGCCAGGCATGCATGGTAACTATGGCGCGAATGTTTTGACAAATTCATGTGATGTGTTGATCGCCATCGGTATGCGTTTTGATGACCGGATTACAGGTGATTTGTCGACGTATGCAAAGCAGGCGAAAGTGGTTCATATTGAAATTGATCCGGCTGAAGTAGATAAAAATGTCAAAGCAGACGCTCCTGTTGTGGGTGATGCCAAAGCCGCATTACGTGCATTATTGCCGTTAATTAAGCCTGCAGAACACCTGGCTTGGCGTGCGGAATTTGACGCTTACGACAAAGAAGAATATACAAAGATTACCCTGAAAGATGTATTCCATGATGGGGATCAGATTAAAATGGGCGAGGCTATCGCCATGATGTCTGACAAGACAAAAGGGGAGGCCGTTATTGTTACGGACGTAGGTCAACATCAAATGGTGACTAACCGGTACTACCGATTTAAGAAACAGAATTCGGTCGTGACTTCAGGTGGAGCAGGAACCATGGGTTTTGCTTTGCCGGCAGCGTTCGGAGCTAAAGTTGCTGTTCCTGAGCGAGAAGTTGTTGCGGTAATTGGTGACGGAGGATTTCAAATGACTTTGCAAGAATTGGGTACGATTGCTCAAAGCAAGTTGCCAGTTAAGATCATTATTTTGAATAATAACTTTTTAGGGATGGTTCGCCAGTGGCAAGAGTTGTTTCACGCGCGCCGTTATTCATTCGTTGAATTGGAAAATCCTGATTTCATTACGATTGCCAAAGGCTTTGGTATACCAGGTCATACGGTATCTGATCGTAGTTTGTTAAGCGAGTCTTTGGATACCTTATTGAATTCAGAAACGCCTTATTTGTTAGAAATTGTTTGTGAAAAGGAGGGAAATGTTTTCCCTATGGTGCCTGCGGGCAGTTCCGTAACCAATGTTAGGCTAGAGTAATATGTTGACAAATTATACACTTTCAGTTTTTACAACCAATACGGTCGGTTTATTGAATCGGATTACCATCATTTTCACACGTCGCCGTTTGAATATTGAAAGTTTGACGGTTTCTGAAACGGAGCGTCGTGGCGTTTCTCGCTTTACGATCGTCATCCGAAACGAGAATCGGGATGTCGTAGAGAAATTGGTTCGCCAAATTCGTAAAGTAACAGATGTTCTGGCCGTTTATGGGTATCTAGATGATGAGATAATTTTCAATGAGGTAGCCTTATTTAAATTGGCAACTCCGCTGGGTGGTGAGCCCATCGATGTGAAAACGATCAATTTAGATTGGAATGCCAAAGTAGTTCATTGGGGTCTAGAATATGTGGTCGTGGAAAAAAATGGGACCGAAGATGAGTTAAATGAATTCTATGTCTATTTGAAAAAGTGGGAAATATTAGAATATGTTAAATCTGGTCGTATTGCCGTAGGTAAAACGGAAAAAGGATTAGTTGAATTTCTTCCTGAAGGTAATTGGGAAATCGTATAATCGAATTAGTATATAAATTAAAAGACAAAAAAATGGCAAAGATTAATTTCGGTGGAGTTGTTGAAGACATCGTAACAAGAGAAGAGTTTCCGTTAGAGAAAGCTAGACAAGTATTGGCTGATCAAACCATCGCAGTAATTGGTTACGGCGTTCAAGGTCCAGGTCAAGCCTTAAACATGAAAGACAATGGTCTGAATGTGATTGTAGGTCAGCGTAAAGGTAAAACCTACGATAAGGCAGTTGCCGACGGTTGGGTTCCAGGTGTGACTTTATTTGAAATTGAAGAAGCATTGGAAAAAGGAACGATCATTTGTTACCTACTTTCAGACGCGGCTCAAATTGAATTATGGCCAACAGTTAAGAAATATTTGACAGCTGGTAAGTCGCTTTATTTCTCTCATGGATTTGGAATCACATACAAAGAGAAAACGGGTATCGTTCCTCCAGCTGATGTGGATGTATTCTTAGCTGCTCCAAAAGGATCAGGTACTTCATTGCGTCGTTTGTTCGTAGCGGGTAAAGGCTTGAACTCTTCTTTTGCAGTTTACCAAGATGCAACAGGAAAAGCTCGTGAAAAATGTATTGCGATGGCAATCGGTGTAGGTTCTGGCTATTTATTTGAAACCGATTTCTATAAAGAAGTTACATCTGACTTAACGGGTGAGCGTGGAACGTTGATGGGCGCTATTCAAGGAATTTTCGCGGCGCAGTACGAAGTTTTGCGCGCAAATGGCCACTCACCTTCAGAAGCATTTAACGAGACAGTGGAGGAGTTAACGCAATCGTTGATGCCACTAGTTGCGGAGAATGGAATGGATTGGATGTATGCCAACTGCTCTACGACGGCACAACGTGGTGCATTGGATTGGTGGAAGCCATTCCGTGACGCGACGAAACCGGTATTCGAACAATTATATAACTCGGTGAAAACACAAGCTGAAGCAGAGCGATCAATTACGTTAAATTCTCAGCCAGATTACCGTGTGAAATTAGATGCCGAATTGAAAGAGATGGCAGATATGGAAATGTGGAGAGCGGGAGCTGCGGTACGTAGTTTACGTCCTGAAAATAACTAATTGTTTTTTCCTTAAGAAGTCGTCCGGGTTTTCTCGGGCGACTTTTTTGTTGCCCACAAAGTAGTTTTTTGTACGTTTGCTGTGCATGGAATTCAACAAATTAACAGAGGTTCCAAGCCTTCATCAAATCAAACAAGCTGCTCATCAAATTAAGGACATCGCCTTGAAGTCCCCATTGATGTATGCACCCCGATTATCTGAAAGCTTTGGAGCCAAGATTTTTTTAAAACGGGAAGACCTCCAAGGGGTTCGTTCCTACAAGATTCGTGGAGCTTATCATAAAATTAGCAACATCCCGTTGGAACTGCGTTCAAAAGGGGTTGTAGCCGCTTCAGCAGGGAATCATGCGCAAGGGGTTGCACTTTCTTGTGCCATGCTAGACATTCAAGCTTTTATTTTTATGCCGAAAACCACCCCACTACAAAAAGTAGAGGCCGTTCGTTTTCACGGAAAAGAAAAGGTACGAATCAAGTTAGTTGGGAATACATATGACGAGGCGTTCACTGCAGCCCAACGATTTTGCCAAGAAAATCAAGCTATATTCATACCTCCATTTGATGATTTTGATATTATTGCAGGTCAAGCAACTGTGGCGCTTGAAATTGTCGATCAACTGCCCGCTCCGGCCGACTACCTACTTGTGGCTATCGGCGGTGGTGGTTTAGCGGCAGGTGCAGGATTGGTTTTATCAGCCCTTTCACCTCAAACAAAATTAATTGGCGTCGAACCGGCGCTTGCCCCATCCATGCTGGAGAGTTTAAGAGCTCATCAAGTTGTTTCACTGAATTCCATTGATTCATTTGTTGATGGCGCATCAGTTAAACGGGTAGGCGAGAAGACTTTTGCGATTTGTGAACCCTCCCTTGATCGCATGTTGGTTGTTGAGAAAAATGTGCTTTGCCAAACGATGCTCGATTTGTATCAATTCTACGGCATGATTGTTGAGCCAGCCGGCGCCCTCTCTGTTGCGGCACTCGAACAAGTTCGGTCTGAAATTGTAGGAAAAACGGTGGTTTGCGTGATATCGGGTGGAAATTTTGATACCAAGCGTCTCCCCGAAATAAAGGCATTAGCAGACAATTAGTCACATAGGCTTTGATTTTCATCTGGGAGAGGCTAGCTTTGTTTTTGCTATTTGAAAAGTCAATGAAGAAAATCTGGAAATCGACGCTTTATATTACTTATCTGCTCATCTTCATTGCCGCAGCTCTTGAGATTTTATTGCGTATTTACAACCCGATTCCTTTTCGTATTAAAGGGGATAAAATTATCTTGCCCATTAATCAATCGTATCAATTTACAAATCAGTATGCTTGCTTTGATTCATTGATTATTCACAAGAAAAATTCCATGGGATTTCGTGGGGAAGAACTTCCCAAAGACGCTTCTCAGTATACGAAAATAATTACGGTAGGGGGCAGTACCACCGAATGTTTCTTTATCTCGGAGGATAAGGCCTGGCCACAAGTAATGCAATCAGAGCTGCGAAAAAAGATGCCTAAATCCTGGGTCAATAATGCAGGATTAAATGGGCATTCGAGTTTTGGGCATCTTTTGCTTTTGAAAGACGTCGTTCTGAAATACAAGCCCAATTATATTTATTTTTTAATGGGCGTCAATGATATGGACCGACAAGATCTTAACCAGTTTGATAATCGGATGGTGCTTGGCAAGTCGGTTCAAATGGAAAACAATGGCTGGTTAAAGAATGCTTTTTTAACCTTATCTAATCATTCTGAAGTGGCCAACTTGATCTATAATATTTCTAAATCCCTTAAGGCGCGTAATCAAAAGATTTTTGTAGATAAAATCGTGCAATTAAATCCCAAGGATACGCTGATTATTCCTGAAGCTACTATTCAGGCTACATTAACAAAACAGAAAGCTCTACTTCCCGCCTACCGAAACCGTATCGTGCAATTGGTTACGCTATGTAAGTCCCATGGTATTAAACCGGTATTTATTACGCAACCTTTATTGGTAGGAGAAGGGCTTGATCCAGCAACTGGAACGGATTTAGCAAAGGTTAAAATTTCAGTTGATATGAATGGGCGCTTGTATTGGAATAAATTGGAGTTATATAATGAGGTGATGCGCGATGTTTGCCAAAAAGAGCACCTCGAATTGATAGATTTGGCAAAAATACTCCCCAAGGATTCACGGTATTTTTACGACCCAATGCACTTTACCAATATAGGTTCAGTTCGGGTCGGGCAAATTTTAGCAGAATCAAGCACCCGCTTCCTAAATTGATGAAGAGTAAAGCAGAATTTTAGCTATTTTTGTCTTTTCGATTAAATTAAAAGCTTGACAATTTGAAGATTTTAGGAATTTCTGCTTTTTATCACGATTCTGCCGCGGCTTATATTGAGGATGGTAAAATTATTGCTGCAGCACAGGAAGAGCGATTTACGCGTAAAAAGCATGATCCAGCTTTCCCCACTCATGCGGTTCAGTATTGCTTATCCGAGGCTGGAGTTCAGCTGAGTGATTTGGATGCGATCGTATTTTACGATAAGCCCTTGCTGAAAATGGAACGCTTATTGGAGACTTATTATGCTTTTTCCCCCAAGGGCCTGCTTTCATTTTTGACGGCGATACCTGTTTGGTTGAAAGAGAAGATGTTCTTGAAGCGCATGTTGTATGAGGAGTTATTTGACATCCAGCACTTCGACAAGAAGAAAGTAAAATTATTATTTCCAGAGCACCACTTGTCTCATGCAGCAAGTGCATTTTATCCATCACCATTTGACGATGCAGCTATTTTGACATTGGATGGCGTGGGAGAGTGGGCTACGGCTTCGATTGGACATGGGAAAGGAAATACCTTATCGATCTTAAAAGAGTTAAAATTCCCACATTCATTGGGCTTGTTGTACTCTGCATTTACCTATTTCTTAGGCTTTAAAGTTAATTCAGGAGAATATAAACTGATGGGTTTAGCTCCGTATGGCCGGCATGGGTCTAAGGAAGTAGAGCAATATAAAAAGTTGATTCGTGAAGTATTGGTGGACATCAAGCCTGATGGTTCAATTTGGCTAAATCAGGAATATTTTAATTATGCTACTGGTTTACGTATGGTGTATGATGCCAAATGGGAGGCATTATTTGGTTTTCCAACCCGCGAGTCGGAATCAAATTTAGAACAGAAACATTGTGATTTAGGTCTGGCTATTCAAGAGATTACGGAAGAGGTTGTGATTTTGATGGCCCATGAGGCGAAGCGATTGACCGGTTCAAAAGCCTGTGTTTTAGCCGGTGGTGTAGCGTTGAATTGCGTTGCTAATGGGAAATTAAAGGATGCTGGGATATTTGACGATATTTTCATTCAGCCTGCCGCGGGTGATGCGGGCGGTGCGCTAGGAGCGGCCCTGGCAGCTCATTATATTTATTTTGATCAAGCGCGTTCCATTGATGCTAGCAAATTGGATGCCATGTCAGGATCGTATTTAGGCCCCTCGTATTCTGATAAGGAAATCGAACAAATGGCTAAAGAGAATCAAGCTAAATTCACCTATTTTGACGACTTTAAAGAACTTTCAGCTAAGACCGCCGAATTACTTGCTGAAGGAAATGTGATAGGTTGGTTTCAAGGGCGTATGGAATTTGGCCCAAGAGCTTTAGGTGGAAGAAGTATTTTGGGCGATCCCCGAAACCCCGAAATGCAGAAGAAGCTGAATCTTAAAATTAAATACCGCGAAGGATTTCGTCCATTTGCCCCTTCAGTTTTAGCTGAAGATGTTCATGAATATTTTGAATGTGATACCATTTCGCCATATATGCTGTTGGTGCATGGGGTGAAACCCGCTCGAAGAAAAGAAATGCCAGCGAATTACGAGCAATTAGAGATGATGGAGAAATTGTATTTTCTCCGTTCTGATTTGCCTTCGATTACGCACATCGATTATTCCGCGCGTATTCAAACGGTTCATGCGGAAACCAATCCACGTTATCACCAATTAATTTCTGATTTCAAATCAACGACGGGCATAGGTGTGGTGGTTAATACCAGCTTTAATGTTCGTGGGGAGCCTATCGTTTGTACGCCTGCTGATGCTTATCGTTGTTTGATGCGCACCGAGATGGATTACCTTGTAGTAGGGAATTACCTATTTGATAAGAAAGTACAAGCTCCGTGGGAGGAATCGGATGCTTGGAAAAAGGAATTTGTATTAGACTAAAAATATAATCAATATGGACTTTTTAAGTGATTTGTGGAACTTCATGAAAGAGCGTAAAAAATGGTGGTTAACACCTGTTATCATAGTTCTTTTGTTAATCGGTATCTTGATCGTCGTAGGTGGTAGCTCAGCTCTTGCGCCTTTTATTTATACATTGTTTTAATCGATGAAAAAGCAAAATCCAGCTCAAACCATTTTGTCAATTGTTGTAGGGCTTATCGCCTTCAGCCTGCTCTTAAAAATCAATATGCTTGCACAAATTGCGCTGGCTATTGGTCTTCTTGCTTTGCTTTCCAATGGATTCGCAGAGCTTGTTTCGAAAGCCTGGATGAAATTAGCCCAGCTTCTTGGGCGGATTAACGGCTATGTTTTACTGACAATCATATTTTTTGTTTTCTTGACACCAATCGCCTTATTGATGCGTTTAGTTAAGCAGGCTGATAACCTTAAATTGAAGCCTCAAACCGGTGATTCTGTTTATGATACACGGAATCATACGTATGAGGCTAAGGATTTATCGAATATTTGGTAAAAATTAGATTTATTTAATAAAATTCAATTCTTGTTAATTTGACAAGATTAGATAATTAATCTTTTATTTTGGCACATTTTAGATAATTATTCTAAATGTTTATTTATTATTCGGATTGTAGCGATTATTAGTCTAAATTTTTAATTTTTCGATTACTCGATTTTGTTGTTTGCTTCATGTATTTAATTTAGTTTTGTCTACGATTTTAGTAAACAAAACAATATGAGCAACCGCATTCAAATTTTTGATACAACCTTACGTGATGGTGAACAAGTGCCCGGCTGTCAACTAAACCGAGAGGAGAAAGTTGAAGTGGCTAAGGAATTAGAGAAGTTGGGTGTAGACATCATTGAAGCGGGTTTTCCCATCTCATCTCCTGGTGATTTTGCATCTGTAAAGGCCATTGCAGGGGCGGTAATGGAGCCTACGGTTTGTGCCTTAACGCGTGCTAAAAAAGAAGATATTGATGCGGCTGTGGAAGCATTAAAGCCCGCACGTCGTCCACGCATTCATACGGGAATCGGTGCTTCTGATGTTCACATTAAACATAAATTTAATTCAACGCGCGAAGAGATTATTGAGCGTGGAGTTTGGGCAGTTAAATACGCAAAATCTTTTGTGGAAGATGTGGAGTTTTTCGCGGAAGATGCCGGTCGGGCTGATTTACCCTTCTTAGCTAAATTGACTTCTGAGGTTATCAAAGCCGGTGCTACGGTTGTAAACTTACCGGACACGACGGGTTATTTGTTGCCGAATCAAATGTATGATCGCATTAGCTATTTGTACGAACACGTAGAAAATATTCACCAGGCAACCATCTCCATGCATAACCACAATGATTTGGGACTGGCAACAGCGAATACCATTGCCGGAATTCAAGCTGGAGCACGCCAAGTCGAGGTGACCATTAACGGGATAGGTGAACGCGCTGGGAACACCTCTTTGGAAGAGGTAGCCATGATTTTGAATGTGCACAAAGATTTGGGATTCTCTACAGGGATTAACCCGAAATATTTATATCCAACCAGTTGTTTAGTTTCAAATTTGATGGGGATGCCTGTTCAAGCGAATAAAGCTGTTGTGGGTGCGAATGCATTTGCTCATTCATCTGGCATTCATCAAGATGGATTTTTAAAGCATGCGCAAAATTATGAAATTATGAACCCAGAGGATGTGGGTGTGCCTTCATCTGCAATTGTTCTAACCTCGCGTTCAGGGCGTGCTGCATTGCGCCATCGCCTGAGTCTTTTGGGATTTGATTTTGAGAAGCCTGAATTAGATAAAATCTACACCCGTTTCTTATTGATGGCAGATGCCCGCAAGATGATTCACGATGAAGATTTGAAAGAATTAGTTGGGTAATTAGTTGCTTGGAATTAATAGAAATTTGGACGTTCGCTCATTAAAGCGGACGTCCTTTTTTATTTTAATGCGATGGCTGAGTGAATTTATGGGTAAAAATAAGCGAGGTTTTTGGTTTTGAAAAACCAAAATTGTCCCGCTACCATCAACAGCAAATTCACGAAATTCAGGTTCAAATTCGGGTGTAGGTGTTATTTGTATTTGATTCCCAATTGGTTTGAGTGAAAACAATTCATTGGGAAATTGATATACTCCTTTTTGCGTCAGCAAATTCATCTCTTGCCTAGCAAAGGGGTATAAAGTATGAAGCTTAAAATAATAAGCATTGCTCGCATCTGCTTGTAATCGGTTACGTAAGTTCTGCAATTTGGGGTATGCAGCATAAGCAGACAAAACAATCCAGCCAAACGCTGGGGCCATCAAATACAGTCTTGAAAAAGGTATTTGAAAATGCTGAGGTTGAATCCAAACGAAGTATGTTATGCAGATGAAGACCGTTCCATAAAATGAAAAACGTTCAGCGAAGAGGGCATTTAAGTCGCCTGATTCAACATTACCCCGTCCCAAAGTAATCATGGTGCCCATGGCAATGATTTGGATGAAAACAAGTCCAGCGAAAAGCAAAGCGGGATCTTTACTTTGGTGATAGCGCAGCAGGGTATACCCTACATTTCCAATCAAAAAGGTACCTGCGATCATGCTTAAAAATACCTGGTGCTTAATCGCTCCTCCAATAAACACAATGCTTCCTTGTACCAGAAATAAAAGTTTTTCAATGCCGGAGTTAGCAGACGCGCTTTTGGGGGCATCGTAATTAATGAAGTATAGAGAGATTACAAGCAAGCCAGCGATGCTATAAATCCAAGCTTTTCGGTCTTTTTGATAAAATAGTAAAGCCAGTACCACCGGAATAAAGGCAAGTCCTTCCGTGCTGATAAATGGATAAATCAATGAAAGGCCAATCCCCCAGTTTCGTGTTTTCGTTTGGCTAATCCAATAAGATACCCAAATCAAAAAGCTTAAGGATGTCGCATGAACAAGAACACCTATTAAGGCATAATTATCCAAATTTCCATTCCAAGCAAATAACAAGCCGCTTATCGGAATGAAGTGCCACAAGTTGATTTTAGCCTTTTGAACAAGTTGGTATATCGGATACAGGATACTCACGATAAGGACATTCACACAAATTGTCAATGTTTTAAAATTGAATTCATCAGAGAATAAATGATATATGGCTGTTATCAGCCTTGCGCCCACCATTCGATGAATAAACCCATGAAATTCGGTGGATCTATTCCAAAATTCTGTAAATTCTAATGTTGGAAGGTCAATAAAATAAGCTAAAAAAGTAAAGTCATCCCCCCAATTTGGGAAGTTGATCAAGTATTGAACTAGATTAGCAAAATGAAGGAATATAAATAGACAACTAAAAAATAGTATTATGATCTTTTTCATGCGCTGACACTACTCGCTAAGGTGATCTTATGCTGATTTAATAATGCCAAAATTTGCAAATTGATGCGTTGTTTAGTTTGTTGGTAAATGGATAAATCTTTTGTTTGGACATAAAACATGACGCTTATATCCAAAGAATACAATCCAAATCCTTCAAATACTACTTTAGATTCTTTTGTATTGCAAAGCTTTTCTGCTTTAATGCAATCCGTAATGGCCTGTATAATGGTGTCAATTTGTTTTGAAGAGGTATTTAAATGGCAGGTTAGGTTGAACTTAGCTCGTCGGTAATCTCTTTCACTGAGATTCTCTAAAGATTGTGAGGTCAGTAGCCGATTAGGTATAACTACTAAATTGCCATCTACGCCGCGTAATCGCGTACTTCTAAATCCGATTTTTTCTATATCGCCAGTAATAGTTCCTACTTGAATACTATCCCCAACCACAAACGGAAGGTCTAGGAATATTGTAAACGAGGCAAATAGATTTTCCAATGTCTCTCGAGCGGCTAAGGCTAATGCCAAACCTCCTAATCCTAAACCCGTAATTAAGGCAACCACATCTACCTCGAAAATACGACCCAAGATGACAAAGCCAGCTGCTGCAATAATAAATACGAGCGACAGGTCGTTTAAAAAGGGAATAAACTGTTGTTTTGATTTTTGCTCTATTCCTTGCCATTTTTCTTGCGCAACAAGAATACCCACTTTTACTAATCTGATAATTATCCAAGTTAGCGTTAGTATGATAACGGTTTCAAAAGTTTTTGAAAGTAAAAAGCGAATACCAAAAGTTTCAATCGATACTAAATGCCAAGTTGAGGGGACATGAAGATTATGAGCAGCCAGGTAAAGTGAAATCCAAAAAACAAGTAATTCCAAGGGCTTGCGCAATAATTGAATACAATCTTGAAATGATACGAACTCTTGAGGAAAAAAGCGAAGGACAATTTTTGAGAAGGTATTCGAAAAAAAACGCCTTAAAACTAAACCTGTGAGAAGGATTGACGCGAATATGATTAAATCAAGCGCTGAGTTTTCTAAAAAATACCAATTGCTTAAGCTTTCCATGCGGGATTCTCAAAATATGATTTCAAATATAGCTAATATCTTACTCGATTATGAAAAAATTTACGACCTTTGCAGACTTGAAAGATATAAAAGGGAGGAATTTTAACCGCATGATTTACAATCAATTGACTCATTTGAATAAAAATATTTTAGCATCATTCGTGCTATTTTTTGCATTCTTTGCCGCGTTAATCCCCAATTCCTACGCTCAAACAATCGTTAATTCTCCTTTATCCTACATAGGAATGGGTGAGCTTTACACGCCAGAAACACCCTCTAATTCCATGATGGGTGGAATAGGCGTTTCAAATTCCAATGGTATTTATTCGAACCAGATTAATCCTGCGCTATTAGCTCGGAATCATTATACCATGTTTGAAGCTGGTATAAATGCTGAATTTAAAGACATGCAGGATTATCGCCAGCGCCAACAAGTTCTTGGTGGAAATTATCAATCCTTAAATATAACGCTACCTGTTATTCCTTCGCGTTGGACAATGTCATTTGGAGTAAGACCCTATTCAACAGTAAATTATGAAACGCGATCTTACCGCCGCTTAAATGTTTTGGGGGTAGATAGCCTTTTATACTCATATAAGGGAGATGGTGGTGTAAGCAAACTGACCATATCAAACGGGGTGCGCATTGGTAAGGAGTTTTTTGTAGGCTTGGAAATGGGTTTTTTATTCGGCGCCGTAAATCGCAATGTAGGGACTCAAAATCTTTCAGACGGGCAGTTTTATAAGATTAAGTTGGAAAATCAATCAAATTATGCTGATTTCACATTTAAAGCTGGGGCTGCATGGCGTAAGGTGCTGAAAAATGATTTAGTGCTCAATGCTGGTGCAACGATGGACTTAAGTCCCAGTTTGAGTGGTACTTTAATGAAACGTTTTGTTACCTATGATTTGGGAGGACTCAATGTAATTAATTCTGATACCCTAGCTAAATCGGAAGCATTCACCCAGCAATTACCAGTTTCATCGCGTGTTGGTGTAAGTATTGAGCGTTTAGCGCACTGGATGGTGGGTGTTGATTACGTACGAACGGATTGGTCGAAAGTTGATAATAATTTAGGCCGAAGCAAAGCATTGCCCACAAGTGAGCAAATCTCAATTGGAGCAGAGTATACGCCTGATTTTGAGTCTATTTCGAGTTTCTTTAAGCGTGTGACCTATCGTGTGGGTGTTTCTCAAACCACTACTCCATACGATTTTGGTGGGAACGGTAAATTTGCCAAAGATCAGAGTCTTTCGGTAGGTGTTGCCTTGCCCTTGCGTAATTTCTTGAATTACGTGAACGTGTCATATCAACTTGGTAAACGAGGTACATTAGCCGATAATTCACTTGAGGAGCAATATCATCGTGTGGTGATTGGGATGACTTTGGGTGATGTTTGGTTCCGTAAAATTAAAATCGATTAAATCAATGCTGCGTTTCGTGAGATTCTTACTGTTGGTAGTGAGTTCTCTTCTGTTTTGGTCTTGTCAAAAAGAGCAAGCAGCAGATAAACGTGTTTACCGTGGACCCAAGTCTGAATTGCTCGGTATTGATATGATGTATTCCGATTCAGGGCGTGCTGTAGTACACATGATCACCGAAAAACAAATTACAACTCCTACAGAAGATCGCATCTACCCAAAAGAAATGAAACTTTGGTTTTTTGATAAATTGGGCAATGTAACTTCAGAAATCAGAGGTGATTCGGCCCATTTTTTCAGAACCACGAATTCCTATAAAATGATGGGTCATGTGGTTATCAACAATGTGCTAAAAGGAGAGGTGTTAAAAACAGATGAATTCACGTGGTTACCGAATGAAAAGCGCATATTCACCACCAAACCTGTATCCATCAAAACGCGTACTGATATTATTCATGGAGTAGGCTTAGATGCCGCCCAAGATTTTTCGAGCTATTCGTTACGTCGCGTCAGTAACTCGGTGTTAACCGTAAATCAATTGCCGACCAATTAGCGACAATTTTTTAAAGCCGCTTTGGCTTCATCAAATGAATAGATTTTTTTATCTCCCCAGCTATCATTCATGAACGTAATGAGCTCTGCAATGTCAATAGCTTCTAGCTTAGCATTCGCTGGCATATAACCCGAGTAGACTTTCCCATTCACCTTGATTTCTCCTTTTTGCCCATTTTTGATGATGCAGGCTAATTGCTCGACTTTATAACGCCTCCATAAATCTGTTTTGGCCAAGGGAGGATATAAATCGCGCAACCCACTACCGTCAGATTGATGGCAGTTTGAGCAGTTTTTTTCGTAGATAACTCGACCTTCCACCACGTATTGTTGGTACAATATTTCTTCCTTGCTTTGGCAGGCAATCAAGCTAATGAGGAGGCAAAATGGGAAAATATATTTCATGCTTAGGCTACTTTTCTTGTAAGAGTATTTCAATGTCTTCGATTAAGTGATTAACCTCTGTTTCTTGTGTTCCGTCGTATATGCCTCGAACATGCCTATTTTTATCTACCAAAATAAAGGCTCCACTGTGGACGAATCCACCTGCCTCATTTTTGTCCTCTTGTGCGGTAACCATATAGGACTTTTCTCCTAATTTATATAGGGCCGCTTTATCTCCAGTAAGCATATTCCATCGAGGTGCTTTGACTTGTAAACGACTGGCATATTGCTTTAATACACTTGGGGTATCGAAACTAGGATCGATGCTGTGCGACAAGATGCGAATACCGTCGTTCTTCGCGTAACGTTCATAAATTCGCAATAACTGCGTTTTCATCTTTGGGCAAATTGTGGGACAGGAGGTAAAGAAGAAATCGGCAATGTATATTTTACCAGCCATATCCTTTTCACTCACCCAAACCGAGTCTTGATTTAAAAAGCGGAATGCAGGAATTTGGTGATACAAGGTGTCCACCTTCCCATTCACAATATGGGTGTCCTTGGGTCCTAAAAAAGGCAAGGTTTTCTTCTCTTGGCAGCCTATTAATAACAAGCTTAGCACAAGGAATCCACTAAGGGCGGTAGGCTTTGGCTGCATTTAAAGTGGAGTCGGTGAGTTGCTGTAATTCTTTTAGTTTATTGAACTGTTTTCCGAGGTATTCAATTTTTGATTTCACCTCCATTTTACCTAAACTGTCCATAGAAAATTGATGCATCCAATCCATCATAGCTTGATCCGATTTAGCTAAGGCCTTTTTCAACTTATTTACATGTACGGAATCTTTTCCCGTAGAAAAGCTATCCAATTGCGCTTGCAAGGAAACAACTTCTTCTGTCTTCGGCATTAGGTTATCATGTAAGGCTAAGACTTTTTCCTGTAATTCCTCACTGATTTTTTCCTCTGCTTGTGAACAAGCTAAGATACCCGTACCCAAAAGGATACAAACAACGATTCTATGAAACATGAGATGCTTTGATTAATTTTCTAACGTTATCTTTTAATTCCAGGTAACCTTGTTGGCCCCCAATCATTTTGGCAATTTCCTCCACGCGTTCTTCTCCATTTAATTCACGTATACTTGATACCGTTTTCTCTCCAGCATGGTCTTTATAAACATACCAGTGTGAACTTCCAGCCGCGGCAATTTGCGGTAGGTGTGTGATGGCAATCAGTTGATGACCTTGGCTCATTTGCGTTAGCATC
Source organism: Aquirufa sp. (assembly GCF_044342065.1). Classification (GTDB taxonomy): domain Bacteria; phylum Bacteroidota; class Bacteroidia; order Cytophagales; family Spirosomataceae; genus Aquirufa. The sequence goes on along the minus strand of NZ_JBIIQN010000002.1, from coordinate 119,295 downwards.
TGACCTATTTTGATAGCAATTTCACCAGAAACACCCGTATCAATTTCATCCAAAATTAACGTAGGAAGGGCTCGTTTCTGAGCGAGTAAGTGTTTGATCGATAGCATAAGCCTGCTTAATTCTCCTCCAGATGCCACTTGTTTAAAGGGCTTCGGGCTTAAGCCCTTATTAGCAGAAAATAATAATTGGATCTTATCAATCCCGGATGGACGCATTTCTCGTTGGGTATTTTCCCAGGCTAAGGTAGCATTGGGGATGCCTAGTGCAGCGAGGGATTCTGTTAATTGACTTTCTATCGGTTTACAAACTTGTAGTCGGCTTTCACGTAAAATCAATGCGGCTTTCTGGGCCTCTGCTTGACATACCTGTAGTTGTGCATGGGCTTTTGCCAAGGCTTCATCTAAATTGGAGAAACTTGCGATTTGATCATCTAATTGATTTCGCATTTGAATGAGCGATGCAATATCTTTTACTTGATATTTTTGCAATAATCGATTGAGTAAATCCAATCGTTGCTGCTGAATTAATAGGCTTGCGGGGTCTGTCTGAAAATCTTCAGCCTCATGTTCCACCTCACTGGCTAAGTCTTTTAACTCAATCCAAATACTGTCTAGCCTAACTTTCCATGCTTCATATGCTGGATCCCATTTACTTAGGGACTGTGCTTGTTGCAAGGCCAAACGAATTTGTTGGATACTTGAATATTCATCAATACTTAACAAGTTCGCCAATCCCGCTAATTTCTCATGGATTTGTTCGGCATTTTCACCTTTTTCAACAGCGATTTCTAACGCTTCATATTCGTCCTCTTTCAGGTGTGCTGCTTCCAATTCTTGAAACTGAAACTGCATAAAGTCGAATCCTTGCAATCCAGAAGCGGATTGCTTGTTGAGCGAATCAACATATTCTTGTGCATGTAAAAATGCTTGAAATGCTGAAACGTAAGAACTTTTTAATACTTGGTTTTGAGCAAAACTGTCAATTAACTCTAAACTAAAATCAGGATGTGACATCCACCAAGTATCTTGTTGTGAATGAATATCAATCAGTTCTTGACCTATTTTTCGTAAAGACTCCAAAACAACCGGACTATCATTTACAAAGGTTCTTGACTTGCCGGCTGGATTAATTTCTCTTCTGATTATGCAAGGGTCCTCAAAATCCAATCCTTCCTCTTCAAAAAGCTGGCGAATGTGTGGATATTTAGCTAATGCAAACGTCCCTTCAATAATGCATTTTTTTTCAGGATCATATAATGATTTGCCATCAGCGCGTGCACCCATCAACAAGGCAATCGCCCCCAAAAGTATGGATTTGCCCGCTCCTGTTTCACCTGTAATGACGCTCAAACCTTCAGAAAGGCTCAGATTGACAGAGTCAATGAGGGCATAGTTCTGTATGTGTAATTGTCTGAGCATGCGAGTATTTTGGAATTCGAATTTACATAAAAAAATCTGTTCGAATTTTTATTTCATCCGATTAAAGGTTTTTGAAGAATATTATCAATAATTTGTACCTTTGAAAAAAAATACGCCTACGTTTATTTAACCCCTACGAAATGAGTGTTTTAGTTAACAAGAATTCGAAAATTATAGTACAAGGATTTACAGGAACAGAAGGTTCCTTTCATGCAGAACAAATGATTGCCTACGGTACGAATGTGGTAGGCGGGGTGACCCCAGGAAAAGGAGGAGGAACGCATTTAGATCGTCCTATTTTTAATTCGGTGGCTGATGCTGTTGAAAAAACAGGTGCTGATACATCAATTATTTTCGTTCCACCCGCATTTGCTGCAGATGCGATTATGGAAGCTGCTGATGCCGGAATCAAAGTGATTATTTGTATCACGGAAGGTATCCCTACCAAAGATATGATTGTGGCGAAGGAGTATATTCAAAATCATGATTGTCGGTTAATCGGACCAAACTGCCCAGGTGTCATGACAGCTGATGAATGTAAAGTTGGTATTATGCCAGGTTTTATCTTCCAAAAAGGCCGAGTAGGTATCGTATCAAAATCAGGTACCTTAACCTATGAAGCGGTAGACCAATTGACGAAAGCAGGCTTAGGCCAAACAACAGCTATCGGTATTGGTGGTGATCCAATCATTGGCACAACAACAAAAGAGGCTGTTGAATTATTAATGAATGATCCGGAAACTGAAGGCATCGTGATGATCGGAGAGATTGGTGGAGGCATGGAAGCTGAAGCAGCACGTTGGATCAAAGCGGATGGAAATCGCAAACCAGTAGTTGGATTTATTGCAGGGCAAACAGCACCGAAAGGTCGCCGGATGGGTCATGCGGGTGCAATTATTGGCGGAGCTGATGATACAGCGGAAGCTAAAATGAAGATTATGCAAGCGTGTGGTATTCATGTAGTTTACTCGCCAGCTGATATCGGTGAAACGATGATTAAAGCATTAGCTGGAAAATAATTTTAAGGATGATTCCTTTTATCTCAAAATCTGCTAATCATATCCTAACCAGGAAGATTAGCAGATTTTTTTTATTCGTTATTTTATGGCTCTCCAGTCAGTTTGCAGTTGCAAAGTGGCAGGAGGTACAGCCGCTCGATAAGGCATGGTTAGTCTATCAGGCGAATTTAAAGTCATTTCTGCCTTATATTTCATCCAAACATTATAATTACAAATCGAAATCTTTAGCCATTCCGCTTGAGGAATACCCGAAGACCTATATTCGCTTGGAGATGGATGGGGAATATGTTCTTTTTATTCAAGGGGCTTTCCACAGTCACTTATACAAGGACAAAACCTACCGGTGGTCAGTTGATAGTTTACGAGACAAATTTAGGCAGTCTGGTCCTTTGTACTTGAGTTTTTATCAAGCTAATATGGTCGGCTTGCCTAAAACCGTTTCCATAGAGCGAAAGGTAGAGGAGGCAAACACCACATTTTCGGATAGGTTGAATTTAAGCCAACGAAATGCGTATTTGTTTAATCAGTTTTTTGGAAGCGCGTTTTTATTCATTTTGCTTTTTATGGGGGTATTGTTTACTTCTTTTCCTCGTTATTTCGCGGCGTATTTTCGTTTTTCAGATTGGATTCATTGGGAAATAAAAGAAGAGGTGCTGTTGAAAAACGCTTTTGCTTTCCCTAATCTGTTTGTAATTTTTTTGTTGAGTTTAGTTACGGCCTGTTTTTCATTTTACAATGGTTTGCTAAATCAGTCACAGGATTCATTTTTTGAATCTCAGGAGAATTTACAAAGGTTTCTTCCGGCGGTTTGGTTTATTTTATCCAAAACAGCCATTGGTTTTGCCTTGTTCGTCAGCCGGTTCTTTGTGTATAAGTTATTTACAAACCTTTTCAGATTGCCCAATATAGCTGAGGCGCATTATTTTAAATCGATTCAAGCCAACTTGCAGTTTTTTTTAGTTTTATTCTGTTTACTTAGTCTTTTTTCAGTTTACATGGGCCCCATGTATCCTGTGAGTTTGAACTACATATCGTATGTAATTACTGGATATTTTATCGTTCGGGCAATTTACTTTTTTCAAGTATTTCGTAGAAGTTATTCAGTAAACCAACTTTCACTGTTGGCTTATTTGGTATTGATGGAGGGACAAGTAATGGTATTTGGATTGCGGGAGTTGATTTTTCCAGAATACATGTAATAGCAGATATTTTTTTGAAAAAAATTCTCGTATATTTGCAAGCATTTTCAGTTTAAGGCCAAGCTAGAGTGCTTAATTTGAATTAATTATTATGAGTGTAGTTGCAAACGTTACGCAGCCCGATGCAAGTCGGTTGAAAAAAGTAAAAAGTATCCTCGTTACTCAGGCTGCTCCGGCAGATGCTGCAAAATCTCCCTATTCTGAAATCGAACGTAAATACAATGTAAAAGTTGACTTTCGCTCCTTTATTGATGTGAAGGGGATCTCTTTCAAAGATTTTAGAAAGCAAAAAATTGATATTTTATCTCATAGCGCGATTATTTTCACAAGTCGCAATGCCATCGATCATTTTTTCCGCATCTGTAAAGAAGCGAAAATCGAGGTACCAGCCGACATGAAGTATTTTTGTATCACGGAGCAAACAGCTAATTATTTACACAAATACATTGTTATTCGTAAGCGCAAAATTTTTACCGGTACAAAAACGGCCTTGGATTTGTTGGAGGTAATTAAAAAACATAAAACCGAGAAGTTTTTATTCCCTTGCTCCAATAAACGGCAGAAAGATTTGCCTGATTACATGGGTACCAATGATTTCCAGTTGACAGAAGCGGTAATGTACGAGACAGTTTCTGCTGACTTGTCTGATTTGGAGAACGTTTTTTACGACATTATTGCATTTTTTAGTCCTTCAGGAATTACCTCATTGTATGAGAATTTTCCAGATTTTAAGCAAAATAATACGCGTTTAGCAGCTTTCGGTCCGACGACTGCACAAGCCGTACATGATGCGGGGCTCATATTAGATATTCAGGCACCTATGCCGAATGCCCCTTCTATGACGGGAGCCTTAGAGCACTACATTAAACAAGCCAATAAATAATTTAAAGCTCCCAACGGGAGCTTTTTTTAGTTAGAGGCTATTCCGCTATCGTTATTTTGTTTATTTTAGCTCAGCTTTTGGCAGAATTCTAACCATGCAAGGAATTATACACATCCTGGATAAATCAATAAAGTACGCGCTACTTGTCTTTTTGAGTATTTCAGCTTTTGCTCAGCAAGATCCAGGTTTAAGTTTGGCACACCTAAATACACTGTATTTTAATCCTGCGGCAGCGGGTGTTGGTCGTGATGCCTATGTTCAGAATCATTATCGGAATCAATGGACCTCCTATGAAACCTCACAAGATGGTTCTGGGAATTTAGGAACAAATATTATTGGTTTATCCCTTCCATTGAATTTTCAAAATTTGGGGATGGGACTTATCGTGATGAATGATAAGACGCCATCGGGTGTGGGTCAACAAGTCGTTAGACTTCAGTTGGCCTATCATTTTCCTTTAGCAAGTGGGGCAAGAGTCTCTTTTGGTGCGGGCTTCGGCATGCATAATAAATCTTTTGATGGACAAATTTTTCGAGTGCGAGATGCAAATGACCCTTTGGCAGTAGATATATCAGGTAGGCAAGTGTCACAATCCATCCCTGATTTTAATGCCGGCTTGTTGTATTCCACTGATTTATTGGAAGTCGGACTTGGAGTTGGACACCTGAATCAATCTTCATTTGATTTTGGTAATCCCAATATAAAGTTGGCCAACCAGTTGGCAATTAACCTACACGCAAAAGGGACCATCGGTTTAAATGATCGCTTTGATGTAACACCTTTTGGCCAACTCATATATTACAGCGGCATTTTTTTACCTCAAGGTGGTGCGAAAGTGACCTACCAGCAGCAATTTTGGGTAGGAGCAGCCTATCGCTGGGATGATGCCAGCAGCTTTATGACTGGAATTTCGGTATTAAACAATCGGTTAGATATCGCGTACGCGTTGGATTTGTCTTTGGTGAATGCCTCAGCCAAGGCTAATTTGTCCCATGAAATTATGCTGAGATTTGTTCTGCCATCATTTCAGTTGGCCCCGAGAATAATCCCTGTTAAAACGCCTCGATTTAACTAGAGAAAATAATCAATAAATTATGTTACAAAAAAAAGGATGTTTTGTACTCATATTATTAGAAATTCCGTTAATTTTGAGGAATTTGATTTAATTGTGTGTACTTAAACTGTTTAGTGCGCAATTTTTTTTGAATAGTAACGTTTAAGTTGAGATATAATAATTCGTCTATATGAATTTTAAATTTGTTGGAAAGCCATTGGCAATCGTTTTGTCAGCCTTTGTTTTGTCTGTTACACTATTTGGTTGTGGCGGTTCAAAGGGTGGCTCAAAGAGTTCAAAAACCCTCAGTAGTTCTAAAGGGGCTTCTTCTTCATCGAAAAAGGGGGGATTAAAATTTGGCAAGTCTGCTAAAGATGCTCCTGGTATTGAAAATGGGGAAGTGGTTGCGTCTGCTCGTAAGGGATGGAGTCAGCCTACGCCTTACGGAATGGTATTAGTACCATCTGGAAGTTACATGATGGGGCAGGCTGATGAAGATGCCTCTCGCTCCGGAATTAGCTTTAATAAGCGTGTGACGGTTGCGGCGTTTTATATGGATGATACGGAAATTACCAACCATGAATATCGTCAGTTTACCAATTCTCTTTTAAAAGATTCCGTTTCTGTTTTAGGTGAGGATAAAATTATGTCTGATTTTTATCCAGATACTACGGTATGGAAGAATGATTTTACTTTCCATAATGGGGATCCTATGTTGGAATACTATTTTTCTAGCCCAGCATTTGATCAATATCCTGTGGTAGGGGTTAGTTGGGAAGCAGCCAAATATTTTTGTTTATGGCGCTCCAAGATGCTTAACGAGTACCGCAAGAAGCAAGGTGAATATATTTTGCCTCGTTTTGAATTACCATCTGAGTCGGAATGGGAATGGGCCGCTCGCGGAGGTCGTGCTTCAGCGAAGTATCCATGGGGCAATCCATACGTTGCGAATGCAAAAGGATGTTTAATGGCGAATTTTAAGCCACACCGTGGTAATTATGATGCAGATGGATATGCTTACACATCTCCTGCCAATGCATTTGATCCAAATGATTTTGGATTATATAACATGTCGGGCAACGTTGCTGAGTGGTGTATTGATGCTTACTCAGATAATGCATCGGCAGTTACATGGGATTTAAATACGGTCAATAAGGATGACGATGAGCCGCGTAAAGTAGTTCGTGGGGGTTCTTGGAAGGACATAGCCTATTACTTAGAAACAGGAACACGCGCATATGAATTACAAAGTAAAAAGCGTTCATATATCGGTTTCCGTTCTATGATGCGTTACCTGGGACGTCCAGCACTTAAGAAATAATTTAACAATCAAAGATTCAAATAAAGTCAAATGAAGGGATTAGAAAAATCAATTAATGTGGTAGCAAGTTTTGGTGCTGCTGTCGTAATTATTGGAGCATTATTTAAAATCGTTCACTGGGATGGTGCTAACGAGATGTTGATGGTAGGTATGTTTACCGAGGCTGCCATCTTTATTCTATTTGGTGTTTTATACCTACAGGCCAAACCGGAGAAGGAATACAATTGGGAAAACGTTTATCCCGAATTGGTGGGTGGTGAAGCTGCGGCTCCTCGTCCTGCAGGAAACGGCTTAGCTAATTTAGCTAATCAACCGGGCTTAGGCGCTGATGTAGTTGAGAATTTAACCAAGAGTTTGAAAGGGTTAACAGAAACGGCGAATAGCTTACAAGAAATTTCAAAAGCTACGGGTGCTGCTAATGATTTTGTACAATCGTTAAATGCCTCTTCTCAATCATTGGGGTCGTTGAATAAAACGGTTGCTGATGCTAATGCTTCATTAGGTTCTATTTCGATATCCTCAACAGAAGCAGCCAAGTATGCGCAGCAATATGCCAAAGCAGGAGATCAATTAGCCGCATTGAATGCGATTTATGAAACAGAGATTCAAGAATCAAGTAAGCATTTAAAAGCGATTAATGGTTACTATGGCAATGTTAATACCACAGTTGAACAAATTGCTGCAACATCGAAAGATGCCGAGCAATTCAAAGCTGAATTAGCTAAGTTAAATGCCAATATTCAGGCATTAAATCAAGTGTATGGCAGCATGTTGACTGCTATGAAAGGATAATTTTTGATTCTATTACTGCTTAGATAATATATGGCTAGTTTAAAAGAGACACCCCGGCAGAAAATGATCGGGATGATGTATTTAGTTCTTACCGCATTACTTGCCTTGCAAGTATCCGATGCGTTATTACAGAAATTCACCATTTTGAATTCCAGTTTAGAGATTGCAAATCAGTCTGCAACTGCAAAGAATAAAGGAATGGTGCAAGGTATTGAAGAACGAATCAAAGATTTACCTAATCCAGGGGCTTATGCTGAGGTTACTAAACGTGCGAATGAAGTGCGCCGATTAGCGGATGCTTTAGTTAATCATTTGGATGAAGTTAAAGGTAAAATTATAGAAACGGGTGGCGGCATTGATCCTGAAACAGGAAATATTAAAAATCCGAAAGAAGAAGAGAAGGTATTTACTCTTATGGTTGGTTCTGATAAAAAGGGAGAGGCCTACAAGATGGAGACGATGTTTGCTAAATACGTTCAAGATTTACAAAAATTAGCTGATCCAGGTACTAAATTCCCTTCTTTAGCTAATGATGCTAAATCAGATCCGATTGCGAGTAAAGATGCGAATCAAGCCAATAAAGATTTTGCCGAATTGAATTTTGCTCAAACTCCAGTGCCAGCTGCTTTAGCCACAATTTCTCAAAAGCAAGCGGAGATACGTAGGTATGAAAGTGATGTTTTAGCGCAATTAGCCGCTAAAGTGGGTGCTAAAGAAATTAAATTTGATAAAGTTTTTGCACAAGTTTCGGCAAATGCCAATACGGTTGTAGCAGGAATGGAGTATCAAGCAGAAGTATTTATTGCAGCTACCTCCAGTGGATTTACTCCTCGTATGAGTTTTAACGGCTCTTCTATACCTGTTTTGGATGGACGTGGTCAAATTAAATTTAAAACGTCAGGCGGAGGCTTTGATGCAAATGGATTGTCAAGAAAGTCTTATACAGCCTCTGTTTCTTACATGAGTCCTACGGGTCCAAAGACGGAGACAATCCAAAAAGAGTATTTTGTCCTGAAGCCTACTTATAATATTGAGACAGCAACTTTGCCTGCCTTATATTTAGGCTGTGCGAATCGTTTAAGTGTAGCTAGCCCAGGTTTGGGAGCTTTGTGGAATCCGACGTTCTCCGCTGATGGTGGTGAGGCGATTGGAGGGCAAAATCGCGGTAAAGTTACAATCGTTCCTTCATCTGCTAATGTAACGTTGAATATCACCAATGGTGGAACTTTACTTGGCAAGGAAACATTCCGTGTACGTAGAGTACCAAGACCAGAAGTTCGTATTTATGGTAACGGGGGTGAATTAGACGAAAAACGTGGCGCGAGTGCCGGTGGTTTACGTTCTATTGATGCACGTGCCATTGCTGACGAATCTTTTAAATCAACAAATCCAGAAGATGCAAATTTCCGTGTATCTGAATTGTATGTGGCATTAGCGAGAGGTCAGCGAAAAATTGACGATGTAACCTTACAAGGTTCCGGGTCAATAGGCAAGTTAGCAGCTCAGGCACAAGCCGGAGATCGCTATTATATTGAGGTTAAGGGCGTTCAACGGAAAAATTTTAAGGGAGCTGTTGAATCTATACCATTTACGATGACTAAAAACATTCCTTTGAATTAACCTGAATTTTATGAAATCAGTAAATCGATATTTCTTATTAATGGTTTTTGCAGTATTGGGTTTTTATGCTCAAGCACAAGAAAAACCAGTTCCTCCAAATCAAAATTCAGTACGTCCAATCGATGAATCTAGTATTCATTACAAGGCTCGTTTATGGCGTCGTATGGATTTGAATGAGAAAATTAACCAGCCATTTTTCTCAAAAAACAACGAGATTACCAAGTTTATCATGGATTGGGTCAAAGCAGGCGTTTTGGTTCCTTACACCAACGATTCATTGACCACAAAGTTGACTTACGAGAAGTTTTTGGATAACCTGAAAATGGAAGAGCAATCTCAAGAATCTGCGCTATCTGATGCTGAAAAAGCAGCCGGCTTTGGAGCGGAAGGCTCTTCACCAAAGGCTGCAGGAACGGATGATGGATGGGGAGGTAGTGCCCCCAAGTCAACTGAAGTGCCAGCTAAAGATGATTTTGACCAAAAGCCTACACCCATAGGTGTCGAGTATTATTATGCAAAAGATCTTTCTATATTAGAGATTCGTGAAGATGCGGTTATTGACCGTCGTCGATCTCGATTGTATTTTGATATTCAGTCAATTAAAATTGTTATCCCTGCCTCCAAAACGAAGGCAGGTTTTGATAAGGAAATTGCCACTTTCCGTTTTAAAGATTTGTATAAACTTTTCCGCTCAGAACCGAATTGTGTTTGGTATAATTCAGAAAATGAGATGCAACATAAAAATATGGCGGATGCATTTGACTTAAGAATGTTCCAAGCTCGCATTATCAAGAAAGGTAATGTAGAAGACAAGTTGCTTTCTGATTTATACGGGGGAGAAAAAGAAGGGCTGATGATGTCCCAACTCCTTGAATATAAATTGTTGGAAATGGAGCATGATATGTGGGAAAACTAATTCCAAAAACATGGTTAAAAGGAGCTACTGTTAGCTCCTTTTTTTATGTCCTTTGCTGCATAGGATAAATCGAGTAAAATATTAGATGCAAGTGATTTTAGGCATTTCATTTCTTATTTTTTTGCAAAATTATGGGTTTATTATCTTGATTTAATTCCATTTTTTGCCGACTTAAATGTAAATTGCAGAGTAATTTGACTAAATTAATATATGTCGTATCAACGCAAAACAAAAATTGTTGCCACAGTAGGCCCCGCATCTGAATCAAAAGAAGCATTAATTCAATTAGCCCAAGCAGGAGTAAATATTTTCCGGTTAAATTTTTCTCATGGAACGCATGAGGATCATTTGGCGCGCTTGCAAACGATTCGTTCAATCAGTGATGAATTAGGTCTTAATTTGACCGTTCTTCAAGATCTACAAGGACCTAAAATCCGTACGCAATTGGTTGAAAACAATGGTGTGCCTTTGGAAGCTGGTAAGCAATTGATTTTTGCTATGGATGAAAATCTATTAGGTACTTCTGAAAAGGTAGGGACAACCTATACCTCCATGTATTTGGATGTTAATGTTGGGGAGCGCATCTTGATGGATGACGGTAATTTAGAAGTGAAAGTACTTGCGATTGATAAAGTTAAAAAAGAAGTAATTACCGAAGTGATTTATGGTGGGATTTTGAAGTCAAAGAAGGGTATTAACCTGCCTGGTACAAAAGTTTCTTTGCCTTGCTTAACTGAAAAAGATACTGCCGATCTTTATTTTGGTTTAGATCATGGGGTAGATTGGATTGCCCTATCATTCGTGCGTAAAGCATCGGATATTTGGGATATAAAAGATAAAATTAAAGCCTACGGAAAAACAGCCAAGGTGATTGCCAAAATAGAAAAGCCTGAAGCTATCGATAATTTAGATGAAATTATTGAGGCGACTGATGCCATCATGGTAGCTCGTGGTGACCTAGGGGTTGAAATGGATGGGGCTGTAGTTCCTTACTTACAAAAAGTAATGGTGGAGAAGTGTACAGCCGCTGGTAAGCCGGTCATTGTGGCTACTCAGATGTTGGAATCCATGATTACTAATCCAGTACCTACGCGCGCCGAAACATCCGATGTGGCTAATGCCGTTTTACAAGGAGCGTCAGCAACGATGTTGTCGGGTGAATCAGCATCAGGTTCATATCCGATTAAAGCCGTTGAAACGATGGCTCATATTCATGAGGTCGTAGAGCAACAACAAAATGCCATTGAAATTATTAAAGGAGATGAGGCTGCTATTTATTTTAAAAATCACGCCTTAGCGAATACATCCAATGTAACCTTAACGGATCGTTTGATTTCAGGCGCTTGTCGTCTTGCACGTGATTCAAAAGCCAAAGCGATACTTTGCATCACAAACTCGGGTCAGACTGCGTTTAAATTATCGGCTCACCGTCCAAAAGCAGATTTATTTGTCTTTACTAATGATAAGCAACTTATGTCTACTATGGGCTTACTTTGGGGCGCAAAAGTTTTCTATTATGATGCTGCATCCGAAAGTGTTGAGAAAACGGTTCAGGGAATGGTTGATCGCCTAAAGAAAGATAATTTGTTACAAGTGGGAGATGTATTTGTTACAACACTATCAATACCTGCACATACAACTAAGAAAACCAATACGGTTCAATTAGGTATCGTAGAATAAATTTCAGGGTTTATCCATGAAGAAAAAACACCCTTATCTATCCAACCCGCTAATCGGTTTATACTCTGTATGGACCGGTTTTTGGTTTATTGGATGGTTTCTAGTTTTGTTTCCCTTCATGTTGATTTTTCTGCAGCATAAGGATACTAAACGCTTTGCCCATCGTTTGGTACGGATCTGGTCCCACTTATTTTTCGCCTTTGGATTCCTGCGGTTTGAAGTAGTTTCAGAACAAAAAATAGACCCCAAGCAAGTTTATGTTTTTTGCGCAAACCACTTTTCATACCTCGATATACCTGCGTTTGTTAAAATTCTTCCGAATTACTTTTCTTTTGTGGGCAAGTCATCTATCAAAAAAGTACCCCTATTTGGTTATTTGTATAGTCGGCTGAATATATTAGTTGACCGCAATGATCGAGCTTCACGCAGCGCCACCTTGGCAAAATCGATTCGGGCATTGCAATCCAATCGCAGCATTATTATTTTTCCTGAGGGAGGAATTACTTCCAAAAATTTCCCCTATATGTCCTCTCCCTTAAAGGATGGGGCCTTTGCTATGGCGATCCAGCAACAAGTTCCGATACTTCCCGTTTCGTTCTTGAATAATCACCAACTGATGGATGATGATTACATTGCGCTGAAACCAGGGCTTATTCAAGTTCGTGTACATGCCCCCATTGAAACCTTAGGGTTGACCCAAGAAGATTTACCAGTTCTTCGGGAAAAAGTATTTCAGAAAATCCAACAACCTATTTTGGACTATCATGGCGTTGATATGCCTCAATAAATCTTCTATGCGTTATATCGTCGGATTGGTTTTTATGTGTATGTTAATTGCTTGTTCAAGCGAGCCCGAAAATCATTTACCTAGGCCTAAGGGATTTAATCGCATCGATTTGCCCTCAGCAACGTATAAATCCGTAGAGGCTGGACATCCATATCAATTTGAAATCTCCCGTTATGCGCAAGTTATCCCCGATACCGTTACCATTGGGAATAAAAAAGAGGTCTTTAAGGCAGAACCACATTGGATTTATTTGTACTATCCGCGTTGGGATGCCTTTATTCAAATTACCTATAAACCATTAGGAGGTGATAAACAGAAAATGAAAGCATTGATTAATGATGCATTTGCGCTTGCCTATAAACATCAGGGAAAGGCTTCCGGAATTCATGATTTTGTGATGACGACTAAGGATGGTAGAAAAGCGGGTTTAATAGAATTGAATGGCGAAGTTGCCACGTCTTTGCAGTTTTTCACAACGGATAGTTCTAAGCATTTTTTGCGTGGGGCAATTTATGTTAAAACGGCTACCCAAAACGATTCTTTGGCCCCTATAATTCATTTTCTAAAGCAAGATGCTTTACATTTAATTGAAACGCTTTCTTGGAAATAACTGACTTGTTCAGGTCCTGAACTTTCCGTTTATTTGTAGCTTATATGGGCGAATCAAATGTACTTTTTGAAACGGAGCAGTCAACAGTTTTTGTTGACGCATTGCTTCCATTACCCATTCCGCGCTATTTTACCTACCGCGTACCTCGTCAGTGGGCCACATGGGTAGAGGCAGGATTACGCATCGTAGTTCCATTTGGTTCTACCAAAGTGTTAACAGCGGTTATTGTCAGTGTTCATCACCAACCGCCAAAGCAATATCAAGCTAAGTATATATTGGAGATATTGGATGAATCTCCCTTAATTACGGCATCTCAGATTGCGCTTTTTCAATGGGTGGCGAATTATTACATGTGCTACCCGGGTGAAGTCTTTCAAGTGGCCCTACCGGCTGGTTTAAAGATTTCAAGTCAATCTAAGGTCCAGATTCACCCTGAGTTTCAACTTCAACAAGATTTAACTGAGAAGGAGGCCGTTATTTTTCAAGCTATTCAAGAGAAAGGTGCCTTGACCTACGATGAGGTCGCCCGTATTGCTGAGGTAAAGAGTCCTTACCACCATATAAAATCCATGGTAGGAAAGGGGGCTATTTTGATTTTTGATGAGTTAAAGGATCGATATACACCGAAAGTTCAACGACGGATTCGTTTAGTTTCCACCCACACAAGTAAAGAGGCATTGACAGAATTAATCAGTCAGTTGGAGTCCAAAACCAAGCAAATCAGTATTTTATTGCATTATTTACAGTTTATACCCGTAATGCGGGACGTGGAATCGAATGGGCGGGGGTTGGAAAAGTCAAGTTTTACCCAAGCTGGGTTATCAGAAAGTGCACTACAGACTTTAATTAAAAATGGAATTTTCGAATCCTTCGAGACGATAGTATCTCGTTTTGGGACAGATTCGGACGATTTTATACCTGCTTCTTTTGATTTAAATCAGGCGCAGGAAAAGACTTATCATGCCATTTTGGAACAATTTCAGGAAAAGGACACCGTCTTATTGCATGGAATAACGGGAAGCGGGAAGACGGAAATTTACATCCGATTGATTCAGGAGGCCTTGGCCAATGGCGATCAGGTTTTGTATTTACTCCCTGAAATTGCGTTGACTACTCAGATAGTTGCCCGTTTAAAAAAGATTTTTGGTGAGCAGGTTGGGATTTATCATTCCAAATTTTCAGATAATGAGCGGGTGGAGGTTTGGAAATCCATCGTGGAAGGCAAGTATCCTTTTGTTGTTGGTGTGCGTTCATCCGTATTTCTCCCTTTTTCTAGGCTAGGATTAATCATTGTGGATGAAGAACATGAGTCATCTTTTAAACAAGTAGACCCCGCACCACGCTATCATGCCCGCGATGTGGCGATGGTATTAGCTGGCCAACAAAAAGCCAAGGTCTTGTTGGGTTCTGCTACGCCTTCTATAGAATCCTATTATCAAGCCAAGCAAGGAAAGTATGGCTTGGTGACATTAATGGAACGATTTGGGAAGGCTACCTTGCCGCAATTAAATCTGATTGACACGAAGTATGCCACTAAGATGAAGCAAATGAAGGGTGGGTTTTCTGTGGATTTGGTCAGTATGTTGGAGGAAAATTTCAAACAAGGGAAACAGAGTTTATTGTTTCAAAATAGAAGAGGATATTCCCCATACATTCAGTGTCAGGATTGTGATTGGATTGCTGAATGTAATCAATGTGATGTGAGTTTAACGTATCACGCGAAAGATCAAGAATTACGATGCCACTATTGTGGTTATCGGGAAGCTTTATTGCGTCGCTGTGCGGCTTGTGGAGGATCTAGTTTAAAAACCATGGGCTATGGAACGGAGAAGTTGGAAGAAGAATTGCAATTACTCATTCCAGATGCGCGGATTGGTCGGATGGATTTAGACACAACGCGTTCGAAAACAGCATTTAATAGCCTCCTAAGCGAAATTCAATCTGGAAATATTGATATACTAGTGGGTACCCAAATGGTTGCCAAGGGCTTGGATTTTGAAGGCCTATCGACTGTTGCCATTTTTGATGCTGATAAGATTATTAATTTCCCCGACTTTAGAGCTCATGAACGGGCATTCCAATTGATTACGCAAGTAGCAGGCCGAGCTGGTAGGCGAGATGTTCAAGGTCAGGTATATATACAAACGAATCAACCGACGCATCGATTATTTCAATTTATTCAGCATGCGGACTATGCCGCCTTGTACGCGGATGAAATTGTGGAGCGTCAAGGCTATGCTTATCCACCTTTTGTTCGTTTAATTAAATTGACGCTGCGTCATATTGAATCTACTCACGTTGAAAAGGCGGCTATTGACTTAGGGGGCCAGTTGAAAGAAAAATATGGACATGGTCGTATTCTTGGACCTGAGCGCCCACTTATTGAACGAATTCGCAATCAATTTGTCATGGAAATCCTAATCAAATTAGAGAAAGGTGTATCCTTGGCTCAATTTAAATTGGAATTACGTGCATTGATGGATGAATTACCTAGCAAACCGATCTTTAAAGGTGTACAGGTCATTCCTGATGTCGATTGTCTTTAGCGTTTAAAAACGACATCTTCATAAGGTAGGCGGAAGCGTTCTCCCCAAACTCCTTCTTCAGTTCCCTTTCCTACAGAGACGATCATATTGATTTCTGCTCCGGAAGGTAATCCGAGTGCTTTCTTTACGCGTACCGCATCAAATCCTTCCATCGGACAAGATTCATACCCTTCAGCTGCAATGGATAGCATAAAGGTTTGTGCAGCTAAGGCACAAGATTTATGCGCCATAACACGCTGATCTGCTTTACCTCCAAAACGCATAAAGGGTTTCCGTATTCCCATGAAAAAACACATGGCCTTACGAATACCTGTAAAGAATCCAAAAGGATCTTGGCGGTACAATAATGGCATTAATTTACTGTAATACTGCAAACCTCGCTTCTCCATTTTATTGGGCTCTTTCCCCTGAAGGGATTCCTGTATGCGCGCTAAATTCCATTTTGCTCGTTGTGGCCATAAGTCTAAACGCGTAACAAAGACAACGAGGTGTGCTGTGTTTTTTGCTGCAGATTGACCTAAGCAAAGGGAATGGAATTTTGCTTTCTCTTCCGGACTTTGAATCCAATAGAATTCCCATAACTGCATATTACTACTATTGGGGGATAAAATTGCTCGTTGAAGGCTTCGTTCAATCACCTCATCAGCGACACTTACTTCTGGGTCGAAGCGTCTGTTGCTGCGGCGGCGCTGAACGATGGTTTCAAATGAATCTGCTAGCATAGGTTTAAATTTTGTCAAATATACGGGAAATGTTGGACGCCCTAAAACAAAAAAAGTCAGAACACGAGGTTCTGACTTTTTTTAAAAAAATTCAAGATAGATTAATATCCGTCATTTTGTTTCAATGTAGGCTTTCCAGCTTTTTGAGAATTTAAGATCTCATCGATTGGTAGCGGGAAATATCTGTTTTTGTCAGTAAATGATTTACCAACCATATAACTTCTTTTGTTATATGTTCTTCCAGTCATATCTCTGCCTGGAGCTCCTTCTTTTGGAATATACATCTTGTTTAGGAAGTCACTTGCAATTCCCCAACGAACTAGGTCGAAGAAACGGTGACCTTCCATCGCAAATTCCAAACGGTTTTCCATGTAAACTGCATTTAATGCAAAATCTTTACCATTAGCTGCAAATGTTCCAGCTGGATAAGGATTGATAACATTATTAACAGATGCATCTTGAACTTTGCTATTTTTAGCGCGGTTACGGATCATATTTACATATTCCTCCGCTTTCGAAAGGTTATTCTCTTCAGCTTCGATTTCAGCTAACCATAAAATTACCATCGATAATTTAAGTAGACGGTAGTTGTTGTTAACCGAACGACGGCTGGTAGAGTGTGTCGAACTTCCTTCATCTGCTAAATAATACATCCATTTTTTACCAGAATATGGACCCGCATAGTTTTGGTCACGAATCCAAGTCGATCCTGGCATTTTACCCCAATCTAAGAAGTTTACGCCACGACGACCTACTGTCCAATCTAAACGTGGATCTACTGGAGCAGACACGTCTAACACGAAAGCAGCTGCAGCGCCAATACCCTGATCATTCGGTAAATCTACCTCATTGTAAGTATCCTCTAGACCTGCTTTGTTTTTACCAATCATTGGTAAACCATCAGTAGTAGTTTTAAATGCATTCACTAGGTTTTGAGATGGCTGGTAAAATCCACAACATCCACGACCAGGAGCGTTAGCACTATATGGCCAGTTTAGGTTGTCTCCTGCATTTCCATTATTTCCTGTAGAACCATCATTTACTGAAAATTGAACCTCAAAAATTGACTCAATGTTATTGTTCGTCGTGTTTCTGTAGTTGTCATGGTAATCAGCTACTAATTTTTTACCTGAATTCTGAAGGATATCTAATAATAATGGCTTAGCTAAACTATATTTCTTTTGGAACATATACGTTTTTGCTAAATAAGCCATCGCTGCCCATTTCGTAGCTCTTCCTTTTTGTGCTTGTGTTGCAGGAAGATTATCCGCTGCAAATTTGAAATCTGCCTCGATGTTTGGCCAAATATCCTTGTCATTTGGTATTTTCGTTGAATTTGGATCATCACGCTTGTAGGTGTTTTCATCAATATATGGAATCATGTTCCACATCTTCTTTCCTTCGAAATGGTAGTGACCGCGTAAGAAACGAGCTTCCGCAATTACTTGCGTTTTCTCTGCTTCTGTCATGTCCTTTACATCTGGGCTTTTAGCAAGTAAGATGGCCTCGTTGGAACGGGCAACACCATCATAGGTATGTTGCCATTTACCATTGAAATACGTGTTTTCTGCAAACCAAGTATATTGCTCAATGAAACTTTGCTCTGGCTGGTCACCAGCATCTGTACCTTTTACGGCATCACCGGATGTAATTCCACCAAACACATAGTTTGAGATGGTAGATTGACGTCCTGTATTTCCTGCACCAACTCCGTCCAATAAAGAATAAGCGCCAATTAGTAGGGCATTTACTCCGCTTTTATTAGATAGAGACGTTAGAGAAGCAGCACCTTGAGGTTGTACCTCTAGGAACGACTCTGAACAAGAAAAGTTTATTCCAACTGTCGCAAACAATGCGAATATGATTAACTTTTTCATTTTTTATCTGATTTATTTCAAATTATAATTAATTAAAATCCTACTCTTAAACCTACATTGTAAGATTTAGCCACAGGGAATGCACCCTCATCAATACCCATGTGGATATCTTGATTGTCTGCTCCTGAGTTTCTAATGTTGATATCAGGATCTAAACCTTTGTACTTGGTGAAAGTCAACAGGTTTTGTCCTTGCACATATACCTGCATCGAACTAAGTTTGATTTTCTTCAACATCGTGTTAGGTACATTGTAAGTTAACTGGATATTCTTGATACGCATGTATGAACCATCCTCAACGAAATATGTTGAAATTTGCTGGCTAAAGGTATCATTTGCATTCAAGCGCGGCAATTGTGCTACGTCACCTTGTTTCTTCCATGACTTGTACAACATATCTGTCGAACGGTTTCCTTGGAAGGTATTAAAGTCTGTCCAATACTTTAAGTAGTTGAATAACTCATTACCTTGAACACCTTGCGCAAACACAGTTAAATCCCAATTCTTATACCCTAAATTAAGATTTAAACCATATGTAAAGTCTGGATGAGGATTACCAATGACCGTTCTATCCGATGCATTAATTTTACCGTCACCATTCACATCCTTGAACTTAAATACACCTGCACGGGTATATCCTGGAATTTGTACCGCTGCTGCAGCTTCTGCATCATCTTTAAGTACACCTTCAACAACGTATCCGAAGAAGCTAGCAATTGGCAAATTTGCTCTTGTTAGAGAAATAGCTGGTAGACGAGTCGAGAATCCAAAAATTTGTGCTTGCGGATCATCATTTAACTTAACCACATTGTTTTTGTAATGGCTAATTTGTCCTGAAAGTGAATAACGTAATTGACCGATTTGATCTCTGTATGTTACGTTTAAATCAATACCTGTGTTGTTTACCTCACCAATGTTCACAAATGGGATACTTCCTGTTCCAGATGATCTTGGAATAGGTACTTGTGTTAACATGTCTGATGTTGTACGTGTATACCAGTCAAAAGCAACGTCTAATTTGTTGTTGAACAAACTTGCATCCAAACCAATGTTTGTGGATGTATTTGTTTCCCAACGACCATTTGAGTTACCAAATTGCGCGATATCAAAACCTGAAGCGATGGCATTACCTGCACCACCGATGTCATAAGCGTTGTTGTTCGGATCTGGTGTAAATAATGTATATGCATTGTATACGTTTGGAATCAACTGATTACCTGTTTTACCCCAACCTGCACGTACTTTCAAATCATTCAATGCAGTGATATTCTTAAATAAGGCTAACTCAGAAAGACGCGCACCTACAGAGAATGCAGGGAACACACCATAACGATACGCTGGTGAGAAACGAGAAGAACCGTCTCTACGCAACGTAAAATCAGCTAATAAGAAATCTTTGTATGAGTAATTTGCTTTTCCAAATTGAGAGAACAAAGCCGTAATCGTTGCTCCTGATCCTGCGTTTGTAAGACCTGCAGCTGAACCATTGTTCAAATAACGATAGGATAAATCGTCAAAGGCAAAATTGCTTCGTTGTGCTGAAAAACCAAATCCATAGGTTGAAACAGCCTCTGTACCAACTAATACATTGAAGTCATGATCTCCTATTTTTTTAGAGTAGTTCAACGTATTATACCATGTAATGGCGCGATCAAAGTTATTTCCTACCGTTAAGCTATTCGCATTACGCGCTTCCGCTGCTTCAATATCACGATTGAAAAAAGCTGATTGATTAAAGTTGTTGTATTCAAAACCAACGCTTGTACGCGCCTTTAAATCTTTGATGATTTCAACTTCAGCAAATACATTACCAAAGATACGTGTAGAAGTAACTGGGTTATCACGCTCTCTCCATAGGCGAGCTAATGGGTTAGGTGCATTACCAAGGTTAGAACCACGAGGACCTGCAAAACCATTTAAAAATGATGTATTTGTTCCACCTAATGCTACTGGACCTCCTGTGATATCAAATACCGGGATAATCGGTTGAATACGAATCGCAAACATGATTGGATTGGATTCACTGTTATTTCCAGCAGGAATACCAACACGCTCATCGATTGAAACCGTTACGTTCTCTCCAAAAGTAATAGCACCTTTTTTGAATTCTGTATTCGCACGAACTGAGTAACGCTTGTATCCCGTATATTTCAAGATACCTTCTTGATCGAAATAACTAGCAGAAATTGCATACTTACCATATTTTGAGCCACCTGTAGCACCCAACTGATAGTTGGAGATTTTAGCTGGTCCAAAAATTTCACGCTGCCAATCAGTACCTTCCTTGTTGGCTTTCGTAATGTTAAATGCCGTAACACCTAATTTTGGATCTGTTATGTCATTCGTATAGGTAAAGTTAGCTGGTAACGCACCGTAAACGTTTGGATAGATGTAATCCGCAATCGTCTGAGAACCATCCGCACCAAAACGATATTGTGCTGATGGAGAAGTTCCTGCAGGTCTACCTGCTCCAATTTGCGACTCGTAGAAATACTGACCCAATTCCTTGGTATTCATTAAATCTAAAGTCTTACCTACTTGCTGTGTACCTGTGTACATGTCAAAGCTGATCTTTGGCTCACCATCCGTACCACGCTTCGTTGTGATGATCACAACACCATTCGCAGCACGTGCACCATAGATAGAAGCTGCAGAAGCATCTTTCAACACCTGCATCGACTCAATATCATTTGGATTGATTTGGTTTAGTGTACCTTGCGTAGGCACACCGTCAATTACGTATAGAGGTGAGTTGTTGTTTGTCGAACCGAAACCACGGACACGAACCATCGTTCCACCACCCGGTGAGTTATCATTACCTACCGTCACACCTGATGCACGTCCTTGTAACATTTGTGTTACCGATGCAGCTGGTACAGCAGTAAGTTCTTTCGCACTTACAACCGCTACGGCTCCTGTGATGTCTTTTTTACGCTGGGAGGTGTAACCTGTAACAACGACTTCGCTCAATTGGCTAACATCCTCATCAAGAGTAATTTTGATAGATGAGCGATTTCCAACCGCGACAGATTTTGAAACATAACCTACCGAAGTAATTACTAATTCGGCATTGCCACTTTTAACGTTAATGGAGAAAGCTCCATTACCATCTGTTGTAGTACCCGTTGTTGTACCCTTGACTGCAACAGAAACACCGGGAATACCCACGCCCTTAGCGTCTTGGATACTACCCGTAACTTTTAGGTCTTGACCAAATGATACCCATGAAAGTGTTAACATGAATACCATTAGAAAGACCACTCGGCTTACGTAGAAATTGTTTTTCATATAATAAGTTGGTTTGAGTGTGTGTCGACCAATCTACAAATTGTGCCGACATATAATGTCACCAATTTAAGGAAATATTTTTTACGTGGTACCCTTGTTTTTGTTTTTTTTCAATATTTTTTTTAATAATTATTATAAATTTAATTGCATGGTAATGTAGAAGTACTCAATTCTGCTTATAAATAGTTAAATCTGAATCCTTTGATTACCTTTGTTGGTCTATATATTTTTACCCATTTAAAAGAATTTTACGCAATTATTTTATGTTAAATTTAGTTTTATTCGGGCCTCCAGGGGCAGGTAAGGGGACTCAATCAGCGAAACTTATCGACAAATATGGATTAATTCACCTATCAACTGGTGACTTATTACGGGCAGAAATTTCTGCTGGAAGTACTTTAGGCTTAGAGGCCAAAAAACTTATGGATCAGGGTATTTTGGTTCCTGATGCGGTGGTTATCGGCATGATTGAGAATAAATTAAATGAAAACAAGTCCGCTGCAGGATTTATTTTTGACGGTTTTCCGCGCACAGTTGCGCAAGCAGAAGCCCTAGACTCGCTTTTGGCTAGCCATTCGTTGAGCATTACGCAAATGATTGCGCTAGAGGTTGCCGAAGAAGAATTAACCCAACGCTTATTGGAACGCGGTAAATCATCCGGTAGACCAGATGACCAAAACGAATCGCTGATTCGTAAACGTGTACAGGAATATATGGAAAAGACAGCTCCGGTGGCTGGTTATTATGATAACCAAGGAAAGTTTACTGGGATTAATGGAGTAGGAGAGATCGAAGTTATTTTCGGTCAGATTCTTTCCATCATTGAGAAATAAGAACGAAGAGGTAATAAGTAAAAGGTAAGAGGTTAGTTTTTGACCTTGGAACTCACTCCCTTCGGACTAGCGACTGATTACTGACCACTACATACTTACTAACAACTAACTAATGACATCAAATTTCATTGATTACGTTAAAATCAACTTGCGTTCAGGACGCGGGGGGAGTGGCTCGTCGCACTTTAGACGAGAAAAACACGTTCCCAAAGGCGGCCCTGATGGAGGTGATGGTGGTCGAGGAGGTCATGTCTACATTGTTGGGAATAGCCAGCACTGGACTTTACTTCATTTGAAGTTTCAAAAACACATCATTGCTGATAATGGCAAAGGTGGAGAAGGGGGACGTCGCTCAGGTTTAGAAGGTGAAGATATCTATGTAGAAGTTCCTTTGGGAACCATTGTTAAAGATGCTGAAACCAATGAGTTTTTAGCCGAAGTAACGGAAGAAGGACAGAAAGTATTGTTACTTGCCGGTGGGCGCGGAGGCTTAGGGAATACACATTTTAAGTCATCTACCAACCAATCTCCACGACATGCTCAACCCGGTGAAGCCGGACTAGATCGTTGGGTGATTATGGAATTGAAAGTTCTAGCAGACGTAGGTTTGGTGGGTTTTCCCAATGCCGGTAAATCAACCCTGTTATCTGTCCTTTCAGCGGCTAAGCCAGAAATCGCCGATTACCCCTTTACAACCCTTGTTCCCAATTTAGGCGTGGTTGCTTACCGTGATTATAAATCCTTTGTTGTGGCGGATATTCCGGGTATTATAGAAGGAGCTGCTGAAGGTAAAGGACTTGGCTTGCGTTTTTTGCGTCACATTGAACGAAATTCAATCCTTTGTTTTTTAATTCCTTCGGATGCAGAAAATTGGGGGGATGAGTATAAAATATTGGTTGGCGAACTTGAAAAATACAATCCTGAATTATTGCACAAACGTCGGGTCCTTGTCGTTTCTAAAATGGACTTATCCATTCCCGAAATGGAGGATGAAATGCGTGAAAGTCTGCCAAAAGACCTGCCTCTCGTTTTTATTTCTTCGGTAATAAACACAGGAATACAAGAGTTGAAAGATCTGCTTTGGGAGACTTTGCAAGCGGAAAATAAAGAAGTGGCCAAACAGGTTGAAAGTTCCATGGCTATCCCGAAAATCCAAGCGGATTTCGAGCCGGATACGGAATAAGCGATTATATACCTAATAAAAAAAGGCCGCTCAATCGAGCGGCCTTTTTTTATTGAATTTGTGAGGCCATCAAAGCAATCCCCTCATTAAATGTTCTCGGTTTATAGCCAAGTATTTTTTTTGCTTTCGATAATATAAAGCCTGTTCTTGGTGGTCGTTTAGCAGGTTGAGAAAAGTTGGACGAATCCGCAGGCTTAATCAAATCTTTTGATAAATGATAAAATTCAGCCGTTTTAATCGCCATTTCATAAGGCGTTAATAATTCTTCCCCTGAAATGTTAAAAATGCCTTCAGCTTCCTTTTGAGTGATTAGCCAACAGCCTATTGCTAAATCCTCTGCGAGTGTGGGAGTTCGATATTGATCGGTAACCACATTAATTTGTTTTCCTTCTTCGAGCGATTTTTTTACCCAAAGAATGATGTTGGTTCGGCTCATATCAGGCACTATGCCAAAAACCAAAACTGTCCGCGCTATAGCCCAGCGAATCTTGGAAGCTTGAATGATTTTTTCTGCCTTCAGTTTGCTTTCACCATAAACCGATATGGGATTAGGCAAATCCTCTTCATTATATGGACCAGCCTCTCCGTCGAAAATAAAATCGGTTGACAAATGGCAAAGGAAGGTTTTATGTTTTTCGCAGGCATGCACGATGTATTCCACCGCTTTGACATTCAGTAATTCACAGCCAACTAAATCACTTTCGCATGTGTCTACATTCGTCATAGCTGCCGTGTGAATCACAATGGCTGGCTGGTATTTGCAAAAAATCTCCTCAACAGCAATAGGGTCGGTTATATCCAGAGACTGGTAAGTATATCCGGCATGATTAGGTAAGCGGTTTTCTCCTCGAGCAGTTGCAATTAAATTGACACTCGATTCTTGGCTGAGTAGGTCTACCAACTTTTGGCCCAATAATCCATTCGATCCTGTGATTAGAATGGTTTTTTTCATGATGCTAATTGTTTCCTAATTTCCTGTAAAAGCGATTGCGCGCCTTGATTAATTAATTGTTTGGCAACTTCCATGCCTAATTTTTCAGGATTATCGCCTGTGGAAGATGCCTTTAGCTCAACTTCCCCTTTCAATCCTAAGACACCACCGATTAAATGAATGCCATTTTCATGTTGCTGTGCATGACCAAATACGGGTACACTACAACCACCATCTAGTTGTGCAAGTAAATGACGCTCAGCGACAATGCAGGCTTCTGTGGCCTCATGGTTACAAGAACTTCGAATGACAGCTTGTAAATCAGTTGATAAATGGGTTGAACATTGAATGGCTATGGATCCTTGGCCAACAGCAGGGATGAAGCTATTTACCTCTAAATGTTCAACGATGTATTCTTCCATGCCCATGCGATGGACACCTGCAAAAGCCAATAGCATGGCGTCGCAACTTCCTGCCTTTAATTTTTCAAGTCGTGTTTGTAAATTTCCTCGCATCTCAACAAGATGATGTTGTGGGAATTCTTTGGCAATCATCGCGCGTCTCCGCGTACTCGAGGTGCCTATCTTGGATTTGGTAGAATTTGAAAGTCGGAAGGTGGGGTCAAGACTCAAAACGACATCATGCGCTGCTTCTCGTTTAGTGAAGGCAATTAAAGGTAAATCAGCCGCAAGTTTTGAGGGTAAATCCTTAGCAGAATGCTGCGCAATATCGATTTCACCATTCCGAAGCATGCTCTCTAATTCTTCCGTAAATACACCTTTTGCCCCGATTTTAGCAAGGGATCGATCTTGAATTTTATCGCCAATGGTTACGATTTCAATGATCTCAATTTGATATCCTGCACGTAACAATATATCAGCAATATGGCGCGCTTGCCAAACAGCCAAAGCGGAATTTCGGGTTCCAATTCGAATGGGTTTATTTGTAGGCATTTGCGATTCGAATTATTTGTAAAGATAAATCCAAATGGATCATTTTTGCACGGCCATTTCTTTCCAAATGGTAATGGGCTGTTGATACGTTTTCACTAATTTTTTCAATCGAATTTCGATTCAACGTCTTGGCAAAGTTGGCTATAAATGCTTTTTCTTTTTCTAAGGATTTTATCAACGAAGGAGCATCTGAAATTTGGTAGAGACATTGTCTAAATATATGTAATGCATATTCTAAAAGGCTTTTTTGGTCCTCTTTAGCGAGCCCATCAAACTGGTCAGCGAGGCCAACTAATTTGGTTAAATTCTTTTGGTAAATGGCGCGCATCCAGTCGGCAAACCAGGTGGAAGTACTTAGGTTTTCCGACTTGGCTTTATCGAGCGCCCATGAAATATTTCCTTCGCAACTGATTGCCAAATTTTGCGCGTTTTCGAGGGTTGTTCCGGTTTCTTTTACCAGAAATTCGGCTAAAGATTCTTCATCAACCGCCTGTATAGCGATTCGTTGGGTTCTTGACAATATGGTTGTTAAAAGCTTTTGAGCATCAGCACAAACTAATAAAAATAGGGTAGAGCTTGGGGGCTCTTCCAGGGTTTTTAGCAAGGCATTTCCGGAGGATGGATTCAAAGATTCGGGATTCCATAAAATGACTATTTTAAATGGCGCTTCAAAAGGCTTTAGGCTGATTTTACTGAGCAATTTTCGTGTTTCCTCTACTGGAATATTGCCTTGTTTATTTCCTTCTGCCCCCATCGCTCCAAGCCATTCAGGCAAGGTGCGGTAAAGTGATGTTGTAATAAAGTTTCGCCACTCAGGAAGAAATGCGTCTGATTCAGCCTCTTTAATCTTTTTTGTAGTCACACTTGGGAAAAGGTATACGATATCTGGATGTATGCCTTTTTGAACTTTTTGACAACTTGGGCAAGCACCACAGGAATCTTCACCTTGTCGGTTGGTACAAAACAAAAAAGAGGTAAATGCCATGGCCATGGCCAGCTGTGCACCACCGGTTGGGCCATGAAATAATTGAGCATGTGCAATATGTTCATTAAGAACAGATTGACTCAATTGCTTCTTGGTTTGATCTAATCCGGGGATGTCTTGAAAGCGCATGCGGTTTCCCTATATAAATGAATAGGCTAATTTCGAGCATTTGCTTCCTCTTTCCAAATTTCTTGGATGCTGCCTGGCAGATTTTCTGGGATTTTTTGGTTTTTTGCCTTTATCCAAGCCACTGCATTTTCCTCTGCTCGATCCATTCGATAAGGACCGAAGTTGGGATATTCACCCCAAGTCAATGCTGGGATGAATTTCGGTAAAAATTGACTACCACTAATATTGCAATGATTGCCGATCACTGTGCCCGTATTGAATTTGGTATGAATTCCCGTACAAACAAAATCACCCATGACAATGCCAAAGGATTTACGATGGATATCCCGCAAGGCATTGGTGGAATAGTCATACAGTTGAACTGATTTCAAATCATTACGTACGTTCGAACAGCTTGTTAGTGCCCCTAAATTTGAAAATGACCCAATGATGGAGTTTCCTATGTATCCCTCATGAGCTTTGTTGCTGTTTGGAAAAAACAAACTTGCGCTTATTTCGCCTCCTACTTTACATCCTGGACCTATGGTCGTGTGCGGTCTAATTTTAGCTCCAATGTTCGTAATACTTCCGTCCATTATGGCCGCTGGCCCTTGAATGCAGGTTCCAATCTGGAGGGTAACGTTGGCACCAATGTGAATGGGGCCGTGGCTAGCATCAAGTATAGTCCCTGTTATTTTGGCGCTTGGATCGATGTAGCAATTTTCGGGGTAAATCACGGTATTACCACCTTGTGATAGTGAGACGACATCGATGGTATTGGATTCGATTTCGTCAACTAGCGCCTGGTTATTGGCATCGAGTAATTCTTCTGGGTGCTGAATGTACTGAGGCTCATCCTTTAGGTGTTGAATATGTATGTGATGGGAAGTGGGGGCTGCTGCTCGGTAGGCAATCCATTGTTTGTTCCAATATAAGGCGCTTGATTCGGGTAGTTCTTTGATGCTTTTGAGAACTGAAGCGGTAGGCATTAAGGATCCTAGTATATAGGTATCCGAAGGAATGGTTTGCTGATGCGCACGCCATTTGTCCTGTATCGTTGATAATCCCACCCATAGATCACTTAACCTACGCGCATAGGTCAGCGGCCTCATTTGAAGGCAAATCTTAGAATCGTCAATTAGTTGGCCTGAATTCCACATCTTGCAAATAAAAGGAAAAAGCCTCAACATGAGAACATGATGAGGCTTTTTTTGTATGCTTAATCGAATACTAGTTTTTCGCGTAACGTTTGTTGAACTTATCAACACGACCTGTAGTATCTAACAATACATTTTTACCGGTATAAAACGGGTGTGATTGAGAAGAAACCTCTAGTTTGTAAACTGGGTACGTTGCACCTTCGAATTCTGTTGTTTCAGTAGTCTGAACGCAAGAACGCGTTAAGAACTTGTAATCAGCTGATAAATCGTGAAATACAACTTCTTTGTATTCTGGATGTATGTCTTTTTTCATTTTGATGGTATAATGACGATTCCCTGCCGTCTTTTGTAAAATTTAATTGATTCACTTGGGATAGTGTTTCATGATAATCGGGTTGCAAAAGTAAAACTATTCCACATATTTACAAAGTATTTTTACATATAATTTTCAGTAAAAACAAAGCCAAAAATCGGAGAAAAAAAAATTAAAAAATATTTTATGGTACTTTTCTAAGGGGAATACTGCCATTGGATTTATCTATGGCGCAATGTCATGGTGTATTTTAAATATACAATTATTTTCTCCTATTTTCAGTCTAAAAAATGTTTGCATGGCCCCTCATTTTTTTCTAATTTTACGTAGTGCCCAAGCCGCTGAAAGTGCTTCAATTTTCAGCTTACTAAAAGCAATAAAAAGTAACCGCCAAGATACCGATTTTAGATATAAAATTGGTTTGTTAAATTTAAGAAAAGCAAATTCTTATTGAGGTGTTTTATTGTGTTTTGTATTGGGTGCAACATTATTGATTATTCTAATATTATATTATATAGAAACACATGTACGTAATTAAAAGAGACGGTCGTCGCGAATCTGTCAAGTTTGACAAAATCACAGCTCGCATTGAGAAGTTGTGTTACAGCCTAGATCCATTTTTTGTCCAACCGCTGGAGGTGGCAAGAAAGGTAATTTCGGGTTTATATGATGGGGTAAAGACGACCGAATTGGATAATTTGGCAGCAGAAACAGCAGCATCATTAACAACGAAGCATCCAGATTATGCAACGCTAGCTGCTCGTATCGCAATATCAAACCTTCACAAAAACACGTTGAAGTCGTTTTCTGCGACTATGAAACGTCTTTACACGTACATCGATCCAAAGACTGGACAAAATGCGGCACTTCTTTCGAAGGAGGTATTTGATATCATCAAGAAGAATGCTGTAGAGTTAGATGAAGCCATTATTTACGACCGGGATTTTGGTTATGATTACTTTGGATTTAAAACGCTTGAGAAATCGTATCTATTGAAATTGGATGGTGCTATTGCTGAGCGTCCTCAACATATGTTGATGCGTGTAGCTGTAGGTATTCACGGTACTGATATAGCAGCAGCTATTCATACATATAATTTGTTATCTGAGCGTTGGTTTACACACGCCACCCCAACCTTGTTTAATGCAGGTACTCCGAAGCCTCAAATGTCGTCTTGTTTCCTATTGACAACCCAAGATGATTCGATAGAAGGAATCTACGATACGTTGAAGCAAACGGCTAAGATTTCACAGTCGGCAGGCGGTATTGGATTAAGCATCCATAATATTCGTGCAACAGGCTCCTATATCAAAGGAACTAACGGTACATCGAATGGTATTATTCCTATGTTACGTGTGTTCAATGATACTGCCCGTTACGTAGATCAGGGGGGAGGAAAGCGTAAGGGATCCTTTGCAATATACTTGGAGCCATGGCATGCAGATGTATTCGATTTCTTGGAATTAAAGAAAAACCACGGAAAAGAAGAAATGCGTGCGCGTGATTTATTCTACGCATTATGGATACCAGATTTGTTCATGAAGCGCGTGGAAAGTAATGAGGAGTGGTCATTGTTCTGCCCACACGAGTGTCCAGGTTTGTCTGATGCTTACGGTGAAGAGTTTGAGGCATTGTACCACAAATATGAATTAGAAGGCAAGGCGCGTGCAACTGTTAAGGCACAAGAGCTTTGGTTTAAAGTATTAGAGTCGCAAACAGAAACAGGTACACCTTACATGTTGTACAAGGATCATGCGAATAACAAGTCTAATCAGAAGAACCTAGGTACCATCAAATCTTCGAACTTGTGTACGGAGATCATGGAGTACACTTCGAAAGATGAAGTGGCCGTTTGTAACCTTGCATCATTAGCCTTACCAAAATACGTTCGAACAAACGAGCAAGGTGTGACTGAATTTGATCATGCGAAGTTGTACGAGGTAACCAAAGCGGCAACGGTCAACTTGAATAAAATCATTGATGTCAATTACTACCCAGTTCCTGAGGCGCGTAATTCAAATTTACGTCACCGTCCTATCGGTTTAGGAGTTCAAGGATTAGCAGATGTATTCATCATGTTACGTATGCCTTTTGAATCTGAGGAAGCACAGCAATTGAACAAGGATATCTTTGAGACAATCTATTACGCAGCCATGGAAGCATCAATGGAATTAGCGAAAGTAGAAGGACCTTACTCATCATGGGAAGGCTCGCCTATCTCAAAAGGTATCTTCCAATTTGATATGTGGAACGTGACACCTTCTTCAGGTAACTGGGATTGGGAGAAATTACGTCAACTAGTGGTTGAGCACGGTGTTCGTAACTCGTTATTGGTTGCACCAATGCCAACGGCTTCTACTAGTCAAATCTTAGGAAATAATGAATGCTTTGAGCCATACACATCGAATATTTATGCTCGTCGTGTACTATCAGGTGAGTTCGCGGTTGTTAATAAGCACTTATTAAAAGACTTAATCAAGTTGAACTTATGGAATGAATCCATGAAGAACAAATTGATTTCGGCAAATGGATCAGTTCAAAATATACCCGAGATACCTCAAGATTTAAAAGAACTTTACAAAACTGTTTGGGAGATTAAGCAAAAGACCATCTTGGAGATGGCCGCAGATCGTGGGGCTTACATTTGTCAATCACAAAGTTTAAATATTCACATTCAAGATGTAAACTTTGGTAAGTTAACATCAATGCACTTCCATGCGTGGAAATTAGGCTTAAAAACCGGTATGTATTACTTACGTACGAAAGCTGCTGCTGATGCGATTAAATTTACAATCGAGAAGCAGGCAGAGGTTGCCATCGAGCAGTCCAATGACGTGCATGAAACCGAATTGCAATATGCAGCGCATGCAGCGCAAGCTGCTGCAGCGGCTTCTTTCGAAACAGATGATTCACAGAACCGTGCTGATATGTCATGCTCATTGGATAATCCAGATGCATGTGAGGCTTGTGGCTCATAATTTTATGATCAGTATTTAAGTTAAAATCACCTAGTCGAGAGATTAGGTGATTTTCATATTTTAGGACGTTATGCAATTAAAGAAGGAACTGTATTTTTTCGTATTTCTCGGATTGATTATGCTGGCTCTTTTTTTGCGTGTTTATCACCTTGGGCAATTTAGTTTGTTTTCCGATGAGCGTTCAAGTGTTTTACTGGGTGTTGCCAATACCAATCAAGGTGGCATGGGCGAACTGATGCGCCCCGATAAGACATTTACCCCTGCCGATTTTTGGGCTCCCCGGGGCATAAAATCCTGGTTGGATGCTGATGCCCGAGGTGATGTTAGTGGCAATAGCCTTGTACATGACATGATGCTCAAGCTTTTTGCTTGGTTATTTGGTAAGGGAGATGCCGCAATGCGAAGCGTTTCAGTTTTGTTTAATATGTTGACAATCTGGATCATGTTCCGTTGGGCAAGGCAATTTGTCAAATCAAATGTATGGACCTTGGCCATTGTATTTTTTGCTGCCATCGAACCGTTCTTTGTCATTTATAGTCAGCAGGCCCGCAATTATGCAACGAGTTTATTTTTCGCCACCGCCTCAAATTATTTGTTTTGGCTATTGGTGATAAAAAAGGATGGCCAACTTAATAACAACAAGAAATATCTTCTATTGTGGGTTCTTTCTTCAATTGGGGCCTTGTTTAGCACCTATTTAACCGCATTGGCTTTGGTGGGCCAATTTATCTATATGGCAGTATTTGTGCGTGATCGATCCATCTGGTTGCGCATGACTCTGCATATGTGTCTTATGGTCATTCCATTTATTTCATGGTTTATTTGGGGACCTGCTCGTTATTTTATGGACTTTCAAGCGAATGCAGCAGAACAACTGATCACCTATATTCAGAAAAATGGAGAAATACCGGGTTGGCTTGAATTTGCAAGCCCATCCAATTTATTCAAACGGACAATCTCCATTTTTTCTGACCATTTTTTCTGGACAAATGACTTGTATGCTAAGCATGGATTTAAGATTGGTACGGTACTTTTGGTATGCTTTATCTTTTTACTATTTAAATGGATAAAATCATTGGATCGCTCAAGCCGTGGGGTTTATTTGCTTGGTGTCATTCAAATTGTTTTACCAAGTGTGTTTTTATTTGCCGCTGCAGTTAACGCTGGTACGACTTCAGGATTTTTTCTTCGTTATGCCTGCTTTGGACTTCCTTTTGGAATTTTTATTTCGGTTGGCATATTTGATTATATGTTGAAACAAGCCATCTGGTATCGAATATTTGCGTGTATATTTTTGTTGGCCCAAACCTATCAATTGGTGAGCTTGTTTGTTCCGCTTTATTCTGACCAACACCAAAAGTATACGTTTTCGGTAGGTCGTGGACCTAATCCATATCCGATGATTGCTGCTGCTATTCAGTCAACATATCAAGCGGGTGATACTGTGGTATATCCATCTTCAAAGGCTAATTTATTGGATTCGAAGTACCTTCGGAATTTGGTAATAGATCCCTTGGATGCTCAAAATGTAAATCTGTATTTGAATGAAACGGATTCGTTTATTCAACGCGTAGATCCGTTTATGCAGGATTCGGTCTTGATCAAAAAAGCGAATGGAAAAGTTCTTGTCATTTTTGATTTCAAAAAAGGAAAATACCGATACTGATGAATTCAAAACGAATCCTTGTAGCCTACGGAATTATTTCGTGTATTGATTTGTTCGCTGCGCATTCTCCCGTTCGCTATGTAACAAAACCCTTGTTGATGATTGTTTTGGCAATGTATGTCATGTCGGCTGGCCTTCATTCAACATCGCGGAATAGGCTTTTATTTACCTTGCTATTTGCTTGGTTGGGGGATGTTTTTCTTTTATTACCAGGTAATTCTGCGCTTTATTTTCAATTGGGCCTTGGTTCGTTTTTGATTATGCAACTGGCTTACATTCGACAATTTATTCAATGGGGAGCTTGGAAATTCTCCTACATGGTATTTCCTGTTTTCGTTTATGTAGGCAGTTTTTTAGGCTTTTTGTATCCACATTTATCATCATCCTTGTTGGCCCCTGTCATTGTATATGCTTTCACGTTAGGCGCTATGCTCTATTTTGCTTTTCAATTACGTAGCACTCAACTACGTTTTGGGGCATTTTTATTTGTGGTTTCAGATAGTTTATTAGCTTTTGGTAAGTTTTATTTTGAATATCCTTGGAATTCTTGTGCCGTGATGTCGACATATATACTTGCTCAATTGCTACTGACATATGCATTGTGTAAATTGCATACTCAGCGAAAATCGTAGATGTTCATGGATGCTCAGGTTCTTAGTCAATTAGCAACTCAATTACAAGGTGCTTTGCATACGGATTCCGTGATGCGAACACTTTATGCGACGGATGCATCTGCTTATCGCGAAATGCCAATGGGCGTTGCGCTTCCTGAGACCATTCAAGATATTGAGACTTTGATTCACTTTGCTGATGAGCATAAAATCCCCTTGATTCCGCGTACAGCTGGTACTTCTTTAGCAGGTCAGGTGGTAGGAAATGGATTGGTGGTGGATGTTTCCAAGTATTTCGATCGAATTCTGGAGGTAAATGTTGAAGAATCTTATGTCTGGGTTGAACCTGGTGTTGTGCGCGATGTGTTGAATGTGGAATTGAAAAAGCACGGATTATTTTTTGGGCCGGAAACTTCTACCGCTAACCGTGCGATGATTGGTGGGATGTTGGGAAATAATTCATGTGGTTCCAATTCCGTTATTTACGGGTCTACGCGCGATCACGTTTTGGAGGTTGAAGGCTATTTATCTGATGGTACCTTTGTTCATTTCAAAGCAGAGGATCCTGCTGAAACTGTTCAAAAGCTGCAGCCGGGTTCGCGTTTACATACGATTTACGCGCAGACCCTTGCGGCACTTTCGAATCCGAAAAACCAAAAGAATATTCAAAACGAATTTCCTAAGCCAAGTATCAAGCGAAGGAACACGGGGTATGCTGTTGATATGTTATTGAATACGAATGCCTTCATCGCAGATAAACCCGCATTTAACTTTTGTGCCCTTTTAGCTGGCTCAGAAGGTACTTTATGTTTTGCGACGCGCATTAAGTTACACGTTGATCCTTTACCTCCCACGCATTTAGGCTTAGTTTGTGCACATTTTAACACCATAGATGAGGCATTGCGTGCAAATTTAATTGCCTTGCGATTTAATCCTTCTGCTTCTGAGTTGATGGATCATTATATTTTGGAATGCACCAAAGCCAACGCAGAACAAAGCCAAAATCGGTTTTTTGTTGAAGGTGACCCAGGCGCCATTCTTGTTGTCGAATTACGTGCTGATAATGCAGACGATTTAGCGGCTCAAGCTAAAGCAGTGGAGGAAGCGATGCTTTCGGATCATTTGGGGTATCATTTTCCTTTCGTAACAGGTGCTGATGTGAAGAAGGTTTGGGATTTACGAAAGGCTGGATTAGGACTTTTGTCAAATTTACCGGGGGATGAAAAAGCCGTTGCTGTTATTGAAGATACGGCCGTAGATGTGCATGATTTGCCTGCGTTTATAGCTGAGTTTAATGAAATTTTAGCAGCGAATAATTTGTATTGTGTGCATTATGCTCATGCAGGATCCGGTGAGTTGCACTTGCGTCCGATTATTAATCTAAAGACTGAGGAGGGGCATAAGCAATTCCGTCATATTGCGGAGGAGATAGCTCAATTGGTCAAGAAATACCAAGGTTCACTTTCAGGGGAACATGGTGATGGGCGATTACGTGGTGAGTTTATTCCATGGATGGTGGGGGAGGCCAACTATCAATTAATGCGTGAATTGAAGTCATGGTGGGACCCCAAGGGGATATTTAATCCCAATAAGATTGTAGATACGCCTCCAATGGATACGTTTTTGCGGTATGAGGCGGGTCAGCAAACCCCGGAGTTTAAGACGGCGTTCCGTTATGAGGGCCAAGATGTTTTGCAACATGCCGAACAATGCAATGGTTCTGGCGACTGTCGGAAGACACCTGTATCGGGTGGAACTATGTGTCCTTCTTTTATGGCGACACGAAATGAGAAAGAAACAACCCGTGCCCGTGCTAATATTTTGCGTGAATTTTTAACACGTTCCACGCAGCCAAACCGATTTAACCACAAGGAGATTAAGGAGGTGATGGATTTGTGTTTGGCATGTAAAGGTTGCAAAGCAGAATGTCCTTCCAATGTCGATGTTGCCAAATTGAAAATGGAGTTCTTGTATCAGTACCAAAAAGAAAATGGAACACCTCTGCGAAGTAGGTTGGTAGGACATTTTGCCTCTATCTCATCTCTCGCTTCTCGTGTACCGATCCTATATAATTGGGTGATGAGGACTCCTTTCTTGCGTCGTATTTCGAATAAGATTGTAGGCTTCCATCCTGATCGTACCATGCCATTAATTGCTAAGCAAACCTTGCAGTCTTGGTTGAAGGGACGTAAGCCTATTCAGTCTTCCAAATCCTTGTATTTATTTGTGGATGAATTCACGAATTATAACGATGCTGACGTGGGGCGAAAAGCGGTTCTCTTATTGGAAGCTTTGGGATATGAAGTACGCACACTTGCCCATCCAATTTCAGGACGTTCGTTTTTGTCGAAGGGGATGTTGGATGAGGCGCGAACACTCGCACAAAAGAATGTTGAATTATGGTCAGGCCTCATAAGCACTGAAATTCCTTTAGTGGGCATAGAACCATCGGCCATTTTAACATTCCGGGATGAATATCCGGATTTAGTTTCAGATGCTTGGTTGGAAAAAGCGCAGGCTTTAAGTAAAAATGTTTTGTTGCTTGAAGAGTTTATTGCACGGGAGGCTGATGCCAAACGTATAGATCGAACGCTTTTCCGATCTGAAAAGAAGTTATTGAAGTTGCATGGGCATTGCCAACAAAAATCCATGAGTTCATTGGTTGCTGCTAAAAAAGCCCTCTCATTGCCTTCAAACTTTGAAGTACAATTAATCCCTTCGGGATGTTGTGGCATGGCAGGCTCTTTCGGGTATGAGCAGGAGCATTATGATTTGTCGATGCAGATTGGGGAATTAGTGCTTTTCCCTACGGTACGTTCTCAACCCGCTGAAGTTGAAATCGTTGCTTCTGGCACGAGCTGCAGGCATCAAATTCACGACGGTACGCAACGCCATGCGAAGCACACCGCCGAGATATTATTTGAGGCTTTGGTTTAAAATTTCCACCGGACAAAAGCTTCCATGGCCTCATATTCAGCTAAACCAAGTGCGTTGTAGATATGAGCTGTGCCTCGGTTTCGTTCTTCAGCTCTTTGCCAAAATTCACGGGAATCTTCTCCTTGGAAAACGACACCGTCTTTTTGTGATTGGTGCTTGAAAATACCCATCCGTTTTTTGAATACTTGATCAGGTGACATAGGAACAGCCATTTCGATTTGGTCGATATCCCACTCAGCCCAAGCTCCTTTATAAAGCCAAACCCAGCAGTTTTTCATATACTCTTTGTGCTTTATTTTTTCAATTGCTTGGAAAATGGCATCTAAACATACCTTATGAGTTCCGTGCGGGTCAGCTAGGTCGCCTGCTGCATAGATTTGATGGGGTTGAACCTCTTCGATGATGTCAATGATTAATTGAATATCAGCCTCACCTAGGGGCTTTTTACGAATGGTACCCGTTTCGTAGAATGGCATGTGAAGGAAATGGGCATTTTCTTTCTTGATACCCACAAAACGACAGGTGTTTTTGGCTTCACCTTGGCGAATTAATCCCTTGATTTCTCGTACGGCGGGAATGTCCAATTCAGAGTCTTTTTTATTCTTTAAAAATTTGACAGCCTCTTTGTAAATTTTATTCGCTTTGGCGTTTGAGCTTTCAAATTTTTCATTGAAATCCACAACGAATTCGGCGAATCGAAGTGCTTCATCATCGGCTACCGCAATATTTCCAGATGTTTGATACACCACATGGACATCATGTCCTTGGTCGTGTAATCGCTGGAAAGTTCCTCCCATCGAAATGATATCATCATCCGGGTGGGGGCTAAAAATAATCACTTTTTTCTTTGCAGGAAATGCTCGCTCTGGTCGATTCGAATCGTCGGCATTCGGTTTTCCACCGGGCCAACCCGTGATGGTATGCTGCAGGTAGTTAAATACTTCGATGTTGATGTCATACGCCTGGCCATACAAGGAAAGAAGATCCGACATGCCATGTTCGTTATAATCTTTACTTGTTAGCTTTAGTACAGGTTTCCCAAGTTGGAGCGAAAGATGCGTCACCGCTTTTTTTATCATATTTCGATCCCAATTGACACTATCGACGAGCCAAGGTGTTTTTATCCTAGTTAGCAAAGAAGCTGCTGTTTCATCTAAGATGAAAAGCGTATTAGGGTGCTGTTGTAGGTAAGTAGCCGGAATATCGGATGTGATAGGTCCTTCTACTGCTTTAGCAACACTTTGTGCTTTATGTTCGCCCCACGCCAGCAAGACAATCCGTTTGGCCTGCATGATTTTGTCAATTCCTAGGGTAATGGCCTTTTTAGGCACTTTTTCTAATCCCCCAAAATCAATAGCGGCGTCTATTTTTGTGGTGATGTCGAGGGTCATCAAGCGCGTTTTTGAATTGATGACCGAGCCAGGTTCATTAAAACCTATGTGACCATTTCGGCCTATACCTAGGAGGTAGAAGTCAAAGCCGCCATGTTTTTCAATTTTAGCTTCGTATGCTCGGCAAAATTCAGGTATTTGTTCAATGGTCAGCGTCCCGTCAGGAATATGGTAATTTGTTGCTGGGATATCGATGTGATCGAATAGTTGTTCGCGCATGAAACGGACATAACTTTGAACGGAATCGGGCTCCATAGGATGATATTCGTCCAAATTGAAGGTGATAACATTTTTAAAACTTAAGCCTTCCTCTTTGTGCATCCGGATTAATTCCTGGTATACTTTTTTGGGCGAGGAGCCAGTGGCAAGTCCTAAAATGGTAGGTTTCCCCTCCTTGTTTTTTTCTTGGATCAGGTTTGCAATTTCTTGTGCTACCGCTTTAGATGCATTTTCTGAATCATCAAATATGTGTGTGGGTATGCGTTCAAAACTAATGGCTTGTTCCATGGTGATTTTTTTTTACAATGATTTAGCTGAAACAACAATGAAGTCGAGTTCGAGTATTTCAAAAATACGCAAGATGGTTTTAATGGCTGGATTTCCTTTGCCCATTTCAATAGAGTGTATCGTTTTAATGGCGACGCCACTTTGGATACTGAGCTCCTCTTGTTTAAGGTGTAAGGCGTTTCGTTTTTCACGAATAACTTGGCCAAATATTTTTAAATCCATTGAATAGGTTCGTAAGCAACAAATATAGAAAAATAAATGATTTTATTTACAATTCGGAAATATAATACCGATTTTAAATTAAAAGTGTTTGTTTTTTGTTATGTGATGAGTGGTAAAACTTTTCCTGTAAATGCGAGTTATATTTGCTGTTTGATTCAAAAAATATGTTTTTAAAGAAATTTAGCTTATCCCTTTTATTGGTAGTGCCACTTGGTATGTTTGCTCAAAAAGCAACGATTAGTGGATATGTAAAGGATGCTTCTAATGGTGAAGGGTTAATTGGCGCGAGTGTTTATATCAAAGAATTGAAGACCGGAAACGTGACAAATACCTATGGATTTTACAGTTTATCGGTCCAGCCCGGTTCGTTTACGTTGGTCTTTTCATCTTCTGGTTTTGCCAAGCAAGAACGCAAGGTAACTTTTGAGGGAAAGAATCAGACTTTGAATATTGAAATGCAACCTGAGTCTAATGAATTAGCTGAGGTAAGGGTAACGGCGAAGGCGGTGGATGAAAATGTACGGGGAATCGAGATGTCGGTAAATAAAGTTGACATCAAAACCATCCGAAAAATCCCGGCTTTATTAGGTGAGGTGGATTTGGTTCGTGCGATTCAATTATTACCGGGTGTTTCTACCGTAGGTGAAGGGGCTTCGGGATTCAATGTACGAGGCGGTGGTGTGGATCAAAACTTGGTTCTTTTGGATGATGCGCCGGTATATAATTCTTCGCATTTGTTTGGATTCTTTTCGGTATTTAATCCGGATGCGGTTAAAGATGTAAAGTTATTCAAGGGTGGTATTCCATCGCAATATGGTGGCCGAGTTTCGTCTATTTTGGATGTCAAGATGAAGGAAGGTAATGCCAAGAAATTAGAAGTTAATGGGGGGGTAGGCGTGATATTTTCAAGACTTTCGATTGAGGCTCCACTCATAAAGGATAAGGCTTCGTTTATTGTGGCAGCTCGACGTTCCTACATTGATGTTTTAGCGAAGCCTTTTTTAACCGGCAATAATGCAGATGCTGCGTTCAGTTTTTATGATTTGACAGCAAAGGTCAATTATAATATTAATAGCAAGAATACCGTGTTTCTATCGGGTTATTTTGGACGTGATGTGTTTGGTACAGGTTTTGGATTTAACTGGGGTAATAGTACAGTTTCGGCACGTTGGAATCACGTTTTTTCAAACAAGTTGTTTTTGAATGCAACAACATTCTACAGCAATTATGACTATTTACTAGACTCTGATTTAAAAAATAAGCGACCATCTGATTCATTTCGCTGGACTTCCAATATTGTTAATTTAAGTTTTAAACCAGACTTTACGTATTACCTAAGTCCTGACAATACCTTGACTTTTGGTGCACAAGTTTTGTCATATCAATTTTCGCCCGGTAAGGCTAGGGCATCATCGAATGGTGATAAAAGAGAGTTCGGTCAAGTAGATAAGAGTGGTATTGAGCTCTCGGCATATGTTGGCGATGAATGGAGAATAAGCCCGCGTATTTCCATACAATATGGTATACGGTATTCAAACTATGATTACCGAAGTGATAACGGGGAGTATTATGAAAGAATTTCTGTCCCACAAAGTATCGAAAATCCTACGGGCTACACCTTGAAAATGATTCAAGTTTCTCCTACCGCCTCTGTGGCGAATTATGGTAATTGGGAACCGCGTTTTGCCATGAATTTAAAAGTAGGGGAGAATTCTTCTTTCAAGGCGTCGTATAATCGATTAGCACAATATGTGCACTTAATGTCAAACACTGCGGCTTCAACTCCACTTGATGTTTGGACATCATCCACCAATAACATTAAGCCACAAATTGCAGACCAAATTGCCTTGGGAATATTCAAGAATTTAGGAGATAGTGGAAATGATTACGAGACATCTATCGAGGTTTATTACAAGGAAATGCAAAATCAGATTGACTATGCGGATCGTGCGAATTTGTTTTTAAATCCCTTGTTTGAAAAAGATTTACTTTTTGGAAAAGGACGTGCATACGGCGCTGAATTTTATGTGAAGAAGAATGTGGGTAAGCTAACCGGATGGATGAGCTATACGTTGGCAAGATCAGAGCGCTTAATAGAGGGATTGAACAATAATGAATGGTATGTGAATCGTTTTGATCGCACACATACGTTGAATTTAGTGGGTCAATACGCTTTTTCGAGTAAGTGGTCTTTTGGTGCCAATTTTGCTTACATTACCGGTGTTCCTTATTCGATACCTACCCAAAAATACAGTTATGAAGGGGTAGCTTATCCACAAACGGTTGCGGGTACTCGTGGAAACATTCGGGTTCCAGATTACCATCGTTTGGATTTTTCTGCCACCAAGAAAAATAAGAAAGCCTTGTTTGGAAAAGGCTCGTCAGAGTGGGTGTTTTCGGTCTATAATGTCTATAATCGAAAGAATCCATTCTCGATATATACCCAAGCTAACGAAACAAACCCGTCAAAAACGGAGGCTGTCCAGTTATCCATTATCGGGTCATTTGTG
The DNA here is from genome assembly GCF_044342065.1 of Aquirufa sp. Taxonomy (GTDB): domain Bacteria; phylum Bacteroidota; class Bacteroidia; order Cytophagales; family Spirosomataceae; genus Aquirufa. The sequence continues at coordinate 78,276 of NZ_JBIIQN010000002.1, read as the reverse complement.
CCAGCAGTAACCTATAACTTTACTTTTTAACATGCGCTATTTTATCCTATTATTTTCTATTTTGTTATTTTCCTGTGAAGAGGTAGTAACCTTAGATAGCCCTAAATCGGACCGTTATTTGGTGGTAGAATCCACGTTGACAGATCTACCTGGGCCACAGAAAATTATTTTATCTCAATCACAAGACTTTTTTGATAATGGTCCAGTTCCTCCTATTCGAGGCGCTGAGGTACTTGTGAAAGATGATAACGCAAATTCATATATATTCGTTGAGAGTAAAGAAACCCCAGGTACTTATCTGTGGCAGCCATCTGCTTCACAACCCCAGTTGGGCAAAGTGGGTAGAACCTACCAATTATCGGTGAAAACCAACAATGAAACGTTTATTGCTTCGGCAAGAATGAATCCTGTGCCTCCTATAGATTCAATTGCTTACAAGGCGGCTACAGCGAGTCCTAGACAAGCGGGCGAAGGTAAACCCAAGGAAGGATTTGAAGCGCGATTCTTCGGAGTTGATTTAAAAGGAGAAGGGGACTGTTATCGAATTAAATTTTACAAAAACGGGGTTCTCTTTAATTCGCCATCGAATCTTGTGGTTTTTTACGATTCCGCTTTACAGAAGGTATCTGGGACGGATGGGTTGATGTTTAATTTGCCTATTCGAGCGTCAATAAATCCCGAGTTATATTTGGCGAATGATAAAGTAAAAGTGGAACTCTATTCCATATCGCTTGATCAATTCAGCTTTTACTCACAGGCTAGTCTAGAATTGAATAATGCGGGCTTATTTTCACGCCCTGCTGCTAATATTCCTACCAATATTAGGAATTCGAATGCAAATTCAAAACTTCAAGGAGCGGGCTGGTTTGGTGTATCTGCCGTTTCATCCTTAGAAGTTACCATTGACCCTGCCAAGGCTAGAAAGAACTTGCCTTAATTATTCGAAGTTGATTACAAGCGTCACGGTATGTGTTCGGATGCCATTAAGTTTCGAATAAGGTGAACCTGTGCCGGATGGTGGGACGTATAGATTTAGAAGTCCATGTGAAAAACGGAGTTCGGGCGTAAATTTGAAGAATTGGTAGTATTGTTCCAGACCAATGCCATACTCCAGGGATAAATCGGCCGTATTTGCACTTAGTGCACTACTTTTTTTCTTTACATTTGCCTCAATACCAAATTTGAACCCACCCATCACATACATTCGATGATTGTTTCTCCGTAAAGAACGTAGTTTAAGTAATACAGGAACTTCTAACCAAGTTGATTCTCTCCACAGTGGATTATTGGCGTCGCTTTTGAATTGGATTTGCCTTTCATATAAAGCGATATTTATGCCTGATTTTAGTTCCCAGTGTTTATCAAAGGCATAATTGACTAGTCCACCTATTTGAAATCCAAAGTTGCGAGGAGAACGGACAGAATCAAGTGTGCCTAAAGCAAGTTGATCAGCTTGCATAAAATAGTTTGTCGATGCAAAACCGAACAAAAAACCAAAGTGAACGGGTTTTTCATCGTAGTATTCATGAAAAATACGGGTGTATTTGGTATGCTGCCCCCACGATTGGAAAGTTAGCATTATGCATAAGATAGCACCGATATTACGAATGTATTGCACGCTTATTTAGCTTTTTGACCTAGGTAAATTGAACAAATTCCTCCAGTCATCGGTATCCATTGTGTACTTGTAAAGCCACAGGTTTCATAAATTTTGATGAAATCAGGACCATCAGGGAATGCTTCCACCGATTCTGGCAAGTAGGTGTATGCAGCTGGATCTTTCGAAATAAGTTTACCTAGCAAGGGTAAACAATATTTTGAATAGAACTTGTATACTTGTTTCATGGGGAAATGTCTTGGATTAGAAAATTCCAAAATCAGGCAGTGCCCGCCCGGTTTTAACACCCGATACATATCTTTTAATCCCTTTTCCAATGTTTCATAGTTGCGTACACCGAAACTAACGGTAATTGCATCAAAACTATTGTCGGAAAATGGAAGTTTTTCTGAATCCCCTATTTGCAGGGTGATTTTGTCTTCCAAACCCATTTTTTTGATTTTCTCTTTTCCGAAGGCCAACATGCCTTCCGAAATATCAACACCAACAATTTTATCTGGATTTAATTTAAGTGCTTCGATGGCAAAATCACCTGTTCCGGTGGCAATATCGAGTACTTTCTTAATGCCTTTATTCTGGAGTAATTTGATTGCTTTTCTCCGCCAAATTATATCAATACCACCGCTTAATAAATGATTCAAAAAATCATATTTGTGTGAAATGGAGTTGAACATGTCTGCGACTTGCTCTTTTTTACCTTTATTTTGATTTTTATAGGGAACTACCATAGCGTTGATTGATTTTCCAAGACCTAACGCGGGTGATTGGTAAATTGTTTACGCAAAAATACCAAATTTATTTGGTTTAATGGGGTGCCATATTGAAAATCCCCACTAAGGTCCACATGATGATAAAGCTAATAAGCATCGAAAAATTGACTATGGCTGCAGCGATACCTGTGTCAAAATTTAATTCATCCGAATAGGTGATTAGTGTCATTCCTGCTGGCAAAATCAAGCATATCAATAACATGTTTCGGTACTGAAATTCAAAGGGTACAGTATAGTATAATAGCATTCCAATACTTAAACCTAACACATAGCGTAGGCCTAGTAGCTGAAATACTTTAGCAAAGGCTGCCTTAGGAAGTCGAACGCTAAAATATATTCCCATCAAGAGCAATACCATCGGTTTATTTCCTTTAGCAATTGTTTCAACGATATCCATGGCTAATGGTAAAACTGGGATTTGGAAAATATTGAATGCTAAACCTATCAACATAGCTTGAAATGGAGGAAGTGTAAAAATCTTCTTAATCACATGCTGGATAGGGTTTTTATTTCCATGGTTTCCTGCTAAATAGGTACCCATTCCATAATTCACCATGAAGTTGATGACTGAATTTCCTAGATCAAACATGATGGCATACGTTAGACCTTCCCATCCCCAAATGCCTTCAATTAAAGGGTAGGCGAACAATCCTAGGTTCCAGCCTGCTGACCCCATGGTAAGGATTCCTCTATTTTTAGGTTCTTCGTTTTTGAAGATAAGAAAGCCAATAAAGGAAGATAAAAAGCCAAAAAGCATGGCAATTAATGGGAGCCAACCTAGAGCAGCAGTCAATTCAACCTTGAGCATCGTCGTGAAAATCAATGCCGGGAAGGTCGTATGCATTAGGAATTTGGAGAGGGATTTAGCGTCTTTTGTTTCAATGAATTTAAAACTTTTCAACAAATAACCAATTCCAATAATGATTAAAGCGGATCCGAAGACCAAGTTGGTGGTGTTCATGTGATCTTCTTATACAGGTTTAGGGAGCGAAATACGGAAGGTGCTACCTTTATTAAGTTCAGTAGATTTAAGTGTTAGTTTTCCTTCATGGTAGTTTTCTACAATCCGTTTAGCTAATGTCAAACCCAAGCCCCAACCTCTTTTTTTTGTACTATATCCCGGGTTGAATATTTTAGACATGTTAGCCGTAATGATACCTTTGCCTGTATCTGAGATATCGATGTGTATCATGTTGTTTTTTCCCTCGTGTAAGTAGATCAACATATTCCCTGTTCCACTCATGGCATCAACCGCATTTTTACAGATATTTTCAATAACCCACTCAAATAAGTATTTATTTACGTTAGCTAATTGACCAGGTGCAAGCGATGATTTGATTTGAATGTGCACTTTTGTTGATATGCGAATTTTCAAATAGTTGATGAAACTGAAAATTAGATCCTCTAAATCCTCCTCATTTAAAATTGGCGTAGAACCTATATTAGAGAATCGAGTAGTTATGGTTTCAAGGCGTTGGATATCTTTACTCAATTCCACAACGATTTCCGGATTTATGCTCGGTTCGTTTCGTAAGATTTCAACCCAAGCAGTAAGCGATGAGAGCGGTGTGCCTAGTTGGTGAGCTGTTTCTTTTGCTAATCCTACCCACACACGATTTTGTTCTGCGCGTCGGGAGTAGGAGAAAAAGATGTAGCCAAGGAAGCCTACAATCAATACGACCAAAAGCTGCGAAAGCGGATAATAGCGCAATAATTTCAACAATTTAGAATTTCCATAATAGATGTATTCTTTTTGGAAACCCATATCCATTTCGATGGGTTTATTGTTTTCAGCGATAATTTCTTTAAGTTTTGCCTGGAGAAATACTTGTTTCTCCTCCACGTCAATCGCGTCTGGAATGGTGATATTTATGGAATTGAGGTGACCACTTCCATCTTTCCAAATGACTGGAATCGTATTATTTTCATTGATTTTTTTGATTCGCTCAAAGAAGAAATTGATGTCGGCATTCTCATCACTCGTCATTACATACCGAATGGTTTCTGCATATAATTCGATTTGTTGTTTTTCTCGCTCTTCTAATTTGGAAACCAACCCATCTGTGAAATAGAGTGAGAAGCCTGCCATAAAGACACAAACAGCAAAGAATGCAACCTTCAACCACGTATCTCGGTTGTAAAAGGCCAGCGGTAAGGCAACTTCTTTGGATAAGATTTTCATAGGGGCATAAGCTTAGTAAGCCATTCCTCACAAATTACTCACCGTTTATCCATAAATCAAAAAATATTTTTCTAAGGTACTTTGTATTACATAGTACCTTTTATACATTTGTCCTATCAAATAAATAAAAAATAAACCGATGGATATTGAAAATACCAAGGTGCAGATGCGGAAAGGGATCTTAGAATTCTGTATTCTGCAAATTATTTCGAGGGGTGAGGTTTACGCGTCTACGATGCTAACTGAATTGACATCTGCTCAAATTATGGTGGTGGAAGGGACCTTGTATCCTTTGCTCACCCGACTAAAAAATGCGGGATTTCTCGACTACAAATGGGTGGAGTCTGTTTCAGGTCCGCCACGTAAGTATTACGTTTTGACTGAAAAGGGTGTTACCTTTTTAGCTGAGCTTCATGGGACTTGGGATGATTTGCATGCCTCTGTTTCCCAAATTATTCACCCACAAACTCCTCAAGTTTAAAATTTTCAGACATGAAAAAGACGTTATCAATTAATATAGCAGGCATTGTATTTCACATCGAAGAAGATGCTTTCGCAACATTGGATGCGTATTTAAAATCCATCCATGCCTATTTTAAAAATTTCGAAGGTGCCAAAGATATCGTAGATGATATCGAAGCGCGTATTGCAGAAAAATTTTGGAACATCCGCGAGACCGAAAAAACAGAGGCAATCACCCAAGCACACGTAGATGCGTTAATTGCCTCGCTGGGAACCGTAGCTGATTTCAAAGAAATTGAATCAGAAGAAGGAACACAAGAGCAAACGCATACCAGTTCAGCTGAGTCGGGAGCGAAAAAAGTTTTCCGCCGCGATTTGACCAATACACAAATTGGCGGGGTCGCATCCGGCATTGCAAATTATTTTGAAATTGATCCCATCTGGGTTCGATTGATTTTGATCGTTGGCCTATTCGGTCTATTTCCAATATTGCATGCAGCAAATCTAGTTTTCTGGGTATATATAGCTTGCTGGATCGCCATTCCGGGTGAGTATACGCCTGAAACCAACAAATCATACCGCAAGTTTTACCGCGATCCGGAGAATGAAGTAGTTGGTGGTGTCATGGCCGGAATCTCCGCATATACCGGCTGGGATGTAGGTTTATTACGTGTATTAGCGGTGATCTCTTTGTTCTTTTTTGGCTCGGGAGCTGTTGCCTACATCATCATTATGGCTATCACGCCGAAGGCAAAATCAGTGACCGATAAAATGGCGATGACGGGGGAACCTATTACCCTGGAGAATATTGAAAAAAATATCAAGGAAACTTTTCAACCCGGTTCTGCTGAGGAAAAGCCCTTAACGCGTGCATTACTTTTCCCCTTCCGTACCTTGGCCACTATTTTTACGGCATTTAAGCCCGTTTTGATGGGGATTAAATGGTTTGTGCAATACCTAGTAGGTATTTTGTTACTCATCATTTCGATCGCCTTTGCCGTGGCATTGGTCGTAGCTACGACGTCTGGGATTTCAGGTATGGATCATGGTTTAGTTGGTCTTAATTTCGGAGAAACTGGAATTCCTTTTTATTTATTAGCGCAAGACTTACCAGCCTGGGCAATTTGGGCGGTATACGCGGCAGTGGTTCCCATGATTATTGGCATTGGTATTGGCGGATTGTCCTTATTGATGAATCGTAAATTGACCAATAAAATATACTCCTATACATCGACGACCATTGCTATTTTTGGTTGGATCGGTTTATTTTCTGCGATTAGTTTAGTCGGTCGCAACTTCCAGCGGACCGCAACCCTGAATCAAACGAAGGAAATTACCGCAGATTCGGCCTACGTGTTCGATGTGAAACGGGAATCAAATGAGCATATGTGGGAAAAGCTTCTTGGGAATAACATCATCACGGATGAATTGTTGGACGAAGATGAAGAACATGATTTCAATCGAGGTGGATTTTCACGTGCTCAAATTACGCTGGAGGGCTATGACGGGAAAACGATCCAAATTATTCAATTTGCTAAATCCAATGGCCGCACACGGGCAGAAGCAGAAACCAATGCGCGCGCGATTAAATATGCCTATGCTATTCAAGGCAAAAAGGTCGTACTGGATAGCCATTTTGGACTGAAAAATGTAAAATTTCGCAATCAACGCATGCGTGTGAAGGTCTTGATTCCATACGGTGTAACGTTTGGGATGACACGTGAATTTGGACAGTTCATAGAGAATATGTTGGATGTGGGTTATTTTAATGAGGATGAGGGCGATTTGTTTGTTGGTTCTACCTGGACATTCTCCATGGACAAAGGCTTGATTTGCCTAAATCGTAATCTGAAGCAAGCAGAAGAATCAATTGACGGTTCAAATGATGATTCTGCCGATGTTGATGAGACACCATCAGCTCCAACTGGGAATTTTTCGATTTCAAAAACGGTTGAGCCGTTTAGTTTAGTCGAACTAAAGCGCTGCGGAACCGCTGCCATCACCATTGTGAAAGGAAAAGAATATAAGGTTTCCTACCAGTCGGCAGAGGCAACGGCCGATTTTGGCCGATTAACGTCCGTAAGCAATGGGGCTTTGGTATTAAATGATATCCCAGATGGAATGACGGTGACCATTGAATGCCCCAACGTAAGCAAAGTTGATTTAGCGGGAAATGGCCGAACTGAAATTAAAGGGTTTGATCTACCTTCACTGGATGTCATTTTACATGATTTTCATAGTTTGACTTTAACCGGTAATTCGAAGGTGTTAGCTGCTGCAGCCATGGATTCGTCTGAGTTATTAGCTACGAATTGGAAAACAGATGACGCGCGTATTTCAGTTGCAAATCAAGCAAAAATGGAATTGAATGTCATAAAAACGTTGAAAGGGAAAAAGGGGGAACGCGCAAATTTAACCTATTTGCCAAATTCAAAACTTCAAGTTTCATTAAATAAAAAATGAAATGTTCAGTACATGCAACGCTTTTCATAAGACTTGCATCTTGTTCGCATTATCAATTAATCAATCGTATGAAAAATATCGTAACCACCTTTGTCTGTTTTCTTTTCCTAGGAATCTCAATACAAACTTCGGCCTCTGCCGACCTAACCACTAAAAAATATAAAGTTGGTAATTTCAATTCCCTTGAAATAGGAAATGAATTTGAAGTACATATATTTAAAGGAAATACCTATTCCATTTCGGCCACAGGGCCGTCATCACGACTAGAAGATGTAGAGGTGGAAGTTGTAGGATCCAAATTAGAAGTTACCATTGATGAAATGAAATGGTCAAATTGGATAACATGGAGTAATGAAAAAAATAAAGTTATCTTAAATATCACCATGCCACGTTTGCGCGATGCAGAATTTAATGGTGCCTCAAAAGTTACGTTGGAAGGATTTACAGATGAAGAGGAAATGACTTTGCATTGCAGTGGCGCAGCAAAAATGAGTACAACCAAGCTTGTTGCCGACAAGCTAACACTTGATTTATCAGGCGCATCAAAAATTGAAATGAAAGGCCAGGTGTTAAAATTATCCATCGATTTATCTGGTGCAAGTCACATTGATTTAAATGAAATGGTAGCACGCGATGTGGATGTGGATGCAAGCGGTGCTAGCCATGTGGAATTGAATGTCCAAAAGTCCTTGCGCGTTGAAGCTTCTGGTGCTTCGAAAATTACCTACCGAGGAAATCCATTGAATATTTCCAAGGATTTAAGTGGTGCTTCTACCGTTCGTAGAGTGGATTAGGGATTTTTTTCTCCAGCGGGTATTCGAATAGTCAGCTGATTTTCCTTGGGTGGAATAGGGCAAGCAAAGCTCTTATTGTAGGCACAGAATGGGAAATAAGCCTGATTGAAATCAAGAATTAATTGATTGTCTTTTAAATTAGTTAGGGGTAACTCCAAATACCGACCGCCTCCATAGGTTTCTGTGGGGGCGGTTTTGTCTTTAAAGGGAATAAAAAAATCGCCCGTATCATGTTGGTACAAGATTAAATCAACATGCACGCCTGCTATCTCACCATGTGCTTTACCAAATACCAAAAGCGTATCACTCGTTCCATCGGTCATTTGCAAACCTACGCGTTCTACCTTCTCATTTCGCTCGACTTCAAATGGAATAACCCAATTGGGTGAATAAGGAAAATAGGATAAGCCTTTAAAATTTGCTCGGTCGGTAATCGGGGATTCCTCATCCGTCTTGAGTTTTTCGTCTTTTGTCAGTCGACTTTCAACGGTTTTTAATGAATCCTCGGTCGTTTTTGCCGGTATTTTAGTTTGTTTGGGAAGACTGAAATAAATCAGTGTAGCTACAATAACAAAGAGAATCAGAAACCAGCGATTGAATTTCATAGGAATGCTTGTAAATTTGGGTTCGTAAAAATATAAAATAAATTACATGTTTACAGGTATTGTGGAATCGATGGGCGTTTTGGAAAGCAAACACGCGCAAGGAACGAATGTTGATTTTTGGTTTTCTTCTCCTTTTACAGATGAACTGAAAGTAGACCAGTCGGTGGCCCACAACGGCATTTGCCTCACCGTGGTCGAAATTAAATCACCCCAATACCGCGTAACCGCGATTCAAGAAACCCTTCAAAAAACGAATTTGGGAGATTTGGCCCTTGGCCAAAAGGTAAATCTAGAACGCTGCATGCCGGCAAACGGTCGCTTTGACGGACATATCGTGCAAGGACATGTGGATTTGACTGGAGTCTGTACGTCCATAAAAACGCATGATGGATCATGGGAATACCATTTTCAATATCCTGCAGGCCATGTGACGGTTGAAAAAGGCTCGATTTGTGTCAATGGGACATCATTGACGGTGGTTGAATCTGGCTTGAATACCTTCTCCGTGGCGATTATTCCCTACACGTATGAACATACCATTTTCCATCAAATGCAGGTAGGTGATCGGGTGAATTTAGAATTCGATATTCTAGGAAAGTATATGCAGAAATTATTGGCGCAGCAATTAGCTCAATAAATCGTCAATTGCATCTTCCACTTTTTCGAAGCCAAAACGACTCCAAACCAAGTCTTTTTGAGCTTGAATTTCCGCCAAACCTAAATTTCCAATACTCCCTAAATGCGTGTGATTGATTTCACGACTGCTGCCCTTGAATTCACCCGCTTCAATCATTTTGCCTACTTGCACATAAGCTTCCCGGAAAGGCATTCCAGCAACGACTAATTTATTCACCTCTTCTACCGAGAACAGTAAATCGTATGTTGAATCTTTCAATAGATCAGCTTTCACGTTCATGTGCGTGACCATGTAATGCGTGATTTCCAAGCAATCTTTGATTTCGTCAATCGCTGGCATTAAGATTTCTTTGGTCAACTGGAATTCCCGGTGATACCCCGATGGTAAATTGCTCATCAGCAATTGCAATTGGTTTGGAGCAGCTTTTAATTTATTCGCTTTACCACGTAGCAATTCAGCGACATCCGGATTCTTTTTGTGCGGCATAATCGAACTTCCCGTTGTCAAAGAACTTGGTAATTCAATAAAGCCAAAGTTTTGCGAATTATATAAGCAGACGTCCATGGCAAGCCGACTAAGCGTCGTCGCGATTTGGCTGATGGCGTTGAGTACATAAAATTCCGTTTTGCCACGCGACATTTGGGCATTGACCACATTCACATGTGGCGCCTCAAAGCCCAATAATACGGTCGTTAATTTCCGGTCTAGTGGAAACGAAGAGCCATAACCGGCGCCTGAACCTAATGGATTTTTATTGGCCAACCGAAATGCGGCCTCCAACAATTCTGCGTCTTCGACTAAACACTCTGCGTATGCGCCGAACCACAATCCAAACGAAGAGGGCATGGCGATTTGTAAATGCGTATAACCGGGCAATAAATCGTTTTTATGTGCCTCGCTTTTGGTCACTAAAAGATTAAATAAATCTTCCACCGCGTCAGCGATTTCCATGATTTCAGCGCGCATGAATAATTTCAAATCCACTAAAACCTGGTCGTTCCGAGAACGGCCCGCGTGAATTTTCTTTCCTAAATCGCCGAGTTTTTGAGTCAGTAAATATTCGATTTGGGAATGGACATCTTCCATGCTGTCTTCGATGACGAAGGTTCCATCCTCGATCGTGTTTAGAATATTTTTTAATTCCACACAAAGTGGCTCTAATTCTGCGGAAGGCAATAGGCCCACATGCTCGAGCATGGTTATGTGCGCAAGCGAACCCATAACATCGTAGCGCGCCAGCTGCAAATCGTAAACAGGGTCATTCCCAATCGTGAATTGCTCAATGATTGCGTCTGTTTTTTGATTGTCTTTTTGCCAAAGTTTTGCCACGATCGTATTAGATTAATTGTGATACTATGTTCTGATAGGTTTGAATACCCTGTTTCAGTTCTTCCAAATATATAAATTCATCTGCCGTATGGCTTCTGCCTGAATGCCCCGGACCAATTTTCACCGATGGGAATTGCATTAATGCTTGATCAGATAGGGTAGGTGATCCAAAGGTCTTCAAGCCCAATGCAGTGGCCGCAGCAAGCACCGGATGTCCATCCGGAATTTTACTCGATTGTAACCGGGTACTCCGCGGCGTTAATTCCGCTTGTACCAAGCCACGCAAAATCTCGAGTACCTGCTCGAGCGAATAACATTCATTGACCCGACAGTCTATCGTATAGTGACATACGTCTGGTACCACATTATGCTGTTTTCCCGCATTAATCACCGAAACAGTGCATTTTACAGGTCCGAGTACCTTTGAGACCTCTGGAAATTCAAATGCCTTAATTTTGCTAATATCTTCTAATGCGAGGTATATCGCATTTACTCCCTCGTTTCTAGCGGCATGACCCGCGAGACCTTTTACCTCTGCATCTATCACCATCAATCCTTTTTCCGCAATGGCCAGTTGGCAATCCGTCGGTTCCCCCACAATCGCCCACGAAATCACCGGAAAATCGGCTGAGCCTAACACGGATTCAATTCCCCCTTTACCTGAAATTTCTTCCTCAGCTGTCGCCGCTAACACCAGGTTAAATGGCAGCTCTCGGTCGAAAAATGCACAAAAAACACTGATTAAGCACACTAAACTAGCTCCTGCATCATTACTTCCGAGCCCGAACATTTTCCCATCTTGGATGGTCGCCGCAAAGGGTTCGTAGGACCAAGAGGCATTCGGCTTCACGGTATCGTGATGGGAATTTAACAAAATGGTAGGCTTGGCTGCGTCGAATAACAAGTTCTTCGCCCACACATTATGGCCTAACGTATGAAATGAAATATTTCTGGCAGCTAAAAATTCCTGAATAATGGCAGCCGTTCCTTGTTCTTCCCGACTGAAAGAAGGGCAGGCGAGAAGCTGGGCCAACAGGTTTTGAGCATCAAGAAATTGTTCTTCCGTATACATCTAGGCTTGAATTAACGTGCCTTTGAGGGGCTGTGAAACAAAATCTGCGTGGCAAAGACGTACGGTTTGAACCCCTTTGTCAATGGCTTTTAATGCATTTTCGAGTTTGGGAATCATACCTGCTGATACGATACCATCTGCCTTTAATTGCGTAAAATTTGCCTGATTAATCTGCGAAATCACCGAAGTGTCGTCCGAGGGATCCCTTAAAACACCTTGCTTTTCAAAGCAATACGTAAGCGTTACATCGAAATGTGCGCCCAAGGCAATGGCCAAAGCTTGTGCCATTGTATCTGCATTGGTATTTAATAATTGACCTGAAACATCGGCTGTGATCGGTGCAAAAACGGGACTTAATCCAGTGTTGATCAAACCAGCTAAATCCGATGCATTGACATGTTCAATATCTCCTACAAACCCATAATCAATAGGCACTGGATTTCTTTTTTTCGAAATGACAAATCCGCCATCTGGACCAGCTAATCCGATTGCGTTGCACTGGAGCGCTTGCAAAGAAGCTACGATGGATTTATTGATCCAGCCGGCATACACCATGGTTACAATGCGTAAGCTTTCGGCATCTGTGACGCGCCGACCGTCGATCATTTGACTTTGAATTCCCAAATCTGCTGCCAAGGATGTAGCGATTTTTCCACCACCATGGACGAGTACTGTATGCCCTTTAATTGAAGCAAAATTGGCTAAAAAGGAAGCTAATGCCTCAGAGGCATCGATGATGTTTCCGCCAATCTTGACAATATGTAAGGGCTCCTTCATCTAAAATAAATAAGGACTTTCGACCCGCATTTGGGTTAATAGAATTTCTTTAATTACCGCTTGTGCCGCCCAAAGCCGATTTCCGGCTTGTTGGATTACGATCGAATTCTCCGAATCAATCACCGCATCATCCACAACCACATTCCGACGAACCGGTAGGCAATGCATGAATTTAGCATTGTTGGTTAAATCCATCTTTGCTTTTGAGACTGTCCAGGCAGGATCAGAGGAAAGGATTTTTCCGTAGTCAGAATAGGAAGACCAGTTTTTTGCGTAGATGTAATCAGCACCCACAAACGCTTCTTGTGGATCGTAGCAGATCTTTGCATTTCCAGCAAATTGAGGGGCTAATTCATAGCCCTTCGGATGCGCGATGGTAAAATCAACATTGGCGTTGTTCATCCATTCTGCAAATGAATTAGGCACGCATTGTGGCAATGCTTTGACATGTGGGGCCCATGTTAAAACCACTTTCGGCCGGTCTACTTGTTTGGTTTCGGTAATCGTAATTAAGTCCGTGAGTGATTGCAACGGATGTCTTGTCGACGATTCCAAACTTATAATAGGTTTTCCTGTATACTTGATAAATTGATTTAAAACCAATTCTGAATAATCTAATTCACGATCGACTAAGCCCGGAAAACTCCGAACGCCTACGATATCGCAATATTGGCCAATCACCGCCGCAGCTTCCATGACATGTTCTGCCTTATCGCCGTTCATGATGACACCTTCATTCATCTCCAATTGCCAGCCGTCTGTACCCACATTCATGACCATAACTTCCATTCCGAGGTTTTGGGCAGCTTTTTGCGTAGATAAACGCGTACGTAAACTGGAGTTAAAGAATAAAAGCCCCATGGTTTTGTTCTTCCCCAAATGCTTATCTGCATAAGGCATTTTTTTCATCAACAAGGCCTCACTAACGAGTTTGTCGATGTTGTAGGCGTCTTTAACGGAAGTAAAATGCTGCATATAAATGGGTGGCTTTTAGACCTTATAACATTGGCAATTCGGTAAAATTACCATTTTTACGAGATAAATGAAATTTATCGAAGTCGTTCCCAGGTTAAAACTTGCATAGGTGTTTCGAGCTCCAGTTTTTTCTCCCCCGTATAGTTGAATTGATTTTTTATCAATACCCGTTGCGATGATACGTTGTCTGTGGGTGTTTCGGCTTGGATGATTTTTAAACCTTCATCTTGGAAGGCCCAATCAATTATTGCTCCTACTGCTTCTGTTGCTATTCCTTGACCTTCAAATTTCTGATCGATGGCATAGCCTAGTTCTGTTTTTCCGTTATTGTCAGGAAGTCCTGCAAAGCCAATTCCCCCTACAGAGCAGGACGCAGAATTGAGAATGATTTCCCAATTTGTGTACCAATAGTAGTCCAATGGAAATTTAGCGGTTTGAGGAATCCAGTAATCATGCAATGCTTGAAGCATTTCTTGTTCATAAAACAATCCTAGTTTCCAATGGTTATGTTTTAGTTCCAGCATTATTTCCAAATCTTTGCGCCCTGATTTTTTCCAGACTTGCAAGTGTTGATTTGTAAGCGGGATTAAGGTTAATCTTGGGCTTTGAACTTGAATTATCATATTGGGCAACAAATTATCCTTTTTGGTCGCAAAAAAAAAGGCCTTAATTATTAATGTACGAATTTTGCAATTGTAAAATACGATTTTAAACTACAAACAATGAAAAAAAATATCACGCTATTGGCATTGATGCTCTTGTCCTTTTCTGCAGTTTCGCAGATTCCTGGTGGAATGGGCGGTTTCGGTGCAGCGCCTAAGAAAGAAGTAGTTATTCCAGGAACTGCACAAGCAACTCCCAAGGGGTCAGCTAAGATTATCGGTTATGTCCTGGATTCTACAGACACAAAACCGGTTGAATTCGCTTCGGTAGCCTTAATTAACAAAGCAACTAATCGTCCAGTTGATGGCGCATCTGCGGATTTGGTTGGAAAGTTTGTTTTAAACAAAGTTGCACAAGGTGATTATAAAATTGTGATTTCATTTATTGGTTACGAAAGCAAAACTTTATTTGTTTCGGTGAACTCTAAGAATGATGATCAAGATTTAGGTGTGATTAAATTACCTTCAAGCGCGAAGATGTTGGCTGAGGTAACTGTTGAGGGTCAGCGCGCGCTGATTGAAGAACGCGTAGACCGTACGGTGTATAACGCAGAAAAAGATGCGACAAATCGCGGTGGTGATGCAACGGATGTATTGAAAAAAGTACCTATGTTATCTGTGGATTTAGATGGTAATCCATCTTTGCGCGGTTCGACTAATGTGAAGGTGTTAATTAACAACAAGCCGTCTACCATTATGGCATCTAGTCTTTCAGATGCTTTAAGACAAATTCCTGCCGACATGATTAAGACGGTGGAAGTAATTACCTCGCCATCTGCACGCTATGATGCGGAAGGTTCTGCAGGTATCATTAACATTGTAACAAAGAAAAATACCTTACAAGGCCTAACCTTGAATTTAGATTCAAGCGTAGGTTTACGAGGGTCCAATTTATCATTGAACGGAAACTTTAGAAATAAAAACTGGGGTCTTTCTTTGGGAGGTTTCGGACGTTCGGAATACAATGTAAACGGAAAGTTTGAAAGTACACAAATCACCGAGGCAGCAGGTGGAATTCGTAATACCAATATTCAAACAGCCGAAACACGCCGTGAAGGTATTTTCGGCAATTACCAGTTGGGTTTTGATTGGGACATCAACAAGTATAATTCTGTAACATCAAGTGTGCGTTTTGGTTTGCGTAATGGAACCAACTGGCAAGATGGCTTATCGCAAATTCGTAACGACAAGTTGTTTAGTTTACGTAATACCAATGCCTTGGATGAATCAGCCAACGTTGATATAAACATTGATTACACAAAGACTTTTGCGAAAGCTCAAAAAGAATTTTCTGTCTTGACGATGTTTAGTCGAAACAACCGGACAAATGATTTTTACAATTTGATTTTGAATACAACTTCAACCATGAGTGAAATCATGAGCTCATTTAAAAACGTGAATGATTCGTATAATCAAGAGGCGACAATTCAGATGGATTACCAAACGCCAATTAACAAGATGTCGATGATTGAATTTGGCGCAAAGGCCATCTCGCGTGATGTGACTTCGGATTATGCTTCCTTTGAAGGAGATAAGAAGGGCATTTACACGCCTGTCAATAACTTGATTCTTCCAAGTAACGTATTTGATTATAACCAAAGTATCTGGTCTGTATATTCTTCTTATACTTTGACGACCAAAAATAAATGGAGCATCAAGGCAGGAGCTCGTTTCGAGCAAACGGATATTACGGCGAGCTTCTTGAAAAATGAAGGTCAAAATACGGTCATTCCTCCTTATGGCGTATTAGTTCCAAGTTTCAACATGTCCAAGTCATTCAAGTCGGGCACGTGGAGATTTAGTTATAACCGCCGTCTTCAGCGACCAGGTATTCAAAATTTGAATCCAAACATCAATGCGACTAATCCATTGAATATTTCCCAAGGAAACCCAAACTTGGAGCCTGAGTTTACGAATAACTACGAAGTTTCCTATAGTAAATTCATCAAGCAAACGTATATTTCTACGTCATTCTTCATGCGTAATACGACGGGAGCGATTAGCAATATTCGCCAAGTTTTTGGAGATACCTTGAAAACTACGGCCATGAACATTGGTAGCGAGGATGCGTATGGAATGAATATTAACTTAAACATCAATTTGTCTAATAAATTGATGTTAGGTGGAGGAGGAGATCTATCCTACATGGTATTGGCTAATAATGTTTCCGATAAAATGTTGTCGGCACGTAACGAAGGATTGCAATCAAATTTCCGTGTTTTTGGTAACTATACCATCGGTAATGGTTGGGCGGCACAAATCTTCTCTTTCTACCGTGTGAATCAAATTCAGTTGCAAGGATCACAAGGAGGTTTTGGAATTTACAGCTTAGGCTTTAGAAAAGACTTTAAAAACAAAAAAGGAAGTTTAGGTTTTGGCGCGGAGAATTTCTTCACACCGAATGGTTTTGTCATTCGTAGCGAAACCAAGACGCCTACGATCGATCAGCAGTCGAAGAATACGTTACGCAACATGAACTTTAAAATTAATTTCACATACCGAATTGGAAAGATGAGCTTCGGCCCAACGAAGAAGAAGAAGTCGGTGAATAACGACGATACAAAAAGCGATGGAGGTGGCGATGCCGCTCCAGCATCTCCTGCACCGATGGGTATGCCAGGCATGCGTATGGGTGGCGGAGGCGGAGGCTTCGGAGGCCCGCGCTAAGCTATTTCTAAATAGATTAATCAAAAAAGGAGACCCGATTGTGGTCTCCTTTTTTATTTTTGAGCAAATAAATTTTTTATTTATTTCTGTCTTTCGATGGTGTAGGATAGTAAATCTCCTAGAGAATCTCGATACGTTGATTCGGGAAATTGCAGTAGTATGTTACGGGCTTCTTGGGCAAATTCTTGCATGCGTTGAGTTGCATAGGAAATACCACCTGTTGACTTTACAAATTGGATAACTTCTCTAACCTTGACTGGGTTGTCTGAATCATTTTTGATGGTTTTAATCATCTGTTTTCTCAATGATCTCGTTGTATTTTGTAGGGCATAGATTAAGGGCAAAGTCATTTTCTTCTCTTTGATATCTATTCCTAAGGGTTTCCCTATTTCAGCATCTCCGTAGTCAAATAAATCATCTTTAATTTGAAAGGCAATGCCCACTTTCTCCCCAAATTGATGTGCCATTTCAATGTATTTTGAATCGGCGTCCGTTGATTGAACGCCTACAGCACAACAAGCGGCAATTAAGGTTGCTGTTTTTTTGCGGATAATATCAAAATACACATCTTCTGTGATATCCAGTTTTCTAGCTTTTTCTATCTGAAGTAATTCGCCCTCCGCCATTTCGCGCACCGCCGTGGATACAGAGGTTAATAAATCGAAATCTTTATGGTCGACGGAAAGTAACAGGCCTTTGGATAAGAGGTAATCCCCTACAAGCACGGCAATTTTATTTTTCCATATGGCATTGATGGAGAAAAAGCCTCTTCGGTAATCGGATTCATCTACCACATCGTCATGGACTAAGGTAGCGGTATGGAGTAATTCAATTAGCGCCGCACCGCGGTATGTTTTTTCGGTAATTTCACCTACACAGCCCGCTGTCAAGAAAACAAACATGGGACGCATTTGCTTGCCCTTACGCTGGACAATGTAATTCATGATTGTGTCCAGCAGCATGACTTTGGTTTTCATGAACTGCCTGAATTTCCCTTCAAATGCTTTCATGGGTTCCGCAATGGGCGCCTGAATAGATGAAAGCGAAATGGACATAGAATTAAGTTTGTGTGCGTGTTCTGCACATTTGTAAATTGTGTAAATTTAATCACATTTTGGGATAATTTAGTCCTCCAAATTAAATAATGCGAAATTTATGAGTAACATGTTGGTCTTAGCTGGAGGCTCTGTCAAAGGGGCATTTCAAGCCGGTGTCATCAAGGCATTAGCCGAAAAAGGTTTCCAACCTGATGTTATTTACGGTATTTCTGCCGGAAGTTTAAATGCCGCATTTTTAGTTAACGCGCTCGGCCAACAGCAGTTGGTCGGACAAACGATTTCTTTCCAACAGGCTGCCAATGATTTGTGGGATTTTTGGGAAACGCGTATTACAAACCCGGAATGTTTATCTAGGCCTTTATCCATTTTTGAGCTCGGATGGACGGCATTAACTAAAAATTTTCGTGGGTTGGTTTCCATGGAACCTTTGCGTGAACTTATTCAAGATGTCTTATCGATTCGGAACTTACAAGCGAGTCCTGTGAGTTTACAGATTGGAGCTGTTAACATCATGGAAGGGCGCATTCACTACGTGGATCCGAGTGTGTCGAATTTCATGGATTATTTGTTGGCCTCTTCAGCGGTTCCTATTCTGATGCCGGTTGTGAAAATAGGCGGGGACGAGCGTCGCAGTTATTTGGATGGTGGCTTGCGCGATGTGACGCCGGTAAGAAAAGCCTTAGATGATGGAGGTAAGCACATCGTTTGTGTGAGTTGTCATCCTGAAGCTATCGAAGGTGGGTATTTTGATTCAGGGGATTTGTTGGCCCTCGTTGATCGCGTGATGGATATTGCTGTTAATGAGATTTTAAATGCGGATTTGCGAGAAACTTTTTTAATAAATAATTCGCTACCTGCGGATGGCACGGTAGTAATGGATGGGCCTTATCAAGGTTTTCACCGGGTTGACATTGAGTCTATTCGGCCATTACAACCCATTACCATCGATATACAGCATTTTACCAAATTGGATATTCGAAGGATGTTGGAGGTAGGGTATGAAGTTGGGCTTGCCAACATTAAATAAAAAAGCCTGGTGTTTCCACCAGGCCTTCAAATAGGTGATTAAACCACCATGATATCTTTTTCCTTTTCGGTAAAAATCTGATCAATTTTAGCGATAAAGTTATCGGTCAGCTTTTGGATTTTATCTTCAGCTGTTTTGATTTCATCTTCCGAAACACCGTCGCCTTTTAGTTTTTTGATGCTGTTATTTCCGTCTTGACGGGCATTGCGAATATTGATTTTGGCGACTTCAATTTCCTGCTTCACACGTTTTACCAAATCACGACGACGCTCTTCTGTTAATGGGGGAATGGCTAATCGAATCAACTCGCCATCATTCATAGGATTTAAGCCCAAGTTTGAATTGCGAATCGCTTTCTCAATTTCGCCAAAAATTCCTTTTTCAAAAGGTTTGATAGCAATCGTACGCGCATCGGGGGTTGTAATGGACGCTGCGCTTGAGATTGGGGTAGCCATGCCGTAATAATCAATCATCAAACCATCCAACATGGATGTACTTGCTTTACCAGCGCGAATCTTTGATAATTCAATGTTTAAGTGTTTGATGGCGCCCTCCATGGTTTCTTGGGTCGCATCGATATAAAATTCAATTTCTTCCATTGGGTATTAGCTAATTAATGTTCCTACATCTTCTCCCGAAACAAGATCTGCCAAATTGCCTTCCTTGTTCATATCAAAAACGATAATCGGTAATTTATTTTCTTGGCATAAGGTAAAAGCCGTGGTATCCATAATTTTTAAGCCTTTTTGTATCGCATCCGAAAAGCTTAAGTGCGTAAACCGAGTAGCAGTAGGATCTTTTTCTGGGTCAGCCGTGTAAACACCATCAACCCGAGTTCCTTTCAAAACTACATCTGCTTCTACTTCAATGGCACGTAAAGAGGCGGTTGAATCGGTGGTAAAATAGGGGTTACCCGTACCTGCGCCAAAAATTACGATACGTCCTTTTTCCAAGTGACGAATCGCTCTGCGACGGATAAAGGGTTCGCATACCGCTTCCACTTTTAATGCAGTCATCATGCGTGTATACAAGCCTTGTTTTTCAAGCGCAGCTTGAACCGCCATGCCATTAATAACCGTAGCCAACATACCCATGTAATCTCCTTGAACGCGATCGATGCCTGCTTTCGCAGCACTGGCGCCACGGAAGATATTTCCCCCGCCGATTACAATGGCAACTTCAACACCTAAATCATGTACTTTTTTGATTTCGGCAGCATATTGGCCTAAAATGACGGGGTCAATAACCTCGTCTCTGGTCGACAATGCCTCACCTGAAAGTTTTAAAAGGATACGTTTGTATTTGGTGTCTTTCATGTGTTGTTGAGATTTATGCGCTGCAAATTTAGAAAATTAATCGGCTTCTTGTTCACCTTTCGGGCACATAATCTTTGGCTTCAGGCAATTTCCACCAAGCTAAATAGGGATGTGCATGATGCTCATAATGATAACCGAAAAAGTAGCAGGAAATAAAGGCCCAAATGTGGTTCCGCTTTTGGCTTCTTGATTGCGTTTTATTTGTCGGATCATGCTCACCTCGGTGTGGTAGATAGGTCCCGAAATAGAATAATTGTAAGGTGCTCATGATGGCTGGAACTTCCCAATAAACAATCAAGTTTTCCATAGGTAGCCATAGCTTCAACACATTGTAGGTGACTGCCATGGCCAGAACTTGTTGCCAAGTCACATATTGCCACATGAATTTAAACCACCAAATAAAAAAGTTGCCTTGATGTACGTCGGGATCTTTTTCCGTGTTTACATGGTCATGATGCCAATGATGTTTTTTCCTTAAAACGGCATAATTATTAAAGGCGAAGAGTGTCGCGCAAACCCATCCAATTCCATGATTTAACTTCGAATTACCCGGTGAAACCACGCCATGAATCGCATCATGTGATGTAATAAATAAACCCGTGTACAAATGGGTTTGAATCAAAACATGTACATAAGTCCAGGGCGACTGAAAGTCCAAGGGATTAATTAAAACATAGCTTAAATGCGCTATCCAAAGAGTCAGGATGGCAAAAGCCCAAAATAATCCTACAAAATTGTTTACTTTGTTCACGTGTTTTTGACTGTTGGTCAAAATTAATACTAATTACCTATGAAAAATGTTTTAGCCGTAATATTCCTTTGTGGAATTTCATTCCTGAGTTTGGGACAAAAAACCTATTGCAATCCCATGAACTTGGATTATGGTTTTACGCCCATTCCGAATTTTTCTGAACAAGGACGGCATCGTGCTACTGCGGATCCTGTGATTGCCTATTTTAAGAATCAATATTATTTATTTTCAACCAACCAGTGGGGCTATTGGGTGAGTGACGACTTAGTAGATTGGAAATTTATCTCGCGAAAATTTTTACAACCCTATCACAAAGTTTACGATGAGCTGTGTGCGCCTGCGACTTTGGTTTTGGGTGATAGTTTGTTGGTCATCGGCTCTACCTATGAAAAAAATTTTACGTTATGGTATAGCCAGCAGCCTCAAACGGATACTTGGAAAGAGGCAGTTCATGCCTTTACAGCTGGGGCATGGGATCCTGCTTTCTTTGAAGACGATGATAAACGCGTTTATTTATACCATGGTTCGAGTAATTTTTATCCGATGTACGGGCAAGAAATTGACCGAAAAACACTTCAGCCCATTGGCGAGCGGCATGAGTTGATCCGCTTACATGATGACTTACATGGTTGGGAGCGATTTGGCGAGTATCAAGATAACACGTTCTTGAAACCATTTATGGAGGGTGCTTGGATGAATAAATACAAAGGCAAATATTACCTACAATACGGAGCGCCGGGTACGGAATTCTCATCCTATGGGGATGGCGTTTATACGGCCGACAAGCCTTTCGGGCCATTTACTTATCAAGCACATAATCCATTTTCGTTTAAGCCGGGCGGTTTTACCCGAGGTGCTGGGCATGGGGCTACGTTCGAGGGCCAATTCGGAAATTGGTGGCACATCTCTACGATTACCCTTGCGGTGAAAAATAGTTTTGAACGTCGTTTGGGTTTATGGCCTACGGCTTTTGACGCGGATGGAATTTTGTATACGAATACAGCTTATGGTGATTATCCGCATCGTATACCCATTAAACGCACTGAAAATCCACGTGATTTATTCACCGGTTGGATGCTTTTGAACTACAACAAACCGGTTCGTGTTTCTTCGAGCTTGACGGGATACGGGGCAAATTATGCGGTGGATGAACAAATGAAGACGTATTGGTCGGCGAAAACGGCTAATCCGGGTGAGTTTATTGAATCGGATTTAGGGGAGGTGTCAACGGTGCGGGCGATACAGGTCAACTATGCTGATCAAGATGTGGATTCCAGTTTCTTAGGAAAAATGAATGGGATTTATCATCAATACGTCATTGAGTATAGCCTCGATGGGAAACGCTGGATGGTCGCGGTCGATAAATCAAAAAACAAAACCGATGTCCCGCACGATTATGTGGAATTAGCTAAACCGATTGAAGCGAGATTCATTCGATTGACCAATAAACACATGGCTGCCGGGAAATTTGCCATCAGTGGTTTGCGTGTTTTTGGCTTAGGGCATGGTGAAAAACCAGCGACTGTGAAAGATTTACTTGTCTTACGTGGGGATCATGACAAGCGAAGTGCTTGGTTGAAATGGGGGCATTTGTCTAATGCCACGGGTTATGTCGTTTATTCGGGTATTTCGCCGGATAAATTATATACGTCGGTACAGGTATTTGGTGCGAATGAATATTATTTCAAATCCATGGACAAGGATCGGACTTATTATTTTCAAATTGAAGCGTTCAATGAAAATGGGATAGGTGTGCGAGGTCCCGTAATCAAGTCGGAGTAAGTATGGATTGCCCGACAGCACATTGCAAACATTTTTTTTGTTGGCAATAATTTCGATACCAATGAATACAGGCTTGAGAATCTCCGGCATGTTTTAAGGGTAAATTATAGGCACTAAAGATGCGGGTGATGTGGTTGTTTTCACTTTTTAATTCACGTAACCACCTGCATGCTTTTTCTTCATATTGTGGCTGATTTCGTGCTTTCGCATAGCACATGAGCATGGGGATGAGCGTATTGATGCATATTGATTGAAAAGCGCTTGCACCGAGTTGCGTATGATGGGGTGCGCTTATTTTGCCAAATTGCGTATGATTTGCCCAATAGCCTTCCAAAGGAATTTCAAATAATTGGCGTAGGGTCTTCAGTTCCTGCATTTCCAGTAGCAGTGATATGAGTGCACAATTCGCACGAATGATTTCCGCGAATTGCGCTATACGGATTTGCGGGAAGTTGGCAGGGCGGAGGCGCAACATTTTCCAATCTGATTTTTTGAGGTGACTTTCTTCCCAGCGGTGTTTCTTTTTGAGGTGAATGAATTCGCGCCTTAGCTCGTATTGGTAATCATCTAGTATGGGGTCTTCTAACAAACCTGCAATCCCAAACAAGGCCGCTTCGATTCCTAATGGGCGGTCACGGTAGAGTAAGATTAATTTCAGCGGAAGGCTGTTGGCCAAGCGCAGCATGGGTTCAGCGTTCAATGAAAAACCAAAACTTTTGGCGAGTGAAATGTAAAAAGCCTCTTCCCAGTCGAAGTTTTTATCAACTACGATTTGTTGAATAGCACGACTTTTCTGTTCCAGTCGTTCTATGCTCATTTTTTGTAGCATGTGTGATTTGGATTCTATAGGAACCTGCTCGAAAAAGGGGTGGCAGGCCAAAGCATGTTGGTCTGATAATGAAGGCTTCAATTCGTTCATATCTACCCAATTAGCGAGGCAGAGCGTAGGAATGGGCGAGCCCTCCTGGTAGGGAATCGCTAAATCATTTTCCCATACAACATGCAGGATGACATTTTCGTAACTGCTATCGGTATCGTGTCGATGCAATAACCAGTCGGAAGATTTTACGTGTAATTCTACCGCACCAATCCATTCCAGTTCATCGATTCGCAGCCGGGCTTGTTGGAAATCTGCCCCTGCATGGATATTTTCAATACCAGGAGAAATGATGTGTAAGGATTCGCCGTTGCTTAATTTTATCGCTTGTTTTAGGCGTCTATTTTTCCAAATAAGGGCCATCGTGAGTTCATTCATCGTGGGGTGATTTGATGAATGAAGGTAGATTGCTTAATTAAAAGTTATTTGGTAAACGGAGGGTAATCAGAAAATTATCAAGCTTTTGATTTATTCACCAAGTAGATACCCGCTAACAGGACAAACATGAAGATGACCTGCGAGAAATAAATCGCTTCACCGTCGGCAAATCCCCACCCCAATGCTACGATCGGAATCATGTAAGTTACTGAGCTAGCTATAATTGCCGAGGTCCACTTGATGATTTGATTGAAGGCAAGCATACCGATTGCCGAACCGAAAAGTCCCAAGGCCATCGCTGAAATGAATGCCCATAAATGTTCATTATCCAAGGGTATTTCGAAAAATCCTGTTGAATACAATAATCCCAGTGCCAGTGGGCCGATCATCATGAAGATGCCCGCTGTAGAAGTCAAGGGATGTAATGCGCTCAGTCTCGTTTTTACGATGTGCATGTTGATACCATACAATAGCGTGGCTAAAACTACCCAAAGGGCATGTACGTTGAAATCAATGTTAAAGCCTTGGCCAGCAAAAAGTAGACCGAGACAGCCCAAAAGCCCTACTAAAATACCCGTCATTTGTTTCCATAAAAAGGGTTGGGCAAAGAATACTATACCGATGATGAGCGTGAAAAGAGGGGTGAAGGCATTAAGCATACCAGAAAGTGCGCTGGAAAGGTGCTGGCCTGCAATGGCAAATAAGATTGCTGGGATTAGATTTCCAGTTAGACCAGCTGAGAGAAAAGATAAGGTATATTTTTTCTCCATGTGTTTGAAACGTTTCAAAAAAATGGGGATGAAAAATAGGCTGGCGGAACAGATGCGCAGAGCGCCTACTTGAAGGGCTGAATAATGGGCTAAACTTTTTTTGACCAGGATGAAAGAACTTCCCCAAATCACTGCGAGTCCAAGAATAGCTAAAAAGATGATGAGACTCGGTTTTTTATTCTCAGGCATAGTGATGGGTAATTTCTTGAAGGGTTTCCTTGATTTCATCAAGTGAATAACTGGTAACGAGTTTGGTGCGGAATGGTTTAAAATGGTCCATGCCGCGGAAATAATTTGAATAGTGGCGGCGCATTTCGACGATCCCTCCGTGATTACCTTTCCAACGAATCGAAAAGTCTAAATGGGATTCACATACGGCAATCCGTTCTTCGAGGGTAGGAGGTTCTAGTAGATTTCCGGTGGCCAAGAAATGCTTGATTTCGTTAAAAATCCAGGGATATCCGATGGATGCCCGACCGATCATAATCCCGTCAACGCCATATCTATCGCGGTATTCCAATGCTTTGTGGGGAGAATCGATATCTCCATTACCAAAAATCGGAATTTTGATTCGCGGATTTTCTTTCACTTTGGAAATCAAACGCCAATCAGCCTCGCCTTTGTACATTTGCACGCGGGTACGTCCATGAATGGTTAAGGCTTGAATTCCGATGTCTTGAAGACGTTCTGCGACATCTTCGATATTTTTTGTGGAGTCGTCCCAGCCGAGGCGGGTTTTGACGGTGACAGGCAAATGCGTGGCTTTTACTACGGCTTGCGTCATGGCCACCATTTTGGGAATATCTTGCAATAGGGCTGCTCCAGCGCCTTTGCAAGC
Source organism: Aquirufa sp. (assembly GCF_044342065.1). Lineage (GTDB taxonomy): Bacteria > Bacteroidota > Bacteroidia > Cytophagales > Spirosomataceae > Aquirufa. The sequence goes on along the minus strand of NZ_JBIIQN010000002.1, from coordinate 52,466 downwards.
GACTTGTTTAACAGGACAACCGTAATTGATGTCAATTAAATCGGGTCCGGCTTTGGTGGCAATCTCGGTACAAGAGGCCATGGTTTCGATGGAACTACCAAAAAGTTGGATCCCAATTGGGCGTTCATATTCGAATATATCCAATTTTTGAACGCTTTTGGCAGCATCTCGAATGAGGCCTTCGGAAGAAATAAATTCGGTATACATCAAGTCAGCACCATTCGCTTTACAAACCGCACGAAAGGGTGGATCAGACACATCCTCCATGGGTGCTAATAACAAAGGGAAGTCCCCTAACTCGATGTTTCCTATTTTTACCATTCTCATTAAAAATTCTGTAAATTTACGAGCATTATGGAAGAAAACTATTATCAAGGGCCAACTCGTTGGTTGGGCTTAAGTTCAAACCTCTTAAGTCTATTCGGATTTTTCTTGGTTGGCAGCTTTTTTGGTCAATTTTTTGGATTGCTTGCTGTGGTTGCCTTGATGGAATTTCCGACACAAAATATTGTCACATTTCAGAATCAAATCATGGATTTTATGGCACATCCTCAGAAGTATGAGGGAGGCTTCCATGCCTTGATGGCATTGCAGTGGTTTTCAGCGCTATTCACTTTTGTATTAGCTTCTTGGGCTTATTTAAGGTTCATTGAAAAGCGCTCCATTTTTGATTTAAATGGTTCTGAGGCTCCAGGATTTACTGTTTTTTCTTGGGCGATTTTAACGGTATTGGTATCAATGCCTGCGATGGAATATTTGATTGAATGGAATCAGCATATAAAGTTGCCGGCGGGCTTTGAGGATTTGGAACAAGCGATGCAAAGCTCTGAAAAAGCGTTAGAGGAATTGACGAAGTTTTTATTGAATTTTCATTCGCAAACGGATTTTGCTTTGGCAGTGCTGGTGATTGCGGGCATGGCGGCATTGGGGGAGGAAATCTTCTTTAGAGGGGTACTGCAAACGATGTTTGAACGCTACATTGGAAATAAGCATGTGGCTATTTGGCTTGCAGCGGCTATTTTCAGTTTTATCCATTTTCAGTTTTACGGCTTTTTCCCTCGGATGTTCTTGGGCGCGTTTTTTGGGTATTTATATGTTTGGTTTAGGAGTATTTGGGTGCCTATTGCCGCACACTTTTTTAACAATGCGTGGACCTTGTTGATGCATTATTTGTACCAACAAAAAAACATTTCGATTGATCCCTCCAAGCTGGTAAGTTCGATTCCTTGGTGGTCTGCCTTATTATCTGTGGTATTAGTTGCGTTTTATATTCGTAGATTGCTTACTTATCGTTCGGAATCATAAATGGAAGGCTGGAAATTGATTGGACAATCTAGGACAGGCATTGATTTAGAGATGCAGAAGGCCTTGTTATGGGAGAAGGGGGAGATTCATGCGGTGGTAATGAATAAGAAATTAAGTGCGTATGATTTGGGGAATTGGGAGCTATATGTGCACCAAGATGACGAGGTGGAGGCGCTCAACTTATTAAAAGATTAACTATGGGAGTACGTCATTTGTCAAATTTACAACAGCGTGTTATTGCGGCTATTATTGCGGTACCGTTCCTACTGTTTTGTGTATTGTATAGTGATTATACTTTTTTGGTTTTGTTTTTGGTGATTGGGGTATTAGCTCAATTGGAATTTTATAAGTTGGTCGGAAGCATCAGCGACAATTTGCCTTTGACTTTTTACGGGACGTTTTGTGGAGTTGTGATGCATGTATTAGCTTTTTTTATAGAAAAGGGGGATTTGGCGTATCAGTATTATTATATTCTTTCGCCCTTATTGACCTTTATCTTTTTTATCAAATTATATAAATCAAAAGACGAGAAGCCCTTCAAAAACATTGCGTATACCTTCTTAGGTATCATTTACGTGGCTTTACCTTTTACCTTATTCACGGTTTTAGCCTTTATCAAAAATGACACCTATGACCCCAATATCGTGTTGGGCTGTCTGTTTTTGTTATGGTCAAGTGATTCGGGGGCTTATTTCGCTGGGACCAAATTTGGTAAAACGAAGTTGTTTGAGCGTGTTTCTCCGAAGAAATCATGGGAGGGGAGTATCGGGGGATTGGTGACAGCGATGATTGTTGCAACGATTATATCGAAGTATTACACCAATTATTCGGCCTTTCAGTGGTATGCGATTGGGGTTATTATTGTTGTGGCGGGAACCTATGGGGATTTGGTAGAATCCTTATTTAAACGGAGCATAAACATCAAAGATTCTGCGGATACGATTCCGGGGCATGGTGGATTTCTGGATCGATTTGATGGTTTATTGCTTTCGATACCTTTTATTATTCCCTTTGTGAAATTATTTCCCTAACTCAGCGTTAACGAATATTAAGAAAAAAGGTATTTATTTTTTTATTTACTTGCGTCATGTTTCAGAAGTATTTCTTTGTTGTGTTTGCATTGTGCTTGTTTGCTAGCACAAAAGTATTCGCGCAGGGGCAGGACAAGACGGTATTGTTTAATGCGCGTATCATTTCTGCCACGAATTCGGAATACCTTCCACTGGCTTACGTTTACATTCCTCAAGCAGGACGTGGAGCCTTGAGTGATAATTTTGGAGCGGTCGATTTATATGTGTTTCCAGGGGATAGTGTTGTGGTAACTTATGTCGGTTTTAAGCCACAATCCTATATTATTCCGCGTTCAACGGGGGTGGTTCACCAAGCGATTATTGAGATGAAAGAAGATTCACGAATGTTGTCGGAGGTGAAAGTTTTCCCACATGCGAGTGAGGAGGAGTTCAAGAAGGCCTTTTTGAATTTACGTTTACGGGATGAAAAGCAGCGTGCGATTTTAGCGGATAATTTGGAGCAATCGAAGTTGAACGTTTTCGCTTTGCAAGCGGGTTTGGGGGCCAATTCTAATTTCCGAAATTTCTCTGATATGATGATTTCTTCGCAGGCGAATCGGACATTCGTCGCGAGCCCCTTGATGACCTTGACAAACCCTTTTGCTTGGATGAGTTTTATTAAGTCGATAAAGAATGGGGATTTGAAACGAAAGGATTACAAAGAGGCCTTTGAATTACAGCCGAAGCAGTTAATTACTCCCCAACAATTTAAGCAAGATTTACGTAAGAATTAAAGGCTTGTCTCAGTTTATCAGGTTCCTTGTGTTGTTCCTTTGAAATAGTGTATTTCTAAGTTTTTTAGGGCTTATTTTATCAGTTTTCTGGGACGGTTTCCATTTTGCTTTTGGTAGCTTTGTGGGGTAACGCTGCCGGGGTCGTAGACCCCGGCAGCGTTTACTCCCCGCGATATTTTCTTCTATTTAACCACTATATCCAATGTAATCTCCTAACTCACTCCTTATTTCGATCGGGATATGGCTAGGACCTATGAACACGAATATTGTATCGAAAAATTATAAATTTTTTGCTATCCACTCACTAGGAGTCATGTTAAACGCACTTTGAAAAGCCAGAAAAAAGGATGATTTATTCTTAAATCCACTTTGTGTACCCACACCTTCAATGGACATTTTTTTGTGCGCACCTCCCTTAAATAGTTCAATGGCATGTTCCACGCGTTTTCTTTTACGGTATTCTGGAAACGAAATGCCCATCTCTTTGTTGAAACTTTTTGAAACTTGTAAATGTGGAATATTTAAATCTTTGGATACGGTATGAATGGAAAATGTGGGATTTAAATAGGGCTTTTCCTTGGTTATATAATCAATGATTTGGTTTTTTTCTGAAGTAAAGGCGACCGCAGGAGCGATGGGCTCAGTGGTGTGTGTGAAGAAATCTCGAAAGTTTTCCCGTACCCGGTTTATAATTGAATTACTTTGATTAAGCCCATAAATTAATTTGGGAAAGAACAAAAGACATATGGAAGGAGTAAGTGTAAATAAATATATTTTCTCCGAATAGAGATTATTCGGTAGTAGAAAGGTAAACCTAAATGTTCCTGGTATGGTAAAATTCGCATACAAGAGAAATAGGAAAAGGGGAAAGCTTGAGATAAAAACAAGGCTCAGTGTTGAATAGATCATTCCCGCATTTTTAGCTTTGATGTTATTGTTTTTATTAGCTCTAAAAGTGAAAAAAAAGGAATATACAATAAATACGATATTGAAGGTGACAATAAGTAATCGCTGCATATTAAACCCGATAAGCATCGTATGATTAACGGGATAGTCTCTTATAAACGTATTATTTTTTATTGCTCTAACTATACTTAGTTTTTCATCAAATGAAAAATGATAATAAGGCCAAAGATTTATAACAATCAATAAACTAGGGATGCAGAATAGGAAAAATAGATAGTTAACATATAGTTTCTTCTCAATTAAACTTTTAAAATATAAAAATATCATTGGGCCCAAAAGGCAGGTTAATGGGTCCGTTACAAAAATTAATTGGCTTAGTATGATGTCATCGAACTGAGAATTAAGAAGCAATAAAGTAAGCTGTCGAATATTGAAAATAATCAATACAAAACAGAGGTATATGATTGCCTTTTGATCCTTCCATTGAAAATTAACTAAAAGTAAACACAGGATGATATTGATGAAGATTGACGTATATATCATGTTTGTGTTTAATTAATTTTCGAACCGAAGGTATGAAAATGATTATAGTTACACTCATATACTTTTTCAAGGTGGTGTAAAAAAAAATCAATTACACTTTTTTAGGTCCATTCCGGACCACAATAGCCTACATAAGGAACCATTTTTGTACTGACTTTAAAATGTAGTCCAAACAAAAATGTTACTCATGAAGCTTATCATCCCGCGTTCGTTGCTCATTGGTACAGCCTTGTTGCTGGTTCAAGTAGCTTACGGCCAACAATTCAAACTGACCCAAGGCATCGCCCTGACGCAGTTCAATTACCAAAATGAACAAGGCCAACTAGTCGATGGTTTGAAGTCAGGCTCCGGTCTTTCTTTCCAATTAGCTTTTCATAAAGCTAGTTTGGTCGACACTACCCAACAAAAACTCGAGCAAACGCCCTTCGCGATTTACCTTTCTCAAAATGCGAAGATCGCTAAGCTGCTAAGCTTATTGAATTACGATCTAGGATTGCAGTTCACCCAAATGAACGCAGTAGGGGACATTCAAAATAACGCCTTTTCCTATCAAACCGATTTCCTAGGCGTAAACGGAAAATTCGGTATCCGCATACCCTTACCATGGAAGACAGCAATCAACCTACAAGGGATTGCCAGCATCAATAAAATCGTACATGGCAATCAACTCCTAATGAATCGCTATGAGGACTTAACCCAAGATCCACAGTTTAGCCAGATCAAATTTATGGGTGGCTATGGCGCAGAGGTTGAGAAACGCTTCTCGGATAAGTTGGCCGGATATGTATCCTACCAACAAACCCAAACGCTGAATGACCAGCCCGAAGGACAATCAACATTAAACTTCAAGCCAACTGTATTCTCGGTAGGCATTCGCTTCATGAACTAATATGCATAGATATCTACTCTTTTTACTTCTTATCAGCCTAAGCAGTTCAGGTCAATACTTGAAACTTTCGACGTTGGCATCCTCAGGGATTTCCAAAGGCGCCTACGCCTCGCAGGTTGTGGGGCAGTCGAGTGTGGCTACGGGAACCAACAAGCAAGTCCGCCAGGGATTCAAGCAGCCTTTTGGTGTAATGAGTCAAAAGACTTCGATTACGAGCATGCTCAGCGCGGGTGAACCTGTGAATTGGTCGGTGGAAACCTTCCCGAATCCCTTTGTGGACCAATTAACTGTGAAGCTAAACAAGCCGACTAACTTACCCACCCGCCTGATGCTGTATGACATCGACGCGAATTTAATCTGGGAAGGGGTATACGATGAAAAACAGACAGAAATAAGCCTAAATCAATTCAAAGATATTAAAGTTGGCAAATACATCTTACAAGTTTTCCACCACGGAAAACCGCAAATAAAAACACTTATCAAAGCAGTTCAGTAGTTCTGAAAATGTAAACTTACCATGAAAAATTTAAAGCATTTACTCTTCATCACCATCAGCTTTTTGAGCCTGAGTGCCTACGCGCAGTCCAACAAAAAGACGCTGAATTACCAAGCCGTTATTCTCGATCCGAAGGCGATCGACATTCCGGGAGCCAGCATTACCGGCCAGCCCTTAAACAAAGGCAATGTATGTCTACAATTCAGCTTGCTGAATGCCACGGGAGGGTTGGATTACGAAGAAACCCAACAAGTCACCACGGATGAGTTTGGACTCGTAAGTGTGGCGATTGGAACCGGCAGCCAAGCCCAAGCGGGTAACAGCACGAGCGTCTACCAAAGCTTTGAGAGCATTGTATGGAACGCGAGTGTTAAGAGCTTGAAGGTAAGTGTCAGCTATGATGGTTGTAGCAGCTTCAAGCAAGTAAGTACACAAAGTTTTAATTACACACCTTACGCGCTTTATGCAGAAGCAGTTGATTACAAGAACGTACGTGAGGCACCTACCAAATTATCGCAATTCTCAAACGATGAAGGTTTTTTGATTCCCAAGGATTTGAATCCGTTGAAGACAGATATTCAAAGCAACAGCTCAAAAATCGCGACGGCGAATCAGAATATAGCCGACAATAAACAAGCGAGCGATGCGACGTTTTTAGTAGTGAATCAAAACTTAACAAGTATAGATAAACAGGTAGTAGCTAACACGAGCTCGATTACCACGATAAACACTAAAATTACAGACCAACAAAACCAGATCACGGTGAATAATAACACCATGAATGCACAGTTTGGCGGTTTGCAAGGCCAACTGAACGTGACAAATTCAACAGTAAGCAATCTAACAGGCGTTGCTGAAATGCAATCCAATAAATCCACAGATACAAATTTAGGAGGCGCGAATCCATCAGATCAGGCTTATCCAAGTCAGAAGGCTGCGAAAGCCTACGTGGATCAAGTCATCTCGCAAATAGCAACAACGGGCGTGCCGGATGCAACGACTTTGGCGGCAGGTAAAGTGCAACTGGCAGGTGATCTTGGTGGTACGGCCACTAGCCCGACGGTACCGGCTTTAGCGGGCAAAGAAAACACAGCAAATAAATCGTTGAACGTGCTAGCCGACGGAACGGATAATACGAAATACCCTTCGGTCAAAGCGGTAAAAGATTACGTGGATCAAGCGACGCTGGGAACGGCACTAGCGGCAGATTTGGCAAACAAGGCAAACATTGCTTCGCCTGCATTTACGGGAACACCTACGGCGCCTACACTAGCATCCTCTGATAATTCGACTAAATTAGCGACCACTGCCTTTGTACAAACGGCTACTACTGGTATTGCCTTGCAAGCTACCGTGGATGCGAAAGCAAATATTAACTCACCAACTTTTACGGGAACGCCAACGGCACCGACACCAACACTTGGAGATAATTCAACGAAGCTAGCCACGACGGCATACGTAGATGCTCAGGTTTCAGCTGGAGCAGTAGATGCAAGCAGCTCCTCTAAAGGGATTGTTCAATTGACTGGGGATTTAAGTGGAACAGCGTTGAGCCCATCGGTTGTCAAATTACGCGGAACGCCCATTAGTTCCATCGCGCCTGCGACTGCAGGTCATGTATTAACCTATGATGTAAGTGGAAGTGCGACATGGGCAGCACCCGCTAATTCAGCGAATACCATTTCTGGCGTAGTTCCAGTAGCTAATGGAGGAACAGGATTAAGTTCAGTAACGAATGGCGGTGCCGTTTATGCAACAAGTTCAAGTGCCTTGACGACAGGGACTTTACCGATTACAGCGGGAGGAACAGGTGCCTCCACAGCCAATTCAGCATTGAATGCGTTGGTTCCTGATCAAGCAAGTAATACAGGAAAATATTTAACGACTGATGGGACAAATACATCATGGAGTGGCGTAACGGCTACATCGTATTCAGGTACCTTACCTGTATTGAATGGGGGAACGGGACAGACAACGATTGCAGGCATACAAGCTGTGCTTGGATTAGCAGGAACAAAGGTTGCCATTGGCGCAGATGCCGGTAAAACAAATCAAGCCGAGGGAGCTTTTGCTTTTGGTGGTGCAGCGGGCCAAACAAACCAAGGAGCTTTTGCAGTGGCATTAGGATATGTTGCTGGTGGTTCAAGTCAAGGTACTAGATCAATCGCTATTGGTGTTAACGCTGCTCAATATACACAAGGCGCAAATGCCGTTGCCATTGGTGATGTTGCAGGCCAAATAAGTCAAGGCGCAAATTCGGTAGCCATTGGTACTTATTCCCATACAGCTGCAAATGCTGTCGCGATTGGAGGATATGCAACTGCTTCTTTTGCTAATTCAACTGCCATTGGATACAAGGCGGCGACTAGCGCAGCAAATACCATTCAATTAGGAGGTGATGGCGTGGTAACTGGCTCAACGGCCATAACTAATGTTAAAACAACAGGAACGCTTACCGCAGGAACTGTTACATATCCAAATACCCATAATGCCACAGCAGGACAAGTTCTTAGTATTAATTCCACTGGATCAGCAGCTTGGACCACTCCTGGTGGTGTAACGCATACCATTGGTGAATCTTATGGTGGTGGAATTGTATTTTATGTATGGGATGGAGGAGCGCATGGGTTGATTGGTGCAAATACAGAATTAAATAACGGTCAAGCAATGACATGGGGTGGCGGATCTAATTCCTACGTCGGGACAACAAGTTTTTATGGTGTCTTAGGTGGTAAATTGAATACACAAAGAATTCTGAATGTTATCCCTGTGCCAACCTATGGTAATGGTGATCCAGGGACTGGACCAAGGAGCGCAGCTTTTTGGGCTGCTACTTATTTAAGCAGTGCGGTTGTTGTGGGTGGTGTAACAATTACACCTCAATTTTCAGATTGGTATTTGCCAAACGCCTACGAATTAACACTTTTTGCCGCTCAATCAGCCTATTTCCCTAACTGTAATTTTGCGACACATGTTCATTGGTCATCTTCGGAAAGAAGTGATTATGCTTATTTGGCTTACGCTTTAGGAGCTAATTCATCTACGAACACCTATCAGGATGCTAAATCTTCAACCAATTATGTTGTGGCTATCCGTTCATTTTAATCCTTATATTTCGAGAAAATCAGTTTATTTCAATCAGTAATCATTCGCAACGCACATCTACGTGGTAATTACGCCGGGGTCGCAGGCCCCGATAGCGTTTACCCCCTTAACTGAAATCCAATCACCGCCAGCATCCTGCCTGTAATCCCTTTTTCGCTACGGTGCGAGAAAAAAACATCATTGTTGGCCACCGTACAATACGCCGAAATCTCCATCTGATTAATTCCTACATCCCGCAATTGCGCCGCATTCGTAGCCTTTAAATCCACATGCCAGCGATCACCGCGTTTTTCCTTCTGCTCAAATTGCTCCGCTACCTCGTCGCCCACTTCGAAGTTTTCCAAGCTAATGCAAGGGCCGATGTACGCGAGTATATCCGCGGGATTTGATCCCGCTTCGATCATCGAGGTGGCCGTTTTGCGAACGATTTGAGCCACGGTGCCTTTCCAACCGGCATGAATCGCTGCGGCGGTTTTAAGGACTGGGTCGGCGAGAAGGATAGGGCAACAATCCGCGATGCCCACACCCGCGAAAATACCCTGCTCAGATGTCAAAACAGCATCAAAACCTGTCTGGTACCCCGCCTCCGACGTCGTCCAAATTTCAGATCCATGCACCTGATACGAACGCGCCAAAGCGTCCGGCGAAATACCTAAATCGGAACAAAAAAGCTTCAGATTTGCCTCAATCGCCGCCGGATCATCGTCCGTATGTATCCCTAAATTTAAACTTTGATAAGCCTGAGAACTCACACCCCCGTGGCGAGTCGAAATGCCCGCCACGAGCTGTGGAATATGAGAAAATATGCGAGGTCTGACAACCCGACTAGGCGTCATAACTTAAACCATACTGCTTCAATACCTCATCCGGAACACCGTTCCACTGATTCGGGGTATTGCCTTTGTACTCTAAATCCGCAATGCCGATTTTGGATGTATAAAATCCAGTGGCCGTTAAATTACGCATCAACGTAAAGAAACTCACCCCTTGCGACAAATGCTTCGGAGCCGTGCTCGGATACGCAATGTCATCTACAATGTTGATGCGCTGCGCCGCCGTAATCTCAATGAATTTTTTGCCAAAACGCTTATTGGACTCCGAGTCCAACCAACGCAATCCACCGCGCATCGGTGTCTTAAACTCCGGCTTATCTTTCACAATGAATTCAATGAATGCCGTAACGCCCGATTGCGACGCACTGCCCGATTTCTTGTCGGCCGGAATGATGATGTCCGACAAAATCGTAATCGTATCCAATTCATGTTTGTTCAAGAATACTTCCGCTTGTAAACGTGCCTCCATTTCGGCCTCGTCTTGCGTCCGACCGTTTGGTCTTTTCACCGGAACTTTGGCTAATTCTAAATTCTCAATCGCCTTCTCATCGGGATTGAATACGGCTAAGCCCAACGAACTCAAGCCCATATTTTTTAAATAGTCTCTTCTTTTCATTATAGGTTGCCTTTTTTGCGTTGATCAATGATGTATTCTGAGGTGCGTAGTGACAAAGCCAAAATCGTCCACGTGGCGTTTTTATCACCCTGCGATACGAACGGTGCCGCATCCGCGACAAATAAGTTCTTCACGTCATGTGCCTGACAATTCGAGTTCAATACCGATGTACTCTTATTGTCTCCCATACGCGCCGTTCCCACTTCGTGAATGATACGTCCTGGATCCGCCAACCCGTAATTGCTATCCGCTCCCGGCTTTTTACCCATCGCTTCACCACCCATGGCATGGATGATTTCCTCAAAGGTATCCTGCATGTGTTTGGCTTGTTTTACTTCGTAATCAGCCCATTTGTAATGGAAACGTAACACCGGAATACCGTATTTATCCACCACATTCGGGTCGATCTCACAGTAATTGTCCTCGCGAACAACCGGCTCACCACGTCCTGCGAAATTTACATAAGCTCCGTAGAATCGGCGGTAATCTTCTTTCAAGGTTGCTCCGTATCCACCCGCTGCTTTTTTCAAACCATCACGTGTGAAATTTTCGCGGCCATTTAGGCCTTCAATGCCCCAACCGAAACCGTAGCTTGGCATACCCATACCTCCACCGTATTCGATGTGGTATCCGCGTGGGAAATCTAATTTAGCGTTATCCAACCACCATGGAGTGTAAATGTGCATACCACCCACACCATCTTCATTATAACGTTTTCTGTCAAACAACTTCGGAATGATGGCTGAACGAGATGCCCCCGTGGAGTCATTTAGATATTTACCTACAACGCCACTCGAATTGGCCAAACCATTCGGGAAGCGTGAGCTTTTTGAATTCAATAATAAACGCGCTGTTTCACCCGCACTGGCTGCCAAAACCACAATTTTACCTCGTACGGTATATTCTTGCATCGTACCTGTGTGGATATACGAAACGCCTGTCGCTAAACCTGTTGCCGGATCGGTCGTTACTTCACGTGCCATCGCAAAAGGAAGCATCGTCAGATTTCCTGTAGCCGCAGATGGTTTAATCAATACCGATGACGAAGAGAAATCCGCATAGGCAGAACACCCGCGATTACACTGACCACAATAAAAACATTGGCCACGCTCGTTGTTAATGGGTTTTGTCAACATCGACATCCGAGACGGATAGGTCGGAATACCCAAGGCTTTATTCGCCTTTTTGATCATTAATTCATGCAAACGAGGCTGCGGAGGAGGCAAGAAATACCCATCTGGATTATTGCGCAAGCCTTCGTTGGTCCCGAAAACCCCAATCATTTTATCCACCTTATCGTAGTAAGGCTTCATGTCGTCATAGCCAATTGGCCAGTCGTCACCTAAACCGTCAATACTTTTTCTTTTAAAATCATCCGGTCCAAAACGTAAGGAAATACGTCCCCAGTGGTTTGTACGACCACCGACCATCCGTGAACGGAACCAGTCGAATTTAGTGCCATCTTTACGTGTGTAAGGTTCTCCTTCGATATCCCACCCGCCATAAGCAGCATCAAAATCACCAAAATTACGGAGTGAAGAACTTGAACCGCGACGCAATGACTCGTAAGGCCATTTCATTTGGGTCATATCTTTTGGGTCAGCTGGGTCGAACGGTTGGCCTGCCTCCAACACACAAACTTTGGCTCCTGCCTTCGTTAATGTATGCGCTGCCATCCCTCCACCGGCTCCAGAGCCCACAATCACCACGTCGAAAACTTCCTGCTGGGATTGAATGTATATAGACGAATTAATCATAGTTTTTGATAAGGTTTTAAAGAATGGTAAATGTATAAAATTTGACTTATTTTTGTTTTCATTAGCGACAAAAATTTTGGCCAAAAAAAACCCCGATGGGCAGGAGCCTTTGAAAAAAGGCGAAACCCCACTTTCCCGACAGTTTAATCAGATCAAAGCCAAGTATCCTGGGGCGATTTTGCTATTCAGGGTAGGGGACTTTTATGAGACCTTTGGGGAGGACGCGGTGAAGGCTTCCAAAATTTTAGGAATCACGTTGACCCGCCGTAATAACGGCAATGCTGACGATCACCTAGCCGGTTTCCCTTACCATTCGTTGGATACCTATTTACCCAAATTAGTGCGTGCCGGCCAGCGCGTCGCGATTTGTGACCAGTTGGAGAATCCCGCCGAGGCCAAAGGAATTGTCAAACGCGGCGTTACCGAATTAGTGACGCCTGGAGTTTCGTTCAACGATCAAGTACTCGATAACAAACGCAATAATTACGTTGCTGCAATCAGCTACCAAGAAAAAGATGCGCAATATGGCGTGGCATTTTTGGATATCTCTACCGGAGAATTCATGTGTTCACAAGGACCATTGGCATATATCCAAAAGCTGGTGCAAAGTTTTATGCCGTCGGAGATTTTATTTCCCAAAAAATACCGGTCGATTTACCTAGAAAATTTTGGCGATCAGACCCATTCCTTCTCGCTAGAAGAATGGATTTTTTCCCATGAGTTTACCTATCCTTTGTTGACCGAACATTTTAAGACTAAAAATTTGAAGGGTTTCGGTATTGAAGGCATGCCCTTAGGTATCATTGCTGCGGGTGTGATTTTGCATTATTTAGCTGAAACTGAACATAAGCAAGTGGGTCACATCGCGACCATTCAGCGGATCGAAGAAGATAAATATGTGTGGCTGGATCGCTTTACCATTCGTAATCTTGAACTCGTTTATTCGGTTCAAGAAGGCGGTGTTCCTTTGATTGATTTGATGGACCAAACGATGACTCCGATGGGGGCTCGTTTGTTGCGGAAATGGATGGTCTTGCCGCTGAAAGATTTGGCTGCGATACAAGAACGCCAAGCTGGAGTCGCTGGTTTATTGGAGTTAGAGGAGACGATGGATTTGTTGATTTCGCTTTTGAAGCCCATTGGTGATTTGGAGCGTTTGATTTCCAAAGTGGCAGCTGGTCGGATTAATCCGCGGGAATTGGTGCAATTGAAACGCGCGCTCCAACAAATTCCAGCGATCAAGGAAACCTTGGCCTCACATCCCGCTGAAATTTTACAGAAGTGGGCGGATCAATTGAATCCGTGTTTGCATTTGGTGCATAAGATTGAATCAGCCTTGCGTGACGACGCGCCGATGCTCGTGCATCAGGGTGGCATTATCAAAACGGGGTATCTGGCGGAGTTGGACGAGCTTCATTTATTATCGACCAACGGCAAGGATTACCTCGCTGCAATGCAGAAACGGGAGATCGAACGGACGGGGATTACGTCGCTGAAAGTGGCCTATAATAAGGTTTTTGGCTATTATTTGGAGGTGACCAATGCGCACAAAGACCGTGTTCCGCCGGAGTGGATTCGCAAGCAGACCTTGGTTAATGCGGAGCGTTACATTACGGAGGAATTAAAGGGATATGAGGAGAAGATTTTAAGTGCGGAAGATAAGATTTCGACGATTGAATTTGGGATTTTTCAGGAGTTGGTGCGTGAATCACTTGAATATTTAGAATTGATTCAGTTGAATGCACACGGCATCGCGACCTTGGATGTATTGACAAGTTTTGCCGTTGTAGCCAAACGCAATCAATATGTGCAGCCTTCTTTGCACACGGGTGATTCGATACAGATAGAAGCCGGGCGTCATCCTGTTATTGAGCAGCAATTACCTTTGGGGGAAGTCTATGTGCCCAATGACGTATATTTGGATAACGAGACCCAACAAATCATCATGATTACCGGTCCGAACATGGCGGGTAAGTCGGCCCTTTTACGTCAGACGGCCCTCATTGTTTTGATGGCGCAAATGGGTTCTTTCGTACCGGCTACTTCGGCATCGATCGGATTGGTAGACAAAGTATTTACTCGCGTAGGGGCGTCGGATAACCTTTCCAAAGGTGAATCAACCTTCATGGTGGAGATGACGGAAACCGCTGCGATCCTTAATAATTTATCCAATAATTCATTGGTCTTATTGGATGAAATCGGTCGGGGTACCTCGACCTATGACGGGGTTTCCATGGCTTGGGCGATTTCGGAGCATTTGCACAACCACCCGAAATATCGGGCCAAAACCTTGTTTGCCACGCACTACCACGAATTAAATGAATTAACGGAAGACTTTCCACGCATCAAGAATTTCCACGTATCGGTGAAGGAAGTGGGCAATAAGATTATTTTCTTACGGAAATTGGTCCCCGGTGGATCGGCCCATAGTTTTGGTATTCACGTGGCTCAAATGGCCGGTATGCCAACCTCGCTTGTTTTACGTGCGCATGAGATTCTGCAGAATTTAGAAAAGGATCATGTGCTCGAAGACAATGTAGAGAAGCTCAAAGACATGCCGAAAAACAATTACCAGTTGAGTTTATTCGGTGCTGAAATCCCCGAAGGTTTGAAGAAAATCGAGGAGCAATTAGGCTCGCTGGATGTGAATACGCTTTCACCGATTGAGGCGTTGTTGAAGTTGAATGAGCTTAAAAGATTGTTGTAGAGACGCGATACCTCGCGTCTTTTTTTTCAAAATGACATTGTAGAGACGCGATACTTCGCGTCTTTTTTTCAAAATGACTTGTAGAGACGCGATACTTCGCGTCTTTTTTTCAAAATGACATTGTAGAGACGCGATACTTCGCGTCTTTTTTTCAATAAGACGCGAAGTATCGCGTCTCTACAATAAATTTCGCGAGGTATCCCGTCCAAAACAAAAAGACGCGAAGTATCGCGTCTCTACAAATTAATTTCGAACATCTAACCCCCAATTCAATTTATTTCTTAACGTTTGCAAGAAATCATCTCCGGGGATTTTAACGATTTTGGCTGTGAAAGGTGCTTTTTGAACTTCGATGGTGAATTTGCTATCGATGACACGGGAACGGGAGTCGATGGAAATTAGGAAATTTTGGCTCCGACTCGTTACTTCAAATTTCAATTTGGCATCACTCGATACCACCAAAGGACGCACGTTTAAATTATGCGGGCTCATGGGAGCAATGATGAGAATATCGGAGCTTGGCATAACCAAAGGTCCACCTACAGAAAGCGAATAACCCGTTGACCCCGTAGCTGTAGAAACAATCAATCCATCCGCCCAGTAGGTATTCAGGTAATTTCCGTCCACATAAGCCTTGATGACAATCATGGAGGATGTGTCCGTCTTCATAATTCCCACCTCATTCAAGCCAAATTGCTTTCCATCAAATAAGTCAATTTCCGATTGCACCGAAACCAAGGTCCGATCCTCTATCCGGTAATTAACAGCCATTAATTGGTCTACAGCCGCACCCACCTCTTGAGGAGATAAGGTAGCTAAGAAGCCCAAGCGGCCCGTATTTATACCTAAAATAGGTAATTCTTTGGCTCCTATATGTGTTAAAGTTTCCAGTAAAGTCCCATCGCCACCGATACTCCAAGCCATCTGAACATGGTCGGGAGTTCCTGATTTTTCTTCGTATGACGCTAAGTTGTCAACCGCAAAACCGTGTTCTTTCAAGTGATTTTTAAAGTAGGCTGATAACACAATTTCGCAGGGCTTTTCGCATAAAACTTGCCATAGTTTTTCCATCAACGGACGGTTATCGGCCGAAAAAGATTTACCATGAATAGCTATGCTTAAAGACACGAACTAGGGGTTTAAATATTTTAATAGCAGATCAAATCGCGAGGTATCAATCGTTTCATTTTTGCCAAAATGAAAGGCTTTTTCGATGTGAATGCTGTGTCGTTCCAAACTCTGAATAATGACTGAAAATTGTTCCGTTTGTACCTGAATAACCAATTCCGGTAGTCCCATCGGATCTTTGGGGTTTTGAATCATGAAGGAACGCGTAATGAGTCCATTATTTTCCTCTATGTGCCGGGCTATCATGCTAAAAGAATCACGCTGGCTGTGGAATGGAATGTAAATAATTCCGCCATTGGATGAGTTGAAGCCATTATTTAGTAAAACCTGTGCTACAGCGTTGGACGCTAAATAGCCAAGAAATCTCCCTGTTTCATCCGTCACGGGAAGCATGGAAAATCCGCTTGCCTCAAACCAAGGTAGGCTAGCAAGGACATCCTCTTCAGATTCAAGACTATATTGGGCTAAATCATCGTGCAATTGGGCAATTTTACCATCCGGATGCGCGCATTGAATTAACATGCGTTCAGTCACATTCCCTACCAATTGTTTGCCATCCAGCACAGCTAGATTTTCTTGCTTGGATTGGTGCAGAATTTTTAATCCCTTTTGGATGGAATCCTGTAAGGATAGGGTAGGAAAATCGTAGGAAAGGTAGGTGAGGGCCAACATCCTATAAGGGGTTTTTATCGAGCCAGTTTTGCAAAATCACATTGAATTCTTCAGGTCTTTCCATCATGGGCGCATGGCAACAACGGTCTATGAATTGCAATTCAGATCCAGGAATCAAGGAATTGAATTCATGGCCTACGTGAGGCGGTGTTATGGTGTCGTTTAAGCCCCAAATTAACAAAGTGGGCTTATTGATGCGAACAATATCTTTTGCCATATTGTTCCTTTGAGCTGATTTGGCAATGGCAATGATGCGCATCACTTTAGGGATGCTGTTGGTGATTTCAAATACTTCATCCACCAATTCTTTGCTTGCTGTTTTGGGATCGTAAAATGTATACTCCACACGTTCTTTGATGTATTCGTAATTGCCACGTTTAGGGTACGAACCGCCCATGGAATTTTCAAACAGACCAGAAGAACCTGTTAAAATCAATCGCTCAATTTTTTGAGGATGTTTTAACGTATATATCAGGGCCACATGGCCTCCTAAGGAGTTGCCAACCACACTGAATGTATCAAGTTTTTTGTAGTCAATAAACCCTTCGATGAAGGTAGTTAAGCCTTCACAACCAGCCTCTTTGATAGGCATATCGTGAATGGGCATCAATGGAATGATGACCCGGTAATTTTTAGAAAAATGATCAATTACTCCCTTCCAGTTATTCAGCGCTCCAAACAAACCGTGCAAAAGAAGTAGGATTTCTCCTTGGCCTTCATCAATATACAGGTAATTGTTTTCCTCCTTAATCGTATAATTCATTCCTTGGGGACTATTTAATTTGCAAAGTAATAAAAAAGCAATCAAACTTTTCTACCTTTTTGCAGTTTGTTATTTATTAAACAAGTTATGAAGCCAATTGTTATTATCGGGGCCGGAATCGCCGGATTACAAGCTGCTACCCAATTGCACCGAAAAAATGTTCCATTTGTATTGTTGGAGAAATCTGATCGTGCCGGTGGGCGTATTCAATCAGATTTAGTAGAAGGATTTATCTTAGATCGGGGTTTTCAGGTTTTGCAAACGAATTATTCGGGAGTCCAACAATCTTTTGATTTGACGGCCCTACAACTTCAAGCATTTGATTCAGGTGCGCGATTGTGGATTAGGGCACAATGGACTTCTTTCTTGAATCCATTGCGTTCGGGTTTGAAATTACTGGACTTGATTCCGCATGTAATTTCATTTAACGATATTTTTTTATTAGGTCGATTGTGGTTTAACCTACAATGGTCGGCAGATGAACTAGTTCAATCAAATGAAAGTACGTCTGATATGTTGAATCGTTGGGGTTTTTCAGAGGCATTTCAAACGAAGTTTATTCGGCCGTTTTTTCGTGGCATTTATTTGGATGAACATTTGCAGCAACCAGCTTCCTTATTTTTCTTTTACATGCGACAGTTTTTGGAGGGGCAAGCGGCATTGCCTGCCAAAGGGATGGGAGCATTAGCGGATCAACTACTGGACAGTTTGCCTTCGGAATCTATTCGATTTGGAGCAGAGGTTATTCAATTATCGTCAAATAAATTGGAACTTAAGGGGGGCGAATTACTTGAATTCGATCGTGTAATTATAGCCTTGGATCCACACGCTGCGGCTAAATTAATGCACGTAGCATTACCTGAATCAGTTCATTTGGGTTCAAAAACCTTTTATTTTTCATCGCCCTTCCGTGAAGTACAAGATACCTTATTACACCTTATTCCGGGGGGGTCAAAATTACTTCATTACTGTTTTCTTTCCCACGTGGCTGCGGATTATGCTCCGAAAGGTAAAGACTTGATTCAGGCAACGAGCTTGGACCTTGGCCTTGAGCCGGAGGAAGCGCTTCGTTTGTTGGCCGAATACGAAGATGTACAGGGTTTGAAATTTTTGAAGGCCTATGCAATCCCGAGGTCATTAGCGAAAGTGGGGGCATTTGATGCCTTGAAGCAAACGGCTGCGTCCAAAGGATTTATTTTGGCGGGTGATTATTGTGAAATGCCTTCTTTGCAAGGGGCGCTCGTTTCTGGGGAAAAAGCAGCGATACAAAGCCTTCTATAACTGATTTTCATCAGGGTTTTTTGGATAGAAAGCCGTATATTTGTCCGGTAAATTGACCCTTATGAAGAAAATATTTGTTCTTTTGGCCGTAGGTATTATGGCCATTTCTTGCAAAAAAACGAATCCTGACTATCAAAAAGAAGCTGCCGATCCGCGTTTCTTGGAGCGAGCGCAAAATATGTTGACAGAAAGTATCATCCACGATATTTTCGCTCCGCCAGTATCATCCCGTATTTATATGTATTCAAGTGTGGCTGGGTATGAAGCTGCGATTTTGGGAAATCCCAAGTTTAAATCATTAGTAGGTCAGTTAAACGGATTTGAATCTGTGGCGAAACCGGAAGCAGGAAAAGAATACTGCTATCCATTGGCTTCTACACGTGCGTTTCTATCGGTAGGTAAGAAACTGACTTTCGCTCAGGAGCTATATGTTGAATTTGACAAGCAGATTGAAGAAGATTTTCGTAAAACGGGTATGCCAGATGATGTATACGAACGTTCGGTTGCCTTGGGAGATTCGATTGCCGCATCGGTTATGCGCTGGGCTGCCAAAGACAATTATAAACAAACGCGTGGTTTCCGTTTCACGGTAACAAATTTACCAGGAACATGGACGCCTACGCCCCCTGCTTACATGGATGCTGTGGAGCCATTTTGGAATAAAGTTCGTCCTGTGATATTGGATTCTGCGAGTCAATTTCGTGCACCAACGCCTTCCAAATTTGATATGACCAAGGGGAGTCCATATTACAAGGAGGTAATGGATTCGTATGAGACGGTGAGGAATTTAACCAATGAACAACGTGATATTGCTAATTTCTGGGATTGTAATCCATTCAAAATGAACATCACAGGTCATGCGATGTTTGCTACCAAGAAAATGTCGCCAGGTGGGCACTGGTTGGGCATTGTTGCTCAAATCTCCCGTCAATATAAGAAAGGCTATACTGAAACAGCTGAGGCATTAGCACTAACTTCCATTGCCATTTTTGATGGGTTTGTTTCTTGTTGGGATGAAAAATACCGTTCGATTCGCATCCGTCCAGAAACCATCATCAATGCATCAGTAGATAAATCTTGGATTCCTGTTTTACAAACACCGCCATTCCCTGAATATACGTCGGGGCATAGTACAATCTCCCGTGCAGCCGCTGAGGTGTTAACGAAAGTTTATGGAGATAATGTGGCGTTCAATGATTCTACGGAGGTTCCTTACGGCCTACCGCCGCGTAAGTTTACGTCATTTATTCAAGCTGCTGATGAGGCGTCTATAAGCCGTTTGTATGGCGGTATTCACTTCCGCCCAGCCTTGGACGAAGGAGCGAAGCAAGGTTCGAAAGTAGGTCAATGGTTATTGGCCAATGTCAAAACACGTATGTAATGCACGACATAGCCTCTCGAGATGACATCAAGGTTTTTGTAGATGCCTTCTATGGGGGTATGCAATCGGATGATTTGGTGGGGCATGTTTTTATCGATGTGATGCAAGTGGATTGGGCGCATCACTTACCCAAAATGTACGATTTCTGGGAGATGCTTTTGCTCGACGGTTCAAATTACAAAGGGGCTCCCATGCGTCCACATCTGGAGATTAATCAAAAAGTACCCCTGACAATGGCCCATTTTGACCGTTGGTTTGAAATGTTTTCCAAAACCCTAGACGCTCATTTTGCTGGTCCAAAAACCGAGGAGGCGAAGACAAAAGCATGGAATATTGCGCAGACGTGGGCATATAAATTAGACGCTGGACGTTAGACGTTGGACGTTAGTCCGAAGTCTAATTGTAGAGACGCTTTACTTTGCGTCTTTTTTTTGTTTTGTAGAGACGAGATACTTTGCGTCTTTTTTTGTTTTGTAGAGACGCGATACTTCGCGTCTTTTTTAAATAGACGCGAGGTATCGCGTCTCTACTTTTCAGACGCGAGGTATCGCGTCTCTACTTTTCAGACGCGAGGTATCGCGTCTCTACTTTTCAGACGCGAGGTATCGCGTCTCTACTTTTTCAGACGCGAAGTATCGCGTCTCTACTTTTTCAGACGCGAGGTATCGCGTCTCTACAACTTGAAATAAATCTTCTTCCCATCCAGCCAGGTAGCAAGCCGAACAATTATCATCAGCACCACAATGGAATTGAGCACATCGCCCCATGCTTCGGGAATCGAAACCAGATGTGCAAAACCGCCCACGAAAATGTGCGTCGTTTTATTCAACCACTGAGTGACTATCGTCTCAAAAAATATATAAATGAAGATGGAATTATTACCTAATGCATGAAGGTACTTTGGTAATTGAATTTGTCCTGTGCCTTTCATCCAATTGGCATAAAATAAAGCCATCAGTAAGGTAACCCATCCGCCTGATGCCGCAATAAATGAGAGTGTTACCGTTCGTTTAATAATAGGTATCCCGGCAAAATCGAGGCCATATCCCACGATGATTCCTAACAGTCCGAGCCCAATTAATGTTCGCAAGACGGTTTTAGGTGGATTGGTTCTGTGTATCAATCGGCCGATTAATCCGCCCCAAATCGTATGAGCTGCGGTGGGTAGGAAATTCATGGCAATCCAATGGCCGTTACTTAACTTACCCATCACGAGTAGGTCAACATACGATCCAAAATTTTGATCCGGTGTAAATGGTTGATCGAACCCTGGAATCGAGCTAAACATATACAGCGAATGAGCAATCAATAACAATAATAGAGAGGCTGCAATTTGCAAGGGAATCGAAAAGCGTAATAGAAAAAAAGTGATTAGCGTTGTGAAGGCTAGTTGGGTTAATACATTCCAAAGTTCCAAAACCATTTCGCCTCGGTAAATGCAATGCAAGCCTGTTCCGGCAAGAAATAGCAAAATTGACCTTTTGATTATATGAGGCCAAAGCGTTGCGTAACTTGCGCCTTGGTCTAATCTTTTATAGGTTGAAAAATAGAGGGAAGATCCAGCGATCAACATAAATCCCGGTTGGATTAAATCCCAAAAATGCAATCCTTGCCAGTCGGCATGAAAAAATTGCTTCAAAACAAATGAATGAGGGAATAGCGTATCTAGGTGTTCATATAAGCCGGTACTTTCGGCTGCCAAAAGAAATAGGATAAACCCTCGAAAATAATCAACAGCAGGGAAGCGGTTTGTAATCATTGGTTTAGATTGCGTGGTTCAAAGGTAAACTATTTTTTTAAAATCAATTTTGTACTTTTGTTTATTGTCAATGCATATGATTGTATCTACTCCGGGGAGGATTTGTTTGTTTGGTGAACACCAAGACTATTTAGGTCTTCCCGTTATTGCGGCTGCAATTTCTAAGCGCATTCAAATTAAAGGGGTGTTTCGCCCCGATCGTATCGTTCATTTCGAACTACCTGATGTGCAAAAAAGTGACGAATTCGTCCTAGATTACCCGTTGGCATATACGCAGGAACGTGATTATTTCAAAAGTGTTTGCAACGTATTGCAGCGCCGCGGACATGTCATCGACAAAGGATTGGAATTAGAAGTTCGCGGTAATATTCCAATTAATTCGGGCACATCGAGTTCGTCTGCCTTGCTCGTTTCTTGGGTGCAATTGCTCAATGAAATGTATAAGCTCGGTTATTCCCAAAAGGAAGTGGGCGAAATTACCTACGAGGCCGAAGTATTGGAATTTACGGAACCGGGAGGGATGATGGATCAATACGCTACGGCGGTGGGCAATGTTATTTACTTAGCGAGCAAGCCTGAAATTGACATTAAAACGTATGCCCGGGATCTCGGCACATTCGTTTTAGGCGATTCTTTCGAACCAAAGGATACCTTGGGTATTTTGACGCATGTCAAATTTGGCACCTTGGGTGGCATTGAAAAAATAAAAAAGGTGGATCCGTCTTTTGATTTGGCAACGACGGACCTAAGATCCTGTGAGGATTATAAGTCTTTATTAAGCGCAGATGAATGGATTTTATTAGCTGCCAATATTTCAGATCGCGATATTTTACTGGCTGCTAAAGCCATGTTTGAGGGCGATACTCCTTGGGAGGATGCGCGTTTAGGGGACTTATTGAACCAGCATCAAGTGAATTTGCGTCAACACAAGCGCATTTCGACGCCGAAAATCGATCGCATGATTGAGGCTGCATTAGGAGCTGGAGCATTAGGGGCAAAGATTAATGGTTCAGGTGGAGGCGGTTGCATGTTTGCCTACGCGCCGGAAAATCCGGAAGCGGTGGTGCAAGCGATTAATGAGGTAGGTGGAAAAGGGTATATCATTCGCGTCGATGTAGGTACGCAAGCAGAGAAAGCAAGTTTATTTTATTAAGATATGAAAAAGAGATTATTGATTTTGGCGGGCGGTATGGCTTCCCGCATGAAGAAGGCGATGGCCGAAGGAGCGAGTGATTTAGATCCAAACTTAGTTGCACAAGCAAACTCGGTGACGAAGGGAATGATTCAGGTGGGTAAGAATGGAAAGACCTTAATCGATTATCAATTATATAATGCGCATTTGGCGGGGATTGAGGAGGTTATGTTATTGTTACACCCAACGGATACCGTTTCGCAGGAATATTGCGAAAGTTTAATGGCCAAAGATGCTTGTTGGGGCATGAAAATCGTGTTCGCACGCCAACAAATCCCTGCGGATCGCGAGAAGCCAGCAGGAACGGCGGATGCGGTTTATCAAGCGTTGATGCAACATGCGGATTGGCAAACGGGTCGTGTAATTGTATGTAATTCAGACAACTTATATAGTGTGAATGCGTTGAAAACGCTTTGGGCTTCTCCGGAACCGAATGCCTTAATCTCGTATCACCGCGATAGTTTATTGTATCCAGCGGAGCGTATATCAGCTTTTGCTTTGATTCGTACAGATGTTGATGGATATTTATTGGAGATTATTGAAAAGCCAACGGCAGAACAAGCTGAGGAATTGATGGCGAAGATCGGTCGCTTAGGTGTGAGTATGAACGTATTTGTCTTCGAGGCATCCACGTTCCTTCCTTATTTAGCGAAGACTCCGTTCCATGCGGTGCGTAATGAAAAGGAATTACCTACGTCGGTGGTCATGTTTGGGGAGGGAGAAGGTCGTGGTTTTTACACCATTCCATTAGCTGAGAATGTTCCAGATTTAACTTCGAAGGAAGACATTTTGGTTATGAAGCAGTATTTGGAGGAGACGTACGGGGATTTTTAATTAGACGCTGGACGTTGGACGTTGGACACTGGACGTTAGTCCGTTTTTTTCTTTGGCAAACCTTTCAGGATTGCCAAAGTTTGAGGCGCATTGAGCGCCGATTTTGTAGAGACGCGATACTTCGCGTCTTTTTTTTTGTTTTTTCTTTGGCAAACCTTTCAGGATTGCCAAAGTTTGAGGCGCTTTGCGCGCCGATTTCTGAATAGACGCGATACTTCGCGTCTATTTTTTGATTTAGACGCGAAGTATCGCGTCTCTACATTTTATTCCAACGTCCATCGTCTAATGTCTAAAGTCCATCGCCTTTTGTTATCTAGGAATATTTTGTACTTTGGTGCAAAA
Organism: Aquirufa sp.; assembly: GCF_044342065.1. Lineage (GTDB taxonomy): Bacteria > Bacteroidota > Bacteroidia > Cytophagales > Spirosomataceae > Aquirufa. Next base: position 28,153 of record NZ_JBIIQN010000002.1, on the reverse strand, counting down.
CCTATTTATAAACTATGTCGATTGCCATTGTTATCCTTTGTATTGGGCTTTTGGTCTTCTTGATCACGTATTTAAAAGTCAATTCATTCATCGCTTTTTTGTTGGTCAGTTTGTGTGCAGGTGTGCTCTTAGGCCTTCCTTTGCCTGATTTAGCGAAATCAATACAAAAGGGCTTGGGTGATACGTTAGGATCTTTGGTTACGATAATTGTGTTGGGGGCAATGTTGGGGAAATTGGTGGCAGCAAGTGGTGCGGCCCAACAAATCTCTAGTTCTTTGATTAAACTTTTTGGAGAGAAACATATTAGTTGGGGCCTGATGGTCACCGGGTTCATCATTGGCATACCTTTATTTTATAATGTAGGCTTCGTGTTGATGATACCATTGATATTTGCCCTCGTGCAACGGTATAAATTAAATCCCTTGATGGCTGGGGTTCCCATGATGGCATCTTTGTCGGTGGCACATGGGTATTTACCACCACATCCTTCACCAGCGGCTTTGGTGGCACAATTTGGTGCCAACATGGGTTTGACCTTGGCTTATGGAATCTTGGTATCCATACCGGCCATTGTATTAGCTGGCCCCATATTTGCCAAGACCTTAGGACATATTCATCCTAAAGCATCTAAATCATTTATTACGCAGGAAATAGCGGACGCTGATTTGCCGAGTAAGGGTTCCAGTTTTTTAACAGCTTTGTTACCGGTATTCCTATTAGTATGTACAACGGCTTTGGATATTCAATTAGGGAAGGATTCTCCGGTGAGTCCGATCTTACATCTCATTGCGGATCCCGCAATGGTCATGTTGATTGCTATTTGTTTCGCTACCTATACCTTGGGTATCCGTTTGGGTAAATCTATGGAATCCGTTATGGTCGTATATACTGATGCGGTGAAGGATGTTGCCATGATTTTATTAATCATCGCAGGTGCGGGAACATTCAAAGAGGTTTTATTGGCCTCTGGTGTTTCTAAAGAAATTGCAGGTTATTTAGGTGAATTACCTATCCATCCATTAGTATTAGGTTGGTTAATGGCGGCAATCATTCGCGTTTGTATCGGTTCAGCCACGATTGCTGGATTAACGGCTGCGGGCATGATTTTACCTATTGTCAGTGCCGGAGGGGTAGATCCAAATCTCATGGTATTGAGCATTGGAGCGGGCAGTTTGATGTTTTCGCATGTGAATGATACCGGTTTTTGGATGTTCAAGGAATATTTTAATTTATCCGTAAAAGAAACAATCCGCTCTTGGTCGCTCATGGAAACCATTGTCTCCATAGCAGGTCTTTTGGGGGTTCTTCTTTTAAGTCAACTCATTTAATTTCACGGAATAGTTTAAATCCATCTGATTTAAGCGCTAAAGCTCGCCTTGGAATAGTAATATTCCCAATTGTTGCTTCATTCAAAAGAGGTTCGTAGAAGCTGTTTTCCCTAATGATATTTTGGAAAATGTCAATTTTGCCGTTGATAATTTGGCAAAAATTTGACAATTAGTTAATCTTTCCCTAATTTTCGGGATACAATTAATCAGTTTATAAATTTTCACCCTAACAAAAAAAAGTACATGAAAAAACTTTTACTAGTTTGGGCCTTAATGCTTGCGTTTGTAAGTGTTTCACAGGCTCAAAATTCAAGTAATGTCAGACAAGTTACCGGAAAGGTAACTTCAGTCGACGACGGTTCTGGACTTCCTGGTGTTTCTATTTCAATTAAGGGATCAGGAAAGGGAACTCAAACGGATGCTAACGGTAATTATACGTTGTCTGCTGCGTCTAATTCGACGTTGGTATTCTCCTTTGTGGGATTACTTCCAAAATCAGTGGTAGTAGGTAATCAATCGGTTATCAACGTTGCCTTAGCGACGGATGCACGTCAGTTATCTGAGGTTGTTGTAACGGGCTATAGTTCCATTCAAAAGCGAACTTTCTCAGGTGCAACAGCGAATATCTCTTCGAAAGAGGTGGCAAGACAACCTTTTGGTTCGTTTGACCAAGCTTTACAAGGGGCAGCAACGGGTGTATCTGTTATGGCGAATGGTGGACAGCCGGGCCAACAAGCTGTTGTCAGAATTCGTGGTAACGGTTCGATCAATGGTGTAAATACACCTTTGTTTATCTTAGATGGTGTTGAAATTTCAGCTGCTGATTTTCAAACCATGAACCAAGGAGACTTTGAGAGCATTGAAGTTTTAAAAGATGCCGTTTCAACGGGTATTTACGGTTCTAGAGGAGCTAATGGTGTATTTGTTATCACAACAAAACGTGGTAAAGCTGGCCAAGTTCAATTCAATTATGATTTTCAACAAGGACAAAGTACCATGCCTGAAGATCGCTTAATTGTTATGAATAGCGAGCAAAAAATTAAATATGAGCTTCAGCGTGGCAATCCATACGGTTGGTCAAAAGCTGAAAGTGATTCATTAAGTAAAGTGAATTTTAGCTGGAAAGATGAGTTATTCCGTACAGCAAAAACACAACAACATCAGATCTCAGCAAATGGAGGAAACGAGACAAGTAAGTTTTATGCTTCATTAGCGTACTTGGATCAAGAAGGAATTGTAAAAACGACAGGACTTAAGCGTTACACAGTACGAGCCAACGTAGATAACAATGTAAAGAATTTCAAATTTGGTTTAGGAATTCAAGGGGGTTTCTCTGATCGTACAAATACATCAGAGGCGAATACGTTTTTGAGTTCACCTTTGAACGCGATTCGTTGGAGTAATCCATATGAGGTAGCCCAACTTCCTGATGGAAGCTACAATCAATCAGGTGGTGCAGGTACGGGCCAATTAGGTTCAGGACAGCCAAATGGTGCGATGGAGTTGTTTTTAAATTACAACTTTAACAAGCAAATTAAAGGTGTGGCTACTTCTTATTTAGAGTATCACATTCCAGCAGTTAAAGGTTTGTTCTTACGTACAAACTGGGGGGTAGACTATACGCAAAATGAGAATGCTGCATTTACAGATCCACGCGTTTCAGGTGGTATCGCACGTCAAGGTATATTGACACGTTCGATGAATCGTAACTTCCGTTATACAGGAACTACTTCGGTTAACTATAATGCGACTTTTGGAAAGCATGAAGTTAGTGCAGGTGTTTTTGGTGAGGTTATCAAGAATGACTACCGAGCATTTGGATTTACAGGTTATGGCTTTACGAATGGATTTACCAACGAAGCTGGTATCACGCCAGGAACAGCAACAACACCAAACTACATTCCAGCAGTTTCAGGTAGCGGTGACCAATATGGTTTAATGTCACTTTTCGCGACAGCTAATTATGGTTATGATGGAAAGTATTACTTGAACGTGGTTGCAAGACGTGATGGTTCATCTCGTTTTGGTTTGAACAACAAGTGGGCAAACTTTGGATCAGTTGGTGCTGTTTGGTTAGCTAGTGAGGAAGCATTTATCCGTGACATTACGTTTATCTCTAGCTTGAAATTTAGAGCTAGTTATGGTACAACGGGTAATAACGGTGCTGATTTGTATCCAATTCCTCAATTTGGAAGAACTTCATACGCAGGTGTGGGAGCATGGACTCCAAGTGTACCAGGTAACCCAAGTTTAACATGGGAGATTAACTCAACAGCTAATGTTGGTGTTGACTTTTCAGTTATGAAAAATAGAATTAATGGTACCGTTGAAGTTTATTCGAGAAATACAACGGACCAATTCTATAACCTTCCAGTAGATCCTTCTGGAGGTGGTTTTACATCGATTCAGAGTAATTTTGGTCAAGTTAGAAACCAAGGTATTGAGGTTTCATTCAATGGGGATGTAATTAAGACTTCTTCTTTCACTTGGAACGTAGGCGGTAATATCTCATATAACAAGAATGAGATTATGGAATTGCCTCAGGATAATGTTATTTCAGGCGTTACTGTATTGTCAAAAGGTAGCCCAATCAATACCTTATTCTTAGTTCCTTACGCGGGGGTTGATCCGGAAACAGGAAATGCTTTGTATACAAAGTTAGATGGTACACAAACGCAGACGTTCAACGTAGCTGATAAAATCAAGTACGGCACGTCAGATGCGCCATTGTTCGGTGGAATCACAACAAGAATTTCATATGCTGGTTTTGATTTAAGTGCGCAGGCCAACTTCTTCCTAGGAAGAGAGATGTATAATAATGATTTGAATAACATCATTAACCCGACATACTATTGGGATAATATGCATATTTCTGTGCTTAACGAGTGGACGCCAACGAATAAAATCACGGATGTTCCAAGACCAGGAAACCCATACAGAGCACAGACATCTCGCTTAATCGATGATGCTAGTTTCTGGAGATTACGTAACGTAACATTAGGGTATACAGTAAATCCGAATACGTTGAAGAAGTTGAAGCTTAAGTCTGCACGTGTTTTTGTTCAAGGACAAAACTTGTGGACGAAGACTACATTTAGAGGTTTCGATCCGGAAGCAACGGGAACTTCATTAACAGGTGCTCAGTATCCTTCTTTGGTACAGACCACATTTGGTTTAAGCATTGGTTTTTAATTATAAACACGTAGAAATTATGATAAATAAAATATTCAAACGTACCTCAGCATTACTTTTAATCGCTGCGTTTACGTTACAGAGTTGTCAAGACGAATTTGTCAATCTCGCTCCAGAGTTTACGCTGGATGCTGTGAATAACCCATCGAACATGGGGCAACTAGAGCAGGTACTTGACGGTGCGTATGCTAATTTTAGAGCCAATGACTATTATGGTTCAGGAAGTGGAACGGGTGCTGGTTTAGCCATTATGCCCGATGTATTGAGTGATAACTTGTATGAAACAATTCAAACCTTGGCAAATTCACGCGATATGTCAAATTTCCAGTTTCAGCAAAATACCGCTCAGATTACGAACATTTACAATTCAGTATACAAGGTAATATCTGTTGCTAATATTGTATTGAGAGATGTAGATAAGTTTACTACACCTGCGAACAAAAAGACAGCGAATCGTATTAAGGGTCAAGCACACGCCATTCGTGCGCTCGCGCATTTTGACCTTTTCAGATATTTTGCTGAAAATTATGATCGCAACAGTACGACTACATTGGCATTGAATTACAGTAAAACTTTTGAAATATCTTCTGATTCAAAGCCCGTGAGATTATCAAATAAAGTATACTATGATGAATTGTTTGCGGACATCAATGCGGCACAAGCTCTTCTTGCGGATATTGACAAAAACGTAAATCAAGGATTTACAGCTATTCGACCTAAAATGGGCTTAGCTGCTGTACACTTGTTGAAAGCACGTGTTTCCCTATATGCTGGTTTATATGCGGATGCTATTGCTGCAGCAACGGCGGGTATCGCGATTGCGCCAGCTTTGGTGAGTAATCAAACAACCTTTAACGGAATGTATTCCGAGGCAGCAGCAGGTGAAATCATTTGGAACGTACAATTTGACGCGGGTCAAAGCGGTCCTTCTTTTGTTGCCTTCTTTGCAACAAACAACAGAAGTTACTTCAGACCGGCATTAGAGATCGCGACAATCGCTGGTACGACTGGTTTGATTCAAAGCAATGATATTCGTTATGCGGCGTATTTTGCTAACGTGAATCGTACAACTGAAGTTCCTCAGGCTCTAGCGTTAACAAAGTATAGAGGTAAAGGCGGTGTTTCTAACGGTAATGCAAATTTTGTTGCCATGAAGACTGCGGAGTTGTATTTAATCAGAGCTGAGGCGTACGCGAGATCAAGTACTCCAAATGATGCGTTGGCAATGAATGATTTGAATGCGGTAAGGACGGCTAGAATTAGTGGTTATGTAAATGAAAATCTAACAGGCGCAACTTTGGTGAATGCCATTGCAGATGAGCGTAGAAGAGAGTTCGTAGGTGAAGGCCATCGTTTCTTTGACCTAAAGCGTACGACAAGAACGTTGACAAGAGGAAGTACCTGTGGAATTCCATCACAGTCACCTATTGATAGATGTTCTTTATCTCCTACTGCGAGAGAATGGACATTCCCTATTACGGAAACCTTGTTAAATGCGAATCCTAATTTGGTTCAAAATCCAAGTTGGAAGTAGTCATTCATACCTGATTAATCATTGAAAGGGGGTAAGCATCAGCTTACCCCCTTTCTTTTTTGCTGATGCATGGCTTTTTTAGGCCTTGCTTTTGTTTGTAATTGATTTGCCTCGTGATTTTTTTTAATGATTTGTGAAATAGTGAATACATGTGCCTGAAGGGGATTCAGGCTATATTAAATCAAAATAATAGTTGGTAATATATACTTAAAGCGAGGTTCTCCAGGTGAGCATCTCGCTTTTTTTGCGACTTTCTTTGGTCGCAATGGTAATTTTCCTAATTTGCATAATTATTATTTATCCTTTTCATAAATTAAATTAATAAACATGAAAAAACTCTTACTCTTTTGGGTTATGATAATGACGGTTTCTAGTTCATTATTTGCCCAAACAAGACAAGTAACAGGAAAGGTTACTGCTTCAGAGGATGGTTCTGCTCTTCCGGGAGTTAGTGTCAGCCTAAAAGGTACCTCAAGAGGTACAACAACGGGTGCTGATGGATCTTACAAGATTTCCGTAAGTGATGGTACTTCACTCGTATTCAGCTTTGTTGGCTATAAGCAACAATCTGTATCAGTGGGAAGCCAATCGGTTATTAACATTTCATTGTCTTCAGATGCATCTGAATTGAATGAGGTTGTCGTAACTGCCTTGGGTTTAACACGTACCAAAAACTCGTTACCTTATGCTGCACAGCAAATTAAAGGTGAAGAATTAACGCGTGTTCGTACGGGTAACGCATTCCAAGCACTTTCTGGTAAAGTGTCGGGTGTTCAAATCACGCAAGGTAACGCAATTGGCGGATCAACTAACGTTGTAATTCGTGGATCAAAGTCCTTAACTGGAAATAATCAAGCTTTATTTGTTGTGGATGGTGTTCCGGTGGACAACTCCGTAACCAACACCTCGAACCAGCGTACAGGTCGTGGAGGTTATGACTATGGTAATGCAGCTGCAGATATTAACCCTGATGATATCGAGTCAATGACCGTGTTGAAAGGAGCTGCGGCAACGGCACTTTACGGTTCTCGTGCATCAAATGGTGTCATCATGATTACCACGAAAAAAGCAAAGCGTGGTTTAGGCTTAACGATTAACACCGGTTTGACAGTAGGAACGGTGGATAAGTCTACTTTTCCTAAATACCAAAACCAATATGGTGCAGGTTATTCAGATCCATACCAAAAAGATGGTTTCTTCTATTTTGATGTAAATGGTGATGGTCAGGATGATTTAGTTGTTCCAACATCAGAAGATGCTTCTTATGGAACGAAATTTAATCCTTCTTTACTGGTTTACCACTGGGATGCTTTTGACCCTGCAGGACCTAACTACCTAAAGGCTAAGCCTTGGGTTGCTGCTCAAAATACACCAATCAAGTTTTACGAGACGGCTATTTCGAACAACACCAACGTATCATTGGATGGTGCAACGGATAAAGGAACGATCAAATTCGGTTATACCCGTAATGAAGATCGTGGAACTTTACCAAATTCAAAGGTTACAAAGAATATCATGAATTTAGGTGGTACATACAATGTTTCATCTAAGTTGACGGCCTCTGCGACAGCAAACTTCTCAGTAGTAGAAGGAAAAGGTCGTTATGGTACGGGTTACGATGGATTAAACGTGAACCAAAACTTTCGTCAATGGTATCAAACTAACGTTGACATTTATGAGCAACGTGATGCCTATTTCCGTAACAACAAGAACGTAACGTGGAACTGGTCAGATCCTTCAACTGCTGCAGGATTGAAGCCAATTTATACAGACAATTACTATTGGACTCGTTACCAAAACTACGAGAACGATACACGTACGCGTGTGTTTGGTAATGCGATGTTGAACTACAAGCCAACGGATTACTTAAATGTATTAGGTCGTATTACGATGGATACGTACGATGAGTTCCAAGAGGAGCGTATCGCGGTGGGATCAACTGATATTCCTGAGTATTCGCGCTTTGATCGTCATTTCCAAGAGGTCAACTATGATCTTATTGCCAATTTCGATAAGAATGTCATGCAAGATTTAAATGTAAAGGCTTTGGCTGGTTTGAACTTACGTAAGTCATTGAACCGCTCAATCTTTGCAATCACCAATGGTGGTTTGATTGTTCCCGGTCTTTACTCAATTGCCAACTCAAAAGGAACGGTGTCTGCTCCATCTGAGTCTTACAATCCACGTGAGGTATTTGGCCTATTCGCTGGAGGAACGGTTTCATACAAGGATTTCTTGACATTGGACGGAACGGTTCGTCAAGACCAATCATCTACTTTGCCTGTTGAGAACAACAAGTATTTGTATTATGCGGGTTCTTTGAGCTGGGTATTTTCACAGCACTTGAAAGATTTACCATGGTTGACTAACGCGAAATTACGTGCCAACTATGCAACGGTAGGTAATGATGCTCCATGGGGTTCGATTAAGAACGTTTATGATCAACCAGCTCCATTTGGATCGACCATTTTATTCTCGGTTCCAGGAACGCAAAACAACCCAGGTTTGAAGCCAGAGCAAACGATATCGAAAGAAATCGGTGTAGAAATGGCATTCATGCAAAACCGTATTGGATTTGATTTGACTTATTACCAAACCAATACATTGGATCAAATATTACCAGCTGCTGTAACTACATCAACAGGATATAATTCGACTTTTGTAAATGCAGGTAACATTGAGAACAAGGGTATTGAGTTGAGCCTTTATGCTAACCCAATCAAAACGGCTGATTTCTCTTGGAACGTAAACGTGAACTTTACACGTAACCGTAACTTGGTATTAAGTCTTTACAACGAAAGCCAAAACTTGCAGTTAGCTTCATACCAAGGTGGTGTTACGTTAAATGCTACGGTGGGTGAGCCTTATGGTATCTTGAAAGGTAAAACTTGGAAATACCTAAATGGCGAGAAGTTGGTAAAAGCGAACGGTCGTTATGATATGACTACAACGACTACGAACAACATTGGTAACGTTAATCCCAACTGGATTGGTGGTGTAAATAACTCATTCCGTTTCAAAGACTTGACATTAAGCTTTTTAATTGATGTGAAGTCGGGTGGTTCAGTATTCTCACTTGATCAATACTACGGTGCCGCGACAGGTGTTCTAGAAGAATCAGCACTATTGAATGACAAAGGAAATCCTTCACGTGACGAAGTTGCTAATGGGGGTGGTGTTATCATGCCAGGTGTTAAAGCGGATGGATCGAAAAATGATATTCGTGTTGAAAACTACTATGGTACTTATGGTTACGCATTCAACCCACAAAGTGAGTTTGTATATGATGCGAGCTATGTAAAACTACGTGAAGCGAATTTGACTTATTCATTACCTCGTTCAATCGTAGCTAAGTTAGGTGGCGTAAAAGGCGTAGATTTATCTGTTTTCGGTCGCAATTTGTGGATTATTCACAAGAACATACCACACTCAGATCCTGAGGAGAATTTATCTGCAGGTAACTTGCAGGGATATCAATCAGGTGCGTATCCAACGACTCGTTCGATTGGTTTCAACGTAAAATTAGTGTTTTAATCATCCTTAATTTTGAATCAGATGAAAAGAATATTTTTAGTTTTTGTACCGCTCTTGTTTCTTGCAACAGCTTGTACAGAGGATTTAGCCTCATTAAATGTGGAGACAAAGAAGCCAGCGACTATTCCTGCGCCAACTTTGTTCTCAAGTGCACTTAAGTCTCTTGCGGGAAACTTAGCGACAGCGAGTGTGAATACGAACGTGTTCCGATTTACGACAAGCCAATGGGCTATGGCGGTTTATCAAGATGAAGCACAATATGATTTTGCAACACGTGCAATCCCGAACACCTGGTGGTCAGGCATGTACCGTGATGTTTTAGCAGACTTGCGTGAGTCATCTCGTTTGATTAATGCTGATGCGACTTTGTTGCCGAAAGAAAAGGCCAACAAATTAGCGATCTTGGATATTATGGAAGTTTACACGTTCTCTATTTTAGTGAACACGTTTGGTAATATTCCATATACAGAAGCATTGAATTCTGCGAAGTTATTCCCAAAATATGATGATGCTAAATCGGTTTCGACCGATTTAATCGCTCGTTTGAATAACGACCTTACTAAATTAGATGCGTCAGGTGCTGGATTTACTGCATCTGAGGATGTTGTTTACAGAGGATCTGTTGCCAAGTGGGCTAAATTTGCCAACACGCTTCGTATGAAGTTGGGAATGGTATTAGCTGATGTTGATGCCAATGCTGCCAAGTCGGCTATTGAAGCTTCAGACGCTGGTGCAATCTCGGCAGCATCAGATAATGGTTTATTCACTTACTTATCTGCATCGCCAAACCAAAATCCATTACATGTGGATATCGTATTGGGTGGTCGTCAAGATTACATCGCTGCGAAGGATTTGATGGATAAATTGTTGGGATGGAATGATCCTCGTACGGGATCTTATTTTTCAACGAATAATGGTGGTAAATATGCGGGTGGTATCGTAGGAAAAGTAAATACCTACGTAGATTTTTCTCGTGCAGGTGCGAAAGTAGTTGCTGCGGATGCTCCTTATGTTTTAGCTGATTATGTTGAAACTGAATTTTTACGTGCTGAAGCAAAAGAAAGAGGATTTAACGTAGCTGGTACTGCTGAAATGCATTACAACAATGCCATTACAGCTTCTATATTATATTGGGGTGGAACTGCTGCACAAGCGGCTGCTTATTTAGAGCAAACAGATGTGGCATATTCAACTGCTGCAGGTGACTGGAAGCAAAAGATTGGTACGCAAAAGTGGATTGCCTTATATAATCGTTCTTATGAGGCTTGGACCGAGATTCGTCGTTTGGACCAACCTAAAATTGCTGAGCCCGTGAATGCAAAATCTGGTTTTCCTACTCGTTTGACTTATCCAAATACGGAACAAACGTTGAACGGGACAAACTACACAGCTGCAGCTGCTGCTATTGGTGGTGATGTTGTTACTACTAAATTGTTCTGGGATAAAAACTAGTTAATTGTAACATGAGTGTTAAAAGGGCAATCCATTGGGTTGCCCTTTTTTTTGCCGAATAATCTATTGTTTTATTCTATTTATAAAGAAGATTTATAAATAAACTATTGGATTTTGAAAAATGCATATTATTTTTCGATTTAAAATTCATTAAACTAAACAATATGAAAAAACTAGTACTCTCCTGGGTGTTAATGTTGGCTTTAGTAAGCACATTATTCGCTCAAACAAGGCAAGTTACCGGTAAAGTCACTTCCTCTGATGATGGAAGTACAATTCCGGGAGTAAGTGTCAGCATCAAAGGTTCAACTACAGGAACGACAACATCTGCAGATGGAACGTATAAAATTTCGGTAGGAAATGGTGCGTCATTGGTATTCTCATCTGTAGGATTCATTAGCAAGACGATTCCTGTAGGTAACGCAACTTCAGTTAATGTAATTTTAGAAGTAGACACTAAAGTACTCAATGAGGTTGTTGTAACAGCGGGTGGAGTCCTACGCGATAAGAAATCGTTGGGTTACGCAACAGCCACGGTTACGAATGAGCAATTAACGGTAGGTAGAACAACTAACCCCGTAAATGCCCTAGCTGCAAAGGTAGCTGGTGTGCGTATTGCTTCTTCAAATGGTATGGTGGGCTCGTCTACGGCTATCTTTATTCGTGGTTTTACTACGTTTACGGGTTCAAACCAACCCTTATTTGTGGTGGATGGTGTGCCAATCGACAACGGTGGAGGTACTAACGCATTACAAAATGGTGTTTCTAATTCGAATAGAGCGATTGACATCAACCAAGAAGATATAGAGAACATGTCCATCCTAAAAGGTCCAGCAGCAGCAGCACTTTATGGTTCAAGAGCGGCCAATGGAGCGATCTTGATTACCACGAAAAAAGGGAAGACTGGTCAGAAAAATAGTGTTGTATTTAATTCCTCATATAACATCGTTGAGGTAAATAGATTACCTGATTATCAAAATGAATATGCGCAAGGTACAGTAGGTGGCAGATATAACCCAATCAGTAATTTATCTTGGGGCCCTAAAATTGCTGGTCAAGCGGTAACCAACGCTTTTGGAAAGCAAGAGAATTTAACAGCTTACCCAAATAACGTGTCAGATATTTTCCAACAAGGATTTAACATGCAGAATAACCTTAGTTTCCAAGGTGGAACGGATAAGTCAGCTTTTAGATTCTCCTACGGAAATCTTCAGGAAACGGGTATTTTAAGTAGCAATTCACTTAACAGAAATAACTTTACTTTGAATGCCAATTCGCAGGTTTCAGAAAAACTATCTGCAAGTGTTTCTGCACAGTACATTACATCGGTTTCGGAAAGATCACAAATTGGTAACCAACTTTCCAACCCGTTCTTCCGTTCATGGTTCATGCCAAGAAACTATGATTTATCGGGAATTCCATTTGAAGATCCTGCAACAGGAAATCAAGTATTTTTTGATAACACAGATAATCCTTACTGGACATTGAAGAATAACACGTTCACGGATGAGTTAGATCGCGTGATCGGTAATATTGCCTTAAAATATTACCTAAAACCATGGTTAGCTGTGAACTACCGCTTAGGTGTTGACGCCTCTTCATATGGTACCCAAGGCTATGATCAGATAGGTGCACGTGGTGGTGCGAATACATCTGCTGGTGGTACGGGTGGTATTGCGAATAGCTCATTGACTTCACGAGATATGAACTCTTACTTCCAGATTATCGGTAACAAGAATATTACAGATGATTTGAAATTAGATTTTAACATCGGTAATGAGATCGTTGAAAGTAGATCAACGTACATGAGTACCACTGGAAGAAACTTAGCGATTAGAGATCTTAAGAATATTTCCAACGCATCGGTAGTGACTGCATTTAATCAAATAGCAAACAGAAGATTAGTGGGTATATTCGGGGAGTTTAACTTTAGCTACAAAGGATATGCTAACCTAAGCTTTACCGGTAGAAATGATTATTCTTCTACTTTTGGTGCGGGTCAGAACTCGTATTTCTACCCATCTATCGCGGGGAGCTTTATTGCTACAGAGGCTTTCCCTGGATTAAAGTCGAATGTGTTAAGTTTCTTGAAATTATCTGGAAACTATGCTAAAGTAGGTAAAGAGGCAGGTACATATGCAACCAACACCTTATTCCTTTTAGCAGGAGCGAGTGATGGTTTCGGTCCTGTGATCAACTTCCCTTACAATAACTTGGGAGGACGTACTTTGAGCAATACGCAGGCTGACCCGAATTTGGGACCTGAGTTTACGACTTCAAGAGAAATTGGATTGGAAGCGAAATTCTTCAAGAACAGAGTTGGTATTGAAATGAACTACTTCAACACCTTGTCTACTGACTTGATCTTTGCTGTGCCTGTGGGCCCATCTACTGGTTTTACTTCACAGAACAGAAATGCGGGTTCATTGAAGCAAAAAGGATTTGAATTGTTAATTACAGCGACTCCTTTGCAAACAAGCAACGGTTCATGGGATATCTCAGCCAACTTTACAACACTTAATCCAATTGTTGAATCTTTGGCAAAAGGTGTTGAGTTTATCCAATTAGGAGGATTTACTACGCCAGGAACGCGTTTATATGCTGGCCAACCGTATGGTTTATTGTTTGGTTCTGTATTCAACAGAGCTTCAGACGGCAAGAGATTGATTGGAGCCAATGGTTTAACATCATTGAGTCCGTTACAAGGGGCAATCGGAAATACGAACCCGGATTGGACGGCTGGTATCACGAATAACATTCGTTACAAGAATTTCAATTTCAATTTCTTAATTGATATCCGTAAAGGCGGTGATGTTTATTCACGTAATATCGGTGACTTATATAGAAGTGGTACAGCGAAAGAAACAGCTGAGTTTCCTAGATTTACGGAGACTGGTGACATAGCAAAACCTTATGTTATTGAAGGAACACTTGCAAATGGCCAACCCAATACAACGGCTGTATCAGCGCAAGATTATTGGACTAATATCTACAATTTTGGTACCGGTGAATCGTATGTGTTTGATGGTTCTTGGTTAAGATTACGTGAGGCATCAATTTCCTACACGGTGCCAAGTAAAGTATTAGCGAAGACGCCAATAGGTAAAATGGAGATAGGCGTTAATGGACGTAATCTTTGGTTGTATGCACCAAATTTCCCTCATTTCGATCCAGAGACCAACGCAACAGGTGTGACAAACTCACAAGGTTTTGAAGCGAACGGTTTACCTCAAACCAGAAATTATGGTTTCTTCTTACGAGCTACTTTTTAATCATAAATATTAATAAGAATATGAAAATTATCAGATATATATCAATGAGTTTGGTAGCTGCAATCTTTGTGGGTACAAGCTCTTGCGACAGTTATTTGGACATTAATGTTAGTCCTAACTCGCCAACTTCCGCGCCCATCTCTCAAGTATTAACGAGTGTAACCGTTAACGTAGGATTTAGAGGGGGTAGCGATATGCATCGTTTTACTTCCCTTATTGCGCAGCAATTTGCTGGTCAAGGAGCGGCAGGTACGCAATCACGTGAATATGCGCGATACCTTATTCAGCCTACAGACGTGAACAATTTGTATGCGTCCTTATTTGCAGGTCAGTTGGCCGATATAGAATATATCATCAACAACAGCGAGAAAAGCCCACATTACCGTGGAGTTGCACGTATTTTAAAAGCATACGTATATTCTCAGGCGGTAGATATGTGGGGTGATTTGCCGTATTCGGAAGCATTTAAATCGCCCGAGGTTAATCAACCTAAATTGGATGACGATGAGGTGATTTACACGAAAATAATTGAGTTGATCGACCTAGGTATTGCGGATGTTAAAGCGACAACCTCTGCGTTAAGTCCAGGTGTGGATGAAACCATATTTTTGGGTAACAGAATGCGATGGGAGCGTCTTGCTAACACCTTGAAACTACGTTTGTTTTTGCATTATTCAGCAAAGGATGCTGCTTTTGCAAAATCTAAAATGGATGCTCTCGTGGCTAGCAATGCGATTTTCTTAAGTTCTAATGCGGATAATTTCCAAATGAACTTTGTGGATGCTGTTTCTTCTCAAAATTCAATCCATCAGTTTGAGATTTCAAGACCAGATCAGTTTTTCCCGAACAAAACGTTGGTAGACATGATGAATAGTTCAGCTGATCCAAGAAGACCATTTTACTTCACTGATTTTCCTTTTGGTTCAGGAAATTATCGAGGCGCAAGTCCGGTGGATGGGCAGTCATTTTCTTTTTCTCGAATTCATACATTCTTAAGAGGAAATTTGAAATCTGCGATTCCAGCCACAAGTGTTAATGCTTCAGGTGCCATTATTGCAGCTGCAGCCTACAACAATGCGTATACTGGTGCTGCACCTATACGTATGTTAACATTTGCGGAATACAATTTTATCAGAGCTGAGCATGCTTTACGCTATGGTGCGGGTGCAAGTGTCGCTGATGGTTTCTTCAAGGAGGGCATTAGAGCTTCTATGAGTCTTGTGGGAGTTAGTGCAGCTGATCAAACTGCCTATTTAGCAACGCATGGAAATCTGAATGAAGCATCTACGGAATTAAACATCGCGAAAATTATACGGGAAAAGTACGTCGCTAATTATGGCGTTGCTTTAGAGCCATGGAACGACTGGAGACGTACTGGCTATCCAACCTTACTAGCAGTAGATCCAAGTGTCGCTGCTTCAACAGGTGGTATTCCGCGCTCGTTGTTTTATCCAGATTCAGAGGTTAGTGCAAACACCAACTTCAAGCAAAAAACCAATATGTTGACTAGAGTTTTCTGGGATACTCGTCCATAAATTTGATTTATGGGTATATAAAAAGGCTGTTCTTTAACTAGAACAGCCTTTTTTTTAAGCCTTTTCACATGTAAAATCTGTAGAGATGGCATCTTATAACTATTTGGTTTTATTCGCCTAGTGGCAAATTATGAAATTGTTGTGACGCATGATGATATACAAAGTTGGTATCTTGTTCTACTGGGCGCCTTTTTTGCCAAATTTTCTATTGTTTATTCGTATAGTTGAAGAATAATTATCAACTATTTGTTGCAATTTGGAGTTTCAGTAGTAAATTTCGGATTCAAATTCATTCATTAAACTAAACAACATGAAAAAACTAGTACTATCCTGGGTGTTGATGATGGCTGTTGTAAGCACATTATTCGCTCAAACAAGGCAAGTTACCGGTAAAGTCACTTCGTCTGAGGATGGAAGCGGGTTGCCGGGCGTAAGCGTTAGTGCAAAGGGGTCTTCAAAAGGGACAACGACTGCCGCTGATGGAACGTATAAAATTGCAGTAAACGATGGCGCAAGCCTTGTTTTCTCTTTTGTGGGTTTCAATTCGCAATCGGTTTCGGTAGGTTCTCGCAGTGTAATTGATGTTCAATTGCAAGTTGACAATCAACAATTATCAGAGGTAGTTGTGGTAGGTTATGGTACGAGAAAGCGCCAAGAGTTTACGGGTGCTGCTTCGTCAGTGAAGGCTGCAAGTATTGCTGAGCGTCCGGTACAATCTTTCTCACAAGGTTTGACGGGTCAAGCTGCGGGTGTTAACATTACACAACCGAACGGTTTGTTGAATAACCCTCCAGTAATTCGTGTACGTGGTTTGAGTTCATTATCATTGAGCTCGTTTCCGTTGGTAGTTATCGATGGTATACCTATTTCTACAGATAACGTTTCGGCTAACTCAACGACCAACAACCCATTAGCAGATATTAACCCATCTGATATTGAGTCGATTGATATCTTGAAAGATGCGGCTTCTGCTGCGATCTACGGTTCTCGTGCAGGTGCGGGTGTTTTGTTAATTACAACAAAACGCGGTAAGTCTGGTAGAGCAAAAGTTTCAATAGAATCTTGGGCTGGTGTTTCAGAGGCGGTACGTCTTCCAGATGTATTGAACGCTGAACAATATATGTTGCACAAAAATGGTGCGATTGCAAACGCGTTAGCATTGAATCCAAACGCCGTAGCTGCATCGCAGCGTAATGCACTAAATCAATCATTTTTGCCTTCTTACACGGCAGATGGTAAATTAATTGATACAGATTGGTACAAGGAAGTTTATCAAACTTCAGTTTCTCAAAACCACAACTTATCTATTACAGGTGGTACAGATAAAACAAATTATTACTTCTCTGCTGGTTTTTCAGATCAAGATGGTTTCTTGAAGAGTAATACTTTCCAACGTCGTTCAGGTCGTTTCAACATGGATCACCAAGCAACGAAATGGTTGAAGTTATCAGCCAACTTAAATTACTCGAATACATTTAATCAGGCGCCAATGTCAGGTTCAAATGCGGGTGGTGCATTTAATACGTCAGGTTTAGGTCGTATTGCTGTGGCTCAAGTGCCTAACTTGCCTGCACGTTTAGCTGATGGTTCATACAACTTGGAAAACAATACGATTGGTCGTATGAATAACTTGTTGCCAGCACAATTTCCTAACCCGGCTGTGGTTCGTGACTTAGATAACATTACATCTGAGAATACACGTTTGATTGCTAATTTAGGAGCTGAATTCCGTTTAGCGGAAGGTTTAACTGCGAAAACAAGCTATTCTTGGGATCGTCGTAACACAGAGAACATTCGTTTCTTTAACCCATTCAATGGTGACGGTTGGTCTGTAAGTGGTGACGCATATAACAACACAGCGCGTTCAGACAACTGGAACTGGATTAATACATTGCAATACAATAAGACTTTAGCTGAGAAGCATAATTTCTCGGTTGTAGCAGGTTCTGACGTTCAGAAAACACGTGTATTGAACTGGGGTGCGCAACGTCAAGGATTGGCTGATTTCTTCTTTACCGATTTCCAAGGAAATTTTGGTACAAACTTGGCTGCGGGAAATGGTATTTTCCAAGTTTCATATGAGGCATATTTTTCTAGCTTCTCATACAACTATGCAAATAAGTATTTCTTAAGCGCAAACTACCGTGTGGATGGTAACTCTGCATTATCTTCAGAGAACCGTTGGGGTGATTTCGGTGGAGCATCTTTAGGATGGACAGTTTCTGAAGAGAAATTCTTCAAGAACTTGAACTTAGGAAATAAGGTTTCAAATGTACGTTTGAAAGCAAGTTACGGTAAAGTAGGTAACGGTAACGTACCGAATGCGTACGGTTCTTACTCAACATTTGCTTCTGGATTGTACGGTGCTGCGCCAACATTGGCGTTTAACCAAGCAGGAAATAAGAATTTGAAATGGGAGACTTCTACACAAACCAACGTAGGTTTAGACGTGAGTTTCTTGAACGATCGTATCCAGGTTGAAGCTAACTACTACTACAAGGATATTGATAACTTGATTTTGAACGTTCCTCAAGCACCTTCGAAAGGTATTCCAGGAAACTCAATCTTGGCTAACGTAGGTTCGATGTACAACAAAGGTTATGAATTAGCAATTACAGCAACGCCAATTGACAACAATGGGTTTGTTTGGACAACTAATGTAAACTTTGCGACAAACGAAAACATGGTTACGTCATTGGTTGACGCAAATACGCCAATCTTAACAGCGACTTCGGGACTTGAGACTACTAACATTACACGTGTGGGTTATTCTGCAGCACAAATTTACGGTGTGAAGACGGGTGGTGTTAACCCAGCGAATGGTCGTCGTATCTATATCACACGTGATGGTACAAAAGTTCAATACCTACACTTGGGTGGTGTGAATGCATGGACAACCTTAGATGGTACGCCTACCACTTCACCTTCTAACCAACAACAAGTATTAGGTAATACATTGCCTACGTTCTACGGTGGTTTCAACAACACATTCCGTTACAAAGGTTTTGATTTAGGCTTAAACTTTACGTTCTCAGGAGGTAATTACATTTACAATGGTTCACAAGCAGGTCTTCGTGACCAACGTGTATGGAACAACTCTGTGGATGTGTTGAACTCATGGAAAACGCCAGGTCAAATTACTGAAATTCCTCGTGCCATTTATGGTGACAATATTTCAAATGGTTCTGCTTTCTTGATTGATGCCAATGTTCAAAAGGGTGATTTCTTACGTTTGCAGACTGCAACATTAGGATACAAAATCCCTACGAATTTGACTTCAATCGGTATTACATCTATTCGTGTATACGCTCAAGGAAACAACTTGTTGTTGTTCACTCCTTACTTAGGTGTTGACCCTGAAATTTCATCAAATGGAGATTCTAACTTGGCTTCAGGTATTGAGCGTAACTCAATTCCTCAAGGACGTGCATTTACTTTTGGTATCAACATTGGTCTATAATTTTAACGCAGATATAAAATGAAATTATTCACAACAAAAATAGGAATCTTGTCTATCGCACTAGCGATGACTGTTTCTTCATGCAATAAGGAATTCCTTAATGCAGTTCCTGAATTGGATTTATCAGATGCAACCGTATTCAATACGCCTGCACGTGTACTTTCTCAGGTAAATGGTTTGTATGGTTCTGCGAAAAGCGGAAGTTTATTTGGAGGTCGTTATTTGATTTACAACGATATCCGTGGTGAGGAGTGGATTAACCGGACTACAAACGGTGTAACTGGTTACGGTACGTATCAAGGAAATCAAGATCCTTCTGATTCGTATATTGCCAACTTCTGGATTCAAGGATATTTGACAATCAATCGTGCCAACTTGTTTCTTGAGGGTTTAGCGGCTAATCCAACCGCTGTATCACCTGCATTAGCAGCGAATTACCGTGGAGAGGCTAAGTTTTTGCGTGCATTGACTTATTTCTCATTGGTACAATTCTTTGCAAAGCCTTATATTTTAGATAAGGGTGCATCGGCAGGTTTACCTTTACGTTTAAAAGGAGAGGCTTCTTCAGCAAATAACGATTTAGCTCGTTCTTCAGTTGCTCAAGTGTATGCTCAAGTGTTAAAGGATTTGAATGAGGCGGAAGCTGAATTGCCAGATTCTTATGGAACAGCTTTGTTGAACACTTCACGAGCACACAAAAACACAGCAGTTGCTTTGAAAACGCGTGTATTGTTGGCCATGGGTGATTATGCAGCTGTTATCGCAGAAGGTAACAAAATTGTTACTGCAGCGGCACCTTTCCGTTCAACGACGCGTGTAGCACATGCCCTACAGGCTGACGTTACTAACGTATTTAAGGCACCATATACAACGACTGAGTCTATCTTGTCTTTCCCAATGGATGCAACAAATGCGCCAGGAACACAAAACCAATTAGGTTTTTACTGGAATGCAGGTAACGTAGAATATACGTTGAATCCAGGTCCAACGGGTATTTACAACAATGCGCAATTTGGTGCTAATGATGACCGTAAAACAAAATTGACTGTTCCAAGAACAGCTGTGGCAAATGCGCCATCATTGACTAAATTCAGTGGTGTAGCTCCATTTGTGGATTTTGTTCCGAACATCCGTTATGCGGAGGTTTTGTTGAACGTTGCTGAGGCGGAAGCAGAAGGAGGTAGCTTGACACGTGCAACTGCGATTTTGCGCGCGGTGCACGCTCGTTCTGATGCGACGTTTGAGTTTCCATCTTTGGCAACTAAATCAGAAGTCGTTCGTGCTATCTTGACAGAGCGTCGTATTGAATTCTTGGGAGAAGGTTTCCGTGCCAATGACGTGTTACGTCGTGGTGAGCCTTTGAACTCGTTCGGTGCTGGTGCAATCATTCAGCCTTCTGATCCACGTTATATTTTCGGTATACCTTTAGTTGAGGTTCAAACAAACCCAAGTATCGGTAAATAAAATAAGTATTTTAAACTTATTGGGATTAAAAAAAAGGCGGCCCATCGGTCGCCTTTTTTTTTGAACTTTTATCAGTATCATAAAAACAATTTATTGTTAATTTTTGTTAGAGGTGTTATCTATTTCTATTTTAATGATTATTCATTCATCATTTGTTAAACTAAAGACATTATGAAAAAAACGCTACTATTAAGTATCTTCTTGTGGCTCATTGCAATGGTTCCATTGCTAGCCCAAGATAGAGCTATCACAGGAAAAGTGACCGGAGATGACGGTTCAACTTTGCCTGGTGTTAACATTGCCATTAAAGGGTCTAAAAATGGTACCAATACAGACGTAGATGGTGCATTTAAATTAAACGTATCTCCTAATGCCGTGCTTGTCGTGAGCTCAGTAGGATATAGTACGCAAGAGGTGCGGGTTGGGAACCGTTCCGTGGTAAATATTTCGCTACAATCGACGTCCTCCACCTTGGATGAAGTTGTTGTCACCACTTTTGGTTCAACAAAAAAGACATCTTTTACAGGATCATCTGCTAAAATTGGAGCTGAAAAGTTGGCGGTTAGACCTATTACCAATATTGGACAAGCTTTAGAGGGTATTGCTGCCGGTGTAACGACAACGTCTACTGGTGGTCAGCCAGGATCTTCTCCCGCAGTTCGTATCCGGGGTTTTGGTTCAATTTCTTCTTCCAACGATCCATTATATGTGGTTGACGGCGTTCCATATTCGGCGAGTATTGCCAATTTGAACAACGATGATATTGAGTCAATCACAGTATTAAAGGATGCCGCATCTACTGCATTATATGGAGCACGTGCTGCAAATGGTGTGGTGATGGTGACAACTAAAAAGGGTCTAAAAGGTAAGAATACAATTAACATTAAGTATACCAAAGGTTTTAATACGCGAGCTATGCCCGAGTATGATCGCGTGGGTACCGCGGATTATTATCCATTAATGTGGGAGGCAAATCGTAATAACTTAGCATACCGTGCAACTAACCCTGTACCTATTGCTACAGCTAATTCTACCGCTTCTGCGGGTTTAGGAGCAATTGTTGGTGCAGGATACAACGTATACAATGTACCCTTTGCTCAATTAGTAGGTACAGATGGTAAATTAAATCCATCAGCACAGTTGATTTACAATCCAGATGATTTGAATTGGGAGAAAGCAGTGATGCGTCAAGGAGTTCGTGATGAACTTAATGCCAATTTCTCTGGTGCAACGGGAAAAACAGATTATTTCTTATCTGTTTCTTATTTGAACGATAAAGGGTATCAAATTAAATCTGATTATGATCGTTTTACGGCTCGTTTAAACTTGAATAGCCAAATGAACGATTGGTTTAAAGTGGGTGCGAATATGAACACAACGGTAACTACTTCGAATCAGTCAACAGCTGATGGGGGTACTTCATTTGTGAATCCTTTCTTCTTTACTCGTGGAATGGCGCCTATTTATCCTGTATATGCGTATAATCCGGCTAGTCCAGGTACTTTCTTAACGTTAGAAGATGGTAGACGTCGTTATGACTATGGTAATTTAAGTTCTTTGGGCTTATCTAACCGTCCTCAATACGGTGGTCGTCACGTAATCGCTGAAACGGAATTAAATGAAAACTTCTTCCGTAGAAACTTATTAGGTGGTCGTGCTTTCGCTGAAATCTCTTTCTTGAAAGATTTTAAATTTACAAACAACGTAGGTGTTGATATTACCAATGCCAACTCCATTGTTTTTGGTAACCCAGAAATTGGTGATGGAGCTCCAGCAGGTCGTGCGTCTAATTTGTTTGAGAATGTAACAAATTACAACTTGTCTCAATTATTAACTTACAATCATTCATTTGGTAAGCATAATGTTGATGCACTTGTTGGTCATGAAAATTACAACCTAGTAAGCAATAGCTTAGACGGTTCTCGTTCGCAGCAAATTTTGGATGGAAATTATGAGTTGATCAACTTTACGACAACGACCAACTTGACATCACAATATGACATGCGCCGTGTGGAAGGTTTCTTTTCGCGTTTGAATTACGATTTTGATTCAAAATATTTTGTTTCATTTTCAGCGCGTCGTGATGGTTCATCTAAATTCTATAAAGATAAGCGTTGGGGTAATTTCTACTCAGTTTCTGCTGCTTGGCGTTTAGATCAAGAGGATTTCATTAAGCAGTTTAGCTTCATTGATAACTTGAAATTAAGAAGTTCATGGGGTCAAACAGGTAACGATGGTGGTATTAGCAACTACGCTTGGCAACCATTATATGCTTTAGGCTGGAATAACGCGACTGAACCTGGTATCTTGCAATCTTCATTAGGTAGTAAGTCATTGGAATGGGAAACGAATACAGCCTTTGATGTAGCGGTAGAATTCGGTTTGTTCAAGAATCGTTTATCCGGTACCATTGAATATTTCGATCGCCAGTCGACCAATTTGATTTTTGCAGTTCCATTGCCACTTTCTGTGGGTATTGGTTCAGAGACTCGTAATATCGGTTCGATGTATAACAAAGGAATTGAGATTCAATTGGGCTATGATGTGATTCGTACAAAAGATTTCAATTGGCATATTGATTTAAACGCGACGCGTTTAGAAAATAAGATTACCAAAATGCCACAGGAGAGTAAGGAAATCATCGATGGTACGAAGAAGTTGAAAGAGGGAAGTTCCCTTTATGATTATTGGTTACGTGAGTATAAAGGCGTAGATCCAGCGACTGGTGCCGCCGAGTATCGCGCTATTTCATTTGTGCCTTCAAATTCACGCATAACTGAAAAAGGAGATACTTTGACTACCAACATTACGAATGCACGTTTTTGGTATAATGGTACTTCGATTCCAGATTTAACGGGTTCGGTTAATACATCATTAAACTATAAAGGGTTCTCACTTTCTGCTTTAATGGTTTATCAGGTAGGTGGAAAAATCTACGATGGTGCGTATGCTAGTTTGATGGGTGCTGGCTACCACAATGCGAAACACGTTGATATCTTAAAGCGCTGGGTTAATCCTGGTGATGTTACCAACGTTCCTCGTATGGATGCAGGTCGTACCGCGGATTTTGATGCCGCGTCAGATCGCTGGTTAATCGACGGAAGTTTCATGAACATTCGAACCGTTACTTTGTCATATCGCATACCAAAATCAGTTTTGTCAAAGTATAAAATTGATAATGCGCAGGTATACATGAGTGGTGAGAATTTCTTAATGTTATCTCGTAGAAGCGGTATGAACGTTCAGCAGAATTTTGGTGGAACAACGAGTAATGTGTATAGTCCAGCGAAATCTTTGGTATTAGGTATTTCATTCTCTTTATAATTTTGAATCATGAAAAATAAATTAGTCATATTTATCGCTTTATTGTTCAGCATGATTTCGATTTCATGTGAGAACGTATATTTGGATACAACGCCTACGGCGAGTATCGATGCAGGCTCAGCATATGCAACTACTAAGAATGCAGCTGCAGCTATTAACGGAATCTACCGTTCTTTTGTCGTTCGTTATTTAAGTTCTCAAGGTCACTCAGGTCACCCGGCTATGATGATTACCTTAGATCATTTAGGGGAGGATTTTTTAATCGGTACAACTGCCGGAACGAACGGATGGCATGCAAACGAGTCCAGATGGGTAGCGCACCGTACCGACGTAGGTACGTTTTCGCAGTTCCCTTACGAGATGTATTACCGTATTATTGGTAATGCTAATATTGGTATTGCGAATATTGATAAGGCTGCAGGTCCTGCTGCTGATCGTAATTCGTTAAAAGGAGAGGCCTTAGCTTTACGCGCTTTTGGGTACTTTAACTTGGTTCAGTTATATGGCAAGCGCTACGAGTCGCGTGCTAAACCGAATACTCAGCTAGGTGTACCATTGGTTTTAGAGCCAACAACCGAAGGGAAACCACGTAACACCGTGGAGGAGATTTATACACAAATCAATAAGGACCTAGCGGATGCTGCCTTATTATTGACTTCTGCTCGGTTGAACAAATCGCATTTTAATTTAAATGTGGTAAGAGGTATGCAAGCACGTGTGGCTTTGGTACAGCAAGACTGGACGAATGCAGCTAGATTTGCAGCTGAGGCACGTGCTGGATATGTTCCAATGAACGCGACGCAGTATCAAGATGGTTTTCAAGATATCGCTAATCCGGAGTGGATGTGGGGTTTTGACCACTTAGAAGATCAATCTGAGTTTTTTGGTGGGTATCACTCGTACATTTCATGTAACTATAACTCAACGGTTATTAGAACGTACCCTAAAATTATCAATAACTTATTGTATGCGCAGATTCCAGCTTCGGATGTGAGATCGAGAATGTGGGTAGAGAATCCCACAGCAACCAACTCAATCGTTCCTCCAGGAGGTGTTCGTCCACGTTTCTTGAACCAGAAGTTCAGATTGCCAGGTGTACCTTCTACATCGGCCATGGGTGATGTACCGTACATGCGTGCAGCTGAAATGTACTTGATCGAAGCTGAAGCAAGAGCTAGACTGAATGATGCAGCTGGAGCTTCCAGAGTATTATTTGATTTAGTCAAAGCACGTGATCCGAATTATGTACAATCAACGCGTACGGGTGATGCATTGGTTAATGAAATTTTACTCCAACGCCGCATCGAGTTATGGGGTGAAGGACATCGTTTCTTTGATTTGAAGCGTACCAATGCGCCATTGAATCGGAATGGTACGAATGCAATTCCAGCTGTTGTCTTGTTATTTGATGTGCCAGCGGGTGATGTTCGGTGGGAATTTGTATTCCCACGTCGTGAGATTAACGCAAATCCAGCGATCGTCCAAAATCCACTATAAATTGAATTTCAAAAGGTGGCTGACAAATCAGCCACCTTTTTTTTACTCTATCCTATGAAAAAAATATCCCTTTTTGTATCGCTTAGCTTGTTTCTAGGTTCAGCGTTTTCAAGTTACAGCCAAGATGCTGATACCTATCAACTGCCGCCTAAGGAAATTGCCGACTTGCTTTTAGCGAAGCCTACACCTTTTGTTCGCATAGATTCGAAAGCAGAATATCTCTTATTACTGGGCCGTAATTCGTATCCGAGTGTGGAGGAATTAGGCCAACCGGAAATGAAGATTGCGGGATTGCGATTGAATCCCCTTAATTTTTCACCAAGCCGACAAAGCCCCATCAGCAGCATTACCTTGCAGGTGATAAAATCAGGTGCTACCCTGGAAATTACCGGTTTACCGAAAAACATGGCAGCTGGTGGCTTTGCTTGGAATCCATCCGAAACCAAAATTGCTTTTACCCAAACCGAGGTTAATCGGGTCGACCTATATGTCATCGATATCGCAACTAAAAAAGTGACACGTGTGAATGCGGATCCCATTAACCAAGTACTAGGCAATGCCTTTACTTGGGTGGACGATCAAACTATTTTATACAAAGCCACCACACATGATGCGGCTGGTGCACCGAAGCGTCCTATTACGCCGAAGGGGCCAACAATCCAACAAAATATTGGCAAAGCAGCACCAAGACCTACATTTCAGGATTTGATCAAATCCCCGTACGATGAGAGTCTGTTTGCGTATTATGCTGAAAGCCAACTGGTACTTTATAAAAATGGGGTAAACAAGAAAGTGGGCAAGCCTGAGCTGACAAACTCTTTCCAATTATCGCCTGATCGCCAGTATGTGATGACGCGGACATTGACCAAGCCATTCTCGTATGCGGTGCCTGCCTATGGATTTACATCGACTGTTTCTGTACTGAACCTGGAGGGGAAACTTATCAAAGAATTAGCCAAACTTCCCTCTGCCGAGAGCGCACCATCAGGAAATGACAACGTGCAAAATGTCCCTAGGGGATTTGAGTGGCGTGATGATGAACCAGCTTCGATCGTGTACGCCATGCCGTTGGATAGTGGTTTCATCAAGAAACCAGTAGAATTTCATGATGCGGTGTATAGCCTAGCCGCGCCATTTAACCAAGAGCCGAAAGAGTTGTTCAAGACTAAAACGCGTTTTGCCGGGGTGACTTGGGGAGATAAAAATCTTGCCTTGGTATCCGAGGTATTGCGTGGGAAGCAGACGTCTAAAGTGAGTCGCTATACGCCACAGACGGGTGCGATGGAGGTTTTGTATGAACGAAATCTAACAGATGCTTACCGCAATCCAGGTAGTCCTGTTCAGACTAAAAATGCCTTTGGGCGCGATGTGATTCAGGTAACGGATGGCGGAACTAAGATTTTGATGAACAACCCAGTGGGCTCATCAGATCAAGGAGACCTTCCTTTTATTGCCAAATTTGATTTAGCCTCGAAGAATAACGAGATTATTTGGCGCGCGAAGCCGGGTCATTTCGAGCAAGTAGAAGAGGTTATCGATGCGGAAAAAGGGATTGTATTGAGCAGAAAGGAATCTCAAACAGAGGTGCCGAACTACTACATCAAAAACCTATTGAATCCTGCCCAGGACAAAGCATTGACTCATTTTGAGAATCCTTATCCGAATTTAGTGGGGATTACCAAGGAGAAAATCAAGTACAAGCGTGCCGATGGGGTAGATCTTACCGGAGATTTGTACTTACCCAAAGGCTATAACAAAGAAAAGGATGGTCCTTTGCCTGTTTTAATCTGGGCATATCCGCGTGAATTTAATTCCGCAGCAGATGCAGCGCAGATTCGCGGAAGCAAAGACCGATTTACGACCTTGAGCTGGGCTTCGCCGATTTACTACGCAACCCAAGGATATGCCATCTTAGACAATGCCGAAATGCCGATTGTCTCAACGGATCCTTCGAAGAAGCCAAATGATAACTTTGTGGATCAATTACGTTTAAATGCGTCCGCAGCGATTGATTATTTGGTGCAATTGGGCGTAGGTGATCGCAAGCGCATGGCCGTGGGTGGTCATAGCTACGGTGCCTTTATGACGGCTAATTTATTGGCCCATACCGATTTGTTTAAAGCAGGAATCGCACGAAGTGGCGCCTATAACCGTACGTTGACGCCTTTTGGTTTCCAAAACGAAGATCGTACCTACTGGCAAGCACCTCAATTATATTTTGAGATGAGTCCATTCAGTTATGCCGATAAAATCAAGGAACCGATTTTACTAGTGCACGGTGAGCAAGATGATAATACGGGAACCTTCCCAATTAACAGTGAGCGTTTATACGCGGCTTTGAAAGGAAATGGAGGCACAACCCGCTTTGTGTATTTACCCTACGAAGCACATAGCTACCGTGGCCGAGAAAATGTCCTACACTTGCTGTGGGAACAGTTTCAGTGGTTGGAGAAATATCTTAAATAAATTAAAAAGGCGACCCTTCGGTCGCCTTTTTAATTGTAGAGACGCGATACCTCGCGTCTAAATTTATTTTAAAGACGCGAGGTATCGCGTCTCTA
>NZ_JBIIQN010000050.1:0-7408 GCF_044342065.1 Aquirufa sp. | reverse complement strand
CCCCTTAACAATATGCGTTAATTCTAACTCCGGATGGAAATGCCACTTGTTGTAGAATTGGGAAAATTGATCAATTCTTGCTACAAAGGCTTCCTCCGAATTTGAATCAACTTTCTTGAATATCGGCTTCATATTGAATGATTTTTTCCAAATGTAAGTCGATATCAATAATATATCATCATAAATTGGTAAGATTTGGCAAATTTTGCTTTCTCGTTACGTCTAATTTTGGTGTGTTGATTTATACTTACCTACCACCATACCATGACAGCGGCACAAGAATCTTTCTACATTCAACAATTTAAATTGGGGGATACAAGTTCGTTCCAAGTCTTATACCAACATTACCATAAACCCATTTTGCGCTATGGAAAATCACTATTCCCGCAATATGAAGATGATGTAAAAGACGCCTTTCAAGATATTTTTATATCCCTATGGAAAGCCAAGGAAAGGTTGACCGTGGACCAAACATTAGATTTCTACCTAAAGCGGAGTATCAAAAATCACATGATACGCATCCTACAGAAAAAGTTAAAATATGATCCAATTCCTCACGGGAATGAAGCTGACTACGTAACATTCGGAGACGAATCAAACGCATTGTCAAACTTAATTGAATCTGAAGTAATGACACAAAAAGAGAAGATTTACCTCCAGAAATTAAATCAATTGACCAAAAGACAAAGATTCCTTTTTACCGAAAGATTCATCAATGAAAAATCAGTCGAAGAAATCATGAAGGAACAAAACCTAGCTAGGCAAACAGTTTACAACATGATTCACAGAAGCATTAATATCCTAAAGGAGGCTTAATCAGCTAAATTAAGGCATTTGGCCTATGAAAACCCTATAGGAGAAACGCGACGTAGACGCGAGGTATCGCGTCTCTACAAATACGGCCTGCCGTCTCTACAAATTCGACGTAGACGCGAGGTATCGCGTCTCCACAAATACGGCCTGCCGTCTCTACAAACGTGCAAATTTATTGCATGAATTTATCCATCAGTTGGACCGTCTTATCGAACCAACGGGTGAACAACAGAAACGTATGCGGTGAATTTTCATGGGTATACACATCCGTAAATAGGCCAAATTGGCCCATCTGAGTACGAAAATCATCCCTTCCCGCATGCATACGCGCAACACCTGAATTGATAAATAACACCGGCGGATCTTGTTTGGATACATGGTGCAAGGCAGATGCCTGATTCCAAAGAGTCGGATTTTCTGTTTTCGAATAGCCAAAATAAGAGGTGGCGGCCGACATCCGCACGCGGTCATCTCCCTCGCCCGACTCCGGATGGATATAAGCCAAAATCCCATCCAAGTCAATCACACCTTTGATTTTTTGTCCTTTGCCAAACAGATTTTCATCCTGCACAGATCCTAATAAAGCCGCCATCTGGCCGCCCGCCGAATAACCTGCGACGAATATTTGCTTCGAATCGATATGAAGCTTGTTGGCTTGTTGGTGCAAATAAATCAACGCCGCCTGCGCATCTTCCATCGCAGCTGGATACAAGGCCTCGGTAGACAAGCGGTATTCCGCTAGAAAAACGCGGTATCCTTTTTTGGCCAAAGCCTGAGCCAACGCGACATGTTGGGACCGATGACCCGTTCGCCAACCACCCCCATGAAAAAACAAAAGCGTCTTTCGGGAGCGATTATCTGTTGGCTCATATACGTCCAAGACTAATTTCCGTTGGTCTATTTGTTTGTAAACTACCGTTCTTTTGGCTTTAATTTCGGATGCGGTATATTCCGCTAAACGTAAGGTAGGATCTGATTTGAGCGCTGATTGCCAGGCTGAATAATTGGCAAAACTGGTATCAGGAATACCGGTGAGGCCTTGGGTATTTTGGGCCAATAAGCCCTGACAAACAAACAATAAAAGGATTCCGATCTTGCGCATATATTATAAAGGTAGGGAATCGAATTTTATAATCATTCTTAGTAACTTGGACTTTTCAAATCTGAACCTATGCAAAAATTACGTGTATTAGTGGTGGGATGTGGCAACATGGGTGCCTCCCACGCGACAGCCTATCATAACTCAGCCGCTTTCGAAATTTGCGGTCTCGTTTCTCCTGGCAAAAGCAAGGAGACATTGAATCAAAAACTTGGCGGATCTTACCCATTATTCAACGAATATGTATCGGCCCTAGCTGAAACCAAACCCGATGCCGTTTGCATCTCTACTTATCCAGACACGCATGAAGCGTACGCCATTGCGGCGATGGAAGCGGGTTGCCATGTGTTTATTGAAAAGCCCATTGCGGATAGTTTGGCCGGTGCCATCCGTGTGGCTGAGGTAGCTAAAAAAACAGGCAAAAAACTCGTTGTTGGCTATATTTTACGCCACCATCCTTCTTGGATCAAGTTTATTGAAATTGCCAAAGAAATGGGAAAACCGCTCGTGATGCGGATGAATTTAAACCAACAATCCCACGGATATATGTGGGATGTACACCGTAATTTGATGGCAAGTTTAAGCCCAATCGTAGATTGCGGCGTGCATTATATCGATGTCATGTGTCAAATGACGCGTTCGAAGCCGGTTCGTGTTTCGGCGATTGGAGCGCGGATGACGGAAGATATTCCGGCTGGAAATTACAATTATGGCCAACTGCAAATTCATTTTGAAGATGGTTCCGTGGGTTGGTACGAAGCGGGTTGGGGCCCAATGATCTCCCAAACAGCTTACTTTGTTAAGGACGTTTTTGGCCCGAAAGGTTCCGTATCCATTGTGGCGCAAAATGCGAGTGGCGAAGGAAAATCGGATTCAGTAGAATCCCATACCAAAACCGAATCACTGCGTGTGCACCATGCTGATATCAATGCAGAAAATGAATTCACCCGCGCAGATGAGTGGATAAATCTAACCGACGAACCGGATCATCAAGGATTATGTGATCGCGAGCAGGCCTATTTTTTACATGCCATTCAGGACAATGTGGACTTAACTGACCACGTCGAAGACGCGGTAAACAGCTTACGAATCGCATTCGCTTGTGATGAGTCGGTAAGGACGGGGAAGATGGTGGTGCTTTAAGTAGTCATCAGTCGTTAGTCGCTAGTCGCTAGTCTAAAGGGAAAAAGTCCGAAGTCCGTAGGAAAAGGGTTGAAAGCTAATGGCTTTAAACATTATTCTATAGACTTCGGACTTTTTACTTTTCCCCTCCGGACTTCGGACTAATTCCCTCCGGACTTATTTCTTTTCCCCTCCGGACTCCCTGCCTCCGGACTAACGACTAGTGACTGACGACTATTTCAAATATGTCCCCAACCAATTCCCCACCTCCTGATAATGAAATTTCGAATTATCCGGACTTAGAATCCAGTGATTCTCGCCAGGGAAAACAATTAATTTACTTGGGATTTGTAAACGTTGGTGAATACTCCAGTTTTCGAGCGTATTGTTGATCGGTACGCGGAAGTCATTTTCCCCTACGGTCAACAACATCGGTGTTTTGAAATTAGCAGCAAAGCGCATCGGATTTTGCTCTTTCCAAGTTTTGGTAGGGACCCAAGGTGCTCCGCCATTCATTAATTCACGACCCCAAATTACATCCGACGTTCCCCATTGTGCTTCTGAATTAACCAATCCCGCGTGAGCAACTAAACATTTAAAGTGTGATGTCGTGGCTTGCATCCAGTTGGCCAAATGCCCACCATACGAAGCTCCACCCGCGGCTTGTCGGGAAGCATCGATAAACGGATAGCGTTTAATCGCATCTGCAGCCGCCTCTAAAATCTCATTCCCGGGTCCTTTAAACGGATCAAACTGAATGTCTTGGGCGAATTTCTCGCCATAGCCTACAGAACCCGTATAATCAGTCATGACAATGACATAATTAGATGACCCTAAGACGTATGGATTCCAGCGGAAATTAAATGCATCTTTAAACGAAATGGCCGGTCCCCCGTGCATCAGAACAAATAGTGGATATTTTTTGGATGCATCAAAGCCCGCGGGGCGCAAGATAACACTACGGATCATTTTACCGCGAGATGTTTTGGTCCAAAAAACTTCAGATTTAGGCAAATCCAATGAGCCCAAAACAACATCATTTGCTTTGGAAATTGCGATACTTTTCCCCGCATCCCAAACAAATACTTCTGCAGGTGCAGCGATATTTTGATACGTATAGGCCATCTTATTTCCTGAGACTGAAAGACCGGTAATAGAACCTGCGTCTCCACCAAGCATGTAGGCATAGCCCCCTTTATCAATGGAAACTTGAATTGCACGATCTACGCCTTGATCCTCTATACTCGCATAAATGGATGTACCCGAAATTTCCCAATCATTGATTGGGCGGTCTAGCCCAACGGCCAGTTCGGTACGTTGGTCCATCGACGGCCAAGCGAAACGATAAATATGGTCTAAGTAGTAAATTTTATCCCCATTCACGTGTCCCGTAGCTATCAAATATTTGCCATCCTCGGTAAATTGCACTTGCGAATAGTCGGTTTTATCCGAGCTTAGTAACTTTTCTTTACCACCGGCAATCGTAACGGAATACATGTGAGAATTGGCAGATTGGTAAGCCGTTGTATTGTATTCAGTAGTAGCAGTGAAAATGATTTGAGAAGCATCTGGTGAAAAGGCAAACGAACCTAGTTGAAAACCTTTTGATTCAACCAAACTAACCTGAGAAAAAATATTTTTAGGTGTTGGCTTTACCGACGTTAAATCCAACACATACATGTGGGATTGTTTATCATCCAACCAAGAATCCCAATAACGAATAGGGAATGAGGTGTAAACGCGTGCTTTGGTTTTAATTTTCTTCTTCTCATCGGCCATTTTCTTACTCAATGAATCCGTAAATGCTGTTGCGAATACCCTGGAAGTAAAGGCAATTTTGCTGCCATCTGAACTAATTTTAGGGGTAAGTACACCGGTAGAAATGTTCGTGATTCTTTGGGCTTCCCCACCTAAATCCAAATTTAATTGATACAATTGAGCGACTTCATCCCCTTCACGCTTTGCGGTAAAATAGATTTGGTTTAGGGTAGGATGCCAGAAGTAACTTTCTTCACCCCCTTTGGAATTTGTAATTTTACGTGGTTCAGTTGAACCATCTGAAGCAGCTAGCCATAAATCCGATGTTTGTTCATCCAAATTATAGGACGTTTCGACCCGACTGTATACCACCCATTTACCGGAAGGGCTGAGTGCTGGTGTACCGATTTTTTTTAACATCCACATGCGCTCATGCGTCATGGCAGGTTTTTGCCCAAAGGAATTAAAGCCACTGGCAAATAGAATAATTAGAAGAATATTTTTCATGTAAAACATTTAGGTTCGTAAATTAGTTGATATTTCTTCATCTATAATAAACTTATGAAAAAAAATTACGCAGTACTTAGTCTGGCGTTAACCTTGGGTATGAGTACCTTAAACGCACAAACTCCGGCCAAATTCATTGACCGATCAAACATGAATCTTTCTATAAAACCTGGAGATGACTTCGTGGAATATTCAAATGGCACTTGGTTGAAAAACAATGTCATTCCAGCCAAAGAAACGCGTTGGGGTAGTTTCAACCAACTTCGTGATTTCAACATCAATGCCGTAAAAACCATCCTGGAAGGAACGCAGAGCTCAACCGCAGCTGCAGGTTCTGTTGAACGTCGCGTGGCTGATTTCTATTCGGCAGCGATGGATAGTTTAACGATTGAAAAACTTGGTTTTTCACCTATTCAAGCTGATTTAAACCAAATCAACGCGATTCAATTCAAGTCCCAGATCATCACGGAAATTGCCCGAATGCGCAAGACCGGTGCAGGGTCTCCCCTGTTCAGTTTCTACGTAGGTCAAGACCGCAAGCAAGTAGACAAAATGGTTCCACAGTTGGGCCAAGGCGGAACATCGTTACCTGATCGCGATTTGTATTTAAAGTCAGATGCGCGTAGTTTGAAAATTCAAGAAGGATTTAAAACCTACGTAACGAGCTTATTTCAGTTAATTGGAACTTCTCCAGCTCAAGCGAAAGCAAATGCAGAGTCTATTTTCCAATTGGAGAAAAAATTAGCAGAAGCGCAAATGTCCCGTTTAGAAATGCGCGATCCATATAAGACATATAACAAGCTTGTTTTTGCGGATTTCAACCAGAAAACACCCGCATTCAATTGGGCATTGACGTTCCAAGATTTTGGCACATCTGCGCCTGATTCGGTATTGGTTTCGGCTCCTAAATTCTTTGAGTCTGTGAACAAAATGTTAATCGAAACGCCCGTTGAGACTTGGAAAACCTATTTAACATGGAATCTGTTGAAAGGTTCTGCTAGCTATTTGAGTTCTCCATTTGTCAATGCAAGCTTCACATTCAATCAAGTTGTGAGCGGTCAAAAAGCGCAAACACCCCGTTGGCAACGCATGTCATCCCTCACGGATGGGGTTATCGGTGAATTACTGGGCCAGTTATATGTTGCCAAATATTTCAAGCCAGAAGCAAAAGAGCGCATGATAGAATTGGTTGCGAATCTACGCAAGGCATTTGAAATGCGCATTAACCGCCTTGAGTGGATGAGTGCAGAAACGAAGCAAAAAGCTTTAGCTAAATTATATGCATTTACACCGAAGATCGGTTATCCAGATATTTGGAAAAATTATGAAGGATTAGAAATCTCAGCAAATTCATTCTATCAAAATATGCGCAATGCAGGTGCATGGGGTTTCCAAGAGAACATCGCGCAGATAGGAAAGCCAGTAGACCGCACAAAGTGGGGCATGACGCCGCCTACGGTTAATGCATATTACAGCCCGGTAATGAATGAAATTGTATTTCCAGCAGGTATTTTGCAGTTCCCATTCTTTGACGGAAAAGCAGACGATGCTATCAATTATGGTGGAATTGGGGCTGTTATTGGCCATGAAATGTCACATGGATTTGATGATACAGGTAGTAAATACGACAAAGACGGAGCCTTACGTAACTGGTGGAGCAAAGATGACTTAGCTAAATTCAATGCAAAGACCGAGCAATTAGGCAAGCAATTTGATGCCTATACGGTATTGGATACGATCCATGTGAATGGTAAGTTTACCATGGGTGAAAACATTGGTGACTTAGGTGGTTTAAACATCGCCTACGAAGCATTCAAAATGACGAAGCAAGGCAAGTCCAAAACGAAAATTGATGGATTTACACCAGACCAACGATTCTTCTTGGCATGGGCTCAAGTTTGGAGAAGTAAAACATTGCCAGAAACAGCAGCGAATTTGGTTCAAACAGATCCACACTCGCCTGCTCAATACCGGACAATTGGCGCACCTGTTAACATGGACGCGTGGTACCAAGCCTTCCATGTGAAACCAGGTGATAAGTTGTATAAGAAGCCGGAGGATCGAATAAAAATTTGGTAAAATTGTAGAGACGCGTTACCTCGCGTCTTT
>NZ_JBIIQN010000031.1:0-26013 GCF_044342065.1 Aquirufa sp. | reverse complement strand
TGGTATTATAAATGGATTTACGAAATTTTGTACGGATAATGAATTAACGTATGACATCATTCCCGACTTAGAAGAAGATGTCGATATTAAAGAAAAAGAAGCTTATATCGTTTTTAGGGAGTTTGATTTAATTAAAATGATCAATTGGTGCACAAAAAGAAATTGGAAATTTGGTCATGAAATTGGCGTTATATCGTATGATGATACCCCGTTAAAAGAAATAATATCAGAAGGTATCTCGGTAATTTCAAACGACTTTGCATTAATGGGTAAACGTGCTGCACAAATGATATTAGAAAAAACTAAAGGGCGCTTCTCAAATGATTATTATTTTGCTGATCGCCATTCGTTATAAATTCAAGTTAACATTGAGCCATTCGCCATCAAATGTGGCATGGTATTGTTTGTAAAATTCAATAGCAGGTGTATTCCAGTCCAAAACTTGCCACATCATACCAGTACAGTTGGTATTTTTAGCTTCATCTATACAAGTTTCAATAAGTTGTTTACCTATCCCCTTTCCGCGAAATTCATCTTTTACATAAAGATCTTCTAAATAGAAACGCTTGCCTTTCCACGTTGAAAAACGGAAATACCAAAGAGCGAAGCCTGCTAATTTCCCCTCATAAAAAGCCAAATTAGAATAAAACAAAGGATGATCGCTAAATCCACATGCTTTATAATCCAATAAAGTTGCTGTTACCTCATGTGGAGCCTTTTCATACAAAGCCAATTCCTTGACTAATGCTAAAATTAATGGAATATCGTCTATGGTAGCTCTGCGAATTTCTATCATAATCAGTCGTTTGTAAAATTTCTCAATTTAATTAGTAAATTATTGAAATCATCTGGAAGTTCACTTTCAAATTGAACCCATTCACGACTACTTGGGTGTACAAAACCTAATGAATGCGCGTGAAGTGCTTGACGTGGACAAAGTTTAAACATGTTATCGACAAACTGCTTAAAATTAGCTCTTGTACTCATAAACCGTATTTTGTCGCCACCATAAGAGGAGTCGGACATTAGTGGGTGCCCAATTGATTGAGCATGAGCCCTAATTTGATGCGTTCGACCAGTTTCCAAATTAAACTTCACGAAAGAACAAAATCCATATGATTCTATAACCTCATAATGCGTTATTGCTAATTTACCCTCTTCACTGGTCTCTGGTAACATATGCATAATTTTACGATCTTTTGGATGACGTGTGATATTGCCACGTAAAGTACCTTTCGATTCTTTAGGAACACCCCATAAAATAGCATAATATGTTCTTTCAATGGTATGATCAAAAAACTGTTTAGCCAGGAATGGCAAGGCCAATTCAGATTTTGCTATGACCAATAAACCTGATGTATCTTTATCAATCCGATGCACCAAACCAGGTCGGATTGCGTTAGTACCGGGTAAATTTTGACAATAGTACAATAAACCATTAACTAATG
Source organism: Aquirufa sp. (assembly GCF_044342065.1). GTDB lineage: Bacteria > Bacteroidota > Bacteroidia > Cytophagales > Spirosomataceae > Aquirufa. The sequence continues at coordinate 24,565 of NZ_JBIIQN010000031.1, read as the reverse complement.
TCCCTGACCAATTTCCATGCGCAGGATGAACGACCATACCAGGGGCTTTATTGATTATCATTAAATCAGTATCTTCAAAAACGATATCAATGGGTATATCTTCTGCAATAACTTCAGTATCTCGTGGAGGATTTGAAAATGAAACGCTTATTTCATCAAAAGGCTTAACCTTGTAATTTGATTTAATTTGTTCATCATTAACTTTAACAGCACCATTTTCAATGCCTGCCTGAATCTTCGAACGACTTGAATTAGCAATTTTTAATAATAAGTATTTATCTATTCTTAACAATTGTTGACCTTTGTCAACAATAAAGTTAAAATGCTCAAATAGATCATCTTCTGATTCAATTGGGTCTATTTCTGGTTCTATGGACATCTTACAATTTGAAAAACAATTCTTACAGCTACCATCGAAAATCGATGAAATCCATGATGAACTTTTTGAGCAAAAAAATGTTCGCGTTTTTATCAAACGAGATGATTTAATTCACCCCATCATCAGCGGGAATAAGTGGCGCAAATTACGTGATTATATTGAATTAGCGCAACTAAATGGACAAAAGCATGTGATAAGTTTTGGAGGGGCATATTCCAACCATTTATATGCTTTGGCCTTTGTGGCCAACAAATTCAAACTATCTTCGACCGGCGTGATACGTGGTGAAGAATTAACAGCAGAAAGTAACATCTTTTTAAGGCAAATGAAAGATTGGGGAATGGATTTGAAATTTGTTACTAGGACGGATTACAAACAAAAATTCATTCCCAAGGAAGTTGACATACAAAACGCTCTCATCATCGCAGAAGGCGGTTTTGGAGAAATAGCTACAAAAAGTGTCGCTACAATTATAAATGAAACTGATGAGTCCAAATATCATCATATTTTTTGTCCAGTAGGCACTGGAGCTACCTATCTTGGACTATGTCATGCTTCTGTTTCTTCAAATATTCATGGCATTTTAACGTTAAACAACCTAGAAGAGATTAAATCGAATGCTATTTCGTTAAACATAGCCATTCATAAACTTTACACGGCTTACATATTTGGAAAATATGGAAATAGACCCGAAAAAATAAACGAGTTTTGTAAAAGATTCGAAGAAAAACATGGAATAAAAATAGAGCCCATTTACACCGGAAAGCTGTTTTATGGACTCTATGATTTAATTCAAAAAGATATATTTACGCCGAATAGCAATATACTGGCTATACATACAGGAGGCATTAAGTATTAACCAACAGAACCTTCTAATGAAATGGCTAATAATTTTTGAGCCTCTACCGCAAACTCCATGGGAAGTTGATTTAAAACTTCTTTTGCATAGCCATTAACTATCAGTGCAACAGCGGTTTCAGAAGATAAACCTCGCTGATTGCAATAAAAGATTTGATCCTCGCCAATTTTAGAAGTAGTGGCTTCATGTTCAACAGATGAAGAACTATTTTTAACTTCCAAATAGGGAAAAGTGTGAGCACCACATTTATCACCTAACAATAAGGAATCACATTGAGAGAAATTTTTAGATTTATCAGCTTTACGTGCTACTTGTACAAGTCCCCGATAAGAATTTTGAGAAAATCCCGCTGAAATACCTTTAGACACTATCCTAGATTTAGAATGCTTACCTAAATGTATCATTTTAGTTCCTGTATCAGCTTGTTGGTAATTATTCGTTACAGCCACTGAATAAAACTCCCCGATCGAATAATCCCCTTTGAGTACTACAGAGGGATATTTCCAAGTAACCGCAGAACCGGTTTCTACTTGAGTCCACGATAATTTTGAATTTGCCCCATCACAAATCCCACGCTTGGTCACAAAATTGAAAATGCCACCTTTGCCATCCTTATCGCCAGGGTACCAATTTTGCACGGTGCTATATTTTACCTCTGCACCCTTATGGACAAATATCTCCACTACCGCAGCGTGTAACTGATTTTCATCACGTTGAGGCGCAGTGCAACCTTCTAAATAACTTACATAGGAATCTTCGTCAGCAATAATTAACGTGCGCTCAAATTGACCAGTTCCTGAGGCATTAATTCGAAAATAAGTGGATAATTCCATTGGGCATCTAACTCCTTTTGGAATATAGCAAAAAGAACCATCTGAAAATACCGCCGCATTTAAAGCAGAAAAGAAATTATCCTTAACAGGTACTACGCTGCCTAAGTATTTCTTAACAAGCGCTGGATGCTCCTTAACGGCTTCTGATATAGAACAAAAAATAATTCCCTTCTCAGCTAAAGTCTCTTTGTACGTAGTCGCAACAGAAACAGAGTCAATGACAGCGTCTACAGCGACAGCAACCCCTGATATGCGTTTTTGTTCATCTAACGAAATACCCAACTTTTCAAATGTCCGCCTTAATTCAGGATCTATTTCATCTAAGGAATTAAGCGTCTTTTTGGGCTTAGGTGCAGAATAATACTTTAGTGCTTGATAATCAGAAGGCGTATAAGTTAGATTGGCCCAATCTGGTTCCTTCAACGTCTTCCAGTGATTGAATGCCGCTAAGCGCCACTCAAACATCCACTCAGGTTCATTTTTTTTATTGGATATAAATCGAATAATTGATTCATCCAAACCCATTGGAGCTTCATCAGTCTCAAAATTCGATTCAAATCCATACTTATAGTCTGAATTTGTTACTTCCAACAAAATATCATCTGGGTGCTCTGCCATCTCGCTTTATAAATTAGAATACAAAATTACAAATCAATTTATAAAATAGAAGCATTTAAATAGAATGAATCTAAATAAATTAAAATAAAGGTGTATTTCTAATCAAACTTTCTTCTAAAGAAATAAAAGTTTCTGTTCTTTGAATACCTTTAACACGTTGTATTTTGTCATGAAGGACCTCGCGTAAATGCTGGGTGTCTCTACATATTATTTTAGCAAAAATGCTATAAATTCCTGTTGTATAGTGAATATTAACTACTTCTGGAATAGCTTCTAATTGTTTAGCCACATCCTCATATAGCGAACTTTTATCAAGGTATATTCCCAAAAATGCTGAAATATCCCATCCAATTTTAGAATAATCAATGAGTAACTGAGCACCTTTTACCACACCTAGCGATTCCATTTTTTTCATTCTTACGTGAACAGTACCACCCGAAACATCCAAACGTTGACCAATTTCCGTGTAAGGCAAATTGGCGTTATCAACTAATATTTCTAATATTTTGTAATCTAAAGGATCTAAATCTGTCTTCTTATCCATTCGAATTTTTTAATATTTAGGTAAAATTTTTAAAAATTATCCAATAAATTGATATTTTTATTAAAATATTTTGAAATAATTAAAAACATCATCTATATTTGTTAGCAGATAATTACAAAGGTAGTTATTTTTCACTGTAGGGTGATGAAATTGGCAGACGTGCCCTCCTGTCTCGGGGGTGGTGATATCAGAATAAACACGGCATAATGGGTTGACCACTAAATCAGTTCTGTGTCGAGGCTAACTGCACCTTGGAGGTTCGAATCCTTCTCCTACAGCTTTTTAATTAATTGGTTTTTAGTTTGTTGATGAAGTGTAATGTTAAAAGCAATTCTATTTTAGAATTGCTTTTTTTATTATTAATAAAGTCTATATATTTGATAGAATTTATATATTAATTTAAACCCTCACATCATGTCTTTACATTTAGGCGACATCGCACCAGATTTTACTGCCAACACAACGCAAGGACCTATTAATTTCCATGAATGGATTAATGACTCCTGGGTATTATTGTTTAGTCATCCAGCAGATTTCACACCAGTATGTACCACTGAATTAGGTAAAACGGCTTTGTTAGCAGGTGATTTTTTAAAACGTGGTGTTAAAGCCATAGCAATTTCAGTTGATGACTTAGACTCACATAATAAATGGGTACCCGATATCGAGGAAGTTAATAATGTAAAAGTGAACTTCCCTATAATTGCAGATCCTGACAAAAAAGTAGCTGTTTTGTATGATATGATTCATCCCAATGCGTCAGAAAAAGCCACTGTGCGATCAGTATTTATCATTGGACCAGATAAAAAAATTAAGTTAACGCTCACCTACCCTGCTTCGACAGGTCGGAATTTTACTGAAATACTACGCGTAATTGATTCATTGCAGTTAACAGCCAATTATCAAGTAGCTACACCGGCGGATTGGCAAAATGGTGATGACGTCATAATTGTTCCATCTGTCTCAAATGAAGATGCTGAGATTAAATTCCCTAAAGGATTTACAAGCGTGAAACCTTATTTGCGTAAAACACCACAGCCTAATTTATAGCCTAGCAACATAAAAAATTAGAGGTGCAATGAGGGCTTGTATCCCTTTTTTCATACCTGATTTAATTGTATTTTTGAGAATTAATTAGCCTTTACTCAATGTCCTTATCAAATATTGCCTTTGCAAATACAAAAGCTTTCCAATTACTAAGTCAAGATCGCCAAAGATTAGAAGCTATCACGATTAAAGAATTGTTTCAAGCAGATTCTAACCGACAATCAAAATTCAGTATACTGAATCAAGATATATTACTCGACTATTCGAAAAATATACTGGATGAAACCAGTTTTTTACACTTGATTGAGCTGGCCAACGAATGTAAATTAGGAGAAGCTATAAAGGCACAGTTTAGGGGGGATAAAATCAATCAAAATGAGAATCGTGCGGTTTTGCATACCGCATTACGCGCTAGATCCGATGAAAAAATACTTGTTGATGGGGAAAATATTATGCCTGCGATTAATGCTGTAAAAAAGCATATGCGTGTTTTTACAAATCAAGTTATATCAGGTGAATGGAAAGGATATACGGGAAAAGCCATTACTGATGTGGTTAACATTGGTATCGGTGGATCAGATTTAGGACCTGTTATGGTTACAGAAGCATTAAAGCCCTATAAAAATCATTTAAATATACACTTTGTAAGTAATGTGGATGGTACGCATATAGCAGAAACATTAAAAAAAGTTAACCCAGAAACGACCCTATTCCTTATTGCATCAAAAACATTTACGACACAAGAAACCATGGCCAATGCTTTTTCGGCTAGAAAATGGTTCCTTGATCAAGCCATCGAAGTATCATCTGTCTCAAAGCATTTTGTTGCTCTATCAACGAATGCGAAAGCTGTTAGTGAATTTGGAATTGATGTAGCTAATATGTTTGAATTTTGGGATTGGGTTGGTGGGCGTTATTCACTTTGGTCGGCGATTGGTTTATCTATTTCCTTATCAATAGGATATGAGAATTTTGAATTACTGCTGGCAGGTGCTAACGAAATGGATAAACACTTCGAAACGGCATCTTTTGATCAAAATATGCCCGTTATAATCGCCTTACTTGGTATTTGGTATGTAAATTTCTTTGGAGCAGCTACGCATGCTATACTTCCATATGACCAATATATGCACCGCTTTGCCGCTTATTTCCAACAAGGAGATATGGAATCCAATGGAAAAACGGTGGATAGAAATGGGAACCGCGTTGATTATGCAACTGGACCTGTCATTTGGGGAGAACCTGGTACAAATGGCCAACACGCATTTTACCAGTTAATTCATCAAGGCTCACAATTAATACCAGCCGATTTTATCGCACCAGCTATTACGCACAATAAAATAGGTAATCATCATACGTTATTAATGTCAAATTTCTTTGCTCAAACTGAAGCTTTGATGAATGGAAAATCAAAGGAAGTAGTGGAACAAGAATTAAAAAATGCTGACTTAGGCGCAGAAGAAATAACTAGACTCAGTCCCTTTAAAGTTTTCGAAGGAAATAAACCGACGAATTCAATACTTGTTAAACAGATCACACCGAAAACATTAGGAGCCTTGATTGCCTTGTATGAACATAAAATCTTTGTTCAAGGCGTCATTTGGAATGTGTTTTCCTATGACCAGTGGGGTGTTGAATTAGGAAAACAATTAGCTAACTCCATTCTACCTGAATTAGCAAATAACGAAAAAATCCATTCGCATGACAGTTCAACGAATGGATTAATTAATCAGTTTAAAGCTTGGCGCTAAATGTCTGATAAATATTGTATTAATTCTGAAATGGAGAGCACACGTTGTTCTCCATTTTTCATATCCTTTACAGCAATTGAATTATCTTGAATTTCTTGTTCACCAATTACTCCGACAAATGGAATTCCCTTTTTATCGGCAAATTCAAAAGACTTTTTAATTTTTGCAATATCAGGATAAACCTCCGTTGGAATATTAGCCTTACGCAATTCATTTGCTATTTTAACGGCTAAACCTTGACCATTTTCATCAAAATATGTTATAAGAAGCTTACTAGCACTAAGCATAATATCAGGGAACAAATTCAATTCTCGCATTACATCAATAATACGTTCGATACCGAACGAAATTCCGACCCCACTCATGTTAGGTAATCCAAAGGATTCCGTTAAATTATCGTAACGTCCTCCGCCGACAATAGAACCAAAAGGTAAATCCACCGCCTTACCTTCATATATTAGACCGGTATAATAACTCAAACCGCGTGCCAATTTAAAGTCAAAAAGAACATTTGAATTATCATAACCATTTAAGGAAGACAATTCTAGCACACTCCGAATCTCGGTTAAGCCTTGTTGGCCAATTACATTTTTGCCAAAAAAATCATCTAGCATCTGAATTTTTGCGGCATTGTCTCCTTGAAAACTAAACAACTTTTGGAGCGAATCAATCTGTACCTGTGAAAACCCATTTGTTAGTAATTCTGAACCAACAGAATCCCAACCAATTTTATCTAATTTATCTACAGCAACTGCGAACGAAACAAATAAATCATTGGCACCTAGGGTATCCACAATCCCAGCAAGAATTTTACGCGAATTAATAACCATGTTGGTTTTAAGATTCAATGAGGAAAAAATAGCTTGAAACAAGGCTATCAATTCAACTTCATTGATAAGAGAGTCTGAACCAATAATATCGGCATCACATTGATAAAACTCTCGATATCGACCTTTTTGAGGCCGATCAGCACGCCAAACAGGCTGGATTTGCGAACGGCGAAAAGGAAATGCAATATCATTCCGATTCATGGCAACAAATCGCGCAAAAGGAACCGTTAAATCATACCTTAAGCCCTTTTCTGCAATTTTAGGCATCAAAACCTTAGAACCAAGTTCAAAATCTTCAACATTAACCTTACTTAAATAGTCCCCTGAATTAAGGATTTTAAACAACAATTGATCCCCTTCATCGCCATACTTACCAGTCAATACTGAAAGGTTTTCTATTGCAGGAGTCTCGATTGATTGAAAACCAAAAGCTTCAAAATGCCTTTTAATTATTGAAAAAACATAATTACGTAGGGCCATTTCTTTAGGACCAAAATCTCTTGTACCTCTTGCGTTGTTGGGCTTTTGAATTACTTTCATAAAACAAATTTAATTATTCGAGGCAGATTATTTGATATATAAGCAATAATTCCTATTTTTGCACACCAAAATTATTATCAACATGGCCGTAACTAGACTAAAAAGAAAAGACAGAAGAAATAAAGCAGTAGCTAACAATAAAGTTGAAGCTATTAAAATCTTAAAACAAAGACCAATTATTAAGTTAGTTGATATTGAAGCTATCAAAGCTTCATTTGCTAAATAGTAATAATTTCTTGAAATTAGAACCGGTATATTTTACCGGTTTTTTTTTGTTCAAAAAACATCTCATCTACCTATGAAAAACATGAAAGTTATTTTCGCTTTACTTAGCTTAGGAATAAGCTATGGTTCAATCGCGCAAGATCATCGTCACGTTGTGACAAACCCTACCAAACCAGATGTTACTGAATACTGGGATCCAGAAGTACGCGTGGTTACTCCCGGCACAATTCCTTCAGATGCGATTGTGTTATTTGATGGGAAAAGTCTAGCAAACTGGGAAACCGCAAAAGATGGAAGTCCAGCTGCTTGGAAAGTAGAAGATGGTAAAATGACCGTTGTGCGTGGTGCTGGGAATATATCTACGAAACAAAAATTCACGAACTACCAATTACATATTGAATGGCAATCTCCTGTAGAGCCCGAAACCTTAAAAAGTCAAGGAAAAGGGAATAGCGGGGTTTTTATGCAAGGAATGTATGAAGTACAAGTATTAAACTCATATAAGAACCGAACGTATCGAAATGGCCAAGCAGGAAGTATCTACAAACAATCTGCTCCCTTGGTTAATGCCACCTCTGCAATGGGTGAATGGAATGTGTATGATATAATTTATACCGCTCCCGTATTTACTGTGAATGGTGGCATTGAGACACCGGCCTATATAACAGTTATGCACAATGGCATCGTAGTACAAAATCACACAAAAATTCAAGGTACAACGGAATACATCGGACAACCAAAAAATCCTGTGCATGGCCCTGGACCAATCAGCTTACAAGACCATGGCAATGCGGTAAGCTTCCGTAATATTTGGCTTCGCGAATTATAAGAATTTAAAATTTACATGAGGAAGGTTTTTAATTCGAAAAACCTTCCTTTTTTTTGTTGTATGAAATATATAATCAGCTGGGTACTTCGACATATTCCGAGAAAAGTTATCCAATTATTTGCACACAGACTCCTTAAACTTTATAGCCTATTTTTAACAGGCAACAAAGTATACTGTCCAGTATGTGATCATTCTTTTTCGAAATTTTTACCCTATGGACGATTGCAACCGCGAGAAAATGCACTATGTCCTTCTTGTTTAAGTCTAGAACGTCATCGTTTAATGCATTTGTTTCTTAAAAACGAAACAACATTTTACACGAAAAAGCCTCGCGTATTGCATGTGGCACCAGAATATTGTTTTATTGACCGTTTTGAAAAGTACTTAGGAGAAAATTACATCACAGCCGATATTGAATCGCCCTTAGCAAAAGTTAAAATGGATTTACATGATATACCATTTGAGGATAATGCTTTTGACGTGGTATTCTGCAATCATGTATTAGAACACGTTAAAGATGATGTTCGTTGCATGCAAGAAATTCGTCGTGTATTAAAACCAGACGGATTTGCTTTGTGCCAAAGTCCTCAACGCTATGATTTAGAAACTACTTATGAGGATGCCAGTATTACAGATCCCAAAGAGCGAGAAATTCACTACTTACAAGACGATCATTTGCGAATATATGGCCGAGATTTTGGTTTGCAATTAGAAAAATCAGGATTTACTGTTAATTCAGTAAATATGATTGAGAAATTAGGATTCAACGAAAGTACTCGAATGGCATTGCCCATGGAAGAAATCATATATCAGTGTAAAAAATAAGATGCGCTATCAACCTTTTCCTTCTGACCTTTTTGTTAAAAATCGCAAAAAACTAATTGCGGAATTACCTCCTAAATCTTTGGTACTCATTAGTTCAAATGATATCATGCCCACAAATGCTGACGGTAGTATGGGATTTAAACAGCAAACCGATTTATTTTATTTGTCAGGCTTAGATCAAGAAGAAACGCTACTTTTGATTTATCCTGATGCACCGGAAGAACATTTACGCGAAATAGCTTTTGTTCGTGAAACCTCAGAATTAATAGCCATTTGGGAGGGTCATAAATATACCCAAGAAGAGGCGACCCAAATTAGTGGAATAAAAAATATTCAATGGACAAGTAGTTTTGAGCGTATATTAAAAACAGTAGTCTATTCTGCTGAATCCATATATATGATTGATAATGAACATATGCGTAATAGTTCATTAGTAGAAACACAAAATGCGCGTTTGGTTCAAGAAATAAAAGAAAAATATCCTTTGCATCGCATCGGCCGACTCGCTCCTATTTTAAATACATTACGTATGAAGAAGGAATCTGCAGAAATTGGTGCTATGCAAAAGGCAATCGATATTACAGAAAGTGCATTTAGACGAGTATTAAACTTTACCAAACCTGGAGTTTGGGAAAACGAAATTGAAGCTGAATTTATCCACGAATTCATCAAATTGCGTAGTGGTGGATTTGCATATACACCCATCATAGCTTCTGGAGCTAATGCTTGTGTACTTCATTATATCGAAAATGAACGTGAATGTAAAGATGGAGATTTACTTTTATTAGATGTAGGTGCTTGTTATGGAAATTATAATGCCGATATGACGCGAACTATTCCAGTGAATGGAAAATTCAGCGCAAGACAAAGACAAGTATACTTAGCCGTACAAGCCGTATTAAATTACGCGACTGAGATCATGCGCGCAGGTGTTTTTTGGGTTGACTATCAAAAAGCAGTTGAAGCATTCATGGAAAATCAATTGATTGAGTTAGGTTTATTTACAAGACAAGACGTTGAAAATCAAGACCCTAACCATCCCCTCTTTAAGAAATACTTTATGCATGGCGTAGCACATCATTTGGGATTAGATGTTCATGATGTGTGGGACAAATACAAACCATTCGAAGCCGGAATGGTCTTGACATGCGAACCAGGTATATACATACGAGAGGAAGGAATCGGAATACGTCTTGAAAATAATCTGTTAATTACTGATGGACCTGCAATTAATTTAATGGCCAATATCCCTATTGATATAGATGAAATTGAATTCTTAATGTCAAAAGGATGATTAAAGGGGAACTAGCCATATTCATTAGTCTAATCATCATGTTGGCTTGTATTTTTTACTTAGCCAAATTGAATATTCGAGTATTAAAATTACTTTTTGCAGCCGTTCCTCCCCTATTGTTCTGTTATTTCCTCCCTTCATTACTTGTGGAGTATCATATAATTGATATCAGGGAGAGTGACTTGAATAGCACATTAGGAAAAATATTATTACCATTCTGTATTTTCTACTTCACATTGGGGTTGCCATTGAAAAAACTCAAATCAATCGGTAATAAACCTATCATATTATTCTTTGCAGGAGCCATGGGCATCATAGTAGGAGGACCAATGGCATTAAGCTTAAGTCATTTATTTTTTCCGAACGATTTTAATGCGGAATCTTATAAAGGACTGGCTACGATTGCTGGATCTTGGATTGGAGGAACTGCGAATCAAATGGCTTTAAATGCCATATTTTTACCAACACCCAATGAATTAGCAAAAGCAGTTACGGTAGATGTATTTTTTGGGGAAACTTGGCTAGCTATGCTGTTGTTTATTATTCCATTTCAAGATCGATTAAATCGATATCTAAAAGCGGAATATGAGGCAAGTTTGATTCCAAGCAATTTGGATGAAGACCTATTGGTTAAAAAATTCACATTTAACAACTTGATATACATACTTGGATTTGGTTTTGCTATCACACTGCTAAGTAATTCTGCAGGATTATTCTTATCTAAATTTATCGGTATCAGTTTTTTAAATTCAAGCTTTTGGACGTTTTTAATTTGTACTTCACTTGGCCTAGTACTAGGATTTAGTCCTTTAAGAAAACTTTTTTATGCAGGAGCCGATGTCATTGCCACCTTATTTTTGTATTTCATTATAGCATCCATCGGACTTAAAATATCACTTAGTCATTTATTTTCTACTCCAATCCTACTATTTACTGGATTTATATGGATAAGCATTCACGGCTTAGCTATATTTGTAGTTGGAAAATGGATAAAAGCCCCATACCATTATATGGCGATTGCATCGCAAGCAAATGTGGGAGGAATAGCCTCGGCTTCCGTTATTGCAACAGCGATAAGTCCGGCACTTACTTCATTGGGAGTTATCTTAGCCTTACTTGGTTATGCGATAGGGACTTATGGAGGGTATATTTCGGCACTTCTCATGCAATGGGTAAGCCAAACATATTAGTAGTAAAATACATAGATGAAAAACATTCGCAACTTCTGCATTATTGCACACATTGATCACGGTAAGAGTACCTTGGCAGATCGATTAATTGAATTTACCAATACCGTCCAAAAGCGGGATATGATGAATCAATTATTAGATGATATGGATTTAGAGCGTGAACGAGGAATCACGATTAAGTCGCATGCCATACAAATGCAATACCCCAAAGATGGTGAAGTATATACATTCAACTTAATTGATACGCCCGGACACGTAGATTTTTCATATGAGGTATCTCGGTCGATTGCCGCATGTGAAGGCGCGCTTTTAATTGTTGATGCATCACAGGGTATTGAAGCTCAAACTATTTCTAATTTATATTTGGCTATCAACCATGATTTAGAAATTATACCGGTTTTAAATAAAATTGATTTACCTGGTGCGATGCCAGATGAAGTATCTGATCAAATCATAGATTTAATTGGTTGTAAAAAAGAGGATATCATTCATGCGTCGGGAAAAGAAGGCATTGGCATACAAGCTATTTTGGATGCTGTCGTTTCACGCGTACCAGCTCCTAAAGGTGAGCCAGGGGAGCCTCTTCAAGCCTTAATTTTTGACTCTACCTTTAATTCATACCGAGGCATTGAAGTAATTTTCCGCGTATATAACGGAGAAATTCGAAAAGGTGATCGGGTAAAATTCATTAATACGGGTAAAGAATATTTTGCGGATGAAATTGGAACACTTGGATTAGAACAAGAACCCAAGTCGATTATTAAAACAGGGGATGTGGGTTATTTGATTTCTGGAATCAAGGAAGCCAAAGAAGTTAAAGTAGGTGATACCATTACGCAAGTAGCTAACCCCTGTCTCGTAGCAATTCAAGGATTCGAAGAAGTAAAACCAATGGTATTCGCGGGTATTTATCCAGTAGAAACATCAGAATTTGAAGATTTACGTGATGCAATGGAGAAACTCCAATTAAATGACGCATCGCTAGTTTGGGAACCTGAAACATCAGCAGCCTTGGGATTCGGATTCCGATGTGGATTTTTGGGTATGTTACACATGGAGATTGTTCAGGAACGCTTAGAGCGCGAGTTTGATATGACGGTGATAACAACAGTGCCTTCGGTTAAATTCAAAGTTATCACTACAGCAGGTGAAACACAATGGGTTTCGGCACCCAGTGAACTTCCTGAACCCAACTTGATTAATATCGTCGAAGAACCTTATATCAAAGCTCAAATCATTACAAAAGCAGAATATACTGGTGTGATCATGAGTTTGTGCATGGACAAGCGTGGGATTTTGGTAAATCAAATCTATTTAACGACAGATCGTGTAGAATTAACATTTGACATGCCTTTATCTGAGGTTGTATTTGACTTTTTTGACCGATTAAAGACGATATCAAGAGGTTACGCTTCGCTTGACTACGAATACAAAGGCTATGAGCCGGGCTATATGGTAAAACTTGATATTATGTTGAATGGGGAAAAAGTTGATGCGCTATCAGCAATTGTACACCGCGATAAGGCTTATGACTGGGGAAAGCGCTTGTGTGAAAAGTTACGAGAGCTATTACCACGCCAACAATTTGAAATTGCTATTCAAGCCGCAATAGGGCAAAAAATTATTGCTCGCGAAACGGTTAAGGCTTTACGTAAAGACGTATTAGCCAAGTGTTATGGTGGAGATATATCGCGTAAACGAAAATTATTGGAGAAGCAAAAGAAAGGGAAAAAGCGGATGCGTCAGGTAGGTAATGTAGAAATCCCTCAAGAAGCTTTTATGGCAGTTTTAAAACTTGATTAAAGCAAATAATTTTTAATAAAATCTTTTAGAATAAGCGTATAAAGCGTATTTTTGAAATTCAAATATAAAAGCATGGCTGAAGTAATTAGAATGCCCAAGATGAGTGACACCATGATTGAAGGTGTAATTGCAAATTGGCTTAAAAAAGAAGGGGACGTAATTAAGTCTGGAGACATTATTGCCGAAGTGGAAACTGACAAGGCAACCATGGAATTAGAAAATTATGAAGATGGAACCCTTTTATATATTGGAGTTAAAGCTGGAGAAGCTGTCCCAGTAGATGGCATTATAGCAGTCGTAGGCACTCCCGGAGAGGATTATTCAGCGCTTTTAGAAGCACCTGTGCCTTCAACAACTACCAATCAATCTGCTGAAGTCATACAAGAAGCGCCAGCACCAAGCCCCGCTGCTGTTACTGCCACACCTGCAATTGATTTAAGTGCCATTAAAGCAAAGGCCGTTCGTATGCCAAAAATGAGCGACACGATGATTGAAGGTGTCATTGCGAAATGGTTAAAAAAGACGGGGGATGTGGTAAAAAGTGGTGATATCATCGCAGAAGTTGAAACAGATAAAGCAACCATGGAATTAGAGAACTATGAAGATGGTACGCTATTATACATAGGAGCAAAAGAGGGTGAGGGAATTATTGTGGATGGAATAATTGCGATAGTGGGAGAACCAGGAACTGATTTCCAACCCATTTTAACTGCTGAAAAGCAAACACCTGCACCAGCGGTTGAACTTCCGCTGGCATCTCCTGTTGCCGCTGAAACAAAAGCAGATGCTCCTAAAGCTGTCGAAACAAACTCAACACCTTCGACCACTGACAAAGAACGAATCTCCGAAGATTCAATTAAAGCATCTCCATTAGCACGTGCATTAGCAAAAGAAAAAGGATATAATTTAAATTGGATAAAAGGAACAGGTGAAGGTGGTCGTATCACAAAAAATGATATTGAGGATTATAATCCAAGTTCAGGTGGAGCCATGTCGACCTTTATTTCGGGTGTTGAAAGTTTCGAAGATATTCCGAATAGCCAAATGCGTAAAACCATTGCGCGTCGCCTATCAGAATCTAAATTTAGTGCTCCAGAATTTTATCTCACGATGGAAATAAATATGGATAAGGCTATTGAAGCGCGCGTAAGTCTGAATGAAGTATTACCCGTAAAGATATCATTTAATGATATGGTAATTAAAGCTACCGCATTAGCCTTAACTAAGCATCCTAAGATTAATTCATATTGGATGGAAGATCGGATTCGTGTCAACAAACATGTACATATCGGAATGGCAGTAGCTGTAGAAGATGGTTTGTTGGTACCCGTTATTCGTTTTGCAAATGAGAAATCCATTGCGCAAATTTCAGCTGAGGCAAAAGAATTAGGCGGTAAAGCCAAGTCAAAACAGCTACAACCGAAGGATTGGGAAGGTAATACGTTTACGGTTAGTAATTTAGGTATGTTTGGTATAGACCAATTTACATCCATTATCAACTCCCCTGAATCTTGTATTTTGGCCGTTGGTGGAATTAAAGAAACTGTAGGTGTTAAAAACGGACAGTTTTACGCAACCAATATCATGAAATTAACATTAACATGTGACCATAGAGTGGCAGACGGAGCTGCAGGAGCAGGATTCCTGTTAACACTGAAGCAATACCTCGAGGATCCACTTAAAATGTTTATTTAACATCTTAATTTACAAGCCTCGAATTATTTCGGGGCTTGATTATTTTTAGCTTATTATCAAATGGAGTCACAAAATATTAGAATAGCTGTACAAAAATCAGGACGTTTAAGCGAAGAATCACTTAAACTATTCAAGTCTTGTGGTATAAAGTTTGAATCGGGGGGGTCGAAGCTCAAAACGGTATCAAGTAATTTTCCAATTGAATTTTTATTTCTTCGTGACGACGATATACCAGGCTATGTGGAAGATGGTGTTGCAGACTTAGGCGTTATTGGTGAAAATGTACTTATGGAACACGTTCGTCAAGTTGACATTGTTAAAGAACTTGGTTTTTCTAAATGCCGTTTATCATTAGCTATACCTAGAAATGAAGAATATTCGGGCATAAACTATTTTCAAGGTAAAAATATAGCAACCTCCTACCCTAATTTGACCAATGCCTTTTTAACCAAACAAGGTATTCAGGTAACCACACATGAAATCTCAGGTTCGGTTGAAATAGCCCCAAGCATAGGTTTGGCTGAGGCTATTTGCGATATTGTTTCTACAGGTGGAACATTGCTAAGCAATGGCTTAAAAGAAGTAGCCACTGTATTTCAAAGCCAGGCCGTTTTAATCGCAAACAAATCATTATCATCTGAAAAAAAAGCAATTCTTGCGAAGCTATTATTTCGTATCGATTCAGTTCAAAGAGGACAAAATGTTAAATATGTGGTATTAAATGCTAAAGCGTCCGATTTAGATAAAATTAAATCACTTTTACCAGGAATGAAAGCACCTTCAGTTATGCCATTGGCTGAGCAAGGCTGGGTATCTATACACTCCGTTATCTCTGAAAATGATTTTTGGGATATTATTGAAGCCTTGCGTGAAGCGGGTGCTCAAGGAATTCTCGTGCTACCCATAGAAAAAATGATTTTATAAGATGTTCTCTATTTTAAAATATCCAAGCAAAAGCAACTATAAGCTAATCTGCGAACGACCATCTTTGGACAGTGATTCGTTGGATACGCTTATAAAAGATGTTTTTGACCAGGTAAAGTTAACCGGAGACGAGGCTTTAAAATCATTAACCCTACAATTTGATAAAAAGCAACTTGAACAATTACAGTACACGCAAAGAGAAATTAATGAATTAGCTAATCTAGTTCCCAATGAATTAAAAGAAGCCATTCAAGTAGCCTACCATAATATTTACAAATTTCACGATTCACAAAAACTAGTTGAAAAAAGAATAGAGACAAGTCCTGGAGTAATTTGCTGGCAAAAATCCACAGCCATAGAGCGTGTAGGAATTTACATTCCTGGTGGAACAGCACCCTTATTTTCAACCATATTAATGTTAGCTATTCCTGCTAAAATAGCAGGATGTAAAGAAATTGTTTTGTGTACACCTGGTGATCACCCAGCCTTATTTTATGCAGCTCAATTATGTGGAGTAACACAAATGTTTAAACTCGGGGGGGCACAAGCAATAGCTGCAATGGCATTAGGTACCCAAAGTGTACCTGCAGTATACAAAATATTTGGCCCCGGTAATCAATACGTAACCGCGGCTAAATTATATGCCAATCGCTTGGGTATTGCAATAGACATGCCGGCAGGCCCCTCAGAAGTAGCTATCTTCGCTAATGAAACGTCAAATCCTGCATATATTGCATCTGATTTACTATCTCAAGCTGAACATGGGCATGACTCACAAGTCGTACTTGTTAGTACGTCTGAAAATATGTTAAATCAATCTATTCAAGCTGTAATATCTCAATTAAATACGCTACCTAGAAAGGATTTCGCAGAAAGCTCATTGAAGAATTCCCAATTTATATTAACTGAATCAACGGCAGAGGCCATTGAATTATTAAATGAATATGGAGCAGAACATTTAATATTGGCATGTGATGATGCAGAAGAAATGGCTAATTCAATCACAAATGCAGGATCCATTTTTCTTGGACATTATACACCTGAATCAGCTGGTGATTATGCTTCTGGGACAAATCATACCTTACCAACCAACGGCTTTGCCAAAGCATACTCGGGAGTAAACTTGGATAGTTTTGTTAAAAAAATAACACTACAAGCCATAAGTAAAGCGGGACTAGAATACATAGGACCTAGTGTAATTACCATGGCAGAAGCTGAATCATTGCAAGCACATGCTAACGCAGTAAAAATTCGTTTAACTTAATGAATTACCAAGACTATATATTGCCCCATATTTGGAGTTTAAAACCCTATTCATCTGCAAGGGATGAGTTTAAGGGCGAAGAAGGTATATTTCTCGACGCAAACGAAAACCCGATAGGCTCGGGAAATCTCGTTAACGCCTGGAATCGTTATCCTGATCCACTACAACGTCGTATCAAAACTCAATTAGCCGAAATAAAATCATGTAACGAGGATCAGCTATTTTTAGGAAATGGATCTGATGAAGCTATCGATTTACTCATGCGCATGACATGTGCTTCAGGATTACATAATATTATTATATGCCCTCCTACTTATGGCATGTATGAAGTTAGTGCGTCAATTAATAATATCTCAATTAATCGAGTTAACTTAAATGCTGATTACCAATTAAATGTATCGGGGATATTAAATGAGATAAATGATTCTACTCGATTGATATTTATTTGCTCACCCAACAACCCAACAGGTAATAAAATAAATCGTTCGTCTATTTATCAAATACTTGATTCATTTAAGACTGGATTTGTAATTATTGATGAGGCTTATATTGATTTTTCCGATGAACCGAGTTTTATACAAGAATTAGCTACTTATCCACAACTTATCATACTTCAAACCCTATCCAAGGCGTATGGCTTGGCATCATTACGTTTAGGCATGGCATTCGCAAATCCTCAGCTTATTGCCTTGTTGAATAAAATTAAACCACCCTATAATATCGGTGGAGCAACGCAAGAAATCGTCTTAAAAGCGCTTTCTAATAAGGAATTTGTAAAAGATGCCCTTAATTTGATAAATGAAGAAAAAAGAAATTTGGTAAATGAGTTTGAAAAAATACCTCAAGTAAAAAAAATATATACTAGTCATTCAAATTTTTTATTAGTTAACTTTGAACAAGCTCAGAAATTATTTGATTACCTAATTGATGAAAAAGTTATAACTAGAAATAGAAGTAATGTACCTTTGTGTGAGGAATCGATTCGCATAACCATTGGTTTGCCAACCGAAAATAGGGCCTTATTACAAAAGATTAAATCCTTTTACCTATGAGAATAATTCTCCCAAAAATTACCCTAATGGTATTACTAATGCTGACGAGTCCTTTGGCTTTTGGCCAACTAAAAGATTGGGCTGCAGGATTTAGGGTTGGAGAACCGGGGGGGTTTATGGCAAGAAAATATTCCGAAAATGGGGTTAACGCCATAGAGGTGAACTTAGGTACCTATGGCGGACTTTGGGGTACCGATAGAAAATATCAAGATGGAACATTTCAAAATATTGGATATTCTGTAAATGTTCTGTATTTATGGCATCACCCTACCCTAGTAAATGCTGACTTGCATACTTATTATGGCTTTGGTCCACAAATTAATTCTCGTGATTGGTATCCAAACAAAACAAGTAATAATCCAGCTGACGGGCGTGATCGCGTAACTGGCATGGGAGCAACGGCGATAGGAGGATTAGAGTACTTTCCTATTGATGCACCCAACTTAAGTTTCTTTACTGAAATTGGATTTTATGCTGAAATATTTCCGAATCCGTTTTTCCTGAACTTACAAGGCGGACTTGGTGTTCGCGTAAATTTCTAAGCTTGGGGATGTAGCTCAGTTGGCTAGAGCGCTTGCATGGCATGCAAGAGGTCGTCGGTTCGAGCCCGATCTTCTCCACAAAAAAGGACTTCAATCGAAGTCCTTTTTTTTTATAAAC
This sequence comes from Aquirufa sp., assembly GCF_044342065.1. Lineage (GTDB taxonomy): Bacteria > Bacteroidota > Bacteroidia > Cytophagales > Spirosomataceae > Aquirufa. The sequence goes on along the minus strand of NZ_JBIIQN010000031.1, from coordinate 5,403 downwards.
GATCTTTAAATGACTCATATCCGAAATGCTTAAATCGTTGGTAATTTCCATGCATGTCAATCATACCTATATCTGGCAAATTAACTCCATTAAACGTAGTAGTTTTAACCATGGTATAGTGAATCATATCTTCAAAAATAATGGAATCCCCTATTTTAAGTGGCTCATCAAAGGAATAATCACCATAATAATCACCTGCTAAACAAGTCATACCGCCAAACCGATAGGTTGGCTTACCCACCTCCGGTTCCGATGATGCATTACGAATACGAGGTTTATATGGCATTTCAAGGGTATCTGGCATATGCGCGGCAAAAGAAATATCTAGTATAGCCACATCAATACCCGCAGAATGTACAATATCTAAAACGCTCGATTTTAAAAAACCCGTTTGCCAGCCAACGGCAGAACCAGGTTCCATAATAATATGCAAATGTGGATATTTGGCTTTAAATGTTAGCAACACGTGAATTAAATGATCTACATCGTAATCAGCACGCGTAATCAAATGACCACCGCCTAAATTCAACCACTTTACTTGATGTAATAGATCACCAAACTTAGCATCAATAACAGCTAAAGTACGTTCCAAAACATATGAATCATTTTCGCACAAAGTGTGCGAATGCAAGCCTTCTACATTCACAGGAAGGGTACTTCCTAAATCACTTCGACGAATACCTAAGCGAGAACCCGAAATACAGGGGTTATACATATCAGTAGCTACTTCAGCATATTCTGGATTAATTCGAATGCCACAAGAAATACCTTGATCTTTTGCTGTTGAGGAAAATTGCTCAAGCTGATTTAATGAATTAAACGTCATATGACTAGCATACTTCATGAATTCAGGAAACTCACTAGGTAAATAAGCGGGCGTATAGGCATGGCATTTCATTCCCATTTCCTCAAATGCTAAACGCGCTTCATGTAAAGAACTTGCTGTCGATCCAGCTAAATACTGTTTAACAATAGGGAAGACATGATAAAATGAAAACCCTTTTAACGCACATATAATCTCCACTCCTGCTTCCTGTTGAACACGTTGCAAAAGCTTCAAATTTGAGAGCAATAAATTTTGCTCAATTACATAAGCAGGCGATGAAATTTCTGGATATAGCTGCATCCTAGTATTCGTTAGGCAATTCACCATTAATTTCTTCAATCCACGGTAATCCATGGACATTCAACAACTCCATGAATGGGTCTGGATTAAACTCCTCTACGTTGTAAACACCCGGCTTAAACCAAATACCTTCGCACATTAATGAAGCACCTATCATAGCAGGAACACCGGTAGTATAGGAAACACCTTGCGCTTGAACTTCATTAAAGCAATCCGCATGGTGACAATTGTTATAAACATAATACGTTGCGTCTTTACCATCCTTAACTCCCTTGATCTGGCAACCAATGGAGGTTTGACCTGAATAATTTTCTCCTAGAGTCCCTGGTTCTGGTAATACTGCCTTTAAAAACTCAAGTGGAACAATATCCATTCCATTAAACTTAATGGGTTGGATAGATGTCATGCCTACGTTTTGCAAAACTTCTAAATGCGTCAAATACGCCTGTCCAAAGGTCATCCAAAAACGTGCACGCTTAAGGGTAGGAAAATTTTTTGTTAATGATTCGAGTTCCTCGTGATACAAAAGATAAGACTCTTTTGGTCCAATGTTTGGATAGCTAATGGGTTTATGAATAGACATGGCTTCAATTTCAACCCATTGACCATTCTCCCAATACTTACCCTTTTGAGTAATCTCTCGAATATTAATTTCAGGATTAAAATTGGTAGCAAAGGCTTTGCCATGATCACCAGCATTGCAATCAATGATATCAAGGTAGTGCATCTCATCAAAGTAATGTTTATTCGCATAAGCGGTATAAACACCAGTAACTCCGGGATCAAATCCACAACCCAATAAAGCCATTAAACCAGCTTCTTTAAAACGCTCTTGGTAAGCCCATTGCCAGGAATACTCGAATTTAGCTTCATCCTTAGGCTCATAATTAGCAGTATCCAAGTAGTGTACCCCTGTAGCCAAACAAGCATCCATGATTGTTAAATCTTGGTAAGGTAAAGCCACATTGATAACCATAAATGGTTTCTCGGTTTCGAACAAACGTATTAAGGCAGGTACATCATCAGCATCTACTTGACGCGTATGAATTTCCGTTGGCAAACCTATTTTCTTTGCTTCCTCTGCAATCGAATCACATTTTTTCAATGTACGCGATGCTAAAATAACTTCAGAAAAGAAGGCAGGATTCATTGCACATTTTTTTGCGACTACGTTTCCAACACCTCCAGCTCCTATTATGATTACTTTTTTTCCCATGATTTATTTAAAAAAGAATGCAAAAATACGCTAAGAATGCATAGAATCCATCGTTCACTTGGAAATATTTTTAAAGGGCCGAACAGCTTTTACAAATACATTAAACCAATATTTAGAAAACAAATTATCCTCCCTCACTCCTTTGCTTGTAGAAGCATGTATAAATAATACTTCCTTAGAGCTAATGACCTTCGTAACTAATCCAACATGATTTATGTTTGAAGAGCTATTGGTTTTAAAAAAAATCCAATCACCCTCTTTAATTGCATCTGTGCCAACAGGTAGTCCAAACATAGCTTGTTGGCTAGAAACCCTAGGTATAAGGTAATTTTGATCAACATAAACCCTATATAATAAACCGGAACAATCCATTCCGGTAGTATCGACACCTCCACTTTTATAAACTACACCCTTGTACTCCTTGGCAGCGTCAATTAGATTTGATATCTCACGTGGATTGAAGCCTGTAGCACCTGTAGCATCACGACTAAAAACAGAATGTCCTACCTGTCGAATGAGCTGGCATGAATCAAACACCAAGGTTAAAAGAATTAATAATAATAGAAACCTATACCTCTTCAATTTTTTGAGATTCTATGTAAATCAATACGGCTTTAACTTGTTTGAATCCCAAAAGAACTAAACAATTTTTATATTTCTCCATTTGAGAGATATAGGACTTATTTTCCTTTCCTGTCTTAAAATCGATAATATAGGTAATATCATTTTTTTGAATAACCCGATCTGGGCGTATAATTTCACCATCCGGAGCAAGTATATCCCGTTCAGAAAATAATAATTCTGATGGAAGAAAAAATGACCTAATCAACGCATTATCAAATAAGGAATCTATCAATTCAACTGTTTCTGAATCCAATTGCTTGGTCAGACTACTCTTATGACTATTGTAAAAATCATTATCTCGAATCTTGGATAAAAAATCATGGACTTTTTCCCCGCGTTCACGTCTTGATTGCGCACACGTATACGAATCATCGTGATTCGTTTGAATCCTGAAGTCAACTTCATTTTGAATCCGAGTACTTAATTCTAGTTGCTTTATATTATCCTCTTGAACATCAGCATCGTATTTTATGAACTGAGACGAAGCATGCAATAGAAAATAACGCATTGAGTCTTGATCAGAAATAAAATCAGGAATTGGCTTTTGCAAAGTGGGTTTAGATAAACAATAATCCAAAACCATTTGACCTAAAGAGTTCTTAAATGTATTCTTTGTTTGAGCATGTGCATCAACATGCGGCTGAGCTAAAAGAATATGCAAATGTTGCTTAGGCCTTGTAAATGCTACATATAACATATTCAATGCGTCTAAAAAAACCGAATCGAATTCATCTTTCTTTTGTCTACTTAACGAATCAAAATTATTCAACTCGTTCGGCACGACTTTTCCATAATAATATTTTAATGACCGATTATTAGCTAATTGAAGTACATCGAAATTAAACGGCTTTAAGTCAAACCACAATTGTTCTGTTTTTGGCTGGTGAGTCCAACTAACAAATGGCGTGATAACAACGGGATATTCTAAACCTTTGGAACGGTGAATGCTTGATATGGTTATCGCATTATCCCCTTCTGGACTCGCAATACTAAAGGCAGATTTGTTTGAATCATAATAGGTAAGGAATAAATTAAAATCGTCTGATTTTGTCAAAACAAATTCATTTATGATATCCAAAAGTTTAAACAAATATTCAATCTCAGATGCATACATCGTTAAATTAAAGGTAGATACCAATCCATAAACCCAGGCTACTAGATGCGATTCATCCCACTCACACCTAAATCCGCTTTCATGAAAATGTTGAAGGGCTAATTGATAATAATCTGTTTTCCTTGAATACTTTTCCGCAATGGTTTGAATATCAAGTTCTTCTTGGCAAAGATCTGCATATTGAAAAAGTAATTCCTTCATTCGAAAATCATCAGAAGGTTCAGATTTAAGACGCATGAAAGCGATTATAAAACCAACAACTTTAGCATAGTGCACGAGTAATGAATCCGAAGAAATAATAGGAATATTACGTTCCTTTAATTGAATAGCTAAAAATTTAGATTGCCTATTTTTTCGAGTTAAAATTGCAATATCCTTGTATTGAAATCCAGCAGCTAACTCTTTATCAATCAACTCTAAAATTCGATCCAACATCCAATTAGCTTCTAACTCCTGATGATTTTCAGCCAAAGGTTTATGATAAATCAGCACATCAACCAGCCCCGAATATTTTGATGCAGCTACTTTAGGCTCTTGCTTCAAATCGATTCCATAAATTGGGGAAACCAAAGAGGACCAATCCATAAATGTTTGATTAGATGAAATCCAATCAAAAAAATCATTGTTGAAACGAACAATTTCAACAGCACTACGATAATTAGAATCAAGACTTTTTAATTCACGATTCAACTTTAAGTAATCGAACCTTTCTAAATCCAAAGGGCTTTCTTGTAATTTTCGATCAATAAAATCCTGATTAACTGATTTCAAAGAAGAAATTAGGCCAACTTCACCACCACGGAATTTATAAATTGATTGCTTTGCATCACCAACCAAAAGGTTCTTTTTTCCTTGCGAAACAGCGTGTTCAAGTAATGGCATAAAATTTTGCCATTGCAACATCGAAGTATCTTGAAATTCATCTATTAATATATGATTATAGCGATCGCCCAACTTTTCATAAATAAATGGGACAGGGTCATTAGCGATAATATCATATAGACGTTTGGAAAACTCAGATATAGATACGGCAGAATTATCATTTTGGTATTGATGTAATTCCTCTGTTATTGTTGCGAGTAGAGCGATTTTCTTTAGGTCTTTTTTAATAAGTTTAAAAAGAAAATAATTTGAAGAAGTTAAATCGTATAAATCAACAAACTGTTGGCCGATAGCCGATAATTGGTCTGATACTTGAGCAACTTGTAATGAAATAACTTGATCCTGTGATTTTGAAGTCCATTGGTTTGACTCTAAAGAAGCTCTAAGGTATTTCAAAGCATGTGATTCGATTTCACCATTACTGATAATCTTAGAAAAATA
>NZ_JBIIQN010000030.1:0-26119 GCF_044342065.1 Aquirufa sp. | reverse complement strand
GGCGCGAGGCCGTCTTTGTAATAAACTGAAATGAGGGCAGATTGGATTTTTTTAACTGACATGGGGCTTAATAAAAATGAAGCCACAAATGTACGCATTATGCGCTGCTTTGGCAAGCCATTTCCTTCCTGTTTCTAAGGATTTTACTTAGCTTTGGCAAACCTACAAGGTTTGCCAAAGCTCAACGGGGAAAACTATTTTTTAGTATAATTCTCGTAACGCAACAATCCCTCTAAATAGTAGTAATCCGCGTAAATTAGGGGCACATCGATCTCCGAATTCAAGGATTTAGCGCCTACACAATGTTTTATCAAGAAGTTGTTATTCTCACCTAATGCTGCGCGATAGGCAGGACTTGATAATGACTCCAGCATCTTTACCGCATCCGCATAGTAACGCTTGCCTTTTTGACCTGAATACGTACTCAATTCAAGCAAAGCTGAAGCGGCAATCGCACCTGCTGAAGCATCGCGCTCCTCGTTCGGAATATTGGGTGCATAAAAGTCCCAATATGGAATTTTGTCAGCAGGTAAATTCGGATGATTCAAGTAGTAATCCGAAATCTTTTGCGCGAAGTCCAAGTACTTTTTATCTTTCGTATTCCGGTACATTTCCACATACCCGTACATCGCCCAGGCGTGACCCCGGGTCCAGCATGATTCATCTTGATATCCTTGGTGTTGTTTTTTGGCCAAAACCTTGCCATCGACATCATACAAAATCACATGGTAACTTGAATTATCTGGACGAAAATGGTGCTTCATGGTATTGTCGGCATGTGTCAACGCAATCTGACGAAAACGTGGATCTCCGGTCTCGTTAGAAGCCCAAAACAATAGATCCAAATTCATCATGTTATCGATGATCACAGGATACTTGTAGCCTCCTTTGAAGCCATTCCACGACTTAATCAATCCGATATTGGGGTCAAAACGCGTTGCCAAAGACTTCGCAGATTGAATCAACACCTGCTTGTATTCTGAATCTTTTGTCAAACGCAACCCGTTTCCAAACGAATCAAACATCATGAAACCTAAATCATGTGTACCTGTATTGTATTGTTCTTTCTTCACAGCAGCTGTCCACAAGCGCGCTGCTTTCTCCCATTGCGGATCTTTTGAACGCTCGTACAATTGCCACAAACCACCCGGGAAAAATCCAGAGCACCACCATTTGGACGGCATATTTCGGTAGGTACCATCGTGATTTGCTGAATGCACGGTCACGGATGTGTCTGGTTGTGCTGCCAACATTAATTTGTATTGCTGCTCAGCTAATTTGAATTGTTTGTTCACATCGATTTTTTGTGCAAAAACCGAGAGAGGTAACAGGAGGGCTAGTAGGAATAGTTTTTTCATAGGTTTAAGTTAGACGTCGGACGTTAGACGCTAGACGTTAGTAAAATTAATTTATAAAAATTTAAATCTTAACGCTTAATTAGACGCGAAGTATCGCGTCTCTACATTTCCACAGTCTACAGTCTAACGTCCAAAGTCTAACGTCCAGTGTCTATCTACCCATCCAACCCCCATCGACCGTCAAAATGGTCCCGTGCACATAGTTGGCTGCTTCGGAGGCTAAGAAAACGACAGGACCTTTGAAGTCGGCAGGATCACCCCAGCGACCCGCTGGAATGCGCCCTATAATCGAAGCACTTCGCTCCTTATCTTCCCGTAACGCTGTGGTATTGTCGGTGGATATATAACCAGGCGCGATGGCATTTACATTAATGCCTTTGCTCGCCCATTCATTGGCCAAAGCCATCGTTAAACGAGCAACCCCGCCTTTACTAGCCGCATAGCCTGGCACATTGATTCCACCCTGAAAACTCAATAGTGAGGCTGTGAAAATAATTTTTCCGGCGCCATGAGTAATCATGGTCCGACCGATTTCCCGACTTAATATAAACTGAGACGAAAGATTAACTTCCATCACTTCATCCCAAAATTCGTCGGAATGTTCTGCGGCCGGATCGCGTAAAATAGTTCCTGCATTATTGACTAAAATATCAATGCGAGGGTAATCATGTAACACAGCTTTGATGAATTCATACAGGGATTCGCGGTCGGAAAAATCAGCTTGATACGCCTTAAACTTTCGGCCCAATGAAGTAACCGCTTTTTCAATTTCGGAACCCTGTAATTCCAAAGAAGCAGAAACACCGATGATATCCGCACCCGCCTCCGCTAACCCAATAGCCATCGCCATCCCAATTCCTTTTTTACATCCTGTTACAAGGGCGACCTTTCCGCTTAAATCAAATGTTTGCTGCATAGTATTCATATTTGACTAAAGCCAATCTAAGAAAAATTTTACTCATGTTTATCTGGTAACAACCTGAATGACTTGTTGTGTATCTTTCACAGTCTCATAGGCAATCACCCAAGATTTCCCATTCCAAGTAATTACTGGATAGGCACAATCATAAGCCGAATCGGAAACAACTGATTTCTTCAAATTCCCTTTGACATCTTTAACGATTAACCCAATCTGTTTATAATAACGCTCACCCTCCTGCTTAATTTCAGCATACACTAAGGCCGTCTCCCCTTTCGGGTTTGAGGCCAACTGTGGCATGCGCATTTTGTCGCCTTTCAAATGAAGAATCAGTTGACGCGAACTTTGATACGCCCATTTTACACCTGAAGACCCTTCGGCACCTGTATACCAAGCAGCCTCTAAGCCTTTCGAGCCTCGGGCTAAGGATGGCCCCGCATGTGGGCACGCATTTACTTTCCAATGATCCTCATATAATGGCACCGATTCCGTATACGTCTTACCAAAATCCGAGGAGTGCACATAACCCATATCACGCTCCCCCTTGTCATTCAAATCCCGGTAAATCACATCCACATTCCCTTTCATGTCAGCTAAGGCATCGATCCGACAACATTCACAGGTCTGTTTATCCAGTATTTTCATATCGCCAAACCCATTACCAGGTGAAGTAGAGGCGGTAACAAGCGTCCGACCTTTAGGACCAATTTTCACATCTAACCAATAAGCTCCAACCTCGCCATTGGGTAACGAAATAATCTTTCCAAACGAATGACTCAAACCTGCCGCGGTGTCTTTGTGGATGTATTGAGGTTTTTGCCAAACACCATTCACCTCCATCGCATACAACAAATCGCCATTAAAACGAGACGCCGCTGTAGGTCGGTTCATTTCATATAAAAGGATACAGGTGCCGTCTGCTTTGTAAGCCAACTTAGGCATTCCCTCCGCATGCGTAGAGGCTTTTTTGTCAATTGGGACCTGCTCGGCAGGCCCCTGATTAACGCGACGAAAAAACAAAACACCATCGGCTGATCTCTCCACCCATGACAATACGATATCGCCATTGGGTTTGACAGAAAAGGATGGATCCAAGGCCTGATTAGCCAGATTAGATACCGTCTGCGCGAACAAGGTAGGCGCAACGAAAACAAGTAAAAAGATTAGTTTTTTCATTTTTTGAATAGTTGGAATACATCGATTTGAAGCCCTAAAACAAATGTACGAGGTGGCGCAGGCGTATACGTCGCTCTGTCGGTTGCATTATTTCCGCGGGTAGCCGCTGATGCATATAATGCGTCTCCCAGATTTAGGACATTGGCAAAGATTTGATAGGCTTTATAGGTATACCCCGTCCGTAAATTTAAAACGGATGCCCCCTCATAGCGTCTTGTGTTCACTTGATTCTCAAACCAAGGACCAATCCTTTGCCATTCCAATGCGATGCGAGCTCCTTTGTATTTATACGTCACTTCTGAATTTGCAATGAAATTAGGTGCCTGGGGCATCTCTTTTCCGTTCACATTTTTAAGTGCATCCGCCGCACGCGTACTTAACACAAAATCCACAAACGTATGTTTGGCATTTGTCCCGCCAAAACGGAAGTTCCAAGCGTAATTTGGTCGGTACGTGATTTGGTACTCTATCCCCTCATGAAGTGTTTTTCCCGCCGACTGAAAATCGGTGGTGTTATCCGGCTGGCGGATGCCCAATAACTCATTCTTTCCTTCCAAACGGTAAAAAGTATAATCGAAATACAGTTTATTCGAAAACAAGGATGCCCAACCACCCACTTCATAATTAGCGAAAACAGCTGGATCAATACTTAAATAAAATTTCTCGCCTGTTGCCGCAACTTGTGAAGCGGGTCTAGGGCGAAAAACTGCTGATAAAGCAGGCGGCGCAAATCCATTGGAAAAATTACTATAGAAACCGACGTTCGAACTAGCCTCATAGGTGACACCCAATTTCGGTGAAAACTGAGCATAGTTTTTTGTCCCTGTTGACTTGTCGATGAAATTGGTGTAATCAAACGACATTTGATCAAAGCGCCCACCGATGGACAAACGTAGTTTATTCACAGGGTGTAAATCAAATTGCGCATAGGCGGCTTTGTTCCAAATAAGTGCCGAATAATTGCTCAAAAAGCTCGTAGGCAACACTTCCCTGATCGTAAATTTTTCAACTGAACGTTTATCTGGTCTCAAGGTGGCATTTAAATTTATTCGATAAGCCCAATAGTCGTTTGGCGAACGATCCAATAAAAAACCTGCTACAAGTTTAGAATTCAAGAATTCAAACGACTGATTATGTTGGCCCATCACCCCAAAACTCTGGAAACTATTTTCATTAATTTGCCCTGAAGCAGAGAGCGATGGCGGGGCCCATGAAATCAAATAAGAGGGGTTTTGACCTAAAGCATTATCCCGATAAAATGCCGTTAGACTTGAATTGGATTTTTCGGACCATTGATGTTCCAGTGTCAAACGGGAACGAGATGAGAAGGACGCGCGGTAAGTAAAATCCGCCGGGCTTTGGTATGTTCGCGAATAAAAGCCGGTACTATCAATGTTTCCCCCTGTTTGAGAGAAATAGTCGTTATAGGCAAAAGAACCCCACAACTTTGTTTTTGGCGTGAATTGATAATCCAAACGGACATTGACCGAAGTCTTATCGAAATCAGAATTCGAAGCCCAAGCTCCACGCTGGCGGGCCACATACCCACCCGTCATGATTGACCACTTCTTACCCAATTGAGCGCCAGCCGTAAATTGAACACGGCCATAGCCCCACTGGTCAAGCTGATATCCAACTTGAGCGGTAGGAATTCCGGGAGCTGTTTTGGTGATCAAATTAATCGCGCCACCCACTGCCTCTGGGCCATAAAGTGAGGACGCTGGCCCCTTGATAATCTCGATGGAATTTAAGCCGAGAATGTTGGATTCAATCAAAGCATTGTGATTAAAAACACCTAAAGGGCGTAATGGCAAGCCATCTTCCAAGTATAAAAAATAAGCACTTGTGCCAAAAGGGAAGCGTATTCCCATCCCATGTTGTTCGTTGTTATAATTCAACATGACTACCCCAGGAACCTTATTGATCAATTCAGTTAATTGGATTGCTCGCGTATCTTGAATCAAGGCTGATCCAATTTTGTGAATGGCTACCGGTGTCTCCGCCCGCGTAGCTGCTTGTCGGGAAGCCGTTACCACAACTGCTTCCAAGTTTTGTGTAGATTCTTCTAACAAAATTGGAGTCTGAAAATTTGTTACCTTTTTAGCCAAGAAACCAAGGCTTGATACTTCGTAGTCACCTGAAGTAGCTGCAATCTTAAATTCACCCCGCTCGTTCGAGATGGCAATAACTTTTGAATTTTGTTTTAACGATGCGCCTACAATCGGCTCGTTAGTAATTGAGTTCAATACCATCACGGTATACTGTTGGGAATTAGCCACAAAAGAAAGCAGCATTCCCATGAACAATAAGATATTTTTCATGAAAACTTAATTAAAATGAATAATGCCCACATTGAAAAATGCAGGTAAATAAATCAAATTTATTAAGCTCGAGGTGGGTGGAAAAAGCCTTTAGGGTCGTTAGAAAGAACGAATGTAGGCGTAGCAAAATGATCTTCTGCTACTGGAATTTGAACAAATAAAGAACTAAAAATTGGTTGAATCGACTGGAACGCTAAAACAACTTCAGGCATTTTTTCCAAACGCTCTGAATTAGACTTTTGCTCCTTTTCTTCTGCGGCCTTTAGCTGCTTTGCCAGGTAACATTGACCTTTACAATCCAACATGGGTTTGTCACGGTTCTCGCAAAGATTTTTGGCGATGTAATCTTGATTCACGCGGTAGTAGGCCACAGCACCCCATTGATTCATCAAGGGAAGCTGCATGGCAAGAAACAACAAGAGAGCTACGGCGCTTTTCACGCCACAAAGGTATTGAAAATTTCTACTTCAAATGCACCGCCGAATCGTTGATTTGATAATTTTTAGACTTGACCAATTCCATGATGGCTGAACCTGCCAACAACACCGGACCGTAGCCATGCGCCGCAAACGGGGAGATTGGTCGGTGATAGTAAAAGGCCGGATCCCAGGCTAAACCAGTTCCCACACAGGTCCCCTCAACTTGACCTTTTTCATTGACGCGGGTAGCTACCGCATTCCAACCTAATAAAGCGGCTGGGCCATAGGTTTTCGGATCTAACCAACCCATATTGATGCCTTTCGCCATCACATAGGTATAAATCGCCGTGGCAGAAGTTTCTAAATACGAATCATTTTTATCAATCAATTGATGCCAAAAACCGGTGCCATCCTGATAGGACATGAGGCCTTTCAAATGATTCTTCAATTGCTTGACAAGTTCAGGTCTTGCCGGGTGATTCGCCGGTAGATACTCAAGCATTTCGAAATTGGTCAATAGTGCCCAACCATTCGCACGCGCCCAGTGAAACTCCGGATGCTCCTCCGCATCCACTAAATACCCATGCATGTAGATATTCAAATTCGGATTAAACATCCGTTTGCGGTAGGAATTAAACTGAAATACCGCTTCGTCATATTCCCCTAATTGCAAAAGCGCAGGAATGGACATGTATACATCATCTAGCCACATCGTATGGTGAAGCGGACGTATACGAACGAGTGTTCGGTCCGGCAAACGGTGTTCTTCTTTCAAGATAAAATCAGATGCCCGTTTAGTGACGAAAGACATGTCGGTCGAAAACCCTGCCTTTTTGGCTTTGACAACGGCCATGCCCATCGCCCCGATGTCATCCAGTGCCCGTGGATGAATAAGTCCATGTAACACATGTTTGGAATCGTTTTTCTGTGCTGCTGGAATAGCCGACGCAATGAGGTTCAGCCGACTGAAAACGTAGTCTTTGTATTTCGAACTGCCGGTAATTCGGCTGAGCTCCAACATCCCCGAATAGGTAACACCCCATTCGTAGGAGATTGGTCGAAAATCGCCTTTGGAAAAAACGGTTTGATCTTCGAAGGCTTGGCCGGGTGACCATATCGCTCCTGTAGTTTTATGGACAAATTGCTTTGGAGTGGCTGCATCTAAATAGGTATACACGCGATCTAATACCGTTTGGACTTCTTGCACAGAAGCCGCTCCATAGGGCGTCGGATAATCAGGCTGCAAAGCATGCAAAGGAGCCGTAGCATCCGATGCTGTAGTTATGTTTTTTTGAGCCAAAAGGCTAGAAGAAACCAAAAGAAAAACAAATGTATAACGCATAAAAAAGGGCTTACTTATCTTAAAGACAAGTAAGCCCTCCAACTACTTTATGCAAACTATTTTTTCATTTCAATTCCTTGGATCTGCACGACGATTTGTTGGTCTGCAGCCTTCGGATTTACCGCGACAAAATACACATCATGCTCACCCGTTGTCGGCTGAATGGCAACCTTTTGGGTCGGTGTGGACATTTGTCTACGCGGTGCCTGTTGAGCCGGAGCTGCCGGTGCTCCTCCTGCTGCCGGGGCTGCCGGGGCTGCTGGAGCTGCAGGTGCTGCAGGTGCTGGTGCCGCATTCGCTACCGGTGTTCCTAGTGGAGCCCCTTTTCCAGGCGTTGCCGCTGCTGGCGGTGGACCACCAAATCCTCCTCCTTGCGCAACCTCAATCGCATTTGTTTTTCCAATCACCGGACCGGTTGGAGAATCCAGGCGAATCTCAATTACACCACCAGCTGCGTTTACACGTGCTTGCGCAGAAGCCGCAATATCGATGGTTGAAATACCCGTTAGGTCTAAACCTTTGTAACCTAAATGTGGATTTTGACCCACCATGTTGGTTGACCTACCTGGTGTAATCAATTGCAGAATACCTTTCGTTACATCAGCTTTCTCTACATCCAATTGTGGCGCACGTAAGAATACCCACTTCTCGGATTGAACCGGTGCAATTTTATTATTTCCTTTATCCACATACGTTGCACGTACGACAAATACCCCTTTCGTTGATTTTTGTCCTTCAGGTTTAGCTAAGGCCAACTCCCCTTTCAAGGCAATTTTATTCGAAGCTTTTGGCTCGCTTAAGCTCATGATATAAGACACCATTTGTTTGGCATCTGCTTTGGAAATGGCTGGGTGTGCCGACATCGCATGCTCGCCCCAAACGCCCATTCCACCGGCAATCACTTTATCGGCTAATTGGTCAATTACATTTTGGCCTTTGTATTTCGCCGCCACCTCATTGTAGCTTGGTCCTACCGAACGCAAGTTCAACTGGTGACATGATTTACAATCACTCTTGTTGATCAAACGTAAACCTGCTGATGCAAATAAATCAGAATCAGCCTTGCGGTGACTTTGAGACATTTCAATGGGATCATATCCGAAAGGAATGTAATCCAAGGTAGCTGCAACTGATTCCGGTGCGATACCTTTTTCCAATTCGCCATCTTCCTTATCAGTCACCTCCACCTTGTACTTCGGTGCTGAATCAGCGAAGTAGAATGATTTGTTGGCTCCTTCGAAATCGATATCCACAACCGGAGCCTCATTGCCCACTAAGATTTCCAATGCAGCTGAATTACTTGCCCCTTTCGCATCTGTAGCTTTCAAGGTAACTGCATATTTTCCTGGAGTAGCTAAGGCCAATTTAGGCGAAGCACCTGATAAGCTCTTCACTACTTTACCTGCCTTTTTCACTGTCCAGGTGTAGGTCAACTTATCGCCATCCGCGTCTTTGGTTCCTTCCGAAGAAAGCACAGTAGCAAATGGAGCCGCACCTGCTTTGCTGGCAGCTGAAGCCATAACTTCTGGTTTACGGTTACCTCCTTGGTATTCTATCTTCACCAAACGCGCATTTTCATTTCCTCTAAACCAAGCAGAACCATATTCCAATACATATAAATCACCTTCAGGACTGAAATCCATATCGATGGCAGAACCGAAAGTTGTGTTTGGCATAAAGCGCTCCATGGATTTATAATTGCCATTTTCATCCATTGTTACGGCCATGATCCAGCCACGCATGAACTCAACGATCAACCATTTTCCTTCATAATACGCAGGAAATGCACGCTTAGCATTTGGGAAATCAGATTTGTGATATACCGGACCACCAGTCGCTGAACGTCCTGATGAGCCCATTAATGGGAATTCTTCCGATAATCCGTATGGATACCAAAGCATCGCCTTCGTTGCCGGTGGCAATTCACGTAAACCGGTATTATTAGGTGAATCGTTTACAGGAGCAGCCGGATTGAATTTTGGTCCAATTGCTAATGTTTCAAAGTTTACATCTGCATAGGCTTGGTTATTTCCAATGAAATAAGGCCAACCGAAATATCCAGGTCCTTTGGCTTGATTAAATTCATCGTATCCACGTGGACCCTTTTCCGAGTCAACGGATGCATCTGGGCCTACTTCACCCCAATATAAATATCCTGTTTTTGAATCTAAACTTGGTCTCCATGGATTACGGTGTCCCATCGTGTAGATTTCAGGACGCGTTTTAGGCGTGCCTGGGGCAAATAAATTTCCTTTAGGAATGGTATAAGAACCATCTTTCTCTGGATGAATACGTAAGATTTTTCCACGTAAATCATTCGTGTTCGAAGCGCCACGTTGGTCATCCCAATACGCTTGACCCGGACGTTCGTCGATGGGCGCATAGCCATCTGAGTTACTATTACTTGTGTTATTACCTACCGTCAAGAAAAGATTTCCGGCTTTATCGAAAACCATACCCCCACCAGTGTGGCAGCATTCCTCACGCTGAGTAGGCACTTCAAGAATAATTTTTTGTTTGTCTATCAACAACTCCTCTTCTTTCAATTCCATACGTGCCAACACGTGTTTCGGATCTTTTGGATGTGCATAATAGATATACAACCAGTGATTTTCTTTGAAATTAGGGTCAACAATGACACCCATCACACCTTCTTCTGCCTCACGAACTTGTCCGGCGCGGTTGGTGTATTTCGTATTGGTTACGATTTTACCAATTGATTTGGTGATTCCTGTCGCGGGATCGTATTGTTTAACCTCCCCTTTACGCTCAACGAAGACAATGCGTCCGTCCGGTAAAAAGGTAAATTCCATCGGTTCGTCGAGTTTGTCAACGAGTACCGACTTAACAAAACGATTTTCATCGGGGGCTTGCGCGAATGCTGCGAGCGAGGTACATGCTAGCGAAATGGCTAGTAAAAATTGCTTCATGGTAAGTCTAGATTTATTATTTTACAAAAATGATACAATAATCGGTAACTAAAAACTGGCTTGTGAGAATTGATACGAAAAACCGACATGTGTCGACAAAATTATTTTACTTTGGAAAAAAAATATCGACCTATGAAAATCATTGCTTTCGTCCTTTTGGCGTTCCCCATTTTTGCACAAACAAATAAAGATGTTTCGGATATCAAGTCTGTCCTGAGTATGCAGGAGAAACTATGGAATGAGGGTAAAATCGAGGAGTTTATGGAATATTATGCCAAAAGCGAGGACTTGAAGTTCATCGGGAAGGCTGGTGTAACCAAAGGCTGGGCGGCCACGCTCAAGCGCTATCAGACAAGTTATCCGAATCGCGAGACAATGGGAACCTTGTCATTTGACATACAGGAAGTGGACGTAACGGCTGGCCAAACGGCTTGGGTGCTCGGTCGGTGGAATTTAAAAAGACCTAGCCTAGGCGACATAGGTGGCTATTTCACTTTGTTAATTAAGAAAATTGACGGACGCTGGCTAGTCGTTCGTGATCATACTAGCTAGACGCGGGAGAAAACATAAAACATTTCACTTGCGATTTGGCGCGAACGCTCATCATACATTGCTGCTTCTTGATCCGTATCATCGAAGGCTTTCGGATCTTCATAACGGACCGGAATTCGAACTTCTGCACCGGGAATAAACGGGCAATTCTCGTCGGCATGCGAACACGTCATCACCGTCGCAAAGTTGCGGTGCGGGTTAATGACATCATCATATAATTTCGAAAATACGTTGATGGGACGCGAATCTTCCGTGTGCAGCACGAAATAAATGGGGTTTGAATGCCCATGTTTAGAAACGATGAAACCCATGCGTTCTAAGGAGGCAACCGTCCGTTCGTTGCAAGCTGTCACCTCAACACCACCTGAATAACATTGAGCGGCTAATTGGAAATAATCTGCGGCTGTTTGGGCCCAAATCTGGGAAAATTGCGAACGGCGTGAATTGTGTGTGCAGATAAAATTCAACAAAATCGGTTGTTCTTTTTCACGTTTGGATTTGATGTATTCGATCAAAGGCTGAAGAACGGCTCTGCGCTCCTCGGAGATTTCCAAGGCTAAAATCGATTCAAGGTTTTCGTTTAGGGTATTATTCATGCGAAAAGAAGGGACTGGTTGGGTGGTTTGGTTTTCTTACGGGTGGTTTGGTATATATATGATTCGTTTGATTGATTTAGTTTGTTTGGTCAAAAGGGACTGCTGGCTTGAGCTTTGGCACACCTGACAGGTGTGCCAAAGCTAAGGTATTTATGAATAAAAAAACTGATAATATTTTAACAACATCCGGAACCGGGTGCGCAGGTATTAGCTGCTTGTGTTTCAACCATTTTTAGTTCAATTTTTTCAGCGACAGGCGGCATGCAGCAGGCGGATGCATCTTGTGCTTCATAATGCGGATCGTTGAATTCTGCGTCTTCGTGGAAATAGTAAACCTCCCACTGAACTCCGTCAGGGTCCGTTGCCCAAAACTTATCTTGTACCGCATAGCAACAAGAGGTACCAATTTCCTCTTTGGAAACGAGACCTTGCGCTCGTGCATGAACTAAGCGATTGGACATTTCCTCAAAGGTTTCCACCTGAAAACCTAGATGACCAAAATTAGACTGAACACGCTCTGGATTTTCAATAAAGGAGATGATCAACGACGGACTATCGAGAACGTATTTGGCATAACCCGGTTTTACCTTGGTAGCCGGTTGGCCAAAAAACGTCGAATAAAAATTCACTGAAGCCGCCAAATTGCTGACATAAAGTGAAACGTGCATACGCGGAAAGCTCATAATTAACAGCAGTTAGATTGTTGAGAAACGAAATAATGTTCAAAAAACGATCCGAATAGTTGGCTAAATTCCGCCCACTTTTCCGGATTAATGCAATAACAAACAGACACCCCTTCAATGGTGCCTTGAATAAAACCAATCTCTTTTAACTCACGCAGGTGCTGTGAAATGGTCGCTTGGGCAAGGCCAAGCTCTGAAATTAAATCGCCGTTAATGCAGGTTTTCGATTTCACCAAATACTGCAGAATGGCCACACGCGCTGGATGACCTAATACTTTTGCCATGTTGGCAATCGCATTTTGCTCCTCCGTAAATAAATCTGTTTTGGTTATTCCCATGGTTCAATTATTACATTGCAATATTACGATGATTATTTTGAAAAAAAAAGTTCTGCTGCCTACCTTTGGCAATCCTTTAAGGTTTGCCAAAGGTAAAAGGGGCAGCAAAAAGCTACGGTTTAAAAATCAAATACCGCTCGAAAAAACTGATAAAATTAATCGCGGTAATTTAAGGCAGGCTTGCGGTCGCCCAATAACGATTTGTATTGGAAGTCAGCACCTCCGCGTTTGGTCAACCACTCCGCACGAGCTTCCTCAATCAATAAAGGCTTTTTAAATAAATCCATTGCGGTAGTTGCAAGGGTTTTGGCAGCGACCATCATGCCTTTTCGGCCTATCGACATACCGCCGGCAGCGACAGCTTGCCAACTATGCGCCGAGGTACCCGGCACCCATGTCGCGGTACCCAAACCGACCGTTGGCACCACCCAGCTCACATCACCCACGTCTGTTGACCCACCACCACTCGGATCCGGACGATCCATAAATACTTGATTCGTCGTCGCCAAATCCACCGCCTGCATACCCACTGTTTGTTGCAATTGCTTCGCAAAAGCAAGCTCAGAGGCATTCAAGGTATATCCACCCACAGCCTTTAGGTTTGCCCCCATCACACTCGCTAAGCGCTGATTGGGTAAAACTTCATATACACCACCGATCAACTCCGCCTCGTACCGCGTGCCTGTTCCTAGCGCGGCACCCTCGGCAATTTTCTCCAACCGACTCCACACATCCGCAACCACTTCGCGTTGTGGCGAACGCACATAATAATACACTTCTGCAAAATCAGGAACGATGTTTGGCGCTTTACCGCCATTCGTAATCACATAATGAATGCGTGTCGATGACGGCACATGCTCTCGCATCATGTTCGCCATGTGGTCCATTGCCTCCACACCATCTAAGGCTGAACGACCACGCTCCGGAGACGCCGCCGCATGAGATGACAAACCATAAAAACGGAATTTGCCAGCTTTATTGGCTAATGAAGATGATGCCGAAACTGTATTCTCATCGTTCGGATGCCAATGTAACATCACATCCGCCTGACTAAATAACCCAGCGCGGACCATATATACTTTTCCAGAACCCCCCTCTTCCGCCGGGCAACCGTACAACTTGATGGTTCCTTTTTGACCTGTTTCCTTCATCCATTCCTTCACAGCAATAGCCGCTGCAACCGAACCTGTTCCAAATAAATGGTGACCACAGGCATGTCCTGAATTACCCCCCAAACTACGTTTAGTAGGTATGGAATCCTGTGATAAACCTGGCAAGGCATCGTATTCTGCCATAATTCCGATCACCGGTTTTCCCTGACCAAAAGTTGCAACAAAGGCCGTTGGAATATCCGCCACACCGGCTTCTACCTGAAAACCTGCCTGACGCAAGGTCTCTTGGAGTAGCAAAGAACTTTGTTTTTCCTTATACCCCACCTCCGCAAAATTCCAGATTTTCTGAGCAATTTGTCCGTATTGATCGGAACGATTTTGAATGGATTGAATGACTTTTTTCTTGTCAGCTTCTTGACCAAATGCAGAAAGCGAAAGGATAACCAAGGCCATTACAGCCTTTAATCGATTATACATAATTTAAAGTTTAGTAGGTACGATAAACTTAAATTTAGCAGGAAGAATTTTAAAATCAAATGTATCCGATTCCAACACTTCCCCATCCACTTGAGCACGTAAAACCCGATCGCAACGAATTTGCTCGGAACTTATCTTTGAAAAATGCACAAATGGTAAATTTAAATGTCCCCCCGATTGAATGATTGGCATGTAAAACAAACGCTTGTAAACAGGTAAAGGGTCACAGATGAGCATATCCAATTGGCCATCTTGCAAATCCGCCATGGGAAAGAAGTGAAATCCTCCTCCTGCCCGTGCACTATTAAATATCATGCATAAAAAGACCTCTCTGCCACCTTGAATATGATAAGTCTTAAATCGAATCAAGGCAGGTATAGCCGCTAAATAATAGCCAAGAGCGCCACCAAGCCAACGAATGGCATCTATGGCCGACAAAACTTCCCCTTCTATTCCGATTCCAACCCCATTCAAAAAAAGCATTTCATTCACTTGGCCTGCATCAAAAGACTCCACATGTGAATCTATAATAGTATTCAAATGCATTTCACGGGTAAGATTCCCATAGAGTTTCCAATAAAAATCATTTCCAGTTCCGCCTTTAAATAACGCAATAGGCTTATCACAATTCGGATACTTATTTACAAAATAATTAAAGGTCCCGTCGCCTCCCATCACCCAAACTTCATCAAAATCATTTAACCTCTTTGGCCATTCCTGGTCAAAAATAATTAAAGAAAAATCGAGACAAGATTTAACCCAATCTACATAAGACTGTAATTGAATTCGTTTGAAAGGATTAATTAAAAAGGCAACCTTTTTACGCATGTATGTAATTTTTCAGGTGTTCAATCGTTTCCAAATGATCTTGAATCGTTGCCTTAATCAAATCATTACTGGAGATAATTCCAATCATTTCTCCATTATCAACTACTGGTAGGTAGCGAATATTCCTTTCCGACATCAAGATCATACAGACCTCTATCGAACTTCCCAACTCCACTCCTGGCAGGTCTGTTGACATGATTTCAGCCACAGAAGTATCCGATGAATTTTTATCTAACAATATTACTTTTCGCGCATAATCACGCTCCGTCAAAATACCGCGGTATTGTCCATGGTCCATGACCACAACCGAACCCACGTTACAATCTTGCATCAACTGCAAAGCCTCGATAATCTTTGCATCCGAAGAGATGGATATAATCATCGCCCCCTTCTTTGTTAAAATGTCTTTGACTTTTTTCATGGTATATTGAAATTAGAATTGTATAAAATAATACAAAAATAATTCAATAAACAAGCCCGAATCAATCCATATTAATTTAGTAAGTTTGGGACATGAATAACAACTACCCAACCGCCATCATCACCGGCGCCTCACGCGGCATCGGTCGGGCATTAGCCCTTTTATTAGCCAAACATGATTTCCAGCTCAGCCTGATTGCCCGAAATGTAGGGGAGTTAAAAGATTTGGCTGCAGAAATCACGGAGATAGGTCATCGTCCACTTTATTTTGCTGGCGATGTTTCGGATGCTTCATTTGTTAAAAATGCGGTCGAAAAAACGGCTCATACTTACGGAAAAATTGACTACCTAATCAATAATGCGGGGGTTGGTGCTTTTGGGCCAACTGATTCGTATACAGAAGAAAAATGGGATCAAGTTTTTGACACGAATGTTAAAGGAACCTTTTTATTTTCCCAAAATGTCTTACTCCACATGCGTGAGGCGAAAAAAGGACATATCATTTCCATCGCATCGGATGTCGCCAAACGCGTATTTGATGGAGGATCCTTATACTGCGCCTCTAAATATGCCCAACACGCATTTACTGAGGCGCTTCGCAAAGAAGTACGCAAGGATGGCATCAAGGTGTCATGTGTATACTCTGGATTAGTCGATTCCCATTTTCACGCAGAACCACAAGGAGATACAAGCCATCAAACTTGGTTAAGCTCCGAAAATATGGCCGACAGTATCTATTATGTGATGAATCAGCCCGCGCATGTGGTGATTGACGAATTGATGATTCACCCATTATCGCAAGAATATTAGGCCAACAGACTAGTACTGTTTGCGCATGAACATTGGATTAATTAAGTTTAATCTGAAAATAAACCTATTAACATGTCGATTAAAAAACCTTCGCTCAGCTTTAGTCAAATTGTCAACATGAACGTTGGATTTTTTGGTATTCAATATAGCTTCGGGCTCCAACAAAGTGCGGTTAATCCCATATATGATTTCTTAGGGGCGAGTCCAGATGAAATACCCTTATTGAATTTAGCAGGGCCTGTTACCGGATTATTGGTCCAACCCTTTATTGGAGCGCTATCCGACAGTACTTGGCATCCACGCTGGGGCCGTAGAAAACCTTATTTCTTTATTGGGGCACTTTTATGCAGTATCTGTTTACTCTTGTACCCATTCAGTTCCTCATTGTGGATGGCCGCAAGTTTATTGTGGATTCTAGATGCAGGAAATAATACCGCGATGGAACCCTATCGCGCTTTTGTGGCGGATAAATTAAATGAGGATCAGCAGCCCACAGGCTTTCAAATGCAAAGTTTTTTCACGGGTTTTGGCCAAACCTTAGCCAATTTATCGCTCTTCATTTTCCCCTTAATCTTTATCGGCAAAACCGGGTCATTACCTACTTGGGTATATGCCTCCTTCTTTTTAGGCGCTATTTGTTCCATTGGATCGATTTGGTGGAGCATGCGAACAACGTCGGAAATTGAACCAACAGCCGAAGAACTCGCACAGATTCGTGCTAAAAAGGTCAGCTTGAAAGAGTCCGTAGTTGAAATATTTCATGCCATAGGAGTCATGCCAAAAGTAATGTGGCAATTAGCCCTCGTGTATTTATTTCAATGGTATGCCCTCTTTTGTTATTGGCAAAATTCTTCCAAAAGTATTGCCTTATCGGTTTGGAATGCGACACCGAAAGATAACCCTGAGCTGTATGAAAAAGCGGTATCCTGGACAGGTTTAGTCAACGGATGGTACAATATTGTGACGTTTTTATCCGCTTTAGCCTTAGCGAATTTCGCCAAAAAGTATGGAGCCAAATCCGTTCACATGCTCTGTTTGCTACTCGCTGCAATCGGATTTCTTGCCTTTCCACACATCGAAAACAAGAACCTGTTATTCTTCGCGATCTCAGGCTTTGGTGTTGGTTGGGCCAGTATGATGGGTATCCCCTATTTATTAGTCGTAAGTGACATTCCAAAAGAACGTTATGGCGTCTATATGGGCATCATCAACATGATGATTGTGATTCCGATGATCTTACAAAACGTGACTTTTGGGTACATATTAAAGAACTTTTTAGATAACGATCCAAGAAATGCCATTACCTTTGCGGGCGTGTTATTGGCCATTGCTGCCGTAGCGACAGCTTTTATTAAACCATCCCCAAATAAAACTGCCTAATGAGTGTATTGTGTATTGGCGAAGCCTTAATCGATATGATTTGTACCGATAAGGGCTCAAGCTTATCAGACGGACAAAATTTCTTAAAAAAACCGGGAGGTGCCCCGACGAATGTCGCCGCGGCAATCGGTGCCTTAGGTGGCTCCGTGGCGCTTTCTGCCAAAGTAGGAAATGATCATTTTGGCAAACAATTAAAACAAGTCATGGCGGAATTTCACGTGGACACAACACATGTTCATTTGGATTCCAAGCACTTTACCACCTTTGCTTTTGTGTCCTTAATGCTGGACGGCGAACGAGATTTCGTGTTTAACCGAGGTGCAGATGCGGAATTAACCGTGGACGAAGTCAATCAAATCGACCTAAGTCAAACGAACATTATTCATTTCGGATCGGCCACCGCATTTCTAGATGGACCCTTAAATGCAGCCTATTATCACTTACTGGAAGCTGCGAAAAACAAAGGCAAAACCATCAGCTTTGACCCGAATTACCGGCATTTATTGTTTGGCGACAAACAAGAAAGCTTCATCAAACAATCCTGGAGTTTCCTGAAGCAAGCGCATTTTACCAAACTAAGTGATGAGGAAGCGATGTTGATTACAGGCAAAAATTCCCTGGAAGAAGCGGCAGACAACTTGCTACATAATATACCGGGTGTATTTACGATTACCCTAGGCAAAGACGGCACGCTGTTGGGATTAGGCGGAAAAACCTACATCATTCCGAGCATTCCGATTAAGCCAACCGATACCACCGGTGCAGGTGATGCGTTCGTGGGTGCCGTGCTCTATCAGTTGGACCGCGATTCATTGAAACCTGAATCGCTCGCATGGGAGGATTGGAATGGTCTCATCCAGAATGCCAACAAAGCCGGTGCGCGTACCTGCGAGTATATGGGCGCGATGGAGGCATTTAAACATTTGAATAACAGTATTTTTAATTAATATCCGTGTACAACCCAGCCCTTCAAAAAAAGCTCCATGAGCTAATCAAAACGCATAAAATCAAAGATTCCGCATTTCAGGAACGCTTTACGGCGAACTTGGATGATATATATACTCATTTTCATGCCATTTACGGGTCACACCCCTCAGCGGCAGGATTATTCGAAAGCCTGTTAAATTCCGTTTGTCAAGCACATCTCGATCGGTCGGATGCGTTAAAAAAGCGAGACACCGACAAAGAAAAAAAAGGCACGTGGTTCTTGAGTCAGGACCTAGTGGGCATGAGTTTATATGTGGACCGCTTTGCTGGTCAAATCAATAAGCTCCCGTCTAAACTTCCTTACCTCGAAAAACTAGGCGTTAATTTTTTGCATTTGATGCCTTTGTTCAAAAGCCCGGAAGGGGAAAGTGATGGAGGTTATGCAGTGGAAGATTTCCGCGTGGTGGAGGAGCGCTTAGGAACGATTGATGATTTACGTGCTTTTCAGGCTGAATTACAAGCAAAAGACATGTATTTGATGATTGACATTGTACTCAATCATACTTCGCATCACCACGAATGGGCGAAATTAGCGAAGAAAGGAATCAAAGAATACCAGGATTATTTTTACATGTACGATGATCGCCGCATCCCGGATTTGATGGATGAGACGATGCCTGAAATTTTCCCGGAGAGTTCCCCAGGAAGTTTTACCTATGATGAAAAATCCGATAAATGGGTGATGACTGTGTTTCATCAGTATCAATGGGATTTGAATTACACGAACCCTCGAGTGTTTGTAGAGATGCTGGGCAATGTATTTTTCTATGCCAATCTAGGGGTGGATGTCGTTCGAATCGATGCACCGGCATTCATTTGGAAGCAAGTGGGAACGACGTGCCAGAACCTTCCAGAGGCGCACCAACTATTACAACTAATCAAAATGTGTGTGGAAGTGGCCACACCGGGGATGGCGATTTTAGGTGAAGCCATTGTCGCTCCAGCGCAGATTATGGAGTATTTCGGTACAGGCAGATACGCAACGCATGAATGTGATTTCGCTTATAATGCGACGCAAATGGCCGTGCAATGGGATGCTTTGGCAACGGGAGATGTACGCATTATGCAACATGCACAGCACGAATTGCAACGTAAACCATTGGGCACCACATGGTTAACCTACACCCGCTGCCACGATGATATTGGTCTAGGCTATGATGACTACATGATTGAGCATGCAGGCTTTACCCCCTATGATCACCGGATGTACATCAAAAATTACTACAGCGGTACCTTCCCAGGTACTCCGGCGCGAGGTGCTTTATTTGCTATTAATCCGAAAACGCAGGATGCGCGATTGTCTGGATCTTTGGCCTCTTTATGTGGTTTAGAATCAGCGATTGAGGCCAAAGACGCCGCACTCATTCAAACGTCAATCGATAAGATAATTTTGATGCAAGCCATGTGCATGTTGGTAGGCGGTGTACCCATGTTGTTCTACGGCGATGAAGCGGGCTACACCAATGACTACAGCTACCTTGAAGATCCGGGAAAAAGTTACGATAATCGCTGGATGCATCGGCCGGTCATTGACTGGAAAAGGGCGGAACTTGTGGACAAAAAAGGAATGACTGAAAATAAAGTTTATTCAGCTCTACAAAAATTGATCAAATTAAGACGTAGCACGCCGATTTTAGCTGATTTGAAAAATATTCAATGGCTGGGGAATCAAAATAATTCCATTGCTGGATTTATTCGATTTATGGGTGAATCTAAAATCACCTGCCTCTTTAATTTCAGTTCTACGCCACAGTCGATTTCATGGTTCATCATGGATACCAATGGAAAACGCCCAGAACAAGTTCAGGATTTATGGTCACAGGAAACGTTACCTGTGGGTATGGATCATGAGCATTTGGAATTGGCGCCTTATCAGTTTAGAATATTGAGGTAAAAAGGTAGAGACGCGATACCTCGCGTCTATTCGTCCCATTTTGTAGAGACGCGATACCTCGCGTCTTAAATCAAAAATCTAGACGCGAAGTATCGCGTCTCTACAAATCGTACAAAAAAAACGCGGAACATACATCCCGCGCTTTCAAAGAATTAATCTAATCTATTACAACATAGGTCCTATATTCTTTTTACCAATCGTCAAACTTTCAATCGCGTCTTTGGGCATATCATGCTCAATAAAGAAATGCTTCATACCAGCGATATTTGATGCATCCAATATGCGTTTGAAATTTACGATACCAGATCCCGCGGGTACAATGTTCTTAAATCCTTCATCAAAATCCTTGATATGACATAGAGGGAAACGACCTGGCTGGGCTTTAAACAAAGCTACCGGATCCACACCGGCTTTGGTCGCCCATCCCAAATCCAATTCGAATTTCAACAAATCTGCTGGAATCTCTTTTGAGAATACATCAAAAGCCTTTTGTCCATCAACTAATTCAAATTCACGATCATGGTTGTGGTAACACAAAGTCAAGCCAGCCGCATTGGCAATTTTACCTGCATTGGTTAATATTTTTACCGCTTCCCCAACCTCTTCTTTCGTTTCCACAGGAATATTCGCACATACCAAATATTTCACTGTTGTGCCCTTTAATGAATCCACAATCGCCTGCGCATCATCGCGTAAATTATTCATACGAGGCATCTTCGATGTATCAAATCCCGGACGTGGTTTGAATGGGGCACCCATTACATGATGTGAAACCCAGTTCATGCCCAAAGATTTATTCAAATCAGAAAATTCCATTGCCGACATACCATAAAATCCGCCAATACGACTAAAAGCTGATTCGATATCCTGGTAACCCAAATCCGCAATCTTCTTCATATTCCCTTTCACATCTTGATCCAAGGTCATAAAGAGCGTAAACAACTGCACGCCCATGGGACGAGGAGTAGCTTGAATAATAGAAGGAAAAAGGAATGAACCAGCGAGAAAAGCACTCGATTGCTTGAGAAAATGTCTTCTTTGCATGATGATATAAATAGGTTTAGAGCTTAGATACAAATTAATGTATTTTTTTGATACAATAAAAGTTTACTTCCATTTATCTCCAAAAACCCAGGTAAAATTAACTTCTCCCGGCTGCACATTGGTATTGGTTTGATGCCAAGCGAAATCGCCTCCCGTGCGGTGCGTATTTACATAAAATACCCGGTGACCCCAAGCTAATTTCCGATCACCCGACTAGTTTTTAGCAGGGAATCAGCCAGGTGCTGGTTGAAGCCACAATAAAAAAAGATGTTTCTACACCACGATACTTTCACTTGCTACAAACCCATCAGAAACAAAAAACCTCCCAAGAATTTCTCGGGAGGTTTTAATTGAACAGAATCAAAATTGTATTCATTCAACCCTTATTTGAAAACTAATTAAACGCTTAATTTGACCTGACTAAATATTTTATTTCCACTATATAGAGTAAACAAGACGCCATTTTTACTACAAAAAGTAAAATAATTTATACCTCCCTCGAAGGCACTAGCGTAAATCGATTTTTTAACTTTAAAAAAGGCTTTTCAAAAAAGTTATATGAAAAGGTGGCGAATAAAACGGTAATCATAAATGCCAAAACAAAGCCAACCTCATTTTTCCAATTCAACAATCCCATTTTCTCGCTCACCAAAGCCAGATCATCTTTAAATATCTGATACGTAATCCAGTAAATTGTAATGTGCATGATGTACATTCCGTATGATATGCGGCCTAGGTAGATGAACGGATTTGGAAGGTATTTCGATGCTATTCCCAATAGAGAAAAAAACATCAGCATTACTCCTGCAAGAATCAAAATCCATCCCGATACAGATTGTGAGATGGTTGCCAAATGAGGTGCGTCGGCATTGATTTCACATACAATTGAGGCGATTAACCAACAAACCACGCCTAAAACAAACAACACAATGCGCGTCGTTAGATCCCATTGAGGTTGCTTACCTCCTAGGTAAACTGAACACAAAATGCCGGCGGCGAAAAATTGAAATTGAACAAAACTATTTGTCCATTGACCACTAAATCCTGAGGTAGGATTCAAAGCGTAATAAATGATAGTTAAGTACGAAATAACCAAGACTACAAAAGAGAATATCTTCAAGCCTCGCTTGCCACCATAATAAACGATCAAGGGAAGAATGATGTAGAGTTGTTCCTCAACCGACACGCTCCACAATGGATTTATGCAATAAGACTGCCATTTGTTAAATGTTATATTCCAATTACCAGAAAAAAATGAGAATGCGATTTGCGTACCTGAGGGTATGGGCGTGCTAAAAATAGGTGTCGTCCAAGTTAGAACAACCATAAGGTAGAAAAACGTAAAATAAAGAGGCCAAATACGCAGGATACGTCTAATGTAAAATGACTTAACGTCAACATGCCCAAAGCTATCCTGCTCTCTAATTAATAACTCGGTAATCAAAAATGCACTGAGAAAAAAGAAGAGTGGCACGCCATAATTACCAATAAGACTTAGGTGAAATGCCCAGTAATATTCTTTCCCATCAATAGGCGCTAGGTCCAATCGATGCACAAAAAAGACAAATAGAAAAGCAAAAAACCGAAGAACATCTAGCTCAGGTTTATAATAGCGTTGTACTAGTGTTTTTGAATTTTCCATAGCTATGAATAATTTAAAATCTTAATTTTCGAGGTTTACATTAGTTCATTGACGCACCTGCTATCTTAACCACCCACGCATACTGACATGGGTTTGTGCCCGGAGTTAAAGCTGGCGGAGCGATGGTTAAAACCCCTCCTTTAAAACTTGATTTGATCGTTACATTAGACCCCAATAAACTAACTGAAACAGGCTTTTTAACTCCAGCTACTTGCAATGGTCCTGATGGAAATTCCGTTGTAATCAAATACAAGTCGTTGCCTTTTTGGGTGAAATATTGCTTTGTTGCAGGAGTAACTTTGGGGGCTTTATCCCACTTACGTGTACCATAAATTCCTTCGCCGTTTACCTTCAACCAAGATCCGATATCCGTTAGACGCTGCTGCATGATCACCGGAATCCGACCATCGGCAGTTGGCCCAATGTTTAACAATAAATTTCCGCCACGTGCCACCTTGTTAATCAACATGTGCACCAATTGCTCAGAAGTCGAATAATCTTCCAAATTCTCATTTCGGTTATAGCCAAAAGAGCCTGCAATTCCACGGCATTCTTCCCATGGTTTGCCAAAATCCAACCCATTGGCATCTCCATCGTGAACTAAATCATACTCAGTAGTATAGAATCCACCATGTTTTGTACGGGTTTCTTTGCCCCAACGGTCATTGACTACGACCGAGTTTTTCACAGGCGAATCGTTGTAGAGCCAGGATAAAAATTCGGTACTACGTAATTTATCCGACGTATAATCCCACTCACCATCTGTCCAAACCAAATCCGGATGATAGGTATTCACCAAATCCTTCATCTGTGGAAACATGTGTTGGTCGATGTATTCGTTCAACGTCTCCTTCTTGTACAAGGGATTATACCATTCCAATAAGGAATAATAATAGCCCATTTTGATATTTTTATTCTTAACAGACTTAGTTAGGTCGCCCAACAAATCACGGTGTGGACCTACATCCATGGCGTTCCAATTCCATGATTGTTTGGATGGCCAAAGGGTAAAACCTTCGTGGTGTTTCGAAGTCAGCACGACATACTTCGCTCCGGCATTTTCAAATAGTTGCGCCCACTCATCTGGCTGAAACATTTCGGCCTTGAAGTTTTTTACAAAATCTTGATACTTAGCATCCGCTCCGAATTGTTTCGTATGATAATCAGTGAAAAACTTTTGTACCCGATTAGGTTCTTGCCAACGTTTCCAATACCACTCCGCATAGCGATCATAAACGCCCACTTTATCCCGGCTAGTTGGGCTATATGCCGGAACCGAATACAAACCCCAGTGAATAAATATGCCAAATTTGGCATCTTCGAACCAAGCTGGGACAGGTCTGCTGTCAATAGATTCCCAATTGTTTTGATAGGTTTTTTGGCCAAAACCTACATGAAAAGTTAATAAGTTGACAATGATAAAAAGAACTTTTTTCATGATTGATTAATTTACGATAGGTTATTTTATAATTTGAAATTTCAATGTTTTAATTCTTAAACGCATCAAACAACACCTCCACAGGATGTAATGCCCGTCTAGCAGTCCCATCTTTTATCTGATGCCGACAACTTGTCCCCGATGCAACAATGATTTCCGTTTCAGCTGTTTCCCTGATTTTAGGAAATAAGACGAGCTCGCCTACTTTCATGGAAACTTCATAATGTTCCTTCTCATAACCAAACGACCCCGCCATTCCGCAACATCCTGAATTAATCAATCTCACTTCATATCCTACCGGAAGCGACAATGCCTTTTTAGTAGGTGTCAAAGAAGCAATTGATTTTTGATGGCAATGTCCATGCAGGTAAATGAGTTGATTTGTACGTGTGAATTGGTCTTGCTTGATATTTTTAGAATCCATCTCGCGACAAAACCATTCTTCAAATAGAAGACAATTTACCCCCAATTGCCTAGCTGTTTCTTTTAATTCATCTGGCACTAAATCAATATATTCATCTCGGAAGGAAAGAATGGCTGAAGGTTCAATACCAATTAAAGGTGTTTGATCAGAAATATGATCTTTGTATAAACTAACATTCCGAATGGCAATTTCCTTTGCCTTTCTCATCAACCCTTTAGATAAATAGGAACGCCCGCTAATTGAGCTTTCTAACATTTCAACATAATAGCCCAATCTCTTTAGTAATCGAATCGTCTTTTTACCAATCTCGACATCATTGTAATTCGTGAATTCATCACAGTAAACAACTACTTTTCTTTCAGATTTCTCCTGTTTTAATTCGTGCTTAAACCATTGGTATAAGGTATACTTCGACAAAGTGGGCATACTTCGCTCAGGATGAAAACCAATCACCCGATTCAGATTCCTTCGTAGCAATGGAGTATCTACTAGAAAATTATATCCCCAAGGGGCCAAGGAGGCTAACTTCATTTGATTAGCAAAACCCCCGATCAATTTGGTTCGAACAGGTGTACCGTGGTTATCGTAAAATCCTTGCATGAACTCACCTTTCATTTTAGCAACATCTACGCTAGAAGGACACTCTGATTTACATGCCTTACACGATAAACACAGATCTAAAATCTCTTTAACTTCCTTATCAGATACAGAAGAATCTATTTGTTCGCTGCTGTAAAATTGACGTAAAATGTTTGCTCTTGCTCGCGTGGAATCACGCTCACTTCGAGTCGCCATAAAACTTGGACACATCGTACCACCTGTAATTTCTGTTTTTCTGCAATCCCCTGAACCACTACATTTTTCAGCTAATCGTAAAATCCCACCTTGATTTCTAAAATCATATACTGTTTGAATTTCTCTTGGTTTTTCATCAATGGCATATCGAAGAAATTTATCCATCGGTGGCGTGTCGACAATCTTGCCTCGATTAAAGATTCCGTTCGGATCAAATATGGTTTTAACTTGTTT
>NZ_JBIIQN010000039.1:0-16080 GCF_044342065.1 Aquirufa sp. | reverse complement strand
TGATTAAAATCCTGCTTATCGAAGATGAACCTAAGACAGTCCAATCCTTAAAACAAGGTTTGGAAGAATACAATTATACCGTTGATGTGGCTTATGATGGACTAATAGGAAAACAATTAGCTACTCGAACGGCCTACCAGTTAATTATTTCCGACATCATAATACCTGGAATTAATGGGCTGGAACTGTGTAAGGCATTGCGCTCGGAGGGAATTCAAACCCCCATTCTGATGTTGACTGCTTTAAGTACCACTGACGATAAATTGGAAGGGTTTGAAGCAGGGGCAGATGATTATTTAGCCAAACCCTTTGACTTCAAAGAATTTTTGGCGCGGGTTAAGGCCTTAATTAAGCGAAGCAATCAAACAATGATCGAGTCTCAAACCTTGAAATTTGCTGATTTAGAGCTTGATTTAACGAGTAAAATTATGACTAGATCTGGCCAAAAAATCAATTTAACTGCTAAAGAATTTCAATTGATGGAATATTTTCTTCGGAATCAAGAAAAGGTTATTTCCAAGGCTGAAATCGCTGAAAATATCTGGGAAGTAGAAGATGAGGGTAGCTCTAATTTGATTGAGGTGTATGTCAATTACCTGCGTAAAAAGGTTGACAAAGGCTTTCCAAGTAAATTAATACATACCCAATTTGGTATGGGATATATATTAAGACAGGAATAAAATGCAAATCCGTTCCAGGTTAACATATCAATTTACTTATCTGGTTTCTGCGATTCTATTCGTATCGTATCTGATTATCTATTTATTTACACAAGAGAATTACAAGGATAAATTTTACAGTCGCTTACGTCAAAAAGCAAATACCGCTGCCGAATTATTGGTCAATGTTAAACAAGTCGACTCCAAATTATTAAGAATCGTAGACCGAGCAAATCGAGATATCCTCTACAGGGAGAATATCATGGCTTATGATACCTGTCATGAACGTATATACCGATCAAATGATAGCATCAATTTTCACATTGATGTTAACCGCGTAAAGGAGGTATTAAAACGAAAAGAAGTACGATTTGAAGTTGAAGATTTAGAAATTTTAGGTACCGTTTTTGTTACGCCAGAGGGTAGAATTGTCGTTTTTGCAGGGGCTGTTGACCAATATTCAGCCGAAAATGCTAAAGATTTAAAGAACATCCTCATAGCCTTATTTCTTTTGTTTGTCTTTATCGTGGTTATATCAGGTTGGTTTTTCGCTGGAAGGGCTGTAAATCCAATTTCAGAGGTGATTAAGCAGGTAGACTTACTTTCCCCAAAAAGGCTCGATCAAAGGCTAGAATCGGCAGATTCTGAAGATGAAATAGGGAAGATGGTGGCAACCATCAACCGACTTCTAGAACGTATTGAGAGTGCCTTTCGTTTTCAAAAGACCTTTATTGCCAATGTATCGCATGAATTAAAGAATCCATTGACAAAAATTTCCTCCCAATTAGAAGTTAGTTTGCTAAATGAGCGTAATTCGGCCGATTATAAGCAAACGATAGCATCGGTATTGGAGGATACCCAGGATTTAGCTGCTATAACAGAATCTTTATTGGAATTAAACAAAATCAGTGTTACTGATTACCAAGCAGGCTTTCATATCATTCGCTTGGATGAAGTTATCTGGGAAGCACGTAGTTTAGCACAGAAGTTAAATGCAACCTATAAAGTCTTATTTGATACGCAGTTCATGCCCGAAGATGAAGAATTATTGATGTTGAAAGGCGATGAAAAACTCATGTTGACAGCCATAAAAAACCTCATGGAGAATGCATGCAAATTTAGCCCAAATAATCAAGCCCAAATACAATTAGCTATTTCAAATAA
The DNA here is from genome assembly GCF_044342065.1 of Aquirufa sp. Classification (GTDB taxonomy): domain Bacteria; phylum Bacteroidota; class Bacteroidia; order Cytophagales; family Spirosomataceae; genus Aquirufa. The sequence goes on along the minus strand of NZ_JBIIQN010000039.1, from coordinate 14,257 downwards.
TCAAATCGAAATTGAGGTAAAAAATGAAGGAAAAGGCATACCGGAAAACGACTTGCCGTTCATTTTTCAACCATTTTTCCGGGGGGAAAATACCGCCAATTCCAAAGGTTATGGCATTGGATTATCCTTGGTTGAGCGCATTATCCATTTACATAATGGTCAAATTTCGGTAAGTTCTGAGCTAAACGGCTGGACTACATTCAAAGTAAACTTACCAATCAATCATTAGACGTTGGACGTTAGACGTTGGACATTAGACGTTGGACATTAGACGTTGGACATTAGACATTAGACATTATTAGACGTTGGACATTAGACGTTAGACGTTGGGCATTAGACGTTAGACGTTGGAATGGGTCATCTAATTAAGAAAACGTAAAATAAAACGATCCTCCTTATTTGTTGTATAATTTATATTATGTTAAATAGATTGTTAAATAATAATTTCTAGCATCTTCCCATGCCTAACTTATAACTAATAATTCTTTAGACGCGAAGTATCGCGTCTCTAAAGTCAAACGACTAACATCTAATGTCCAACAGTAAAAAAGCCCCAGGAAATTCCTGAGGCTCTTGCAAAATGAATATTAATCAGTTAAAGTCAATTAATCAACTTGCTTATCAATCTTTAAGTCTTGATAAATTTGCTTTACGATTTCTTTTAAATCATCGTCTTTCTTCACACTTAGTGCGCGCTCAAAATATGGCAATGCAAGATGGTATTTTGCTGCTAATTTCTCCTCTACCGCTTTACCTTCCTTTTTATAGGTTTCCATATCCATACCATTAACCAAACGCTTAATTTCTGCAGCTTCATTAAAATAAATGGCTCCAAGTTGGTACAAAGCATCAAAATAATTAGGATCAATCGCTAACGCACGCTCATAGAATGATGGGATCTCTTGTTTTAAAGCATCAATTTTACCATTTACTTCATCTATTTTAGCTTTGTTTGCTACCTCATCCCCTACTGCATTTAAAGCTTCGGCGTATTCCCCCTCCAACAAAGCCAACTCCTCATTGTCCTTCAAAATAGAAGCCTCTAATTTGTTGATCTGAGACTGAAGTGCAGGCTTTAAATTGGGTTTTGCTGTTTTTAACTTCAACTTAGTTCGCTTTAACTCTTCTATGTAAACTTCAGCTTTATCTTTATGAGAAGTTATCTTACGACGAGCATCTATCACTTTATTGGACGCTTCTGAAATTTTAATTGACTCATCCTTGAGCGTATTAATCTTATTTTCATACAATAATCCAAGGTTGAATAAGTTCATTACATCCTTTGGATCCTTGGCAACGGTTTCTTTTAATTGAACAACCGCCTGATCTATCCGATTAAATGCAATTAACATATTGAATTTCTCGTTTTTCAAATCTTTGTTTGTAGGATAAAGAAGAATACCCTGATCGATTAACTCCAGTGCTCTATCCTCTTCTTTAGCCGATTTATAAATCTGAGCCAAACCATAGAGAATAGCCACATCTTTTCCACCGATATTCAAGTATTTTTCGTATGCTGAACGCGCTTCTGCATCTTTTTGACACAATTGAGCAACTACACCCGTATACATAGCTGACATCGTATCCTGAGATGCTATTTCTGAAGCCTTCGACATATACCGGTATGAAGTGGCATAATCTTTACCCTGGTATTTAACTACACCTAAGTTCATTAAAGCACCGTAAGCCTTCTCACGTCCTACAATCAACTTCTCTGCCTCCTTTGCAGTTGAGCCCTTTTTACCTTCTTTCGTGTCCAATTTAACTGCCTCTGCAACGTATTCCAATGCCTTGAATGGAGCATCTAAATCTAACGTGGATACGGTAGAGTCGGGAAAAGATGCCAAATCAAAGTAGGCAATCGCACGTTCCAACCATAGTCTAGGTTTAGCAGGCGATTTCTTAACTGATTCATCAGTCTTTTTAACAGTTTCCAAAATACTCTTCTTTTGTGCTTCGAGCAAGGCCTTGTCTACCTGTGCGAAGGTTGAACCTGCGGCCAACACCACAGTAATCAGGGTTAAAACTACTTTTTTCATACGTATAGTTAAGTTAAAAAAAAAGCCCGCATTCGCATACGGGCCAATAAAATTATTCTTCAGTTAATTCTTCAGTACCTTCAACTGCTGAATCCCCCTCCCCTGTCTCTGTTGCAGCTTGATCTAATACAGCTCCTTCGACAATCTCAACTCCTTCCACCAACTCCACTTCTTCCGGCTCTGGTTCCTTCTCAATTTTAGTTACTGATGAAATTTCATCTGTTTCATTTTTCAAACGAATCAATTTCACCCCTTGCGTATTTCGGCCCATAACACGTAACTCAGCCACACTCGTGCGAATCAAAATACCCGCTTTGGTAATAATCATCAAGTCATTATTATCATTCACTTCCTTGATAGCGACCAAATTACCCGTTTTCTCCGTAATATTCAAGGCCTTAACCCCTTTTCCGCCCCGGTTAGTCAAACGGTAATCCTCTACTTCTGAACGCTTACCAAATCCTTTCTCTGAAACAACCAATAACTGTTGAACCTCAGGATCTGACACACAAACCATGCCAATAACCTTCTCGGTAGCAATTGATTCATCAATCCAAATACCCTTCACCCCCGCAGCAGTACGGCCCATTGGACGTACACGTGTTTCTTCAAAACGTACCGAACGTCCTGTATTCGTAGCTATAACAATTTGATTATTTCCATTCGTTAACGCAACATCCAATAAACGGTCTCCCTCACGTATCGTAATCGCATTAATACCATTTTGACGTGGTCTAGAATACGCTTCTAATGACGTTTTCTTAATCGTTCCATCTTCCGTACACATCACAATGAAATTATTATCAATGTAATCCGGATCCGTAATCGACTTCACATTGATAACAGCGCGAATGGTATCCCCATTCTCAATATTCATCATATTTTGAATTGGTCGGCCTTTCGAATTTTTAGATCCCTCTGGTACCGCATATACACGTAACCAGAAACACTTACCGCGTTCCGTAAAGAATAACAACCAGTTGTGCATCGTCGCTGAGAACAAATGCTCCGTATAATCATCATCTTTCGTAATTACCGCACGAGAACCTACGCCACCTCTCGTTTGTGAACGATACTCCGTAATCGGCGTACGCTTAATATACCCTTGCGCTGAAACCGTAATCAACATTTCATCATCCGCAATCATGTCCTCAACCGAGAATTCCTCATCTGTCATATTGATCTGCGTACGTCGCTCATCTCCATAACGTTGCTTCATCTCAGTCAATTCATCTTTGATAATCTGTAATTGACGCTCAGGCTTAGCCAAAATGTCTTCCAAATCATCGATCAACTTCATGATTTCCGCAAATTCATTCATGATTTTCTCGCGCTCCATGCCGGTTAGACGCTGTAAACGCATCTCCAGAATAGCCTTCGCTTGAATCTCTGACAAATTAAACTTGCTCATCAAGCCCTCTTGCGCAGCATTCGGGTCTTTTGATTCACGAATCAACTTGATTACCGCATCTAAATTATCTAAGGCAATAATAAAGCCCTCCAAAATGTGTGCACGTTTGCGAGCCTCACGTAAATCATATTTTGTACGACGAACAATGACCTCATTGCGGTGCTCTACAAAGTGATGAATCAAATCCTTTAGATTCAACATCATCGGGCGACCCTTCACCAAGGCCACATTGTTCACACTAAATGATGATTGTAAAGCTGAGTGCTTATACAAGTTGTTCAATACCACATTCGCAACCGCATCACGCTTTAAATCAAACACAATACGCATTCCTTGACGATCCGACTCATCACGAATCTCCGAAATTCCTTCAATGCGTTTGTCATTCACCAAATCCGCACATTGCTTAATTAAGGATGCTTTATTGACCATGTACGGAATCTCCGATACAATTATCTGCTCTTTCCCATTCTTATTGGTATCAAAGGTCGCATTTCCACGCACCACAATACGACCTCTACCCGTCTCAAATGCATTTTTAATACCCTGAACACCATAAATAGTTCCTCCCGTAGGAAAATCAGGCGCCTTAATGTATTGCATTAATTCTGGAATCGTGATGTCACGATTATCAATGTATGCCACAATTCCATCAACAACCTCAGTCAAGTTATGTGGCGCCATATTCGTCGCCATACCTACCGCAATACCTGAGGTACCATTTAATAGTAAATTGGGAATCTTTGCCGGTAAAACTGTTGGCTCATCCAAGGAATCATCAAAATTGGGCTGAAAATCAACCGTCTCCTTGTTTAAATCAGAAAGCATCTCATCAGCAATACGCTTCAAACGAGCCTCTGTATAACGCATCGCAGCCGGCGAATCACCATCTACGGAACCAAAGTTACCCTGACCATCTACCAATGGATAACGCAAAGACCAATCTTGCGCCATACGAACCATCGTATCGTATACTGATGAATCTCCATGGGGATGATACTTACCCAATACCTCACCGACAATACGTGCTGATTTTTTGTACGACTTGTTGTAACTAACTCCTAACTCCTCCATCCCATAAAGTACCCTACGATGCACAGGCTTTAAACCGTCACGCACATCTGGCAAGGCACGAGATACAATGACCGACATTGAGTAATCAATGTACGCCCCTCTCATTTCATCTTCGATGTTGATTGGGATAATATTCGTGTGTAATGACATAAATAATGATTTGTTTGTTGAACAAACCGCTCGTCTAAATTTTCAATTTTGAAAAAATAAAGCAGTTTTTCAATAGTTACAAATATCCTTAATTCTCCCTATTTTTCCAAGAAAAAATTCAGTAAATCTGGATAAAAAAAATCATTTTTCTTCTACTATATTTACCTTTGAAAAACAAAGAAAAAAGTAGGCTTTGAAAAATACATTTTACACCTTCTATCTGAGCATTCTAGTCGGTATGTTATGCCTTCCATTTCATGCAGTAAAAGCTCAAAAAATTACCCGTGGCCCCTATTTACAATTACTCTCTACCAATTCAACCATTATACGCTTTCGCACAGATATTGAAAGCAAGCCGAGTGTTTTGATAGGTAAATCACCATCAAGTTTATCGCGCGCAATTAAACAAACTACATTAAGTAAAGAACATGAACTCAAAATTGATTCGTTAAGCAGTAATACGCGCTACTACTACAAGATTGTGACCCCCTCGCAAACCCTCGGAGACTCTACCTATTTCTTTCAAACATCCCCTGCAAAAGGCGAAAAATCGAAAGTTAGTTTTTGGAGTACAGGCGACATGTACCCTGGTCAAGCACAATTAGATGCCTATGAAGGATTTAAAAAATTCATTGGCAATAAATATACCAATTTGTATATCACCGTTGGCGATAATGTATACAAAGGTGCAACAGATGAAGATTTTCAAACCAACTTCTTCCAAGTATATCAAAATGGCCCCATTTTAAAGCAAAGTGGCATGTTTCCTGCGGTGGGAAATCATGATTATGATCTCACATCTAATCGACAAGACGACCCTAGCATTGCTTATTTTCAAAATTTCACTTTACCTAGTAAGGCTGAATTAAATGGCGTACCATCAGGCTCTGAAGCTTATTACTCATTTGATTATGGCAATATCCATTTCATATGCCTTGATTCGCATGCTTGGGGAAAAGATAATTTACGATTGTATGACGGTCCCACCGAACAATTAACTTGGCTTGTAAAAGATTTAAAAGCCAATAAGCAAGATTGGACCGTAGTGTATTTCCATCACGCCCCATATACCAAAGGAAGCTACGATTCGGATGCAAAAAATCCAGACGTCAACTACAATAATAAGTATAATATACCCTTGCTAAATTTGCGTAATTTATTAGTCCCTATTTTCGATGAATATCAAGTAGATTTGGTTTTGACAGGGCATAGTCACATTTATGAGCGAAGTAAGCCTTTGAAGGGACACACGGGAACTTCAGATACCTTTAACCCAAGTTTACATAACCCACAATCCTCTTCAGGAAAATATGATGGCAGCGATAATTCTTGCCCGTATTTGTTTGATGTTAGCAAACCTACACAGAACGGAACGATCTATGTGGTTAATGGTGTAGGTGGTGGTACCAAACCTGCGAGACCCGATGGACCTCACAAGGCCAAGTATTACTCAAATGCGTCGGTGAATGGTTCCTTCTATGTAGAAATCGAAGACAATCGATTTGATGCTAAATTTTTGGATACCAATGGTGATGTCTTGGACAAATTTACGATTTTCAAAAATTTGAGCCTGAAACCCAACACCAATTTAACTATTGATTATGGTAAATCAGCTAATTTAAAAGCCTCTTGGATAGGTCAATACAATTGGTCTACCAATCAAACTTCTTCAAGCATTACCGTTAATCCACTTTCTTCAAGCACATTTCAAGTAAGTGATCCCCAAAAATGTCTTACAGAGAAATTCAATGTAACCGTGAATGCCCCTTTGGGAATAACGGAATCGCGTGAAATAAGATTTGACCAATTGAGTATTTACAACCTTCAAGGGCAAGTAATCAAAGAAATCAATCAAGCTGGGGAAATCAATAAAGAACTCCTAAAATCCTTGCCTCAGGGTGCTTATATTTTACGTTTGGTTTATAACCAACAAGAAAAAATATTGAAAATAATTAATTAATCTTCTGGGATGACTCTCGAATAATCAATTTTGTTTTCAAAACCTCGATAACGGGTTCTGAACAATCAGAACGCCCTTCTATTTGATCTAGAATTAATTTCATTGCCAGTTTACCAATTTCCTCTAGCGGCTGCGCCACAGAAGAAATCGTAGGGGAAACCACCCCACATATTGGCTCGTTATTAAAGCTAACTATTTTTACGTCTTCGGGCACACGAATCTTCAGCTCCCGCAAACCTACCAAAACTCCCAAAGCCAAACGATCCGATACCACCAAAATCCCATCTGGACGATTTTCACGCATCATCAATTCATGTGTCTGCGAAGTTGCCGTATCTTGAAAGTAATCCGAATGGATAATCAATGAATCATCCTCTTGAATACCTGCCTCAGCTAGTGCACGTAAATAACCTAATCGGCGCTGATTACTTACCGAAACATTCTTTGGCCCAGCTAAAAAAGCAATTCGCTTACACCCATTCTCCAATAAATGTTTTACCGCTTCATAAGCAGACTGCTCATTGTCAACCATGACCTTAGAGGCATGTATCTCATCACTATCTCGATCAAAAAACACTAAGGGTATTCCTCTGCGCTGCAAACGCGTAATGTGATCTAGGTTAACTGTCTCACGAGACAAAGAGATGATAATCCCCTCAACTTGACTTCGAGATAAATTCTGAATATTGATTAATTCGCGTTCAAAAGATTCTTGAGTTTGCGTAATCAAAATACTATACCCTGCTTTTATAGCCTCTAATTCAATCGCCTTAACGACAGTAGAGAAAAAATAATAGCCTAAATCAGGCACAATCAACCCAATGGTTTTGGTCTTGCTTTTAACTAAACTTGCCGCCAAGACATTTGGCTGGTAGTCCAACTCTTTAGCCAAATCCAACACTGCCTTTTTGGTATCCGGATGAATATCAGGCAAATCACGTAATGCTCGGGAAACTGTCGCAACCGACACATTCAACTGCTTGGCAATGTCTTTGATTGTAACTTGATGTGGCATAGTTTTTATTTTACTCCGAATTTACACGCTTTTTTTGAAATTCAATGAGTAGCATTAGAATCGTTCAATAATGGATACCCGGGATTTTCCACTCACAAGACCCAAAGGGGGCCGCTCTTTCCAAACATGAATTTCATAACTCGAAATACCCTTTAATGCTTGTTTTAACCGAATGGCAATTCGCGCCGCAACCGTTTCCAACAAATCAACTGGCTCATCCATTACTTCCTTGCAAATATTATAAATAATACCATAATCAAAGGTTTGATCTATGTTTTCAAAGGCAAACGAATCCAAATGCTTCCCTACTTGCACACGTAAAACAAACCAATTACCTAGTATGCGCTCTTCTGGAAATAATCCATGGTATCCAAAAAAACGAACATCCTCCAATCCTACCTGATATTCCTGCATACTCTAATTAATTTCGCCCACCTTACCGCGTGGCCCTGTTGTTTTTGCGTACGCCTCCAAAACCTTGTTTAACGTTGGCAAACCATCATCCTCTATCGTTGATGCGTCCAAGTGTTTACCTTTCTTCACAGGTGATTTTGATGGCTTCGCTTTTGTATCAACGACCGCTTTTTTAGGCGGCACTTTGGCTAAAGGCTTTTTGGGTATAGCAGCCACTTGCTTTTCTTCGATAGGCTTAGACCAAGATTCTATACTCCGCAGTGTTTGTTGGGCAAAATTTGCCAACTGACCTGCAATTTCAGTTTGAATATTTTTTAATCTCACTAATTCACGCGTTTGTTCCTTAACTTCTTGCTCGACTTGAGTCAGCAATTGTTTACGTTCATTTTCAATTAATAACTTTGCTTTTAATGCATCTTTTTCAGCTGAACTAATTATGCCTGCTGCTTGTTTCTTTGCATTTTCTATGACCTTACCTGCCTCCGTTTCTACTTTATCCTGCCAATTCTTTTGCGCCTCTTCAGCTAATTTCATCGCTCGAAAAAGTGAAGTTTCAACCTCCCTTAAACGATTAACTTCCTTATCTAATGCTTGTACTCTATCCGTCATAATCGCATGCTGGCGATTCATCTCCTCCTCAAAAAGGGCTACCGATTGAACATAATCTTGCACCTGTTGAGTATCATAACCTCTAAAACTTTTCGAAAAAGAAACTTCTGGAATTTGCATATGAAAAAGCATTTAAGCTAAAATTATGAAAAATTGTTAATCGATTTTCCAAACCGATATATTTTTATCGTCTGAAGCAGAAACCAATAAATCCTGATAAGAAGTCCAAATCAACCGATTTATAGAATTTTTATGCCCACCATAACGCGCATAATCAATCACCTTTAACAGTTTTAAAGATTCAACCTCCCAAATTTTAATCGTTTTATCCATACTTCCTGTCGCAAAATAACGACCACAAGGACTTTGAACCAAAGCATTAATCGAATAAATATGAGCAGGTACTCCCTCCCCTATTTTCGAACCTTTCAAATCCCATTTATTCAAATAAGCATCCCGACCGACACTAGCTACAGACGCGGAACTGGCATCAAAAATTAAGGCAAAAATGCTTTTTGTATGTGCCAACCACGCATTCTTGAGCGAAAAATCAAAGCTAAAAATGCGAATATACCCATCACTCGAACCTACGGCCATTTCTTCATGAGGAAGCGAACAAAAAGAACGAATATTCGATTTTCCTGACTTAATACGTTTTTTAATAACCTGGGCTGCTTGATCTATAACGGTAATTAAACCATCCTGATGGCCCACCCATACATGTCCATGCTTGATTTCCATGGCATAGATGGCTAAATGCGGGATTTGAATTGAAAAAATACGCGATTGATCTTCAACCAATATTCCATGTATACCTTCAAAATTCTGTCCTACCCACAAAATACCCGATGTAGCATCATAAACCATAGCATATATAGTACCCGTTATTTGGGCAATTACTTTGCCTACATCAGGTTTTTGCAAATCCCAAGCTACTACCCAACCATCTGAACCCGCGGTAAAAAATACATGCGAATCATGACCTTGGCAAAGTGCATAAATCGCACCTCGGTGACCTGCAAATGTATCTATACGTTCAATTTTCAATGGCTTCATAAATTATCTCTACAAAATTGGTAATTTTACCTGCAATTCAATCGATATGCCCGAAATTTCATCCTGCCTTTCGCAACATTCCCATGACACCTTTGTCAAAATATGGAAAATTGACGAGACAGCTGATTTCTTTCACAAATTTCCGGATTCTTGGTCAATGCCACCCATTCAGGCACATCTTCAAGCGAATAAATACCTTGAATCCATGGCCGCACGCTATTGTTTGTGGGAATTAATGAAATCACAAAAATTGACCGATTTCGATTTACAACAAGACGACCGACAAAGACCCTTTCTTTTACATCCGGAATGGCATATTTCTATTAGCCACTCCTACCCTTTTGCGGCGGCTTGCTTGAGTAAAAAATTACGTACTGGCATAGATATAGAGAAAATAGGTCGAAACGTCGAACAAGTTGCCCCTCGATTTCTGAATTCATTTGAGTTAGCTCAATGGAAAGGTGATCCAATGAAATTAACCTTGGCTTGGTCAGCTAAAGAATCCATCTATAAAGCATGGCGAAAGCCAGGTTTATCTTTACAAAAAGAAATTCATCTAGTCATTAACCACAATCAGATTCAGGGAAAGGTACTACAAAATGACGTCGTAGAAGTACGGTTTGAAATACATGATGATTTCCTATTAACGTTAGTAAATCATTAATCCAAAGAATCAATCATGTCAGTCAACTCATCCCGATGAGAATCATCACCCGCCTTCTCAAAAGCCATGATTAAATTTCGTAAAACTCGACGTATGATTTCCAAGTTTGAACAAGGTTGATAATATACCTCATTGGGCGTTAAATTCAATTGTGCCAAATAATTATCTATATCAACTTTATTGAAGATCAAGCCCTTATTGAATACATTGATGTAACATTGTAAATCATCCTTTTTGTAGGTCAAAACAAATAAATTAGGCAGATTGACACCAAAAATAGGCATTCCTAATTTTTGAGCAATCCACATGTAAACTACACAAAGGCTAATTGGATTTCCTTTTCTTGTTTCCAAAACCACATTGATAAATGAATTATTCGCCGCATGAAAATTCTTTGAATTTGCGCCAAATTTCAACTGATCAAACAATACACCATTAATAATCTTTAACTGATCCATTGGGTGCAAATTCTCGCGAATCTGAGGCCAAACTTCAAAATACAATTGATCCATGTCTGCCCGCAATTGCGCCAAAGAATAATCAGGAAAGCGATAAGTTGCGACAATCCACATTCCCTCCAATAAGTCCATGTGACCACTCTCCTTCCATTGAATTAATCGCTGTTTGGTTGAATCTAGTTGGAAATCATGAATCATATTCTCCAACTTACTCTGAATCAATGGATTAAGGCTCGAATTCTCCCATTCATTTTCTAAAATAGGTATAATCTGAGGGCCGAGTGATCGCATTTGGGCCTCAACCATCTCTACGACTTCCTGATCGGAATCGTCTAGTAATTGAATCATGGCTTTTATCGCTGGTTCTTCCATTGTCGAGTTTTATTGTACAAAAATAGATAATTTGTTGAGTGTGTCAATATCCAAGAAGATTATTCACATAATCCCTTTTTTTAGGCGGAAAATCGGTCTAAATTTGTGGTTGAATCATAGCGAGAAAGCTTATATGAATATTTTAATAACCGGAGGAGCGGGATTTATTGGGTCACATACCTATGTTGCCCTTAAAGAACATGGATATACTCCGATTATTGTAGACAATTTCTCCAATTCAGTTGAACGGGTTATTGGCCAATTAACAGAAATATGTCAAGAAACCGTACAATTTATCAAAGGAGACATTAACAATCCAGCCACCTTGGATACTATATTTACTCAATTTAAGATCGAAGGTGTTATCCATTTCGCTGCGGCTAAAGCTGTGGGTGAATCCGTTGAAAATCCGCTAAAGTACTACCGAAACAATGTAGGTTCAACTATTTTACTATTGGAGAAAATGCAAGAGCATAGGGTCAAAAACCTTGTTTTTTCATCTTCTTGTACCGTGTATGGTCAACCCGAAACCTTGCCAGTTACAGAAAATTCGCCTGTTTTAAAAGCCTTATCTCCTTATGGGAATACCAAACAAATATGCGAGGAAATAATTGAGGAGAGTACACGCGCAAGCCAACAACTAAAATCGATTTCTTTACGCTATTTTAACCCCATTGGGGCTCATGAAAGCGCAAAAATAGGTGAATTGCCATTAGGACCACCGGCAAATTTGGTGCCATTTTTAACCCAATCAGTAGCGGGTTTGCGTGGTCCATTGCAAATTTGGGGCACCGACTACCCTACTCCGGATGGAACGGCAATTCGTGATTATATACACGTATGTGATTTAGCAGAAGCACATGTAAAGGCTTTGGCGTATTTAATTAAACAGCATCAAGCACCATTTTACGATTACTTTAACATTGGATCAGGTGAAGGAAGCTCGGTTTTGCAGGTAATTAATGCCTTCGAAAAGGCCACAGGCAAAAAAGTAAACTATGAGGTTCGGAATCGAAGAGCAGGTGATATCACCTCAGTATATGCATCGACCGAAAAATCAAATAAAATATTGGATTGGAAAGCCAAAAGAAGCTTAGAAAAGTCTCTAAAAGACGCATGGGCTTGGCAAGAAGCAATTTTATAAGGGATATGAAAAAACTTGTTATTACCGGCGGTGCTGGATTTATTGGTTCACATGTGGTGCGTTTATTCGTCAACAAATATCCGGATTACCAGATTTATAACTTGGATGCGTTGACTTATGCCGGCAATCTGGCCAACAATGAAGATGTTGCAGACAAACCGAATTATCATTTCATTAAAGCCGACATTACGGATGCCAATCACATAGACTCTCTTTTTGCTGAACATAAATTTGATGGAGTCCTGCATTTAGCTGCCGAATCACACGTAGATCGTTCTATTTCAGACCCTTTGGCTTTTGTAAAAACCAACGTTATTGGAACTGTTAATTTATTACAAGCAGCAAAAAAACACTGGGCAGGTCATTTTGAAGGAAAAAAATTCTATCATATTTCAACCGATGAAGTTTATGGCGAATTGCACAACCCGGAAGAATTCTTTTTAGAAACGACCCCTTACGATCCTAGATCACCTTATTCGGCCTCAAAAGCATCATCTGACCACTTTGTTCGTGCATTTCACGAAACCTACGGCTTGCCTACGGTGATCACAAATTGCTCTAATAATTATGGCCCTAATCACTTCCCTGAAAAACTCATCCCTTTGATGATTCACAACATCATCAACAACAAACCCCTTCCTGTATATGGAAAAGGAGAAAATGTGCGGGATTGGTTGTACGTGATTGATCATGCACGTGCCATAGATACAGTTTTCCATGATGGAAAAATTGGCGATACCTATAACATTGGAGGGTTTAATGAATGGAAAAACATTGATCTCGTACATTTATTGTGTAAAATCATGGATGAAAAATTGGGCCGTGCTCCTGGAACATCTGTACAATTAATTACGTATGTTACAGACCGCGCAGGACATGATTTACGGTATGCAATCGATGCCAATAAAATCATGCAAGAATTGGGCTGGAAACCTAGTTTACAGTTTGCAGAGGGTCTTGAAAAGACAGTTGATTGGTATTTATCAAACGAAAAGTGGCTAAACGATGTCACTTCAGGCGATTATCAAAAATATTACACCACCATGTACCAAGGAAGATAAGATGAAAGGAATCATTTTAGCCGGAGGATCTGGCACCCGTTTACACCCATTGACATTAGCCGTTAGCAAGCAATTAATGCCTGTTTATGACAAACCAATGATTTACTATCCCCTATCCATTTTAATGCTTTCTGGGATACGCGAAATATTGATTATCTCAACGCCACATGATCTACCCCACTTTGAAAAATTACTGGGCGATGGATCAAGCATTGGGTGTACATTTGAATATGCGGTTCAACCTGAACCCAATGGACTCGCGCAAGCTTTCGTTATCGGTGAAAAATTCATCGGCAAAGAAAAAGTAGCTTTAGTCCTAGGAGATAATATTTTCCACGGTTCAGGATTAAGCAAATTACTGCAAGCAAATAATGATCCAGATGGGGGTGTCGTATATGCTTATTCGGTAAATGATCCTGAACGATATGGCGTTGTAGAGTTTGATGAATCAAATAAGGTTATTTCCATCGAAGAAAAACCAACAAATCCTAAATCAAACTATGCGGTTCCTGGTTTGTATTTCTATGACAATGATGTCGTTGAAATTGCTAAAAATATCGCGCCTTCCCCACGTGGTGAGTATGAAATTACGGATGTCAATAAAGAATATTTAAAACGAGGTAAGTTATCGGTAGGTATTTTAAACCGAGGTACCGCATGGTTAGATACCGGCACCTTTGCTTCCCTAATGCAAGCCGGCCAGTTTGTGCAAGTTATCGAAGAGCGCCAAGGCATGAAAATTGGTTGTATTGAAGAGGTTGCCTATCGCATGGGCTTTATTGATGCCGCCCAATTAGAAACCATCGCTAAACCACTGGTAAAAAGTGGGT
>NZ_JBIIQN010000012.1:0-67073 GCF_044342065.1 Aquirufa sp. | reverse complement strand
TGGCCAGTATTTATTAAATCTTTTACGCTAAAATAAATCCTGCTACCAACGCTAAGATAAATACCGCAATCGCAGGAACTTTTTCTGTCTGAGCCAGAAGAAAAGAAGCCATGACAACGGCGATGGAAACCCCATCGCCGTTGACGATTAAAGGTGACATAAAAGCGTATACCGCCACGATTGTTAGGCCAACAGACGATGCTTGAATACCTGCTAATGAAGCTCTTATAAAGCGATATTGCTTCAATTGACCCCAGATTCGGTAAACGAAAAATATCAGAAAGGTTCCGGGCAAAAATACGCCTAATGCACCTATTGCGCTCCCGGCTAACTCGCCTAAAAATCCATAATCCTGCATCAACAATACACCAAGATAGGACGTCAAAGCAAAAACGGGTCCAGGAAGTGATTGTGACAAGGCCATACCCGTTAAGAAATCATCCGATCGAATCAAGCCTTTAAACTCAACAAACTCCGTATATAAAACTGGAGCTAACACTTGACCACCCCCGAAAACAATGCTCCCATTCCGATAAAAATTCTCCAACAACCTTATGGGAAAATAATCCGTCAAATGTCCGATTATAGCCAAACCGAGCAACATCCCCCAATATAAATTAAAATTAGCCCACGGAATTACCATTTTATGTTTATTCTGACGAGGGAATTCCTTGAAGTTTAATGATGATATACTCCCACCCAAAACCAACACCAAAGGAAAGATGTATGGGCTTGTAAAAGCAATCCCCAAGGCCAACGTCAATAAAAATATAAACACATACATGGGACTTCGAATGACCTTCTTGGCCATGGTCCAGCCAGCATATAAAATTAATCCGATACCAACGGGAAGAACAAATTGTAAGATGGATCGATTACGCAAATAAGTCATTCCAAAAGCCGCCGCAGTCATAATAAAAACGGCAGGCGTAATCCAAACTAGTAAGGTTAAATAAGCTAAACCTGCACCCCCACGTTTTAATCCAATGGCCGTAATCATCTGGGTTGAGGTAGGACCAGGCAAAACGGAACAAAGCGCCTGAATTTCAAATAATTCATCCTCTGTCAAATAAGCCTTTTGATGCACCAAACGCTTTAAAAAAAGGGCCCAGTGTACCTGTGGCCCTCCAAAAGACGTTGCAGCCAAGATAAATACATCCCATAAAAAATTTAGATGCTTCGGCTGTTTCAACTTATTTTTTCTTTAATCCCAATTCGATTAAACGCTCATTCAAAAATTCCCCTGCTGTCATGTTCGTATATAATTTCGGATAAGCCTCAGAAACACAAGAAGGCAAACATGTTAAATCCATTTCAGAACGCGGATGCATAAAAAATGGAATTGAATAACGAGATGTTCCCATTTTTTCACGTGGCGGATTAACCACGCGATGAATGGTTGATTTGAGTTTGTGATTAGTTAATCGATCCAACATGTCACCCACATTAACTACCACTTGATCAGGTAATGCCGTTATAGGAATCCATTGTCCATCCATACGTAAAACTTCCAAACCTTCAGCAGAAGCTCCCATTAACAAGGTAATCAAGTTGATATCCCCATGCGCGGCAGCACGAACGGCACCCTCCGGTAAGCTGTCCGGATCTGCAATCGGGAAATAGTGTATAGCCCGTAAAATGGAATTTCCATTCTTTACACGTGATTCAAAATAATCTTCAGGTAATTCCAAATATAACGCAATAGCAGCTAGCAAGGCTTTTCCTGCGTCTTCCAACGTTTGAAAAGCTTTCACCGTATTCATCCCAAAATCAGGATATTCCGAAGGAAAAACATTAGCAGGATACTCATCCCAGACAGAATCCCCATCTGCCTTGTGTGGCTGGCCAACATGATAAAACTCTTTTAAATCAGGTACTTTGAACCCTTTGGCAGTTTCTTTCCCCTTCCCTACATAGCCCCGCTGACCGGCTATACCCGGTATTTCATAGGCTTGTTTTAATTCATCGGGCGATTGAAAGAATGTTTCAACCCCATGATACAAGGCTTTGGTAAATTCATCCGATAATCCGTGACCCTTAATTGCTACAAAACCTATGGTATTGAACGCAGCACCCAACTCTTGCACAAATTTGTGTTTACGAACAGGGTCTCCCGACTGAAATTCAGCTAAATCTAGAGAGGGAATTTCATTTAGTAACATATGTTTATTTTAAAAATTGTTGGGACACAAAATCCCAGTTTACGACATTCCAAAATGCATTGATATAATCTGCACGTTTGTTCTGATATTTTAAATAATAGGCATGCTCCCATACATCCAAAGCTAGAATAGGCTTACCCTTCACCTCGGCCACATCCATTAATGGATTATCTTGATTCGGTGTGGACGAAATCACCAATTTGCCCTCTTTAACAAGTAGCCAAGCCCATCCAGAGCCAAAACGCGACGTTGCCGCCTTTCCAAATTCCACTTTTAAATTTTCTAAAGAGCCAAAATCTTTTTGAATCTGTGCTAACAAAGCTGCACTTGGCTGCTTAGCTGTTGCTGGAGCTAACAATTGCCAGAAAAAGCTGTGGTTCCAATGTCCTCCTCCGTTATTTCGAACAGCGACAGGCTGAGAAGAGACCGTAGCTAATAGTTCTTCCAAAGATTTAGTCGTGCTAGGTAAAGCCTTATTCAAATTATCCACGTAGGCTTTGTGATGGCGATCATGATGAATTTCCATCGTTAATTTATCAAAATGCGGCTCCAAGGCATCAAAGGTATAAGGCAAGGCAGGCAAGGTAAATGGAGCGTTTTCCATCACCGGACGAGAACGAAAACCAGACAAAAGTGCCCCCGCTCCTACTAATTGTAAAAATGTTGTACGTTTCATAATGTATCGATTTTACTATTCGTAAATCACCCGACCTACGATACTCCTACCTAAGGTAATCTCATCAGTATACTCTAAATCCCCTCCTATGGGAATACCGCGCGCAATGGTGGATATTTTTATCGAATATTCTGCCAATTTCTTCGTCAAATAAAAAGCTGTGGTATCTCCCTCCATCGTTGGGCTTAAACCCAAGATTACCTCATTAAACTCCCCCGTAGCAATTCGTTGGACCAACGAATCAATATGCAAATCACTTGGGGAAACGCCAGCCAAAGGTGAAATAATTCCACCCAGAACATGATACAAACCGGTATATTGTCCCGTATTCTCTATCGCCATCACATCCCGCAAATCTTCTACGACACATAAAATCTTTTCATCACGCTTATTACTCGCACAAATACCGCATAAATCACCATCAGAAATCATATGGCATTGGGGGCAGAATTTCGTCTCCGTACGCAATTGAACAAGGGCATGAGCCAACTGCAATGATTGTGTTTCCGGACGTTTTAATAAATGCAAAGCTAAACGCAAGGCAGATTTCTTCCCTATACCAGGCAACTTAGAAATTTCTTCCACAGCTTGTTCGATAATCCGAGAAGGGTACGTGTGCATCATAGGTTAAATATCAACAGATTCAATCTCAGCCGAAATTCCGCGGCGGCAAATTTCATTGCGCATGCTCACTAAATCTTCGTAAACACCGGATTTGACACCGCATTTGCCTCGAAAATGAATCAGCAATGTACATTGTTCTGCCTGCTCAGCGGTATGTTCACAAACCTCAATTAAGGTAATAATCACATATTCAAAGGAATTAACTTCATCATTGTAGACCACTAGTTGATGGCCAAATGACGTTTCTTCTTCTAATAAAACTTCAACTTCAGTCTGTTCTTTTGTTTGTTCTGCAAAAGAAAAAACGCTCATCAAACCAATATCTTGGGAGAAATACATATTTTTGAAGGATTTAATTCACCTCATACAAATCTAATAAAAATCCGTTAAACCTCTATGTCTGTACAACTAGCCGGTGGAATTCTAGCCATCTATTTTGGCCTACTACTTGTCATCTCTTACATTACTTCTCGAGGAGCGGATACGAACGATTTTTTTACCGCTAATCGCCAGTCCCCTTGGTGGTTGGTAGCCTTTGGGATGATCGGAACATCGATTTCAGGCCTAACCTTTATTTCCGTTCCTGGCGCAGTGGGGAAAACGTATTTTACCTATTACCAAGTCATTTTAGGGCATTCTTTAGGCTATTTAACCATCGCCTTGGTATTAATGCCGCTCTATTACCGGCTAAACCTGATATCGATTTACGGCTATTTAGAGAAACGCTTTGGATTTTGGGCCTACAAAACTGGTTCCGCATTCTTCCTACTCTCCCGGACCATAGGGTCAGCAGCCCGCTTGTATTTAGCGGTTAATGTACTTCAAATCGCCATATTCGAGCCCATTGGTGTTCCATTCTTTCTTACGGTTTTTATTTCCATAGCGTTAATTTGGCTATATACCCATCGTGGGGGTGTAAAAACCATTATTTGGACAGATACCTTACAAACCTTGTTTTTATTGGTTGCGCTATTCATTACGATTGTTTTGGTAGGCCAACAAATGAACATGGGCATTGGCGACATGATACAAACGATTCAAAAAAGTGAATATTCCCACATGTTTGAATGGGATTGGAAGCATCCACATTTCTTTGGAAAAGACTTTTTAGCTGGCGTATTTATAGCGATTGTAATGACGGGGTTGGATCAAGATTTGATGCAAAAGAATTTAACTTGTAAATCCATAGGTGAAGCGCAGAAAAACATGTTTTGGTTTTACTGGGTATTATTGTTCATCAACCTCTTATTCCTCGCCTTAGGCGCTTTATTGTACATATATGCTCAAGCGAATCAAATTGCTATTCCGGCCAAGACGGATGAATTATACCCATTGTTAGCGTTGGGAGGTAATTTTGGCACCTTAGCAGCCGTTACCTTCTTGTTGGGAATTATTGCAGCTTCATATGCCAGTTCTGATTCTGCCTTAACGGCACTTACAACCTCTTTTTGTATCGACTTCCTACGTATTGAGAAATTTCAAGAAGTTAAAAGAAATAAAATTAAACACTGGGTTCATATAGGATTCTCCGTGTTGTTTTTTATCGTGATAGGTTTGTTCCACATTTTCAATAACCAAGAGCTCATTGGGGCCGTATTTAACTTGGCAGGTTATACCTATGGGCCATTATTGGGTTTATTTGCTTTTGGATTGTTTACCAATACCGCCATTAAAGATCGCTATGTTCCTTTGGTTTGTGTGGCCTCTCCTATTATCACCTTTATTTTGGAAACTCAATCACAGGCCCTTTTTGGCGGTTTTGGATTTGCCAAATTGATTCTCAATGGCTCAATTTGCTACCTCTTATTGTGGAGTATTCGAGTGAAAGCTAAAATTTAATCGCATTTCGAATGGCGAAATAAATGACATTGTCACCCGCACCTGTTTCCTTTAAATAAGTACCGGCTTTGCAATAACCAAGCTCTGCTTGAAAAAAGTAGTGCTTCGTAGGCACATAATTGACATCTATCGCATAAATATCACACAATTTCAAGGCATCAGATGTCATTTTTGCAGGATCATAAGGACGTAACTGAGACATATTGGGGGTATATACCCCATCGTATGCACTTGTTCGCTGAACAAAGGAAGCACGTGCGGTTGCAATCCATTTCGTCCCATTTTGATACCTGAGGTACGGACTTAGATTCAAGGTGTTGGAAATATTCAAGGCAACAGTCTGACCAAAAGGTGGACGCGCAAATAAGGTATTGAAGGTATTCAATTGTCCGTCACGCGTCGACTGGTCTCCGGGCACAAAATTGCCACTAAATCCGATGTAACGATGCGGCTTTACAGCCAAATTGAAATCCCATACGGCCATCATGGCTTGAATACGCAAGGAATTAAAACTGCCAGATTGACGAGATAGCTCAACATCATAATTTATACGTTGCAGATTCGAATAAATGTGCATTCCCATTGTATGTCTTTTTTCAGCACCTAAGTTTGAATAATACTGGCGCGATGGTGATTCGAAAAAATAATAATAGACATCAGCATTTACTTTTTTAAAAATCCGATCATATTTGAAGTGTAAGCCAGCTAATTTTTCACTGGACATTTCATCATCCAATGCTCCAACATTCAACCTTACAGGCTGCGTGTAAAATACATTTGATTTCAGTCGTTTGCTTTGATGAATCAAATGAGCCCCAACAAAACTCTGGCGATTATTCGGGCCCTCGCGGGCAGCAATGAAACGCTCTTGACCGAAAAGCAATTCTTGTCGGCCTATACGTAGTATTAGTTTATCCGCCAACTTCAAATCGGCGAACCATTGATGAAAACTGAAGGTATTTTGATCCACTTGGTTGGTGATTGGATTTGGATTCCAATAGCGAACCGTATTATTAATCTGCGCAAAAACACGGAATTTTGAGCTAACCTGAAAATCACCATGAATTAATAGTCGGTGTAGCCACTGATGCGGATTTCCTGTCACATATGACCCAGGAATTTGACCAAAATTCACGTTGGTATAATTCTGATAATGTTCTCTTATTTCACCACCAATACTAAGGGAAGCATGTCCAAGTAAGGGAAGGTATTTTAATTCTTCATCCCATGATTTCGAAGAAGTATCTGATTTTAAATAGGAAAAATCATCATCATATCGTAGGCGTGCAATGTGCTGTCCAGATAACTTTGTACACATCAATACAAACAATAAAGGATTAAGAAATTTTCTCAAAAATTATACTAATTCATAAATAGAAATTAAAGATACCAAGTAATGATAGAAAACAAAAAGAGTCTTTCCGGATAAGAAGGCCTTAGAATGGATACAAATGCGATAAATTCGGAAACATTTGTAAGAAACTATAGTTAACTTACCATAATTTATAAAAATTCTCCTATTGAAAGGTACACGTATTTATGACTTAGCTATTGTTGGTGCCGGTGCTGCGGGTTTACAACTTCTGTATGAGTATTTTCAACTAGCTGAAAACATAGATAAACAAGTATTACTCATAGATTCCGGAGATCGTACTAAAAAAAGTTGGTGTTTCTGGGCCGAAAAAGGCCATGAATCCTTTCCTTTTCTTATCGAAAAGTCTTGGTCACAAATTACCTATTGTTCAACGCAGGGCAGGAAGCAGACGCAGGAAATTAATCCTCAGCAATACCATTACATACCCTCTGAACATTTTTTCAATTACTTTTTTGATCAATACATTCCGGCGCACTCGCAAATAACGGTGGAATTTGGCTGGGTAAAGAACCTAACTGAAACAAGTGAAAATGTTGACATTGAATTAATTAATGGAAAATCTTTTGTTGCCGAACGCGTAGCAAATTCAATAATTGAAAAATCAATAAACTTAGGTGAACCCATCTTATCCCAGCATTTTTGGGGAAAATTCATCGAATTTGATAGCGATGTCCTAAACAGTGAGTCGGTTACCATTATGGATTTTAGCCAAAAGCAGCTCAATCCAGAATATGCTTTATTCCACTATATTTTACCGTTCACCTCTAGAAAAGCACTGATTGAAACAACGGTATTCAGCACTCAGGCATACAATGAACCTGAGTATGAAAAGATGTGGAATGTTTATATGGAGGAGAATTTCGCTGGCTTATCCTATCAAATCATTGATATTGAGCGTGGTACAATTCCAATGAAACAAATTAAACCGTCCTCGGCAAGGGGGCGAGTAATTCCTATTGGGACATCGGCAGGAAACGTAAAACCCTCCACGGGATATGCCTTTACGCGCATGCACCGAGATGCCATTGAGCTAGTGAACAAACAAAAAAAGACTAAGAAAGCGCGTTATTCCTTTTATGATTCCATACTACTCAATATGATTCAAAAAGAGAATCAGGTTATCCCCAAGGTTATGGATAGATTATTTAGTAAAATGAAGTTTGCCAATATTCTGCGCTTTTTAGACGAAAAAACGAATATTGGAGAGGAATTAAAATTGTTTTCCCAACTACAAATACCCTTATTTCTTAAGCATTTATTGACAAGAAATCGATGAGTCAACTTACCCGCTATTCCGGTATTGCTTTAAGTTTAGCTTATTTATTGCTCATAAGTTTCTGGAAAACCATGCCAATTCAAGTGGAATGGGGATTTTGCATTTTCTTGCTTGCTCTTCTGGGAATTCCCCATGGGGCAGCGGATCATTTAGTATCCAAGTGTTTGGCCGAACGAGAGAATAAGTCGTTTAAGCTAGTTAATTTCATGGGGTATTATGTAATGGTGATGTTGATTTATGGCATCATTTGGTATTATTTTCCTTTATTTTCATTTATTGTTTTCATCGGAATATCCATTTTTCATTTTGGCGATTTGGAAACAACACAAACGCCTACATCCAAGTTGTTTGGCATTCATTACCTCATAGAGATTTGTAGAGCCCTGATTTTAGGGACAGGCATATTAGGCTATATTCTATCCAACCATGCACAAGAGGTTTCGAGTATCTTAGTAAATTTCAAGCTGGGAGTACAGATTCCATTCAATGGTCTTCCAAACAGGTTTTACCTTATTTGCATACTCCTGGGCTATCAAAAAGAACATCAATCTTTCTTTATCAACACAGGGATTACATTATTTATAGGTAGCTATTTACCTATCTTGCCTGCCTTCATATGCTACTTTGCAGGGTGTCATTCGGTTTATAGTTTACGCGTGTTAACGTCATCATTACAGGTATCATTGGGCCAACTTTATTTAAAGCTATTACCGTTTACTACGCTAGCTATAGTCATGGGCACCGCTTATGTAATTTTGGTTAGTCCGGATAAATGGCTGGCACACACTTTCATTTTTTTATCAATTTTGACTTTACCACACTTTTTTTTAATGCATCAAATCATCCCAAAAAGGCCATAAATAAAAATTTTGCACATTTTTTATTTTTTTTTTAATTTTTTTTACCCAACTTAAAACAATTATTTGATTTTCAGAGTTTTAATAAAAATTGCCTAGATAAAACAGTTCATTATCCAATTTCTTTATCACTTTAAACATTTTCTATTATGGAAACATTAAACATTTTACTGAACGGTACATTAGCTGCCGGAGATTACATTGGATTTACCTTCTTTACAGGGTATATGTCAATGCTTGCTGCTTCTATTTTCTTTATCGTAGAAAGAGGAACAGTTAATGACAAGTGGAAAACATCTTTATTGATTTCCGCATTGATTACCTTTATTGCCGCAGTACATTATTTCTACATGCGCGGTGTGTGGTTAGACACAGGTCAATCACCAACTCAATTCCGTTACATTGACTGGACATTAACTGTACCTTTAATGTGTATTGAGTATTTCTTAATCTTAAAGCCAGCTGGTGCAAAAACAGGCATGCTTTCTCGCTTGATCTTCGGATCTGTAGTGATGTTAGTTGCAGGTTACATCGGTGAGGCAGTAGTTCCTGAGCAAAACGTAATGTGGGGTATCATCTCAACATTAGGTTGGGCTGTGATCATTTACGAAATCTACGCAGGTGAGGCATCTAAATTAGCTGCTGCTTCTGATAACGAGCACGTAAAGTCAGGCTACAAAGTAATGCGTTGGTTCACATTAGTAGGTTGGGCTATCTATCCAATCGGCTACATGATGTTACCAGGTAACTTGTTAAGCGGAATGGCTGGAAACATTGACTTAGCTTACAACATTGCGGATGCAATCAACAAAATCGGTTTCGGTTTAGTTGTATACAGCATTGCAAAAGGAGCTTCAGCAGCGAAGGCATAATATTTATTATCCCAAGAACTGTTAAAAAGAAAGGCCAGTCATGGCCTTTCTTTTTTTTGTTTAAATCTCATAAATTACACAGATGTTTTTTCAGTATAGAGCGATTTTTAAATTCTCTAAACTTATATTCACCTAAGCATCAATACCTTTTCATTTAAAATAATTAGTCGATAGAATTAAAAAATTCAAGAAATAGGTTATTTTAAGTTTTATATTTTTTTGAATCATGACAATCTTAATGGATTAATTTGGACTAATACTACCCTATTCATGATAACGCGAATCTCTTTTCTTGTACTTATAACGATCGTATGCTCTTGTAACAAGGAGGTTCTCCAACAAAAGCTCACCGTAGATTGGTCTCCCACGAATGGAGGGACAGTCACACCGCCAACAAACGCATTTGAAAAAGGCTCTGTCGTAACAATGGTTGCCACTCCTTCAGGAGAATATACATTCAAACAATGGAGTGGTAGTTTGACAGGAACAAATAATCCTTCGCCTATCACAATGGATACCGATAAACAGGTAACAGCTGTGTTTGAAAAACGCCAGTACCCTTTGGCCCTAACAATCGAAGGAAATGGAACCGTGAAAGAAGAGATTCTTGCTGTGGCAACTCAATCACAGTATCCTTCCGGAACTACCGTTAGGTTAACTCCACAACCAGCAGAGAAATATGAATTTGGAGGTTGGTCAGGTGATTTAACAAGCTCAGCCAATCCATTGGATTTAAAGATAGAGAAAGCTACCAATCTAAAGGCTTTATTTCAAAAAATAAAGTTTCCTGGATATAAAGTAGATCCGAATGCGAAGCAATTAGGAACTGAATATTGGGAAAATACGCCCGTATTGAGTGATTTAATCGTAGCTGTTTATCAAAAAAACTACGAATATTTCGATTCCTTTAGAGCATATACCGTTTTTTCTACTGCAATTTGTAATGGCGATTTTAATAACGATGGATACATTGATGTATTTAATGCTGGCACTGCATACAATGGCAAAAAAGCTAATTTGTCATTTTTAATTTGGAATTCGCAATCATTAGAATTTGAAGAAAAGAATCTCTTAAATAGTAAAACTGATTTCATAGGTGCACCCTATAAAGTTACTCCGGTATATTTAAATGGCGACAATTATGTTGATTTAGTAATACACGGGCACGCGGATGAAGGAAGGGAAAATACAAATGAACCCGTTACGTTAGGATTAAGTGATGGTAAAGGTGGATATGATTTGGTTAAATTGGAATTAGAACCCAAGGAATTATCAAATATGTTTACCCATGAGAGCGGTGATGTTGCGGATATAAACAGCGACGGTAAACCTGATTTATTTGTTGTTGCAAATTCGCATTCTTATATTTTCTGGGGTACAGCCTCTTATCCCTATTTTACCAATATTAATTATGCACACTTCGTTTGGGATACTAAAAATTATACCTCCGACAATTCATTTGGCGAAAGTGTTTCAATATTAAATAGCTCTTTCAGTTGTCGAATATTGGATTTAAATAAAGACGGATTGAAAGATTTATTTGTCGCCGGACAGTCTGAAAATACAATTCTATTTAACAAAGGGAAAGGTAGGTTTACATCAAATGATTTTAAAAAAATTCCTTTTAAATCACCCAATGGAATTAATGTATTTGATTATATCGTAGATGATTTAAACAGCGATGGATTAAATGATATTATTATGTTGAATGCAGAATCATATAAAAAATGGAATATAGAAATATACCTTCAAAAAAATGATGGGTCTTTTGCCATTGATAATAATGCCATCGAATATACAATTAACTTAGATAGACCAAATTGGAAAAATAAACTAATCTATTATGATTTCGATGGCGATGGGAAAAAAGATATAACCTATTCCGATGCCGGCATAAACGCATATACCAATAAAGCCATCATCAATGATATTAAAATAAAAAGTGTTTTCATTCGATCTAATAACAAATTCATAGAAAAAGATTTCTATCAATTCGACCCATATGCGCAGCAATTAAAAGAAAAATACTATAAATGATATACTGCCCGAAGCGAAAAAAAAGGCTAGTTAGATTAAGATCTCGAAAACAAAGTAACGGTAAAAACAAAAAAACCACTCGCCTGAGTGGTTTTTTGCCTACCGAAGTAGTCCGTACGGGAATCGAACCCGTGTTTCATCCGTGAAAGGGACGTGTCCTAACCCCTAGACGAACGGACCATTATTTATTTTGGTGGCACAAAGGTAGGATTTTCCGTTTTAAATCCAAACTACCCCCTCAAAAAAAAGCGTAATTTTTTCTAATTAATTTTAGCTATTTTAGCCTTATCATTGAAACTGAACCCCTTATGTCAATTGTAAAACCCTATTCCAAATTGTCCGATTTTGATGTGGCACTATTCTTAAATGGCAAACACACACGGCTTTATGAAAAATTAGGGGCCTTCGAAATTGAACATGAAGGGGAAATGGGAACCTTTTTTGCCGTATGGGCTCCAAACGCCGAAGCCGTACACGTCATCGGGAATTTCAATTTTTGGGATAAATTTTCGCATCCCTTATTGAAACGTTGGGATGCTTCCGGAATCTGGGAAGGATTCATTCCTGGCATACGCAATGGCGAAACCTATAAATACGGAATTCAAGCCAAATCAGGCGAATATTTAGAGAAATTAGACCCCATGGGATTGTTTTGCGAGGTTCCTCCCAAAACTGCCAGCATCGTTTGGTCCACCTACAAAGAATGGAACGACGCCCCCTGGATGGAAAATCGTAAAGCGAAGAATGCCCTAGATGCGCCCATGTCGGTTTATGAGGTCCATTTAGGTTCTTGGCAAAAGACCCTCGATGATCAATACCTGACCTACGACGACTTTGCAGACAAATTGGTTTCCTATGTCAAGGAAATGAATTTTACCCACGTAGAATTCATGCCCGTCATGGAACATCCCTATGCACCATCTTGGGGCTATCAAATTACCGGCTATTTTGCTCCATCCTCCCGTTTTGGGGATCCACAAGGCTTCATGCGCCTCGTTGAACGTTTCCACCAAGAAGGAATCGGGGTTCTTCTAGACTGGGTTCCCTCCCACTTTCCCGGTGATGCACACGGCCTTAAAGATTTTGATGGAACGCCTATTTATGAACATCCGGATCCAAGAAAGGGCTATCACCCCGACTGGAAATCCTATATCTTCGATTACGGTAGAACGGAAGTTCGTAGCTTTCTTCTTTCCAATGCCGCATTCTGGCTTGAACGCTACCACGTCGATGGTTTGCGCGTGGATGCCGTAGCTTCTATGTTGTATTTGGATTATTCTCGTAACGATGGTGAATGGGTACCCAATGAATTTGGTGGAAACCATAACCTCGATACGATATCTTTCTTACAGGACCTCAACGTACACATCTATGGCGAATTCCCAGATATTCAAATCATTGCAGAAGAATCTACCTCATTCAATGGCGTAACCAAACCGGTATTTATGGGTGGCCTAGGTTTCGGTCAAAAATGGATGATGGGCTGGATGAACGATACCCTTCGTTTCTTCCAAAAAGATCCAATTCACCGCCAACATCACCTCAATGAGCTAACTTTCTCGTTGATCTATGCATTCACTGAAAACTTCTGCCTCCCGCTTTCACATGACGAGGTCGTATACGGCAAGCAATCTTTGTTGAACAAAATGCCTGGAGATGAATGGCAACAGTTTGCTAACCTCCGACTATTATTTTCTGAACAATTCACGCACCCAGGAACGAAACTAATCTTCCAAGGTGGTGAATTTGGCCAGCGCGAAGAATGGAATCACAGTATAAGTTTAGACTGGCACCTAACTGAATATGCCCCTCATAAAGGGATTCAGGAAACCATGAAGGCTTTAAATAAACTGTATCGCGAAGAACCTGCACTCCACATTAAACAATTCTCACACGAGACCTTTGAGTGGATTGAGTCCAATGACCAAAGTAATTCAGTCATCAGTTTCTTGCGCAAAGGTGAAACGAATAAAGATCAATTAATTGTGATTCTCAACTTAACACCTGCTCCACGTGAAGATTACCGCATCGGCGTTCCGCTTCCCGGAGTTTGGAAAGTGGTGTTCAACTCAGATAAAGGTCTATTTGGTGGATCCGACTACCCTACCAAGGGTGCCGCGATGACCGAAGAATACGGTTGGCATGGCAAAGCATTCTCCATCGCCCTGAACCTTCCTCCCCTTTCTTGCCTCATCTTGAAAGCCTAAAAACATACAGGCAGAAACAATAAAGACTCAGAAAAATTCCGAGCCTTTATTCAATCCGCCTAAGTAGTATTTGTATAATCAAGCTTTGGTAAGCCCTTTTAAATCAATATTGTACACAAAAATACTACTATATTTCAATTTTTGAAATAATAGCAAGGAAAATTTATACTATTCGAATAATTAATGTTTCTTGGCCAAGATATCTTCCATGTCGGAAAGCTCCACTTCAAGCGCTTTTGTAGAAATCGTAATTTCCCAAGCGCTGAGCATAAGCGCCACACACATGCCCACTAAGGCAGTCCCAAAGAACCAATGTGAAACAAGCTGCATTTCCAAAAAGATAAAAAACATGCAAATTACACTGAGAATTAGGCTCAAAACCGCAATTATCTGCATATTTTGAATCAACTTCATGCGTAAACGCAGGTTTTCTATTTGCTTTAAAATGGATTCATCCGGATTTTGCTGAAACTTCTCATGTAGCCCACGAATCAATGATGCCATCGACATGAATCGATTCGTAAATGCAATCATCAACAATGAAACTGTTGAGAACAATAATGCGGGTGTACCTATGCCTAATTCCATCTTATTTGATATAATATTCGTCTAAATACGTAGCCATTTCCTCTTGAATCTTACGAGCCTCACGCTTCGCATCCATGGCAGGATTATCCCCGGCATAAATGATTCCACGTGAAGAATTAACGAGTAAACCAACACGCGAGTTCATCGCATATTTAGCTACGTCCGCTAAACTTCCTCCTTGTGCTCCTACGCCTGGAACTAAAAAGAAATTATCCGGCGCTATTTCACGCACCTTTTGCAAGAAATCAGAACGAGTAGCCCCAATAACAAACATTATTTCCTCTGGAGATCCCCAAGTCTGTGCCAAACGCATAACACGTTCATACATGGGGATGTAATCTTCCGACTTCGTCATTTGGAAATCATGACTACCTGGATTGGAAGTTAAAGCTAATAAAATCACCCATTTGTCTTCAAAACGCAGAAATGGCTCTACCGAATCATGGCCCATATAAGGGGCCACAGTTACCGAATCAAAATTCAAGCCCGCACATGTTGGATCAAAAAAAGTCTGAGCATACATAAATGCGGTATTACCGATATCCCCTCTTTTCGCATCAGCTATGGTAAAAATATCCTTGGGGATATATTCCATCGTCTTTTGCAAACTTTCCCAGCCCTTTGGTCCAAATGCCTCATAAAAGGCAATGTTGGGCTTATAAGCCACGGCATAATCAGCTGTCGCATCGATCACCGCTTTGTTAAATGCAAAAACCGGATCAGCTTCTTTTTTAAATGCCGAAGGGATTAAGTTAGGATCGGTATCCAAGCCCACACATAAAAATGAGCGCTTATTTTCTATCTGCTTAACTAATTCAGTTGAATTCATGGGGATTTAGGAAAAGGCATTGTATTAATGCCTAAATATCGATAATTTTGGCACAAATTAAGGCCTTTCCTAGGCAAAATCAAACAAAGGAATTTAAATTCTATGCAATTTATCCAGCACGATCTACCCGGAGTTATTGAATATATACCAACAAAATTTCACGATGACCGCGGTCATTTTTACGAATCCTACAATCAAACGCGTTTTGCTGCCAATGGAATCACGGAGAATTTTGTTCAAGACAATTATTCATATTCTACAGCGGGTGTTATTCGTGGTCTGCATTTCCAAAAAGAACCCCATGGGCAAGGTAAACTTGTTCGTTGCATGACAGGTAAAGCGATGGATGTAATCGTGGATTTACGTAAGAGCTCCGCTACCTTTGGTCGATATGGAACTTACATCCTAGACGCAGAAATAGGCAATATGCTATATGTACCCGTTGGATTCGCACATGGTTTTGTAGCATTAACTGATACCATTTTTGTCTATAAGTGTACGGATTTCTGGAATAAAGAAGCTGAATCAGGGATTCGCTGGAATGACCCAACGTTGAACATACCATGGGGCGTAGTAAACCCCATCGTATCTGATAAAGACCAAGTTTTGCCCCTATTTGACCTAAACGAAACAATATTTAAGTAATTTTTGTACCTTTGCCACAATGACTCGCAAGCTGATTTTATCAAGCCCATTACTGGAGATAACCATATCGAGGTTATGCCAAGAGCTCATTGAAAATCAAATCAAAGATACAGAAACGGTTATTTTGGGTCTTCAACCCCGTGGAATCTACTTCGCAGAACGCATTGCTGCGGAATTAGGAAAACAATTAAATACCGCTTTCCCTGTTGGCCGTTTAGACGCCACTTTCTTCCGCGACGATTACCGCCGAAGAGATACGATTGCCCCTAATTCTACTGATATTTCCTTTTTGATTGAGAATAAACGCGTCATTTTAGTCGATGACGTGTTAGCTACTGGCCGGATGGTACGTGCCGCTTTAGATGCGATGAACTCCTTTGGCCGACCAGCCAAAGTTGAACTTTGCGTCTTAATTGACCGTATATATAACCGAGATCTTCCTATCAATGCTGATTACGTAGGCAAAAGCGTGAACACGCTTCCTACCGAAAAGGTACTCGTCGAATGGAAAGAACAAGGACACGAAGCAGATAAAATTTGGTTAATCACCCAATAAAAATATGTTGAAATCGCCACACTTATTAGGAATCAAAGATTTAGATGAAGAATCTATTCACCTAATCGTTAAAACGGCCAAAGAATTTAAAGAAGTTCTCAACCGACCGATTAAAAAAGTTCCTTCTCTGCGTGATGTTACCATTGCCAATGTATTTTTCGAAAACTCTACCCGCACCCGTTTATCATTTGAGCTAGCAGAAAAGCGCTTATCGGCTGATACCATAAACTTTTCGGCATCAGGCAGTTCCGTTAAAAAAGGAGAAACACTGCTCGATACGGTAAACAACATCCTGGCGATGAAAGTGGACATGATTGTTATGCGCCATGCCAGTCCGGGAGCACCGCATTATTTAGCGAAGCACATCAAAGCGAATATCATCAATGCTGGTGATGGAACGCATGAACATCCCACTCAAGCTTTATTAGACACTTATTCCTTACAGGAAAAATTGGGGGATTTGACAGGTAAAAACATCGCAATCATTGGAGATATTTTGCATTCAAGGGTAGCGCTATCCAATATTTATGCCCTGAAAAAACAAGGAGCGAATGTTCGACTATGTGGACCGAGCACCTTGATTCCAAAACATATTCAATCCTTGGGCGTGGAAGTTTCACATGACGTAAAAAGTACCCTGCAATGGTGTGATGCTGCGAACGTGTTGCGGATACAGTTGGAGCGCCAACAAATCAAATACTTCCCAAGCCTTCGGGAATATTCGCAATTCTTTGGAATCACGCGTCAAATGCTGGAAGAATTACCAAAAGAAATTGTATTGATGCACCCTGGCCCGATAAACCGCGGTGTGGAATTAAGTTCCGATGCGGCAGATTCTCCCCATTCCATCATCTTGGATCAAGTAGAAAATGGTGTCGCAGTTCGTATGGCCGTTCTTTACCTACTTGCTTCGCGCGGCTAATAAATCTTCGTATTGTTGGAGTAATTGATTCCCGGTGATTTGATTTCCACAGGCATAATGTCCTAATGGACACGATTTTTTTCCATGGTCTCCACAAGGCCGACAGTCTAAATCTCCTACCTCTACGATTCGATTCCACGAAGCCAAAGGCCCAAAGCCAAAGGCCGGCATTGTCGAGCAAAAAACGGCCACTGTGGGCGTATCTACGGCTGAACAGATGTGCAAAGGTCCAGAATCATTGACGTAAGACATCAAGCTGTGTTGGTAGATACGTATCGCATCCACCAAATTATGCTTACCAGCCTCATTGATTATCGTATTTTCTGGACAGGCTTTTTCGATTTCTTCCGCCAAATGAACTTCATTCGGTGCTCCCATCAACACAAGCATTTGATTTTTAGGCAATAGCCTTATAAAATCAATCCAAACACGGACAGGCGTACGCTTGGTTTCCCATACGGATCCAGGGGAAATACAGATGTAGCTTTTCGCCTTTAAGCCACCTGGCAATTCTTTAGCTACTGGAGACAAAAAAGGTTTATAGACCTTGGAACCTAACCAAGACGACAACAAGCCTGTATTTCGTTCCGTTTCATGTTTCCCTGTTCCCCATTCATGTGGCACTCGTTCTGTAAAGAACCATGATAAAGGGTTTTTATCAAAGCCAATAACCTTTTTAGCACCAATGGACAAACTCAATAAACCCATACCAAAGAATCGCTGTGCAACAAAAACTTGATCAAAGGACTCTGCTCTCAAATCCTTTTGCAGGGACTGCCAAGAGGACCATTTATCTTTTTTGTCATAGGTCCAAACCTTTGCCAAATTAACGTGGGGATATGCCTGAAATACAGTTTCGTTACCCTTCCGAACGAGTAAATGAATAGTTGTTTGAGGTGATTCAATGCGAATTTTTTCCAACAAAGAACTTATCAAGATCGCGTCTCCAAGAAATGCGGTTTGAATAATGAGAACTTTGTTTGGAGAGGACATGAAGAATTATGCGTGATTCGATATAAAATTAGTTAATTTTGAAATCTTTTGCGCTACGATTATTTATGAATTCAATTCAGTTAACAACTTTGAACAATGGGATAACGATTGTTCACCGACAAGTACAGCATACCGAAATTTCACATTTGGGTATTATGTTGGACATCGGAAGTCGGGACGAGTTGGACAATGAACAAGGATTAGCACACTTTTGGGAGCATTTGGCCTTTAAAGGCACCCAAAAGAAGAATAACATGCAGATTATCAATCGCCTTGAGGTCATCGGCGGTGAATTGAATGCCTATACCACAAAGGAGAAAATCTGTTTTCATGCTTCAGTGCTTAGCCCCTATTTTGAGCGTGCACTGGAGTTAATCACAGATATTACCTTTCACTCCATCTTTCCTGTGAAGGAACTTGAAAAAGAACGCAGTGTGATTTTGGAAGAAATGTCCATGTATTACGAGGCACCGGAAGATGCCATACAAGACGATTTTGATGAGCTATTGTTCCCTAATCATGCCTTAGGCGTCAATATATTGGGAACCCAAGAAACGGTCAATTCCTTCAAGCAATCTGATTTAAATGCCTTTATCGCACGTAATTTGGATACGAGTAGAATTGTCATTTCCTCCATAGGCAAACATTCCCACGACAAAGTATTCAAGTGGGCTGAGAAGCATTTAGGACATATTCCTGCACAAAGAAATCAGGTGAAACGCATTTTACCACCGAGCATGCTGCCGATGGAAAGAATAACCAAAAGGGGATTAAATCAATCGCATGTGGCTTTAGGCCGACAATCCTATGCCATTAAGCACCCAGATCGTTTGGCATTTTTTATGTTGATCAATTTATTAGGAGGCCCATCGATGAACTCTTTGTTGAACGTGTCCATCCGTGAAAAAAGAGGTTTAGCTTATTCCATTGAGGCGAATTTTACCTCCTATGTAGATTCCGGTTTTTGGGCAATATATTTCGGAACCGAATCCCACCAAGTGAATAAATCGATCAAGTTAATTCACAAGGAATTCGAAAAATTGCAAAATCGGACCTTAAGTCCAGCGCAATTGCTCAAGATAAAATCACAACTAAAAGGCCAAATGGCAATGGCTGAGGAAAGTAATTTGAATTTCATGTTGATGATGGCCAAAAGTCTATTAGATCGTGAAAAAATCGAAACCCTGGAAGAAATATTTGAGCAAATCGACCTTGTATCCTCTGAACAACTACAACGTTTAGCTGTAGAAATGTTACAATCTGATCAATTGAGCTACTTGATTTTTGAACCATAATTCTGTGCACCTTTACCTGCATATCCCCTTCTGTCATCAAGCCTGTCACTATTGTGATTTCCATTTCTCAACGCGCATGGCGGGGAAAACAGAATTAGTAAATGCATTAATCAAGGAAATTGAACTCCAAAAAGATTATCTGAGTAACCGTGAGTTAACAACGATTTATTTCGGCGGCGGAACACCTTCAACCCTAAGTCCTGCTGAACTAACTGCCATTTTCGAGGCAATACATCAGCACTTTGCTATTTTACCAACAGCAGAAATTACCTTAGAAGCGAATCCAGAGGATTTAACGCCGAGTTATCTGATGCAATTGAAGCAATTAGGGGTAAACAGATTAAGCATTGGAATCCAATCTTTTCACGCGGCAAATTTGACATTTATGAATCGGAATCATGATGTTATTCAAGCTCGTAAATGTATTCAGGATGCGCAGGCAATTGGATTAAACAACATCAGCATTGATTTGATTTATGGAATCCCATCGAATAATATTGAGATGTTGGAGGAAGACCTTGCAGCTGCGGTCGCAACAGGCGTCCAACATATTTCGGCCTATAGTTTGACCATTGAACCCAAAACGGTTTTTGGCCATCAATTGAAAAAGGGCGAATTAAAAGAAACACCAGAAGAAGGTATGTCGGCCTGTTTCGAATTCACCCATCATTATTTAGAAAATCAGGGCTTTACAGCCTATGAGACATCTAATTTCGCTAAGCTTGGTTTTGAATCCCAGCATAATTCAAGTTATTGGAAACAAGAATCGTATCTGGGGATTGGGCCTGCGGCACATAGCTTTAATCAAAAGACGCGGCAATGGAATGTATCCAATAATGCAACCTATGTGAAGCAGATTGCTCAAGGTATTATCCCAGCAGAAGTTGAGGAATTAAGCCCTGAAAATCAAATCAATGAGTACATCATGACGCAATTACGCACGCATTGGGGAGTTGATTTAACCTATTTAAGCGAGCGGTTTGCTGCAATTGGGGTACCATTTCCTGAAAATGAAATTTCTTCTTGGGTTTCAGTTGGCCATGCAATTATCCAAAATAATCGGCTCATTCTCGTGGGAAAAGGCAAGTTAATTGCAGATGGCTTATCGGCGGAAATTTTTGTTTTATAAGATTTGGCCTCTTGGGCAACCTTGCAGGATTGACCAAGTTTGATAGTAATTCCCTAGATGGATTTTCTAAACGCTAGAAACAGATACGAAGTACCCCTTTTTGCTAAAAAACGATTATGAGAATCAATGCAAAAACGATTAAAATCCCCTTGTAGATTGCGAATTATTTTAAGGAACTATTTTTCCAAAAAAACGAGGTGAAAACATTATTCAAACAGTTAAAGTAAGCCTGAATTATGCATTGCAAAAATAGATAAAGCAAAAGATTGATTTTGATTTTGTCAACTCGAAAATGTGCCAATTTAAGACATTATAGCCATATTTTACCTCAAAATAAACACCTGGGTTAGGAAAATTGACACTAAAATTTAGGTTATATTACCACAATTTGATTGGCCCTAAAAATAAAAAATTAGCTTTGCATCCATAAGCTAAATGACCTAAACGTTGAAGCCAACAACTAAGCCACAAACAACCCATTTTTCTATCGACAAACTTGACTTTGGAATCAAAAGTAAATCAAAGCGGAAGCGTGTTTTAACCTTGTTAGTATTCTTGTTGCAGCATGAAGGTTCCTATGTTAGCAAACGTCGTATGGTAAAATTGCTTGGTATAAACGAAAGAAGTCTATTTAGGTATTTACGTACGCTACATGCATTTTTCCCTTTAGAAAAAAGATATGGGATGTATGGCCTCGTCCAAACAGCATTCTAAACTTTCATCAATCAAAATAAATCGAACATGAGTAACACTAAAAAAAATAAAATCGAGTTATTATACCAAATCTGCAAGGCCCTTTCGCCATTGTACGGACGAATTGAAGATGAAAAAGTGCGCGGAGGCATCGCCACCATGATCGGGGCACAAATTTTTTATGTTGGCTGCCCGCCTGAAAACTTTCAAAAAATATCTGTGGAGGCAAAAGCTAGCTTGGATTTTTTACAGTCAACTGGATTGACTAAGACAAAAGCATTGCAGCGTTTGACAAAAGAACATCAAACACCACGTAAAATCGGTGGTATGAAGTTGATGGAATATATGGCGCAGCATGATGCGACTCAAGATGAATTTGAGTCTATGTTACAAACATTTCTATCTTGGAATTATGTAACACGTCAAGAAAATAATAACTTGAAACCCTACCAAAAGGTAGGCGTATTTACAAGCCCTGAAGTTAGTTATCAAGCTGCAGGTGTTGAATTAATTGATTTTTAAGGAGGGTGATTGTTTCATTGTGTTTGTTTTGTGTACACATCAAATTCGGCTGCTTCTAGCGGCCGAATTTATTAAAGCAATTGAATGAATATGGATATTTTTTTTCAAGGTTTATTTATCGTATCGGTGATTGCGCTGATCGTTTCGTTTTTTTTAGACGAGCCGATTAGCTTAAAGCGCATTCATAAGAATCTTGAGGAACTGGGTATAAAACCACTTAAAAAAGGAGAAAGAAGCAAGTATAAATTGACCATCAAAGGAGCTAAGGGTGAGCAGGTCATCTATCCCTTAAATCAAGATGCTTTTTATTTTACAGTGGCTCATTTTGCCCCAGATTGCGAGGCATTCGCTGAATACATGTTGGAACTCTGGTGCCTGACACCATTTAATCTGATTCTAACAACTGATTTGGGTGAAACAAAAAACACGGAAACCTTGGGACTTTGGCAATGGAATGGAAAACATACCATTAGCATTTGTACACATGACGTAGAAAAGGAAGTTTTGGCTCTTATCTTGCTGCATGAAATAGCCCATTTGCGAATTCATACCTTGACAAACTACGCCTATGCTTACAATTTAGCAGGAAAGCGGATCAAGTCACCGTATTATGGTATGAATGTAAAACCGCACGGGCCTCAATTTGCATCGGTCTTCGCGGAAATTAGTCGGCCGACCCTCGATATGAAAAATCTATATTCCAACAAGCAAAAGCGTCATTTGACGAATTACTTTCAATCCCCCAAAAAAGTTCACCTCACTCCTTTGACCAAATGTGGGAATATCCCCGTTTATTGATATGAAACAGGTAATTGTAAACGGCAATCAGACAAGAATCTCCATTGTACAAGGGGACACTCAGGTATTCATACAAACGGATAACCATTCACAGAATAATATTGTCGTTAATACGAATGGCATACACATTCACATTCAAACGGGAGGTGGCGCGCGCGTTAATCCAACGTATGACACCTATGAAGAAGTAGCTCCGCTCCCATTACCTGGGCCTATAAGGCCAGTGACACCGCCCAGCCCTACGAAACCCAAGTTTAACTATTGGCCATTTACAAAATCGCCAAACTATGTCAGTGACTTACCCATTCAAACGACCGAATTTGTTCGTCAGGCTTTATTGTGGTGTGAAAAGCATATTGAGAAGCCTCCAAGATCCTATAAATATGAATTAAAGTACTATAAGGCCAAAAAAGTACATGGCACGTATCAATTTGCTACGCGAAAAATCACCGTATATGTATATCCGTCATTGACCTTGAAATCATTATGTGAAACGTTGATTCACGAATATTCACATCACCTATTTATCAGAACGCAGGCTGATCAAAATGAATATGATCGATTAAAAAGAAAGCATGGGTATCATAATAACCCGCATGAGGTCAAAGCTAGGAGATATGAGGATGCTTATGGGGATGCCTTGTGGGAATATATGAAGGGGGTGTTGAAAGGAAAATAGAATAATTTTAAATTTTACCTAGGTGTATAAACAAAAGGTTTTCAACGCGCAGCCTACATAAGTCAGTTGGCTATGGTTTCTCGGGCAACAAGTGCTCCCAGTCTTTCATCTTCCACCCATCATAAATGTCCTGCGTAGGATACACCTCACAATCGGGGCCCAAAAGCTCGTCATAGTCTACATCAAATAAGGGATCAATACCGAAATGTAAAGAAAAAGGGTGTTCAGATAATTCGATATAGCCCCACTTTACCCCCACAGCGAAAGTGATGTGCGTCATGTAACCCGTAGCTGCATTGTCCTCCATCACTTCTTTCGAAATAAACTCTTCATCCTTTATCCAATCCCAGTCCATCTCGTGCGCAACAATCTTTAAAATAGCTTTCAGATTCTCTTGAGGAAGTTTGTAAGCATCAAATTCAACTAAATCAGTCTTTTGGTATCGCTCCCTATAGCTTGCCAAATCAGGATAAGCTATAGCTACCTTTTCAAAAGTGTTTGCTGGAATAGTACCCATCACATAATCCACAAACTTTTGAACTGAATCAACATATTCAGGTGATAAATCAGCCACTTTTTCACTAAAGGATATATGGAGATAATCAATGTAGCAAATCGTGCGAATTCCCATTAAGGCATATAATAAGAAGTCCTGTGAAATTTTAAACTTCGGCTTACCATCGTTAGCCTCACCATCAGCTTCCAAGACCATGTTGGGTGAATTATAAGTATAGTCCCGAATAAAATCAGTCAAACTGTTATGGATATTATAACGCGAATTGCTAGCTTCAAATCCGATTAACTCAATCAAATTCTTCACAGAAAAACTGAAATAGCTATTCTCAAATACACCATCAATCAATATTCCCTCATCGATGAAATCAGATGCTTTTGATTCAAGCGGTCGATCCACAATTAACAAATAACGAATCAAAAACTCGCGAAAAGCTTCCTTCGTATGTATGCGATGAATTTTTGTTAAGTTCATTAAGTACCAAAGTACATCCTGTTGAACTTCTGAAAATTTTTCTAATGTTGCCGGAGCTACATTGTGCGTGTACTTACCTAATGAGATTACAGACATACCGATTGAATAAATTTAAAATGATACTAACTGGTTAAACCGATCATAGAAATACATATTACTCCACCACTTCCACCGAACTCCCATCATTCCCTAAGTCATCAAACATTTTCTTCATCGTGGGATTGTTGCGCGTAAGCTTTTTAATCGTCAAGTCTTCCGTTTTGTTATTAGCCAATCGCAAATGGTTTTCGCATAGTAATAATTCTTCCTTCACTTTGGTCAAAGCCTTGATGCTCTTATCAATTTCAACAATCGCTGAATCGAATTTATTACTCGCATTTTTGAAGTTTTTAGCAAAAGCCTCTTTGAAGGTGCTAACACTCGTTTCAAAATTAGTAATGTCAATATTCTGTTCCTTCACTGCAGCAAGCTCTGTTTTATATTGCATCGCTCCCATACTCGCATTACGCAAAAGCGATATGATCGGGATGAAAAACTGAGGACGGATAACGAACATCTTGGGGAATTTATGGGATACATCCACAATGCCGGCATTGAAAATTTCATCCTCTGGTTCCAATAAACTTACAAGCACCGCATATTCGCAATTCTTCTCGGTACGATCCTTATCCAACTTTTTGTAGAATTCCTCATTCTTCTTTTTGGAGTTCCCCTCATCAGACTCATTCTTCATCTCAAACATAATCGAAACAAGCTCAATGCCCTTTTCATCTTGCTCACGGAAAATATAATCACCTTTCGTTCCCGAACTCGCATCATTATCCTTACCAAAACTTGCCTTGCTAAATGCCGTTGAACGTAATCTTTCAAACTCAACCTCACAATGCTTTTCCAAGGTCTCCCCAACCATTTTGGTTGAAAGCTTGGCTTTCATATCAGCATATTTCTTTACCTCCTCTTCTTTCATGCGAATGATTTCTTTCATCGCATTCATTTGAGTCGTGTGTTGATCTTTAATCGCATTGGTGGCCAACTCCTGCTCACTTTCTTTCAACCGCAATTGGGTAGCTAATTCGTTGCGCTCTAACACAATGGCACTAACAGCGTCGTTAACAATCATTTGTTGCTCCAGCGCAGCTCTTTCGTTCGCCGCTTTCATACTTGCAATCTCTTGCTCCTTTTGAGCTAAAGCCGCTTGTAATTCATTCCGCAGATTGGCTTTGGCCAATTCAACAGCCGCAGATTTAGCCTGTTCCGCTTGATCCAAGCGATTCTTCAACTCCTCCTCAAACTGATGATCACGCACTTGTTTAACAATATCAGCAAATCCTGCTTGATCTACTTTAAACACTTTTTGGCAATGTGGACATTTAATATCTTCCATGGGTATTTTAATTATATAAGGTGATTAACTAGCAATTTTTTGAAATCCAATCGACGCACCGGCCGATTTTTGATAACGGGTTTTAGACGCTAATTGTTGGTGATCATCAATCAACTCCAACAGACTTTCCTCCGCGAATGCCTCACCAGCAAACTGCAAGAAAAAGCCTTTGGAACAGATGGCATTAATGTCGGAACCCGACAATTCAAACGTACTCAAACGCTCCAATAATTCTTCTTTCTTTTGCCAAAATCCCTCGCGAGAAGCCCAAATAGCTTTACGAGCCTGGCGTGAAGGTAAACTGAAGTTGACAAGCATATCAAAGCGACGAATTCCTGCCCCTTCGATACGCGTTTGGTCCAAAAAGTTAAGCGACCCTACAATGATCCCCTTGAAACGATCTAAGCTCTTCAACATCTGACTTACACCAGCATTGGTATGAAATGAGCTACTCGTATCCACCTCAACTTTCTTTCCTAAGATCTGATCAATCTCATCAATCAACAAAATGACTTTATTGTCATGTTCTTTCATAATCCGCGGATACTCAACTTCCAAGATCCTAAGTATGGCTTTCTCCGTTTCGCCAACCCATTTTGAAGAAATCTGGTTAAGATAAAGACAATGAAAACCCAATTGGCGACACACCTGTAACACATACTCCGACTTACCGCAACCCGATTCACCCGCAAGTAAGACGCCCAAGCGACGCGTATCCCAAATTTCTGCTGGACAGGTTTGTAAGATTGAAGTGAGACGGTCCAACATACGTTGAGTCGATTCCTCATAATGCAACTCAATGGGCTGAATATCAGAAGGAGCGATCAAGCGAAACCCCCTAAAATCCTCTGATTGCTCATCGGAGATATCAGGTAGGATCAAACGAACAGCCTTTTTGGTAGTCGTAATCATCAATTCTTCATCAAACATGTCCTTCTCGGTCTTCCATTCCGATGACACCAAATGCACATATTTACCATTTGCAATGTCATTCATAAAGACCAAAAAATCCGTTGCTGATTGGTATTTCTTGAAGACATTCAATTCAATGCGCCTTGAACCACCTGACAAGACATAATGCGCTAATGTAAACAACAGAAAGAACTCATCCGTAACGCGGGTCAGGGAGTTAAGCTTTGCGGTCAATGGCTCATTAGGAAACCACTCTTTACACTTATTCACAATCAATCCCGGAAAGACCCTTGGCGAAATACCAATTTCTTTAGCTAAGTTGGAAAACGAAAAGAAGACCGCTAAAAAATCCACCAAGGACATCGCCTCATCCGACTGCTCAACTCCCTGAATACTAATTTTGGGAGCTACCTTGTAGCGACTTTCTGGAGACAGAAACTGAAGTACATTACGGTAATGTGCCTCAACTAAAAACTCGAACTTATCCAAGTCTTTTTGGGGTAACACTTCATGAAATTTGTGCAAAAAATTACCGATTCCTAAAGATGTAAGTGTATCACTTTCAGAATCATCATCGTCATCGCCGAAAGGAGGCAATGTATACTCCTCCGCTTTGGAGGCACGGTTCTTAAGACCTTTAGGCCTCAAACCTTGCTTCTGCAATTTGGCAACTTTCTGCTGAAATTTATCTACGTACGCTTCGAAAACTAACAAGGGTAACTGCATAGGGTATTATTGTAATTTAGTATGTAACTGGGATAACACATTTTGCTCAAAATATTTACTCAACTCTGCCTTGAAGGCTGGACTGTCTACAATTTCAATGTGGCGCAAAAGGCCCAATAACCAGCCAGCCAACGGATCAACGCGCAATAACTCCAATTCAATGCGATATGGCATGGGGTTGTCCGAATCTTCCAACTTCTCAATAAGCGGTACCAGCTTTGAAAAATTCAAAGTGAAAAGGATAAAGGCTTTGATATCCATTCGCAAATCTAATTTGATCAGCTCCTTATCCTGAATCAAATAACCAAATGGATCACGTCTAATTTCCAATTTATCAAGCTTCAATTCTTTGGGAGCTTTTTCTTTCAACTTCTCGATGCCATCCATGCGCTCTAACTTAAACACCTTCAGGATATTCTGGTCTTCAAGATCATACGCGTATACCTCGAGATTCTGTAAGTTAAAGGCGATGGGAACAACCAATCGATCCGCAATCACACCCGAATTAATACTCGAGTAACGCTTTAAACGCATCTGCATCTTTACTTTAGCTTTTGAAATATGAACTTCGCACCAGTCCATCAGCTCCAATGTCCGCTTTGGTATCAAGTCCTCCTTCTTGCGACGCTCTTGGTAAATCCGTAATAATTTAGCCTGTGTTTTTAAGCGTATGTCAGGATCTATGATGTCAGCAGCTGAAAAATACAAAGCCTGAGCCTCAGCTGAGTTGAGCTCCACAGCCTGAAATGCTGCCTTCTTTTTAATTGCGTAATGATCCCCACGAATCAATTCAATATTCCATTTTTCCTCAATTATGTTCAAATAACGGTAGATTGATCTTTTTTTTCCTTGCTCTGACTCATATCCACTTCCAAAAAGACGTTGCAAACTGACCATCGGGACAGGTTTTTCAGCCTCAAGCAAAAAAACCAATAGCCTTAAAACGTTCTCTTGCGTAGTTGAACTTTTAATGATCTTCGAACTTACCTTGGACTCTTTCATAGTTAAAATTTAGGTTCCCAAACCGTTGAATCTATCTCATCAGTTGGTATGCAACAAAGGTATTATTTATTCACAAAACGCATATCACCAGTGCCAAAAAATATACATAATTTTATCAAGTATTTGTGACAAAAAATATGCCGAAAATAACTAAAAATACATCAATAAAGGCTAAAATAAGACTTTATGAAGTGACAAAATACTATTGTCAAACAAAGCAGTGTGCCAAAAATACACAAATGTTAACGACACAATCATGACTTACAAGGACCCAAAAAATTCAATTCATCTCCATATTTCCCCTTCACAAAATCCGGATCAATATCCAGGTAGATTGTCAAAGCATGTTGGTCTTCCTGCTCAGTCAACACCTGCCCAATTCCCAAAAAGGTTTCAAATTGGCTAGACTTCAAATAAGTGAAGTTGGTCAAGCGAATTCGATGCCAATTATTACGTTTACATTCCTCCAAAATTTCCGTCATAATGCCTTTGGCTTGTTGGCATATAGACACTGAACTCGTTCGATCGATCAAAGGAATCATTACAAGGGTCGCAT
Source organism: Aquirufa sp. (assembly GCF_044342065.1). GTDB lineage: Bacteria > Bacteroidota > Bacteroidia > Cytophagales > Spirosomataceae > Aquirufa. The sequence goes on along the minus strand of NZ_JBIIQN010000012.1, from coordinate 37,931 downwards.
GGAGATGTAACTTTTCTTTTAACTGCTGCGCTAGCGCATAACTAAAACCTCCCAAACCCGTATTAGCTGAATGAAAAACAGCATCAATTTTCATTGGATCGTTGCCAAAATCATCAGCCAGATGACTCATGGCAACATCATCATTCATAAAATACACCCGAATCCCCTCCTCTTCCGTTTCTAAAATGGGTTCATGCTTTAAATTGGGTGTAGATGCATAGCGTTCTGAGCGTACAGATTTGATTCCAAAATCTGATTCATATTGAATCACCTCCCAATACAATGACTCTTTTTTCTTTGGATCGGCTTCCAACAAATATTCATCCATTTTCTTTTCACATTCAGCCTGCATGGATTCTAATACTTCCATCACTTCTGGAATTTCAAAGCATTCTTCTAAGTGCTTGAAGGCAAACCTTCCTACACTTCGTGCTGCGGCACATGCAACTTGAGGCAGGGAGTACACATGAGAAGATGCCAACTTTAATAAACGACCATTCAGGCTTACCGCGCGTAACATAAATGCTGCATTTCTTAAAAGTGCATCAGGAACGTATTTTTTAAATAAGCCATAACCAAAAATTTTACAACCCAGAAGAGCAATCAAAACCGCTTGATTCATCCGCATCGCAATGGGCATGAATTCAATCGATTCCGATTTTTGATTCACTGCAGCAACACATAAATCGACATCAGACGCAACCAATTCTGGATGAACAAAATCAATTGCCAAACCATTTGCCTTTACGGCTAACAAAGCTATATCACGATCTTTTTTAAATAAAACAGGTGCAAAAGCCAAGGTAATCCCATGTTTTCCAATACTGGCACGTGCCACATCCAAGTCGGCACGCCAATCATCCGACAAAAATTGATAAGCCTTTCGGTCTCTCACTACTTGATCCAAAATCAATATTTTTTCTTCCATTAAATTTCTCCGATTATTTCCATGGTATGAAGAGCAAATTGGGTAATTAATCGCCGCGGGCTAGGGTGAGTTTCATCATGATAATGCTGATAGCCTAAACGCTTGATCAATTCCTCGCCTAATGCTAAAGCCCTAAATGCTTCCTCTTCTACCAGATACTCTGATTTTGTATGATACATGTAATATCCCACCGGTATATTGCAGCAAGAAAACAAAGGTCTCAACATAACGATATCGGTGTAACTATGTTGTTCCAATGTATATTCAGTTTGGTATTGATCTGAAAATTCCAGGAGCAAATCAGTCCATACCTTGCCTAAGCCATTAGGGTCCTCTGGATTATACATTAATTGATTCCATAGGGTAATGGACGAAGTATTTCCAGGGCTATCAAATTCTATCGCATAACCTACATTTTGCATAAAAGCCGCATCATGTTGTTCAGCCCCCCGGGCACCTATCTCCTCCTGGACAGGGAAAAAGCCTTTCAATACTGGTTGACGCAAAAAATGCATCAAACACAAAGCCACCCCCACTTTACAGTCCGCTCCTAAACCTACCGGATTACCATCCTGATCATAGCCTTGCAAGGCAGGCTTCAACTCGCCCGCAAAGTTGGGAAGTAACAATTTCTTTGGAATAATTTGATTCCCATGAATACGATGAACCGTATCAGTATGAGCCACAACTAAGGGATATTTTTGAACACCTACTAACGCTCCTTTCTGTGCATATACATTCCCCATTTCATCTCGCCATGCATGAATTTCATTTTTGGCAAAGAATGCCAACAAAAAATCAATCATTTGATCCTCCTCCTTGGAGTATGTCTCGATGGAGAGAACTTCCAATAGAAGTTTGTATTCCGTTTCAGTCATCACACTATTTTCTTTTTTTACCTTTTGAGGGACTTGGTTTACCTTTGGTTGTATTCTTGGTATGAGACTTCACCGGGGTTAAACTACCTGACTTGCTTTTTCTCCAATAGGATTGAATCATTTTTGCCATAACTTTTTTATTTGTTTTTTAAAGCCACGTTCAACCGAACATGGTAAGGTAAAATTCATTGATTTAATGACCAAAATGTAGCAGTTATGAGCTTACATGCCCTACCTGAGATGTTACCGAGTAGCTCTTTAATCCCCTTTTACTAGGTCGATTTAGCACCTCGGAAAATTGCCACACGAAAGCATTTTTTATCAATTGAATTATGTCAGCAAAAGTCTACTAAATACAAAAGCAAGGCAAGTGGAGAAAAGACAAATCGTGACATTTTTCAAATGAAATTGTGACAAAATTCAAATTACATCAACCTCTAAAGGTGATACCCAATGGCTTAAAATCCACTTACCAGTGGATGCCATAAATATAAACACCAAATTCTCCGGTTGATAAGGTAAATATCTTTCCTCCTTTTGCTTATTTTTGCCTTCACAACAATTCTGATTTCTCCAAATGGCCAAACGCGTCGATTTATCAAATACCTCTCGCAATACACCACGAAGCAATAAATTCGAACGATTAAATAAATCACCTAAAAAAAGTTCTTTTTCAGTGCTAAAGATTGTTGGTAGAATTCTATTCTACATTTGGATTAGTACCATTGCCGCAGTTGTCCTTTACAAATTCGTTCCAGTTGCCTTCACTCCCACCATGGCGTCCCGAAAAATAGAAGCCATCATGGAAGGTAAACCGAGCGAAATTCATAGCCAATGGACCTCATATGATGAGATTGACCGGAATTGTGCCTTGGCCATAATCGCTTCTGAAGATCAATTGTTTCCAGAACACAAGGGTTTCGATTTCGAAGCGATGACAACTGCTTTTGCCAAAAATCGGAAAGGAAAAAAAATCAAAGGGGCTAGTACCATTTCCCAGCAAGTTGCCAAGAATGTTTTCTTATGGCAAGATCGATCCTATTTCAGGAAGGCTTTGGAAGCCTATTTCACGGTACTTATTGAACTTGTTTGGGGCAAAGAACGTATTTTAGAAGTTTATTTAAATGTGGCAGAAACAGGAAAAATGACCTTTGGCGTTGAAGAGGCTTGCAGGCGTTATTATGGCCACACATCTGCCGAGGTTAGTACATCGGAAGCGGCACGCATGGCGGCCTGCCTACCGAATCCCATTAAATTTTCTGTTGCAAATCCATCAGGTTATGTTGTGAAACGAACAGCATTCATTAAACGTCAAATGGCTGCATTGGGAGGTAAGAAATTCTTAAAAAACCTATAATAGTTCAATCGACGGATCCCAGAAATGACCCTCAAAATGAATGATTTGATCATTTTCAACTCGAATACCTTCGGACTCAAGTAATTCCTGCATTCGATTTCCACCAAAAAAATTCTTTCCTGTCAGTAAACCATTGCGGTTCACCACACGATGAGCCGGTATATCAGAAATTGTATGCGAGGCGTTCATCGCCCAGCCTACCATGCGTGCCCCTCCCTTCATACCGAGAAAAGTTGCAATGGCACCATAAGAAGTTACACGTCCAACAGGAATCTGCCGAACAATTTGATAAATTAAATCAAAAGCATTGTGCTCCTTTGGCATTAGTCCAATTTACGTTCTTGAATTTCACGTTCCAATTCAGCATACCATTTCGTTCCAAACTTACGAATCAATGGATCCTTTAAGAATTTATAGACTGGTACACCTAACTCTTTTCCATGCGAACAAGCATCTGAACAGATTGTCCAACGCTCATAGTTGATAGCTTGATATTCTGCTAATTTTTGAATCCGAATCGGATATAAATGACAGGAAATTGGTTTTCTAAAATCTGTTTTTCCAGCAAAATAGGCTTGCTCAATACCGCACTTCAAAAAACCCTTTTCATCATAAATAGCATACACACATTCCCGTCCCTTAATGATGGGCGTTGAATAATCCCCATCAGGCTCCAGAACGTAATTACCTTGTTTGGCTATCTCAGATAAACCGTCAGCTGATAAAAATGGACGGATTTCATCTTGAATACGATCCATTATCGCCAATTCCTCTTTTTCTAAAGGTGCACCTAAATCACCTTCCACACAACAAGCCCCTTTACACTTCGATAAATCACAAACAAAATACTCGTCGGCTACATCTTCACTAATTACGGTATCGTCAATTAAAATCATATATATCAAAATTTGTACAAAGGTAAAGCTAATTATACGATGCGCAATAAAATGGAATGCCTTCCGTTAAACGAAATAATTTAATATTTTTGCATTGCATCAATAACGAAGCCCCCTTTGAAAAAATACTACCTTCTTGTTCTTATTGTCTTATCCGTAGGAAAACTTTGGGCAAATCATGCAATTCCAGATACCATCGCATTAGGTAACGTTCGCGTAGCGATTCATCCTTCCGCTAAACCGATTTTTGAAAAGGAATTTGCTATGTTAGGAGCCAATAAAAAATATGTAGAAAGCTTAGTAGAGAAAATGCGTTTATATTTTCCTGCAATTGAACCCATTTTGGCAAAAGGAAACATACCACCCGAATTTAAATTTTTGTGTGTACAGGAAAGTGCACTAAATGCCAATGCCATATCAACATCAAATGCCGTAGGTTATTGGCAATTTAAACTTGAAACAGCGAAAGATGTAGGCTTGCAGGTAGATCAAGATATAGATGAGCGTAGACACATCATTGAATCAACCAAAGGAGCTGTCAACTACTTTACACGTAATAACGCCGTTTTAAACAATTGGGTTGGCACACTACTTTCTTATCGCGTTGGTTTAGGTACCGTGAAAAAACTGCCTTATGCTACGAATTGGATTGGAAAAACAGAAATTGAAGTAGACTCATCGACTGATTGGTATGTTATCCGCTTTTTGGCATATAAAGAGTTTTGGGCTGAACAAATGACCAATCTTCCTGTACAAAAGGATAGTCCAAATTTAGTCACACACATCAACACCCAAGGAAAAAATCTATATGATTTGTCGGATGAATTAAGGCTTAGCTATGATGATATAAAGCGATACAATGCTTGGATTTTGAAAGACTGGATACCCGCGGATAAGCATTACACCATATACCATCCCTCAAATCTAAAGGTATTTAATCCCGAAGAACTTAAACAAGAAGAACCTATCTTAACAGCTTCAGTAGATTCAACGAAGTTATATGCAGCTCCCAAATCAGTCAAAACGAAAAATAAGCAGATACTAAGTGATAAATTTGAAATAGGATCCCACACCGTTGTTTCAGGGGACAATTTGAGTAATATCGCTGCACAATATGAAATGAAGTTAGCCGATTTGCTTCGTTTAAATGACCTATCTATTACAAGTGTTATTGCCATAGGCCAAAAAATAAAAGTCAATCGACGTATACCGATGTTGGAAATCATGGCGCAAAAATTGGAAGAAAAAAGCGCCAAAACAGAAACTAAAAAACCAACTACAACGCCCAAAGAACAAGATGTTAAGGTGGAAGTAGAAGAAGTTCGTAAAATTTCATCGGTTGAAGCTGACAAATCTTTTTACATCGCTCCAGCTGAATCACGCGAAATCATTATCAAATCGGATTCAAAAGAAGAGAAAATCATTGAGCAAACGCAGGTGAATACGCCTAAAGAAACAACGCCAGAGGTTACCCCAACTCCTAAACCCACGGGACCTGTATATTACGAGCATGAAGTGGAGGCCGGTGAAACGCTTTTCAAAATCGCTAAAGTATACCAAGTATCCGTCGATGATTTAATCCGTTGGAATAATTTAGGGAAGTCACCGAAAATTCGGGTAGGTCAAAAAATTAAGTTAAAACCTTAGATTACCCGAAGCATATAGAGCCCATCACGAAGTGGCAATAGCATTTTCTCAACCCGAGAATCATCTTTACATTTTTGATTGAAATCGCGCAAGGCATTAGTCGATTTGTCCCTAGCAGTAGGGTCAACAATCTTACCACTCCAAAGTACATTGTCAACCAAAATTAATCCGCCAGGACGCATTTTGTCTATGATTAAATCAAAGTAGTTGGCATAATTTCGTTTGTCAGCATCAATGAATACCAAATCAATGGGGCCGTCTATATGGGCTAATTCTTGTTGGGCATCCGCAATTCGGTAATCAATTTGTTTTGCAAATGGAGACTGATCAAAAAAAGATCGTGTAAAAGTTTCAAGTTCTTCATTGATATCAATGCTAATCAACCGGCCATTGGGCTGTAATCCTTCCGCTAAGCAGAGTGCTGAATAACCCGTAAATGTGCCTATCTCAACGATTAATTTAGGCGAAATCAATTTAGATATCATCGATAAATAACGCCCTTGCAAATGCCCAGAAAGCATTCGAGGTTGAAGAATTTGTGCATGCGTTTCACGATCCAACGATTGCAATAAGTTGGAAGGTGCATCTGAAAACAGACGTGCATACTCCTCAATAGCTTCGTCGATAAACTCCATTATTTAATTCCCGTATAAAAGAAATCCAAAGATTCTGCTGGTTTATCACTTAGGTAGTAATCATCTACTTGTATGGAATTCACCAACTCATTGCTTGATTTTGAAATAGACAAGCGACTTAATCGATTTGCGATGTCATAAGGCACTTGCAACCAAGTACGAGGAAGTCGGTACTGCAAATTAAAAATATCAAAACGCGTGATTTTCTTTACTGATTCCTTATTCGCTTCGTAATAATCCATCACCTTTTGATTCCCATGAACGCCTTGCATAATAACCTCAGAGAAGTACTTTTTCATCAAATCACCTAATTCATTGGCTAAATACTCACGCACATGCCACGGATTACGAGACAAAGAAAAATCACGATTAACCGTCGTTAAGTATAACTTTCCACCGGGCTTCAAAACTCTAGCAGCTTCTTGTAAGAAAAAAGCATCATTCTCAATATGTTCAATCACTTGGAAAGTAATCACAAAATCAAAATGATTATCTGGCAAATCCTGTAAAGGAGGCAAAAACATATCAATGAATTTAAAATCTGGATAGGTTGCTGACAGGGCTTGCATTAATTCGGTATTCTTATCGACTCCTGTATATGCACTAACTTTATTAGCCAATACCGCTACGCCACGGCCTGTTCCACAACCAATTTCCAATACATTACCGCCAACTATCTGGCTGACATGTTGGTAAGGAAACAATAAACGCTGGTGAACCGGATTATCCGAAGGTATTTCAGAAGAGGCAATTTCAGTAGTTTTGTACATGCATATTAAATTTGAAACAAAGGTAAAATTTTTAAAGCAGAATCTGTAATTTGAGATATGCTTTCCTTATTCCCAATCGAAGAAAACCAAAACCTTTTGCCTTACGACGGCGAGGTATTCTATTACCGAAATTTCATTTCGCTAAATGAAAGCCAGCATTTACTCGAAACGCTTACTACTGAAATTCCTTGGAAACATGATGAACTCATTATTTTTGGAAAACTTATTCAAACACGTCGAAAAGTAGCATGGTATGCGGATGATTCAATTTCATATACATATTCTGGTCGTACGAAAATAGGATTACCCTGGACTCCTACCCTTTCATTACTTAAATCAGCCATTGAAAACAAAGTCAAAAGCTATTTCAATGGATGCCTTTTAAACTACTACCATGATGGACAAGATGGGGCCAGCTGGCACGCAGATGATGAAAAATCAATTCGACCAAAGAGTTGTATCGCTTCAATTAGCCTAGGGGCTGCTCGGAAGTTTGACTTTAAACACCGACAAACGCAGGAAAAGGTCAGCATCCTATTGGAACCGGGAAGCTTATTGGTCATGCTGGGATCCACACAGGAACATTGGATTCATCAGCTTCCGAAATCAAAAAAAATAAAGGATCCTAGGCTTAATTTGACATTCAGACAGATGATTTAAAAAAAAATGCCGACCTTCGTGTCAAATTTACAGCAATCAACGTGTCAGAAGAAAACGAATCAAGACAGCCATTTAAGCGCCCATTTAGACATTTCACAAGTCCCAAAACTGAAAATAAAGAGCTTGTATTCGGTGTGCAATCCGTATTAGAAACCCTTCGTTCAGGAAAAGAAATTGACCGTTTATTGGTACAGCGGGAACTGGGAAACAGTGAAATCCTTGATTTAGCTCGCGAGAAAGGCATTCACGTTCAGAAAGTACCCGTAGAGAAATTGAATCGTATTACACGAAAAAATCACCAAGGTGCCATCGCGTTTGTTTCTGCCATTCACTATGCAAAATTAGAAAATGTTATCGCTGACACGTTCGAAAAAGGCGAAGTCCCATTTATTTTAATTCTAGACCGCATCACCGATGTGCGTAATTTTGGTGCAATTGCTAGAACAGCCGAATGCGCAGGCATACATGCCATCGTAATTCCAGCTCGTGGTGCAGCCCAAATTAACGGGGATGCTATGAAAACATCTTCGGGCGCCTTAAACTTTATTCCAGTTTGTCGGGAAGAAAGCCTTTTACAAACCGTTGATTTCCTTCAAAACTCAGGTTTAAAGGTGGTGGCTTGTACTGAAAAAGGACGTAGCTCCGTGTATGCTGTAGATTACAGTGGTCCTGTTGCCATTATCATGGGGTCGGAAGAAGATGGCATATCCGACGAACTAATTCGTAAATCGGATGATTTAGCAGTTATTCCTCAAACTGGTCAAGTAGGGTCCCTAAATGTATCGGTTGCAGCAGGTATAGTTATATTTGAAACCGTACGCCAGCGCACACGTTAATTCTTTCGTACTATTTGTGTGGCTGAAGCCTGAGCTTTAGGTAAAATTGTTACATCCGCAATGTTTACATGTTCCGGCGCTGTAACAATGTATTGAATTAAATCAGCGACGTCCTCAGCAAGTAAAGGTTCAAAACCGTTATAAACAGCATCCGCTTTTTGTTGGTCACCCTTAAAACGCACCGCAGAGAAATCTGTATTTACAGCACCCGGTGCTACATTGGAAACTTTTATTCCGTGAATATTCAGATCCAGACGCATGCCTTGAGAAAGTGCTTCAACGGCAGCTTTTGACGCACAATAAACATTTCCATTGGGATAAACTTGTTTTCCAGCGATGGAAGATAAATTAACAATATGACCACTTGCCCGCTGAATCATCCCCGGAATAACCATTCGAGAAACATTTAACAAGCCATCGACATTACTATGCATCATAGCATCCCAGTCAGCCACATCACCATCTTGAATGGCACTCATCCCATGCGCATTCCCAGCATTATTAATTAAAACCTCAATGGATTGCCAGGTAGATGGAAGCGACTGAAACGCATTCTCTACCCCATTCCGATCACGCACATCAAAAGTCAATAAATACGATTCCGTAAGTAGGTCCTTCTTCAATGCTTCCAATCGCTCTAAACGCCGACCACAAAGAATTAATCGAAAACCATTAGCTGACAAAACTTTTGCCGTAGCCAAACCAATCCCTGAGCTAGCGCCCGTAATACATGCAATTCGATTCATGAGAATAAATTTTTCCCGAAGGTAATGTCTTCGAGGTGTTCTAAAAAATTTGCGCGTAATTTGTACTTACTATTATTAAAACTCATGAACTTCTTAATTGTTGGCTTAGGCAATATCGGACCCGAATATCTATTTACAAGACATAACATTGGCTTTATGGCACTGGATTACCTAGCCAAAGAAAAAGAAATTACCTTTTCACAAGATAGATTGGGAGCAATTAGCTCATATAAATTGAAAGGACATCAAATTAATTTGTTGAAACCAAGTACTTATATGAATCTAAGTGGTAAATCGGTTAATTACTGGTGCCAACAACTAAAAATAGATAACGAACGGTTGTTAATTTTAACTGATGACCTAGCCTTACCATTTGAAACACTCCGTTTAAAGCCTAAAGGATCTAGTGGAGGACACAATGGATTAAAAAGCATTGAGGCAGTATTAAACACCCAAGAATATGCTCGCTTGCGAATGGGCATAGGGTCAGATTTTGCCAAAGGACGCCAAGCCGATTTTGTATTAAGCAACTTTTCCGAAGATGAAATTGGACTTATCCCATTCATTCTACATCGTTCCAATGAAATCATTGATTCATTCTGCCTTCAAGGTATCCACCAAACAATGAACAAATACAACCAATGATTGTACTTTTTAAAGAATTTTATAATTTTTCCTAAATAATTAAATTAGAATTATTCATAAGGTTTACAATTGTTATCCAAATTATATTTGGTAAAATATTAATTTTTATAAAATAAATTCTGAATTTAAACTTAAAATCAAAAAATAAACCACTTTGTAAACGTAAATTGTCTAAAAGCAAGTTTTGTTATATTAAAAAAATGCAATAATTTTGTATTGTTGATTTAGTTAATAAATATAACAAATTTATGAAAAAGCAATTTTTAATGGTTAGTGTATTAGTGGGACTAAGCCTAACAACAACAGCGGTAAAAGCGAGCGGAACGGCATCAAGTATGGATGCGTCGACAACAGTATTGTCAAACAAAAAAGAAACCCTATCTGAAGTTATTCAGTCATTGATAAAGAAAGATTTTGTAGGAGCTTATGCATCTACATCAGCAAGTCTAACCATTTCAATTTTAGAGAATTACCAAAACAACCAGTCGGCTTATTTAAAAGCAAGCAAGGCAGAACAAGCTCTTTTCAACGAGACTGTTAAAACCATTGCTAATCAAGAAGTTGCTCTAGATGAGAAAACGAGTATCTGGGTAAAAGAAATTAATAAATCTGCAAGAGCAATTAACGCAATTTGGGCTGTATTGGCCACTGAACCGAATGTTGATGCAGATTTTTACAACGAAACAGAACAAAATCAAGATTTAATCGTTGTATTTCAAAATTAGATTGTAAGTAGTTTTCATAGTTAAATAGGTTTAGAGGTAATCAAAAAAGTCGCTGTTTCTAACGGCGACTTTTTTATTTTTTTTGCACTAAACTCATAATTATTAAAGAAAACATCTATATTTGTATAAATTTTCATAGTTAAATAGGTTTAGAGGTTAAACAAATAAGGCCAGAAGTTTCTTCTGGCCTTATTTTTATTTAGCTAATTTCCTTTAACTAATTGAAGCTCCATTCCAAACCGAATTGCTTGGCTGCATAAATGCTAAACTACCATCAGCATCTTCCGCCATCAAGATCATTCCCTCACTCTCCTGCCCCATTATTTTACGTGGAGCTAAATTAGCTAAGAAACATACTTTACGGCCAATAACGTCTGCTGGCTCAAAATGCTCCGCTATTCCGCTTAGGATAATACGTTCTTTTTGACCATCATTAACGGCCAACTTCAATAATTTTTTACTTTTTTCAACCTTTTCAGCTGCGGTTATTTCACCTACGCGCAAATCCATCTTGGAGAAAGATTCAAAATCAATCGTCTCTTTAATGGGATTTACTTGCTTACTTGCTAGTTCCATAGCTACTTTCGTTTGCTTTAATTTATCTACTTGTACTTGTATAACATCATCATCCAATTTCTCAAACAATAAACCTGGATTGCTTAATTTTTGACCTGTAGGGATTAAATTAAAATCACCAATGCTGTCCCAATCAGCTTCTTGAATACCCAAGGCCTTTCTCAACTTTGCGGCAGTAAATGGAATAAACGGCTCTAACGCAACAGAGGCATGCGCAACCAATTGTACCGCAACATTTAAAACCGTACCCGCTTTTTCCTTATCCTCTTTAATTATTTTCCAAGGTTCTGCATCTGCCAAATATTTGTTTCCAATACGTGCTATTTCCATGGCTAAAACCAAGGCATCACGGAATTTATATTGAGCTAATGCAGACGCTAATTTGGCAGGAATTTCCGACAAAGCCTGCTTTACATCTTCTTCCAAGCCCGTTCCGGCAGCCTTATCAGGAACAATTCCATCAAAATTCTTGTCGATTAACACAAAAGCCCGATTCACAAAATTACCTAATATGGCAACCAGCTCTGAATTATTTTTCGTTTGAAAATCCGCCCAAGTAAAGTCGGCATCTTTGGTTTCCGGACTAGAAGCTGTCAACACATACCGTAATACATCCTGCTTACCTGGAAAATCTTGCAAATATTCATGCAACCAAACCGCCCAGTTGCGGGATGTCGATATCTTATCCCCCTCTAGGTTCATAAACTCATTCGCAGGAACCTGATCGGCTAATTGAAACTCGCCATGTGCCATGCACATCGCAGGGAAAATCAAGCAGTGAAATACGATGTTATCTTTCCCGATAAAATGCACAATCCTACTGTCCTTTGCCTTCCAATATTTCTCCCAATCAGCGGTTAATTGGCTCGTCATGGATATATAACCAATAGGGGCATCAAACCACACATACAACACTTTACCTTCCGTATCAGGCAAAGGTATAGGTACTCCCCAATTTAAATCACGTGTCATCGCCCGTGGACGAAGTCCATCTTGCAACCAAGACTTTACCTGACCACTGACATTCGGTTTCCATTCGGGATGCGAATTCACATAATTCTCCAATGCCCCTTGCCATTGATCCAAAGGCAAAAACCAGTTCTTCGTCTCCTTCAAAATAGGCGAAGCACCGCTTAAGGAGGACTTTGGATTAATTAACTCTGTTGGCGACAACGAAGATCCGCACTTCTCACATTGATCCCCATAGGCACCGGGTTGGTGACATCTAGGACACTCTCCCGTAATATACCGATCTGCTAAAAACTGATCTGCCGCTTCATCATAATATTGTTCGGTTACCTCTTCAATGAATTTACCGCTCTGGTAAAGATGTAAGAAAAAATCCTGAGACATCTTGTGATGCGCCGGATCTGATGTTCTTCCATAAATATCAAAGGATATACCAAAATCCTCAAATGAAGATTTTATATTCGCATAATAATAATCAACGACTTCCTGCGGCGTTTTTCCCTCCTTTTGCGCTTTGATTGTTATAGGCACACCATGCTCATCCGTCCCCGAAACAAAAATGACATCTTCCTTCTTTAACCGTAAATAGCGCACATAAATATCAGCTGGCAAATAACATCCAGCTAAGTGCCCAATGTGAATGGGACCATTGGCATAGATTAAAGCGGCCGTGACAGTTGTCCGTGAAAACTCCGACATACAATTGATTTAAATTGAACTACAAAAATAGGATATTTTCACTCATAAAATTCCAAAAGACTGCTTGCACAATTAAAAAAATAAATTTATCTTTGCGAACATTTTAATTAAAAAAAGGAAAAAATACATGTTAATTATTTCGATCAAAGAGAACGAGTCAATTGATAAAGCCCTTAAGCGCTTTAAAAAGAAGTTTGAAAAAACAGGTGTAGTTAAAGAATTACGTAGAAGATCTGCTTTTGAAAAACCTTCAATCGCTCGTCGTACGGAAATGATTCGTGCTGCTTATAAGCAAAAGACATACGGAAATATCAACAACTAGTTTGTTTCGATTTTTCTTAGAATTGACTACTTTCGATTTATGAATCGCGAAGTAGTCAATTTTTTTTTACAGCATCTCCAAGTAGAACGGCGACTAAGTCCTTTAACACTCCGCTCCTATCAAATTGATCTGACACAATTTATCGACTTCCTCGCTCCTCAGCAATTAGCAGCTAATCAAGTAAAAAGTCAAACCATTCGTGCGTGGCTCGTTGAACTTTCCAATCAAGGCATTCAAAATCGATCTATCAATCGAAAACTAGCTACCCTACGTACCTTTTACAAATTCTTATTGCGTCGAGGAGAATTGACCGACAATCCGATGCATACCATCCGGATGGTGAAAACGAGTAAATCGCTTCCCTCGTATATTCGTGAATCTGAGATGAATCAGATGCTTACCATACACGAAAAGCCCAAAAACACATTTGAAGAAGTTAGAGATCAGTTGGCTTTAATGCTTTTATATGGTACAGGCATGCGCTTAGCTGAGTTAATCCAATTAACTCAACATCAAATCAATCTACCTAGTAAAACGTTGCGAGTGGTCGGGAAGCGTAATAAAGAACGCATTATTCCGATGCCCCAATTGTTGGTGGAACTAATCCAACAATATCAAACACTCAATCCGTTTCAAAATGCGACCTTACTTCTTACGGATAAGGGAGAACCTTGTTATCCGATGTTTATTCAACGATTAGTTAAGAAATACTTAGGTGAGGTTAGTACCTTGGAAAAGCTCTCCCCACACGTACTACGGCACAGTTATGCAACGCACCTCTTGAATCGCGGTGCAGATTTGAATGCCATAAAAGAGCTATTGGGACACGCAAATCTGGCTGCAACGCAAGTCTACACGCATAATTCCATGGAAAAGCTAAAAGAAATTTACAAACAAGCCCACCCCAAAGCCTAACGAATCATCGGGCCTTGATGGTTGATTTGAGAAACATAGGCCTCAGAACCTATACCGACTGAATTAAAAGCTGCTGACATCGCTTTAGCTACCTGATTCGCTGTTTCTTCACCTTTAGATAAGGCGAACAATGAAGGACCAGATCCAGAAATGGAACAACCAAGTGCTCCTGATCGTAAGGCCGCTTCTTTAACTTCTTGAAATTGAGGGATTAAGATTGAACGAGCTGGCTCGACAATAACATCTACTAACGATCGACCTATCAACGCATAATCAGACATCAATAAACCAGCTACTAAACCTGCCACATTACCCATCTGCGTAATGGTTTTCCCTAAGGTAATCTCACGTTCCAAAATACGTCGTGCATCTTTGGTATTCACCTCTATTTGTGGATGAACAATGCTGGCATATAAACCGTTTGGCGTAGGCAATTGAATGATATCCAAAGGTTCATAACTACGAATAACTACAAAACCTCCTAATAAACTAGGACCCACATTGTCGGCATGCGCAGAACCACATGCTACGCGTTCGCCTTCCATGGCAAAGGGCAACAAATCTTTTTGGCTTAAAGGCTTGCCCATAAGTTCATTTGCCGCAAAAACACCTGCAACAGCGGAAGCAGCAGAAGATCCTAAACCAGATCCCAAAGGCATATCTTTATGCAAGGAAAGTTCAAAACCCTGATCCGAATGACCAATAAATTCCAAATATTTTACTATGGCAATACCCGCTGTATTTTTAGCTACATCTTTAGGCAAACGGCCATCATCGCCCGTAATTTCGTTAATAACGATTCCAGGACTCGACTTCTTTGTCAAAACAACCTCATCACCAGGGCGATTAACAGCAAAACCAAAAATATCAAATCCACATGCTACGTTGGCAACGGTTGCTGGTGCATATACGCGTATACTTTCCATACCTTAAGATAAATAGCTACCAATTGAAACAATATCCGCAAATACACCAGAAGCCGTTACCTCAGCGCCGGCTCCAGGACCTTTGATTACGAGTGGCCGATCATGGTAACGCTTCGTGGTAAACGCAATCACATTATCTGCACCATCCATTTGATAGAATGGATGATCAGCGCCTACAGCACGTAAACCGATGGAGATTTTTTGATTTTCCAACTTAGCTATGTAGCGGAGCACTTTCTTTTCAGCATAGGCCTCATTAACCAAAGCCTCAAAATAGCTATTCGCTTTATCTAATTCGTCAAAAAAAGCATCTACAGTAGGTGCTAATTCGCAAGCAGGGGGAATAATTTTATCTATGGTTATATCAGCAAACTCTAATTTCATGCCAATCTCACGACTCAGAATTAAAATCTTCCTCGCCACATCCATACCACTCAAATCTTCCCGTGGATCGGGTTCTGTATACCCTTTCGCTTTGGCTTCCTTTAAAACAGCAGCAAATGACTTCCCAGGAACAAATTGATTAAATAAAAAAGACAAGGTACCCGATAAAATTCCCTCAATCTTTTCAAATCGATCGCCAGAAGCAATCAGTCCTTGTAAGGTATTAATTACCGGTAAGCCAGCTCCAACGTTGGTTTCATACATAAACTTGACACCTTTGCTTAAAGCTGTTTGATGAAAAGCAGCGTATTGCTCATAGGGACCAGAATTAGCTACTTTGTTGGGTGTGACAACCGAAACATTGGCCTCAAAAAGACCTAAATAATGTTGGTGTATCTCCTTACTTGCCGTACAATCTGCAAAAATGGAGTTGGGCAAGTTTAATTCTTTAATTTGTTCTACAAATCCTGTTAAAAAAGCTGAATCACCCTTAGAATTGAGTAAATCTATCGCTTTTTTAATATCAATACCGGCAGCATCTATTAATTGTTTGCGCGAATTAGCAATCCCAACCAATTTGATACGAAGTCCTTTATATTTTTCGAGATAGTTTTTTTGTCCAAGCAATTGATTCAACAAAGTTTTTCCAATTAAGCCCGCTCCTACTAAATACAAATTCAGGGTCTTAATTTGAGAGAAAAAGAATGTTTCATGTATTACATTCAAAGCTTTTGAGAGGTCTTTCTTCTCAATTACCACCGAAATATTCAATTCAGATGAACCTTGGGCAGTGGCGACAATGTTAATCCCATTTTTACCTAAAACAGAAAACAAACGTCCACTTACGCCGGTATGCTTTCGCATACCTTCACCAACTACGGCAATAACTGATAGGTCTCTCTGAATATCAATTCCCTCAATGTCGCCAGCGGCAATCTCTTGAGCAAATTCCTTGGCTAAAATCTTGTCAACTTTAGAGGCAACTTGAGGATCGATGGCAAAGCAAATAGAATGTTCTGATGAAGCCTGAGAAATCAAAACAACTGAAATCTTTTCTTTTGCCAATACGGTAAACAACTTGGCTGAAACACCGGCTACTCCAATCATACCTGAGCCTTGCACGTTTACTAGGGCTAATTCATCAATCGAACTAATGCCTGTAATGATAAAAGGGCTTGGTGATGAAACCTTGGAAACAATAGTACCTTCAAACGATTGATTAAACGTATTCAAAACCCGTATAGGTATATTTTTCGCAAAGGCTGGTTGCAAGGAGGGTGGATAAATCACCTTAGCACCAAAATGGGTTAACTCCATAGCTTCCGCATAGGAAATCGAAGGAATTGTGAATGCTGCAGAAACCTTACGAGGATCAGCAGTCATCATTCCGTCCACATCCGTCCAAATTTCAATTTCTCGAACGTTTAAGGCTGCACCAAAAATTGAAGCGGAATAATCAGATCCTCCACGACCCAGGGTAGTCGTTTCCCCTACATCATTTGAACCGATGAACCCAGTAATTAAAGCGATTTCATTGGAATGTGCGGCAAAATAATGCTGAATTAAGGAATTAGTTTCCTCAAAGCGAACTTCCGCTTTCCCAAATTGATTATTTGTTTTAACTAAATCTCGTGCATCCAAAAAACGAACGGGTAAACCACGTTGGGTTAAGATCGCCGAAATAAGCGCTGTTGATAGCCTTTCCCCAAAACTAACTAATAAGTCGGAGGTCTTAGGCGAAATTTCATGTATTAAATTAATACCCTTCAGTACATCTCTTAATTCATTTACCAAAGTCCGAATCTGAGCAATAACTTGAGACTGGGCAGTAACGGGAATAAAATGGCGAATTACCTCAAAATGACGTGCTTCAATTTGTTCAATGATCTTCGGCTCAAGCGTCTTTTTACTTGCTGCTGTAGCGCCTGCCGCTAATAAATCATTAGTCACACCACCCATGGCGGAAAAAACAACGGCAAAAGACGATTTTATTTGGTGATTGGCTTCGATAATAGCCAAAACAGATTCTATACTTGCAATGCTCCCACAACTGCTACCACCAAATTTTAAAATTTTTTCCATTAGAAAATACTAGAAAATGATCCTTGGCTCTACAAACAGCCAAGTAAAGTCTACAAATATACTAGTTTAAGCCGTATTTCCCCCAAGAACCTTATGTCCTTTCCGTTTTCTTTTCGAAATTTTATGATAATTTTCTGATATCACGGATATGTTGCCATCCACTTCAAAAACTGATAAATCTACATCCTCAAGACTATTTATACCATGCTCTCGAATAGCAGCATACAATTGATCCAAGTTTAATCCAGATTTTGATAACCCAGCAGCAATGACCTTACCTTGATATACTAAAATAATTGGCTCACCTTCAACAACTTTAGTTAGGTTTGGAAATAGTTTCTCCAATTTCTTAAAAACAAAATTCGTTGAAAATAAAGCGAATGCAGCCATCAATCCACCAAGTAGGCTAGAATCTGAACCAAGCATCGCATTTTGAACGGAATTAGAAATCAACAATATAAATACTAAATCCACGACAGATAATTGCGCAAACTCCTTTTTCCCAAAAAGACGAATAGCCGCCACGATGAATACGTAGACGGCTATTGACTTGAAGGCAATGATAACATAGCCTTCCATATTACTTTTTCTTTTCAGCGGCCATAACCATAGATAGGTTATTTTTGGCTGCTAAATCATATACATCGGTTAAATCCTGAACGGTTCTTGATTTATCAATCGATATAATCAAAGAATTGGCCTTTTTCGTTTTTAAAATTTCTTTTATTTGACCATCAACCTGACCCAAGACAAAGGGCTGTGCATTACCATCAATGAAAAAATTATTGTTAGCATCAACAGAAACCCGAATTGATTCCACAACAGGCGGAGTAACTTTGGTTGAGTCTGCTTTGGGCAATAATAACCGTATAGCATCAGGCGAAGCTAAGGTCGATATCATTAAGAAGAACATCAAAAGGAAAAATAGAATATCCGCTAGGGCGCCTGTTTCTACTTCCGATGCTTCTCGTTCGCGCTTTCTAAAATTCATAGGATAATTTATTTTTTATTGGCTGGCTTGTGTAACAAGTCAATGAAATCCATAGCTACAATTTCCATTTTGTTAATTGAACGATCTATCATTGTCGTCAACAAGGTGTACATCACATAAGCAATGATACCTACTATTAAACCCGAAGCAGAAGTAACCATTTTCTCATAAATACCTGATGCAATGGTTGAAATCTCAATTTTATTGGATGTTGAAATATTGTGGAATGTACGAATCATACCCGTTACCGTTCCCAAAAATCCAAACATAGGAGCAATACGAGCAATTGAACTTAAGATACCTAAGTTTTTCTCCATATTGTAAATCTCAAGCTTGGCTTTGTTCTCAATCGCATCTTCAATATCACGGATGGGCGAACCTAAACGACCTAATCCACGCTCCAACAAATTAGCGATTGGAAATTTGGAGTTTTTGCAATAAGTAACTGCCCCTTGAATGTTACCTGAAAGTAACAGTTCATTGATATTGTGTAGAAAATTTTCATCAATACGCGATGTCTTGCGGATGTATAAATAACGCTCGATAAACAAGAATAAAGCAACTGTGAATAAAAACAAGATTGGATACATGACATATCCCCCTTTTTCCAATAAACTTAATACTGTAAATTCCTCGACCTGAGCAGTATCTAACAGAATAAAATTAAGTAGTGAAGACATAGAGCTTTGTTGAAAATTTTAATGATTTAATATAAACTTAAAGTTGGCCAAAAATATTGTCTTTTTCAAAAAATCGAAAGCATTTATTGAATTATTCTTGCCTACTATACCAATAGCCTTCTTTTAAACTATACATCGACATCCAAAAAGATTCTATAATTCCTTGATGAAGCACTTGGTCAATCAGATTATTGGCATAAGGGATCATGCTGGCACGAAATGCTTTCATTCCCGGAATACCCTGACGTTCACTTAAACTCATTTTCGCCATCTTATCTTTTAAAAGATAAAATCCTGCTAAATCTAAGGCATTGACTTTTTGAATCTTTTCCAAATACCCATGTTCCAATTGAATATCTGCCAAAGTTTCAAAGGCACCTGCTGCTCCAATCAAAGATGAAGGTCGATAGAAGGCAATTGCATCAAAAACATCTATCAGTTCATTGTATATATGACTATCTAATTCATCTTCAATCTGTAAGTCAAATTCGCCATCCACATGATAAAGCGATTGTAATTTAAGCCCCCCTAATTCCAAACTAGTTTTATACAGCACGTCTAACCCTTGAAAAATAATAAACTCGACACTTCCTCCTCCAATATCCATCACCATTGAAACTTCATTCCAAGGATTTGGCAAAGAATTTCGAATACCTTGAAAAATATATTCTGCCTCTTGAATTCCAGAGATTACCTTAATGGGGATATTCAATTGTGCTTCAACTAAATCGATAAATGCCCCAGCATTTCTCGTATTCCGCAATATACTTGTCCCGACCCCTTCTATAGAAGTACAACCCCGATCTTGGGCATGCCAAAGAAAACGCTCCAATGCCTCCAATGCGCGTGCCATTGCATCTAACTGAAGCAAACCAGTTTCCATGGCACCTTTACCTAACCCAACCGGCTGATGGTCCTCATAAAGTATACGAAGTGATCCATCATGAGGTGATTTATCAGCAACTAATAGTTGAAAAGTATTGGTTCCTAAATCAATAATTGCTTGGGGATTGGACATGCTAACTTGTTTTAAACAAAAGTACCTGAAAAGGCTGTTTATTAAAAAACAATTTAGTAATTTAGAACTAATTCAAACTAAATTTTACTACATGCTCGATCCCGAATTTGATGATCACAAGGAAGACATCCAATCTTCATTAAATCGTTTCGAAAAAATGTTAAACGAAGAGGAGAATTCCTTCTTTGATTTAGACACATTAGAGCAAATTGCCGAACATTATTTTATTCAAGGTAAATTTGACGAAGGGTTAAAAGCCTGCAATATTGGCCTCGAACATTTTCCATATACGCTTGAGTTAATAACCCTAAAAGCACAAATTTTAGGCGAAATGCAACAACCCGAAGCGGGTATTGAGCTTATCGAGAACGCTTTTTTACTTTTCCCTACCGATTTAGACCTACTAATGGTTAAAGGTTCCTTATTAAGTCAACTAAAACAGCATGAAAAGGCGATTGAAATATTCTTGAATCTTTTGGAACATGCGGAAGAAAAAGATGATATCTATTTTCGTTTGGGCTTGTGTTATTTGACTTGGGCAAAACCCAGAGAAGCTGTGGATATGTTCAAGAAATCACTCGAGCATAACCCTGAAAACGAAAATGCCCTCGTAGAATTGGCAAATGCCTTGGATGAAATTGGAAAAATCGAGGAGAGTATCCCCTTTTATCAAAAGTTTATTGATCAGGACCCATTTTCCTACACAGCTTGGTACAATTTAGGTATAGCTTATTCGAAGCAAAAGAAATATGAGAAGGCAATAGATGCCTATGAATACTCCTTGGCAATTGAACCCACATTCGCATCATCCTTGTTTAATTTAGGCAATACCTACATGAACATGCAGGAATATGTCAAAGCGGAAGAAGCCTATCGAACTTGTTTATTGCATGATGAGCCCAACCCAGAACTTTATTGTTGTTTAGGTGCCAGCCTTGAGCGACAACGCCATTTTGATGATGCATTAACTTTCTATAAGGATGCAGTGAAAATAGACCCCTTGTGGGATGAAGGTTACTACGGTTTAGCAGTTTGCCTAACGGAATTAGATAAATGGTTTGAATCCTTGCATTTCCTAAAAAAGGCAATCAAATTGAACGAAACGAATCCGCTATATTGGACAGGATTAGCTGATGTTGAGGCTTATTTAGGCAATCCGGTTTCCGCGGATGAAGCATTCCAAAAATCCGTTGAGTTAGACTCCTTCTTCGCTCCTACTTGGGTCAAATGGGCTCAAATGCACTTTGAACTTGGAGATTATGAAAAATCTGCTGATATCATGTTGTCTGCCATTGATGAATTACCTGAAGAAGCTGAATTGTATTATCGATCTGCCATTTTTCTTATCAAGGCGGCACAATTTAAAGAGGCATTTCATTTTCTTGAATCTGGTCTAATGCTCGACTACGATAAACATGTCATTATGTTCGATTATTTCCCCAATTTAGAAACGCAAAAGGCCATATTTAAATTAATTCAACAGTATAAAAAATAAATAGTTTCCAATAACATAAGTTTTCATCCATTTATCCTAAAGGATTTGGAGGTACCAACATCTTCTTTAAATTCGTAAAAATTTTAAATTTTTAATATGAAAAAACTACTCTACACAGGTTTGGCACTACTTTGCCTAGGAAGTAGCGCTTTTGCACAGCAAAAACCGAAATCACTACCAATTCCTGAAAAAATTACTTCTGCTGAAGGAATCACAGAATATCAGTTGGCCAACGGCTTAAAAGTTTTACTTTTCCCTGATCCTTCGAAACAAACCATTACGGTGAATATCACCTACCTGGTAGGTTCTCGCCACGAGGGGTATGGTGAGACGGGTATGTCTCACCTATTGGAGCATATGGTTTTTAAAGGGACCAAAGAAAAACACAAAGATGTAGCGAAAGAAATTTCGGATCATGGGGCTCAATTCAATGGGACAACCTGGCTAGATCGTACGAACTACTTTGAAACTTTTGCATCAACGGACGAGAATTTAGATTGGGCATTGGATATGGAGGCTGATCGTATGATCAATTCCCGCATTGCTAAAAGCGAGCTAGAAACAGAAATGACGGTAGTTCGAAATGAATTTGAAATGGGAGAAAACGACCCAGGCTCAATTTTAATGGAACGTGTGGTATCGACCGCATTTTTATGGCATAATTATGGTAATTCAACCATTGGGGCTCGTTCTGATATCGAAAAAGTACCTATCGAGAACTTGCAGGCATATTACCGCAAGTATTACCAACCAGATAATGCGGTATTATTGGTGGCAGGTAAATTTGACCCGGTAAAAACATTGAAATTAATCAATGAGAAATTTGGGGTAATTCCACGTCCAGAACGTGTTTTAACGAAAACATTTACTGCTGAGCCGACACAAGATGGTGAGCGCGATGTGATTTTACGACGCGTGGGCGATGTCCAACAAGTAGGCATGGCATATCATATCCCATCAGGTTTACATCCAGATTTCATTGCTTGCGATGTGCTGGTTGATTTATTAACCGATGCTCCTTCAGGACGCTTGTACAAAGCATTAATCGATACAAAGAAAGCATCTAGTCAATTTGGATATACCATGCAGTTAAAAGAACCTGGTTTGGTATATTTCGGTGCTGAGGTATTGAAGAACAAATCGGTTGATTCGGTAAAAAATATCATGATCGAAACGATTGAACAATTTGCTAAAAAAGCACCTACGCAAGAAGAGGTGGATCGTATCAAAACCAAAGGAATCAAAAACATCGAATTACTTTTAAATAATGCACAACGTGTAGGTGTGGGTTTATCTGAGTTTATTGCCCAAGGAGATTGGCGCTTATTATTCCACACGCGTAACCAATTGGAAAAAGTAACAGCAGCTGATGTACAACGCGTGGCACAGAAATACTTTAAATCGGCAAATCGTACATCTGGAATTTTCTATCCAACAGAAAAACCAGATCGTGCTGAGATACCAGAAGCAAAAGAAGCCTCAGAAGTATTAAAGGACTTTAAAGGTAAAGCAGCGGTAGCAGAAGGAGAAGCTTTTGATCCATCGCCAAGCAATATCGATGCTAGAACAAAAACAGAAAAAATTGCCGGGATTTCATTAGCGCTATTGCCTAAAAAGACCCGTGGAAATTCAGTTTACGCTCGTTTAACATTACGTTTTGGAGATGAGAAAACACTGTTGGGAACTGCTACTGCCGCAGATTTAGCGGCAGATATGTTGAGCAAAGGTACAGCGAAACATACACGCCAACAATTCCAAGATGAATTGGATAAACTGAAAGCTCGTGTATCCATATCAGGTGAGGCACGTCAAGCGAATGTTAGTATCGAGACAACACGCGATAATTTATTGCCCGCGTTACAATTAGTTGCAGAAGCACTGAAACAACCTATTTTCCCAGCAGATGAGTTTGAAAAACTAAAGCAGGAAAATTTAACGCAAATTGAAGGTCAAAAATCAGAGCCGCAAGCGAAAGCAATGGACGTTTTAGGACAATGGCGAACAGCACACTACCCTAAGAATGATGTGCGTTACCAACCGACCATGGCGGAACAAACAGAACGCTATGGTGCAGCAAAACTTGAAGATGCTATTGCATTTTACAAAGGATTCTATGGAGCGTCCAATGCGACATTCTCTGCAGTGGGCGACTTTGATGAAGCCGCAATTAAAGCATTCATTAAGACTGAATTAGCGGATTGGAAATCTCCAAAGGCCTACACGCGTATACCGGAGAAATTCCATGATAACCAAGGTCAAGTTAAATCAATTGAAACCCCTGATAAAGCAAATGCCTTTTTCTTAGCTTATCAGCCGTTAAAAATCTCTGATTCTGATCCGAATTATGCCGCTCTTGAATTAAGCAACTACATGCTAGGTGGTGGAAGTGGATTAAGTTCTCGCTTAATGAATCGCATCCGTCAAAAGGAAGGTTTATCCTATGGTGTAGGATCACAATTTGCAGCAAGTGCATTGGATGAAAATGGCGCGTTTTTAGGTTATGCCATTTACGCTCCCGAGAACATCGCTAAATTAGAAGCAGCATTCAAGGAGGAAATTGAGAAAGTCTTGAAAGAAGGATTTACGGAGAAGGAAATCGAAGAAGCGAAAAAGTCTTGGATTCAATCTAAACAAGTAACACGTTCACAAGACAATGCATTGGTAGGAACATTAAATAGCAACCTGTATTTAGGTCGTAACTTAAAGTGGTCAGAAGATTTGGAAAACACGGTGAAAAACTTAACACCAGGACAAATTTTAGAAGCTACACGTAAGACGATTGATTTGACGAAGATGTCCTTCATCAAAGCAGGAGATTATGAGGGTGCTGCCAAGAAAATGGCTGAGAAAGCTAAAAACACGCCATCTGAATCAGGTGCTGTGGGTGGTGCACCAAAACAGTAAAATGAAAATAGCCGTTCGATGAACGGCTATTTATTACAGTAAAAAAGGAGCCAAATGGCTCCTTTTTTACTTAACAGAATTCTTCAAAAACGCCTTCTAAATGTTGGGCAATTAAAGCTGCCGAACGACCTTCAATATGATGACGCTCAACAAAATGCACTAATTCACCATCCTTAAACAAAGCAATAGATGGAGATGATGGAGGGTAAGGCAATGTGTACTCACGAGCCTTTTGAGTAGCTTCCTGATCTACACCCGCAAAAACCGTCGCTAAATTGGTAGGCTTTTTAGCAGATGCCGCAACAGCACCTTTCACGCCTGGACGTGCAGTGGATGCTGAACAACCACATACCGAGTTGATAAATAACAACGTCGTACCTGATTTTGCCATGGTATCTTCCACTTCAGCTGCCGACTTCAATTCTTGAAATCCGCCTTCTACGATATCCATCCGCATGGGATGTACTAAATGTTCTGGATACATATATTTTTAATTTAAATTGCTAAACATATTTACATAAAACCAAGTTCCAATTTGGCGACTTCTGACATCATATCTTGTGCATATGGTGGATCGAAAGTTAATTCAACGGAAACCTCAGCAATACCTTCTACTTCCCTTACAGCTTTTTCAATGTCTACTGGAATACTTTCAGCTGAAGGACAAGAGGGTGAAGTCAAAGTCATTAAAATATAGACGTTATTTACTGGGAATATTTTTATCTCATAAATCAACCCTAACTCATACACATCCACCGGAATTTCGGGGTCATATACCGTCTTTATTGCTTTAATAACCGCTTCCTTTAATTCTACTTCTGTCATACTCATATCTTCTTAAGCTAATGCATTAAATGCAACTGCATAATTTTTCATTTGTTTAACCATGGATACCAATCCATTTGAACGGGTCTGTGCCAAATGCTGTGCCATTCCAATTTGATCAATAAAATACAAATCAGCTTGCATGATTTCCGATGGCGTGTGATTCGATAAAACACGAATCAGCATACTGATCATACCTTTAACAATTATTGCTTCAGAATCCGCCTGAAAAACAATCAAATCCCCTTGCTTCTCTGCATGCAACCAAACTTTACTCTGGCAACCTTTGATGACATTTTCCTCCGTTTTAAATGATTCTGACATCGGGGAAAGCTTCTTGCCCAAATCTATCAAATATTCATATTTATCCGCCCAATCATCAAAAAGGCCAAACTCCTCAATCAACTCCTCTTGGGTTTCATTTATTGTTGCTGCCATATTAACTCAACATCATAATCGCACGCTTCAACGCTTTAACAAATAAATCAATCTCTGATTTGGTATTGTAAAACGCGAAGGACGCCCGACAAGTTCCTACTAATTCATAACGCGCCATCAACGGTTGAGCACAATGGTGACCAGTCCGAATAGCTACGCCAAACTTATCTAGCAAAACACCAATGTCTTGTGGATGTATACCTTCGATGATAAAACTCACCACAGCAATTTTTTCAGGTGCCTGACCGATGATACGTAAACCATCAATTCCACATAATTGTTCAGTAGCATAATCCAATAAAGATTTCTCCTGCTCCCAAACCGAATTTTTAGGCAAAGATTTTAGATAGTCTAACGCGAATCCAAAAGCATACACATCAGCGATGTTGGGAGTTCCCGCCTCAAATTTATAGGGCAATTCATTGTACGTAGTTCCTGCGAAACTAACTTCTTTAATCATTTCTCCCCCTCCCTGATACGGTGGCATTGCCTCCAGTAATTCGCGTTTCCCATACAAGACACCAACACCCGTTGGCCCAAACAATTTATGCGCAGAGAAGGCTAAAAAGTCGATACCCAAGGCTTGAACATCAATATCAAAATGAGCGACGGATTGTGCCCCATCAATTAAAACCTTTGCTCCTACTTCGTGCGCTAAATCAATCATGTGTTTGATTGGATTTATGGTCCCAATTGCATTTGAAACATGATTGACCGCAACAAACTTAACGCGGTCTGTCAATAATGATTTATATGCTGAAATGTCCAATACACCAATTTCATCAACTGGTATAACTTGTACTTCAGCACCAGTCTCTTGAGCAATCAGTTGCCAAGGAACAATGTTTGAATGGTGTTCCAAATTCGAAACCAAAATCACATCCCCTTTGGAAAAATTGGCACGGCCATACGATTGTGCGACTAGATTAACACTCGCCGTTGTACCAGATGTAAAGATGATTTGATCGGTGGAGGCCGCATGTAGAAAGTCTTTCAACTTTTTACGTGTCAATTCATAACCGGTCGTTGCTCGCTCGGCGAGTGTATGTAAGCCTCGGTGGATATTGGCATTATCTTTTGTGTAATACTGGTTCAACGCATCAATCACCACTTGGGGTTTTTGCGTCGTTGCAGCGTTATCGAAATATACCAAAGGTGACCCGTTAACTTGTTGGTCCAAAATGGGAAAATCCTTTCTTACTTGCTCGATATTTAATCCTTCTACCATGATTATGCGCCTAAGGCTTGTTGTATTTTTTCAACCACCCGATTTGAGATTGATTCTTTCAAAGCAGGAATTTCTACCTTATCAATAACTTGTTGGACGAAAGCCAGCATCAACAATGTTTTCGATGCTTCCTCAGATATACCCCTAGAACGCAGGTAAAACAAAGCTTCATCGCTCAATTGACCTGTTGTAGTCCCATGTGAACATTTTACATCATCAGCCCAAATTTCCAATTGCGGTTTTGTATTCATGGTGGCTTTATCTGAGGCCAACACATTTTTACAAGATTGGAAAGCATTCGTTTTTTGTGCATCTGGACGGACAAAAATCTTACCATTAAACACCCCTGTTGAATTACCTAATAAAACACCTTTGTATAATTCATTGGATTCAGAATTAGGCATGCGATGATCAACTACCGTGTGCGAATCAATAAATTCATTGTTTCCTGGAACATACAAGCCATTCAAATTTGAAAGGACATTTTCACCATCCACGTAGAAATGCAAATTATTTCGTACAAATCCTCCATTTATGGAAAAAGTGAACATATCAACTTGACTATTGCCTTGTTGAAAGATGTATGTATGATCTACATGCGTTGTTTTCTGAGCAAAATCTTGTGTTTTTACAAAGGTTAAATGCGCAGATGCATCAACCCAAACCTCTTGCACATAATTCGAAAGAATGGATTCAGATGCAGAACCAGTGGATAAATCATCAACCCAAGTTAGGCAAGCTTCCTTTTCTAGATAAATCAACAACTTAGTTTGAATCGCAGAGGCAATAGAAACATCGGCAACATACTGATGCAAAATAGGTTTTTCAAGCTTAACCCCTTCTTTCACCCAAATAACCTGATGTGAGCTTGTTAAAGCATCATTCAAATCATACAAGGAGTTTTGATCCAAAATTTGATTTCGCTTAGACCAAACAGCCATAAAAGCAGGATTTTGTTTGGCAAAATCAATAAACGCTAAAATTTCAACCCCGGTAGGTAAGCTACCCAATACTTCAAATTTTCCATTCAAAGATTGCAAATGTAGGGATGTATCTAGCGATGCAATTGCTTTATGCTTCGGTGCTTCCGATGTATTCCAATTCCAATCGAAATCATTTAGCGATTTCAAGGAAGCGTACTTCCATTCTTCCCATTTGTTTGTTGGGAATCCTTTGGCCAAGAAACGATCCATGGCCGCTTGCTTTTCTTTCCCGAGGGAAATAGTAACGAGTGTGTCTGTTGCCATGATTAATCTACTAATGCCGAAATGATCCAATCATATCCTTTTTCCTCTAATTCAAGCGCTAATTCTTTTGTTCCCGATTTAACAATACGCCCCTTATAAAGTACATGAACGAAATCAGGTACTATGTAATCCAATAATCGTTGGTAGTGTGTGACAACAATAGTCGCATTGGTAGGACTTTTCAATTTATTTACCCCTTCAGCGACGATCCGTAACGCATCAATATCCAAACCAGAATCAGTTTCATCTAAAATGGCCAACTTGGGATTTAAAACAGCCATTTGAAAAATCTCATTTCGTTTCTTCTCCCCTCCTGAAAAACCCTCATTTAACGAACGACTTAAAAGAGACTGATCAATATTCACATACGCCATTTTCTCTTTAAACATTTTCAGAAATTGTACAGCATCTAATGGCTCCTCTCCACGATATTTGCGGATTTCATTCACCGCAGATTTCATAAAGTTGGTTGTGGAAACACCCGGAATTTCAACTGGATATTGAAAAGCCAAGAAAACACCTTCAGCAGCCCGTTCCTCTGGCGCTAGGTCTAACAAATCCTTATTTAAAAAATCTACAGAACCTTCGGTCACCTCATAATCTTCTCGACCAGCCAAAACGGAGGCCAATGTTGATTTACCTGAACCATTTGGACCCATGATGGCATGAACCTCGCCAGCTTTTACTTCCAAATTTATCCCCCGAAGAATTTCTTTTTCTCCAATTCGCGCATGTAAATTTTTAATTGATAACATATCGATATAAGTGTATAAGGCTAATGAACCACAAAATTAAAACCTAAAATAATACAAAACCATAGTTTATTTAGATTCACTCTAAATAAGATGAAGTTTTATTGAATATTTATTTATCTTTGTAGTATCTAAAGTGTAAATGACATGATTACTATCTCAGAAATTGCCGCAAATCGCATCAAAGAAATTCGTCAAAACGAAGGATTAACTGAAGCATTCAATGTTCGCGTTGCTGTTGAAGGCGGTGGATGCTCAGGATTAATGTATCAATTAGACTTTGCATCAGAACCCAAGGACACGGATATGATTTTTGAAGATAAGGGTGTCAAGGTAATGGTAGACAAAAAATCAATTCTTTATCTTGCCGGAACTGAACTTGATTTCTCAGATGGGTTAAATGGAAAAGGGTTCCAATTTAAGAACCCAAATGCTTCACGCACCTGCGGTTGTGGTGAGAGTTTCTCAATTTAAATACCCAAAGGCATTTGCTTTGATTCCAAAATATAAGGCTGGAGTAATTGGTAAACCTGGTAAATGGGTAAACCCATAACGGTATAAAAAGATCCATTTAGTTCCTGAATACCAGCCATACCTATAAAATCTTGGACACCATAAGCGCCCGCTTTATCTAATGAAGCTCCACCCCGAACATACCATTCCATTTCCCAGTCGGCTAATTCCCTAAATTTCACAAAAGCTGAATCAGCTGTGGTCACTATTCCTTGCGGAGTGGCCAAAGCAATACCCGTAACAACCTCGTGCGTTCGACCTGAAAGCTTTTTAAGCATTAGTAATGCCTCTTGTTTGTCGGCAGGCTTATTTAAAATTTCATCCCCTAAAATCACAACGGTATCTGCTGCGAGAATTAACGTATTAGAACAGGTATCCAAAAGCGCCCTCGCCTTGCGCTCTGCAAGCATAGCGGGTACATGCTGCGCATTCAAATCTGCAGGAAAAGACTCATCAACGTCCGAAGGAAGTACAGTAAACTGAAAACCTGACTGGGTTAATATCTCCTTGCGCCGAGGCGAGTTAGAAGCTAAAATAAGAGGAAACTGTAAGCTAAAGGAATCTTGCATAGCCAAAATTAAGGTTTAATTGGACGTTTTAAAAAATTAATTTTAAAAACATTTGTATTTAATGTAATTACATTTAATTTTGCTACATCAAATTTCAATTATGGGAATTTCAGAGGACTTAAAGCAGCGAACGTTTATTTCAGAGACAAGCAAGTCGGTGGTTAACATCATCTTCACAGGCAACTGGATGATGCAAAAAATGCATGAATTATTAAAACCTTTCGGTCTTACCCCCCAGCAATATAATGTTTTACGAATTTTACGTGGGCAACAAAATAACCCCATGACCGTTTTAGCCATTACAGAACGGATGTTGGACAAAACGTCGAATGCGTCGCGTTTGGTCGACAAACTTTTAGAGAAGAAATTTGTTTTACGAAAAGAATGTCCGCACGACCGCCGGGCAGTAGACATTATAATTTTACCTGCCGGCTTAACAATTTTAGGTGAGATCGATCAGGTACAAAAAGCATGGGAAATGAATTTCCAAAGCATTAATCCAGACAAAATGAGTCAATTAAATGACTTATTGGATGAGTTTAGAAGTGTATTTACGAACAATTAAACAAATAAACAAAATGAAAAAAGTAAGCCTAATCTTGACAGCGCTCGTTATGAGTATTTCTTCTTTCGCTGCACCGAAAGCCGTTAAATTGAACACATCAGCGAGTTCAATCGCTTGGTATGCAGAAAAAGTAACAGGAAAGCACAATGGAACGGTAGCCATTTCTGCCGGTTCATTAAATGTAAATGGAAAAAAAATTGTAGGAGGTAACTTCACGATTGATTTGAAATCCATCAAAGCATTGGATATCACTGATCCAAACTATAACCAAAAGTTTATTGGTCACATTTCTTCAGGCGATTTCTTCGAAGTTGAAAAATTCCCAACTGCCACTTTCGTAATCACCAAAGTAGCGGGTTCACAAGTAACCGGTAATCTAACAATTAAAGGAATTACAAAATCAATCTCATTCCCTGCTCAAATAGCGGTAGGAGGAAATGGAAAAGTATCAGCAAAAGCTACAATCACAATTGACCGTACAGATTACAACATTCAATACAATTCAAAGAAATTCTTTGAGTCCATCGGTGACAAAGCAATCATGGATGATTTCAAATTAGTAGTTTCGTTGGTTAGCGAATAAATTTATCCGCCTAAAAGCCGAGGTGTAATGTTGCATCTCGGCTTTATTTTTTATTTAAATATTCTTAAAAAACTATGTCCTTACTAGATGATTTATCTTGGCGCTATGCGGCAAAAAAAATGAATGGTGCCAAAGTACCATCAGAAAAAATTGAAATCTTACTGGAGGCTATTCGCTTATCTGCTTCAGGTTTCGGTTTACAACCTTACCAAATATTGGTTATTGAAAACCCTGAATTACGAGCACAAATTCAGCCCATTGCATTTGGCCAACCGCAGGTGATTGAATCATCTCATTTACTCGTTTTTGCTGCTTGGAATGAAGTAACAGAAGAAAAAATTGATGCATTTATGCAATTGGTGTCGGAAACGCGTAATGTACCCATGGAAGCATTAGCTGATTACCGTGGTGCCATCGCGGGATCTATGTTAAAGCGTCCGCAAGAAGCTCAGGCAAATTGGGCAGCTCGTCAGGTGTATTTGGCAATGGGAACCGCACTTGCTGCTGCCGCTCATTTGAAAATCGATTCGACTCCAATGGAAGGTTTTATTCCTGCCAAATTAGATGAATTATTGGATTTAAATGCAAAAGGCCTGCATTCTGTATTAATGCTGGCAGTTGGTGAGCGTGATACAAACGCTGACTACATGGTTAATGCAGCAAAAGTTCGTTATTCTAAAGAGCAGTTATTTACCCGCTTATAATCCATTGAATTTTATTGATTAAAAAGGTCGCCTCAACAGGCGACCTTTTTTTTATCAGTTTTTTAATCTGAAATAGAATTAAATACCACACTTTCGAATAAACAAGACCTGATTCTTCTGGTAATTTTAAACTGTAGCTCGAGACTATAATGTTACCTAACCCTATAAACATGTACGATCATGAAAAAAGAAATCATACCCATTTCAATATGGGGAATGCAAGAATTAAATATTACAGAACTCACAAGCATTGATGGTGGGGGATTCTGGGAAATCTTAGGTATCATAACTGGCATAGCAGTTGTGGTCGCAGCAGTTATTTACACCGGAGGATTGATACTACTTTTAACCTAATATACTCATGGAAACACAAATAACTACGTGGAAAAATTTGTCTGAAGAGGAATTACAATCCATTCATGGTGGTGGCTGGTTTTCTGATTTTAAACAAGGATTTAAAGAGGGCTTTGATTGGGCAACAGGCGTACTCAAAGATATAATTTCCATATTCAAATAATAGTTGGCGGGGTGTAAGCTCCGCCAAATAAAATCAATACCCATGAATCAAAATACCATAGAAGATCTAAAATCCGAATTAGAAGAATTCCGAAATAATTTAGAGGAGGTGCATACCGATGCCAATCAACAAATTACAATAAAAATAAATGGCCACTTTAAAATCATGCATTTGAATATAGCAAGTCAGCTTGAGCAGGCAGCTATAGAAAAAGCTGTACCTGAATTATTTTCAAAAGCTATGGAATCGATCGGTCAAAAAATCAGAAAAAAACTAGAAAATCTACAAGCAGTCCCTCGCTAGGGACTGCTTATTCTTTCAATAATTCCTCCACTGAAATTTTAAAAAAAGAGGCTAATTGATACAATCGATCTACACTTAGTTTTGATTGCCCGGATTCCATTTTAGCATAGCTACTTTGGCTAATCTGCAAATTGAATGCTACATTTTCTTGCGATAACTCGCGATTATTGCGCATTTTGCGAATGTTTCGAATGACGTGTTTCATGTGGTTAGGATTTACCACTAAATCTAAACAAGTCGATCGAGAATTAAAGCTAAAAAACTGATAAATATAGATTAGGAGATGGTATTAAGAAAATCTTCCTTCGAAATCATCGGACTCAAGCCTAAAGACTTTCCTTCATGAATCATCAAGTCCCAACCAGATTCAAAATCATTACGAATTTTACCTTCGAGAATTGCCTCACGGACAGCAATTTTAATCAATCCAATTTCCTTTCCAGGGCCAATATCAAAAACGTGCATAATCATCTCACCTGTAATAACAGGTTGAAAATTACGAATTGAATCACTAGCCTCAACCTCCTTCAACTTTTCTTCTACCAGGTCAAAATTACGCAAATAGCGCTTCACTTTTTCGCCATTTTTAGACGTAATATCAGCTCGACAAAGTGTCATAAGCGCCTCCAACTCATCTCCAGCTTCAAACAAAAGTCTTCGGAGTGCTGAATGTGTAATTTCTTCTTTTGAAAGAGCAATGGGGCGCAAATGCAAACGAACAAGTTTTTGAACTAGTTTCATTTTCTCATTAAGTGGCAACTTAAGTCGCTTAAAAATAGTCGGAACTTGACGAGCTCCCATTTCTTCATGACCATGAAATGTCCAACCCTTGCCTTTGACAAATCGCTTGGTTTGTGGCTTCGCAATATCATGCAAAATCGCAGCCCATCGCCACCAAAGATCATTCGTATTGTCAGCTATATTATCCAATACTTGTAAGGTATGATAAAAATTATCCTTATGCCCCTTCCCTTCTTCGGTATCAACCCCTTTCAGTTTGACAAATTCAGGAAATATCAACGGCAAAATTCCACAAGCATCCAATAGTAAAAAACCATAGGACGGTTTACTACAGAGAATCAGTTTATTTAACTCTTCTGAAATTCGTTCAAAAGAAATAATTTCCAAGCGATCTTTTTCACGTTGCAAGGCCTCAAATGTCTCCGGAAAAATATCAAAACCCAACTGGCTCGCAAACCTCACAGCTCGCATCATTCGCAAAGGATCATCAGAAAATGTAACTCCGGGCTCTAAAGGAGTACGAATAATTTTTGACTTTAAATCGGCAATACCGTTAAATGGATCTAATAAATGTCCCCAATTTGACTGATTCAATTGCACAGCCATGGCATTAATCGTAAAATCCCGACGATTTTGGTCATCCTCAAGACTCCCTTCCATCACCAAAGGTTTTCGTGAATCTCTTTGATAGGATTCCTTTCGGGCACCTACAAATTCAAGTTCCCAGTCATCAACTTTCAACATGGCCGTTCCAAAGTTTTTAAAAACTGAAACTGCATGATCCGGTAAATCAAACTCTTTAGCAACCTCCTCCGCAAGCGCGATTCCAGAACCAATACAAACTACATCAATATCCTTACAAGGTCGACCTAGTAACTGATCACGAACAAAGCCCCCGACAACATATGAATCCATTTGAATTCGGTCTGCTGCGGCACCAATTCGCATAAATATAGCATCAGAAATTATCTCCTGCCCTGTTTTCATCTATCCTCTTATCAATGAGTAATCCCCACCTAAACCTAATTTGACAATTTTAGATGGTTTCTTATGCTCCTTACCTGAAGTAGGATTTTTTAAAATAAAATCAACTTCTTTTTTAATCGAATCTGAAACTGCATCAAAATTACTTGGAAAAAGCTCCCCCGAAACATTCGCAGAAGTCGAAACGATACCGCGTTGATAACGATAAATTAACCCCTTGCAGAAATCATCTTTTACCAAACGGATGGCAATGCTACCATCAGGCCCCAATAAATGTGAGCTGACATTTTTACCTTTAGGATAAATTATCGTCAAGGGATCTTCAGCAAACTCCACTAAATCCCACGCAATCTCCGGTACCTCCTCTACATACTCACTTAATTGCTCAATCTTTGAAATCAAAACAATCAATCCTTTTTCGGTAGGACGATGTTTGATTGCTAACAATTTTTCAATGCTTGCAGTCATGCGAACGTCACATCCCAAACCCCATATGGTATCACTGGGATAAAGAATTACACCTCCTGCTTTAAGAGATGAAATTGCATCATGATAAATATTAGCTGACATGGCCACAAAGGTAAGATTAAATTCGTCAAAAATGCCCCTAACAAGTCAATGTTTGCCCTTAATTGGCTACCTTTGCAGCCATTGATTTTCATTAAACCCGTTGATTTCAACATGCTCATTATCCAACAATCGATTCAAAAAAGCTTGCAAGCTGGCTTAAAAAGTCTTTTTACCATCGATGCGCAAGAAATCGTCTTACAAGAAACCAAAAAGGAATTTGAGGGAACTTTCACTTTCGTTGTTTTCCCATATACCAAACAAGCGGGAGCTGCACCCGCTCAAATTGCCGAGAAATTAGGAGCCTACCTAGTGGCAAATAATCCTCACATTAAAGCATACCAAGTTGTACAAGGTTTTCTTAATTTAAGTTTAAACGATGCCGTTTGGATCCAAATTTTGGATAACCTAAATCAAGACGATTGTCCATTTGAATTAGCGAATAAAAATGAAAAGGTCCTGATTGAATATTCATCACCTAATACCAATAAACCCCTACACTTAGGGCATTTGCGTAATAATTTTTTAGGTTTTTCGGTTGCTCAAATTTTGGCAGCAGCTGGATATGAAGTGATTAAAACCAATTTGGTCAATGACCGTGGTATTCATATTTGCAAATCGATGTTGGCTTACCAACTGTTTGGCAATGGCGAAACACCAGAGTCAATTGGAATTAAAGGAGACCATTTAGTAGGCAAATATTATGTAGCTTTTGATAAAGCCTATAAAGTGGAGATTGAAGATTTAGTTAATCAAGGAATCGATGCCGAGGAGGCTAAAAAGCAAGCTCCTATCCTATTGAAAGCACAGGATATGTTGTTGGCCTGGGAACAAAATGACCCGAAAGTCATTGCTTTATGGGAAACAATGAACACCTGGGTTTTCGATGGTTTTGCAAAGAGTTATGCTCAAATGGGAGTCAGTTTTGATAAAATGTATCGTGAATCCAACACGTATTTGTTGGGCAAAAAATTAGTGGACGAAGGTTTAGCTCAAGGGGTATTTTACAGAAAAGACGATGGGTCTGTTTGGATTGATTTAACAGCGGAAGGATTGGATGAAAAGTTGGTTTTGCGTCGCGATGGAACATCGGTTTACATTACGCAAGACATGGGCACCGCACAATTGAAATATGAAGATTTTGGTGCTAAGCGTTCCGTTTATGTGGTAGGAAATGAACAAGATTATCATTTTGAGGTCTTATTCCATATTGTAAAGAAATTAAACAAGCCATTTTCAGAGGGTAATTATCATTTATCCTACGGGATGGTGGATTTGCCGAGTGGCAAAATGAAATCGAGAGAAGGAACGGTCGTAGACGCCGATGATTTAATGGCAGAAATGGTTCAAACGGCGCAATCACGCACCATGGAATTAGGTAAAATAGATGGATTCTCAGCCGACGAATCCAATGCTTTATTTAACCAATTGGGCTTAGGCGCATTAAAATATTTTCTACTGAAGGTTGACCCTAAAAAACGTATGTTGTTTAATCCGGAGGAATCGATTGATTTCCAAGGCAATACAGGACCATTTATTCAATATACACATGCTCGAATTTGCTCGATGACGCGTAAAGCAAATTCCATGGGAATCAACATGAAAATTAGCTCAGATAAAACCCATACATTAATGGAATCTGAACAAGAATTAATCTACCTATTGGGTAATTATAAATCGAAAATTCAAGAAGCAGCTGAACAATTTGCTCCCTCGGTCATTGCACAATACACCTATGATTTAGCGAAGCAATTCAATAAATTTTACAATGAATTGAGTATTTTGAACGAAGAAAATGAAGATAACCGAAACATTCGGTTAAATTTAGCTTTGCTAACTGGTGAAACAATACAGGCATCCCTTTCGTTATTAGGGATAGTTGCACCACAACGTATGTAACGTGAAAAAAAAATACAAAATTTTAATCATCTTAATTATTATCACCATGATCGTAAGCCTTATGAAAATCGGATCGCTATTAACTGCATTGGCCTTGCCATTCACACAAAAAGTAGCATTGGAACGCCCAGCACAAGCTGAACAAGCGTCTGACAAAAACTTCTTTTCATTCAAAATGAATGGAATTGACGGTAAAGAAATTGATTTTAGCCAATTCAAAGGCAAAAAAATCGTTATTTTGAATACGGCATCTAAATGTGGATATACACCACAATACGCCGACTGGGAAGCTTTCCACAAAGCAAATCCTGAAATTGTTGTTCTTGGATTCCCTGCAAATGAATTTGGAGGACAAGAGCCTGGATCTAATTCGGAAATTGCATCATTCTGCTTGAAAAACTATGGTGTTTCCTTTCAAATGATGGAAAAAGTTGTTGTTAAAGGAGCTGGCAAATGTGAGCTTTATCAATGGCTAAGTGACAAATCTCAGAATGGCTGGAATGAGAAAGAACCAAGCTGGAACTTTTGCAAGTATGTAATCAATGAAAAAGGCGAATTAGTAAATTTCTTTGCTTCAGGAATTAAACCATCCAGCGCAGAATTTCAAGCAGCGTTGAATAAATAATACATGAATAGATGGGTTGAGGCGGCTAGGCCAAGAACATTGCCACTTGCATTAGCGAGTATCATGCTAGGCAATTTGTTAGCCTTTTCGAGTGGGAAATTTGATTGGATTATTGCTGTATTAGCCATTTTTACAACCGTTGGACTACAAGTCCTTTCGAATTTTGCCAATGTTTTGGGAGATTTCA